>JBGGMJ010000182.1:0-65895 GCA_041288095.1 Myxococcota bacterium
AGAACGTGACCATCCACTACGGTCTCACCATGAAGAAGTGGCACGACAACTGGCTCTCGAATCGCGAGGCCATCGTCGCCAAGTACGGCGAGCGCTGGTTCCGCATCTGGAACCTGTTCCTGCCGTGGTCGATCATCGTGGCCGAGCAGGGCAACGCCGCCTGCTTCCAGATCTTGCTCAACAAGAACATCGACAGCTTCGATCGCCGACGCTTCATCGGCGAGAAGGCTTCGCTCGGCGACCGTATGCCGTCGATCCGCGTAGCCTAAAGCTACTCTGAACGGCCCGCCGCCCGACCAGGCGGCGGGTTGTCAGTGCGTCGCCTCGGACGTCGAGGCACACTTGGGGTGCGCATGTGTCGTGCTCACGCCTTCGTGTTCCTCGTTGCGCTGGCCGCCTGCTCGGGCGGCACCGATGGCCCGCGCGCCGGCGGCGATGGCGACAGCGATCTCGACGGTGACACGGATGCCGACGCCGGTGACGGGGACTCGGCGGGCGGGGGAGACGGCGATGGCGTGGGCGATGCGGCTGGCGGTGGCTTCGGCTGGTCGGCGCCACGCTCGCTCGTCGATGACTTGGGACGCCTCGCCATCGGTAACGACGTGCACATCGTCGGCCACAAGGGCGGCGATCTCGTGCACCGCCGCTCGGACGACGACGGCGTGACTTGGGGCGAGCCCGCCGTCATCGCGCCCGCGAGCGGTAACTTTCCGGCGATGTACGGCGGTCTCTACGCGCTGGGAGCCACCGTGTACCTCTTGACCGCTCCAGCGGACATGGATTCGTCGGCGGCCGCTGGCGGGCGCGACCTCGACTTTCGCAAGTCGGTGAACGGCGGCGCTGACTGGAGCGGCCCGCGGCGCATCACCAGCACGGCGCTCATCTTCCGTGTTCGCATCGTCGCCTCGGGCTCGTACGTGCACGTCGTCGGCACCACCAATCCCACGACCAACGCGGCCCTCGTCTACTTGCGCTCGATCGACGGTGGCGACAATTGGGAGGAGACGACGCTGGCGACGGATCTCGGTCAGTACGGTGGCGGTCAAACCGTCGCGGTCGACGGCGCTGTCGTGCACGTCGCTTACACCCAGGCCGAGGATGGTCCCGGCGGTGGGCCTACCTTCTACCGGCGCTCGACCGACAACGGTGAAAACTGGAGCGCGCCGGTGCCCATCGGCGAGACCTCGCTAGAAAGCGACCGTCAGGCGCGGGTGCAGCTCAGCGCCGCGGACGGGCACGTCTTCGCCATCTGGCAACGCGAGGCCCTCTACACCGGAGGGGCCGTGCCGGCCGACCGCATCGGCTATGCGACCTCCGCGAACGGCGGCGCCGCTTGGGGCTCGGCCCAGATTCTCCCCTTCGACACCGGCATCGACCGCAACCACCACCACGTCTGGCTGGCCCCGGGCGGCGGCGTGCACGTCATCTGGCGCCACGGCGACAGCGGCGACACGACCGATGACCCGGCCGGCTCGCTCTCCTCAACGGACTACGGCGCTACCTGGGGGAGTCACGACTTCGCGGTCGATACGCGCGGCGTCATCGCCGGCGCCAATCACCCATGGTCGGTCGTCGCCGACGATGCCGCGGTGCACGCCCTCACAGGGCCGAGCGGCGCCATGCAGTATGCGCGGCGGCCGCTCAAATAGCGGCAACTGGTGTCAGCTGGACGAGCCAACCAGCCTCGATACCGGCGAGCAGCCGTGCCTGGGCGGCGTCGACCTCGGCTTCCACGCGCCCGTCGAAGGTGACCTTCACGAGGTAGGGCGCATCGTCGAAGCGCGGATACGAGCCGATGGCGACGGCTGGGTACGCCTTCTGCGTCGCGGTCATCAGCTCCGCTATCTTGGACTCGGGGACATTGAAGTAGAGCACGCGGGCGAAGAAGGTATCGCGAGCGAGCTCTGCCTCGAGGCTCGCCCAGCAGCGCTTCACCAACGCCGGCACGCCCGGGAGCACGTAGGTGTTGCGCATGCGAATGACGGGGACGAAGCCGAGGCCACCGGGCACGCTCACGGTGGCGCCGCGCGGCACCTCCGCCATCTTCAGATGCGGTGGTAGCAGCTTGTCCTTGTAGTACTGCTCGAGCAGGCCAATGAGCGTCGGGTCACGCACGACGTCGACATCGAAGGCCGCGGCGATGCCGGCGACAGTGACATCGTCATGGGTCGGGCCGACTCCGCCGGTGGTGAAAACGTAGGTGTGGGTCGAAGCGAGCTCGCGCACCGTACGGCCGATGACACCGACATCGTCACCGATGGTGCGCGTCTCGCGCGTCTCGATGCCCCGGTCGCGCAAAGCGGCGAGCAAGAAAGGGCCGTTCTCGTCGACCACTTTAGCGGACAAGACCTCCGCGCCGATGACGACGATGGCGGCGGTCGCGCTCATCCCCGAATCAGCTCCAGGACGTGCACCAGGATCTCCTCGTGCACGGCCTCGATGCCAGCGTCGCCGTCGATGGTGACATTGGGCGCGGCGAGATGCAGCGCGTGATCGTAGCGCTGGGCGATCTGCTCCTGATGGCTCTTGGCGTCGAAGCGCTCGGCGACGCCGCCACGCGCCTTGCGCCGCTTCTCGGCGACCGGCGGACTCACCTTCACGTAAACCGTGAGATCCGCATGGCGGGCGTGCTCGTTCACCGCGCGCACGTAGTCGAGCGGGGCGATGAGCGACTGATAGGCGAGCGAGGACAATACATAGCGGTCGGTGATGACGTGCACGCCCTCGGCGAGCTTGGGAGCGATCTCGCGCGTCACGTGGTCCAGGCGGTCGGCCGCGAAGAGCGGGACCAGTGCCATGTCATCGAGCGGCTCCTCGCGGCGCAGGGCCCGGCGCAGGAGCTGGCCAATCGGTCCCTTCGAGGGCTCGGCGGTGGTGTAAACGGCCATGCCTTTGGCGGTGAGCGCCTTCGCGAGCAGCTCGCATTGCGTCGTGGTTCCAGCCCCGTCGATGCCTTCGAGCGCGATGAGCTTACCCGTCTCGGCCATGCATCATGCCTTAAGGCAGCCGAATGGTGCGCGCAAGGTCGGCCAGCGCTTGGGGGAGGCGAGGGGTGAGCCGAAGGAGGCGTGGGTCCTTCAAGCGCACGAGGCGAGCCTGTCCGACCGCCGGTACTCCCGTCTCCGTGAGGTCCAGGAGGAGCTCGGGGTTCTTCTTGAGCATCTCTTCGCGACCGACCTCGGGGAAAGGTCCCTGAGTGATGACGTTCGCGAGCCCGATGGTAGCGACCGCGCCGTCGATGAAGCTTCCTTTGCCCGCGGCAACCAGGGGGCGATCAGCCACCAGGATCAGGGTGCGCAGGGGCTTCTCCTTGGCGGCGCGCTGCTTCACCTCGGCGAGCGCCTTGTCGAAGCCTTCGATGACGTCGCGGCCGCGCTGGGTATCGCCAGTGGCTTCCGCTATGGCGGACACGGCGGGCGCTAGATCCACGAGGGTGTCGCTCGGCACCACCAAGACCGAGAGGCCGAGTTGACCCAGCCGCTCGAATGCCTGCTCGACGCTGTTCGACCTGATGGCGACCACGAGGTCGGGCTTCGCGGCCAAGACCGCCTCGACGTTCAGGTCGAGGACGCCCCCTAGCTTTCCCAGCTTTGCGACCTCGGGCGGGTAGTCGCAGTAGCGGGTCACGGCCACGACCCGCGAGCCTGCCCCGATGGCGAAGAGGATCTCGGTCGTCGAAGGCGTTAGCGAGACGATACGGACCGGTTTGTCCTTGGCAGGGGGGCCGTACCAGCGGGGGCCCTCGGTATGCGCGCGTGTGGGCACGGCGAAACCGAGCAGGGCGATCAAAATCACCCAGCGACTCGCCTTGCTCACCCTAGTCACGGCCGTTAGACTCACCTGGCTTCGTCTTTCTCATGCGTGACCTCGGCATCAAACACCTCGTGACCTTCTACGGCGCGACCCTGGCAGTGGCCATGGCGTTCTTGATCGCGCGTGGTCATCTCGAGACCCTCATTCCCGAGCCGCGTTTCATGAGCTGGTTTGGGAGCATCGCCGGCGGCCTCGCCGTGGGCGGCGTCATGGTCGTCCTGTCGCGCCTGTCGACCGCCAAGTTCGCCTGGGCCGCGAACCTCGCCGACGAGTTTCGTAGCGTTCTCGCCGGTGTCGAGCGTCGGGGCGTGCTTCCCGTCGCCTTGTTCAGTGCCCTGGCCGAAGAGGCCCTGTTTCGTGGCTTGCTGCAGCCGAGCCTCGGACTCTGGCTCACCGCGGCAATTTTCGGCGTTTTGCACATCGGCCCGACCCCGCGCTTCGCTCCGTGGACCGTCATGGCCTTCGGGGCTGGGCTGCTCTTCGGCGGCCTGTTCGCCTGGAGCGGCAACATCGTCGCGCCTTTTCTCGCTCACTTCTTCGTCAACTACCTGAACCTCCGCTACCTCGTGCCCCACACCCGCCGCGCCTTGCAGATGGCGCAGCTTCGCGGATTTGCGGGGCTCTAACTGGTACGCACGGGGGCGGTTCTACTGCTGGTCTCGATGGCGGCTCCCGCGCAGGCGGCCGACTGGTGGTTCTTCAAGTCGCACGCTCAGCGGCTCGTCGAAGATGCCCAGGAAGCCCGACGCGACGGTAACTACGAGCGCGCCGAGGAATTGCTGGGTGCCGCCGAGCGCGAGCTCGACAAGCCGTTGCCCGCTATAGCGTACGAACGCGGTCTCATCGCGCGCGACCACGGCAAACAGGACCAGGCGCTCGAGCTCCTCACCCGTGCCGCGGACGGTGACCCCGAGTCCGACGCGCGCATCGACGCCGCCAGCGTCTTGGTGGAGCTTGGCCGCTGGCCCGACGCCGTCGCCGCCTTGCGCCAGGCCGCCGACGAGCGTGGCAGCAGCTTTCCGGTCGAAGCCCTGAGCAACGACGCTCGCTTCGCCAAGCTCCGCAGCTTTCAGCCGTATCAGGAGCTCATCGACCAGGCTCGCATCGAGCAGGCCGGGCCGATTGGCAGGATGCTCCTGCGTCTCGAGCGGCTCGAGGAATCCGCGCGCAGCATCCGGGAGACCTTCGATGAGCTGGCCCTCGCCATTCGCTTCGTCTCGCGCATCTTCGACGCGGTTTCGGCCTCCCTCGTCGCCTTCGTGCTCCTCGGGCTGCTCATCACCTCCGGCGTGAAGCAGCTCGGGCTCTTGCAGGCGCCATGGACCTTGGTGCTCGGCATGCTCGTCACCAGCCTCTTGTGGTCGTGGGGCGCGCGCGTGGCTACCTTGGGCGAGTCGCGCGGGGGTGGCACCATCATCGCCGGGATTGGCGTCGTCTTCATCCCCTGGCTCGCGGTGGCTGTCGGGCGTTTACTCGTGCAGCGGTTCGTCGAGCGGCGCACGGGTCCATTCGCGGCGCGCGAGTTGCCGACGACCCTTGCCCTCATCGACGAAGTGGCGCGGACCGGGCGCCGGCTCTTGACCGCTTCAGCGGAGGAGAAGACCCGAGCCGAAGACGAGCTGGTCGCCGCGAAGCGGGCTCTTTACGCTCGCCTCGGCGTGGGATCGTGGCCAAGATAGCGCTTGTGCCGGTGCTAATAGACTGCATAAGACGCGCGTGTTGCTGAGCCTGACCTCATGCGCGCTAGCCATGCTGCTGGCGCAGGTCGCCGAAGAGCCGGCGCCCGCCGAACCCGAGCTGGGACCCCGGGAAGAGCGTCGCCTCGATCTCACGCAAGTGACCGACGAGCCCAGCGCCGCCGACGTCCAAGGCGAGCCCACGGCCGACCAAGCCGACGGGCAGAGCGTGCGCGAGGACGAGACCAACGAGCTCCTGTGGGTGCCCCGCGTCATCCTTTTTCCGGTGCGAATGGTCTACGAAGTACCCGGTCAAGCGCTCAAAGGGACATTCTGGTTGGTCGAGCGCTATCGCGTTCAAGACGTCTACCAGCAGATCTTTTTCAACGAAGACGGCACCTTCGGCATCTTCCCGACGGCCTTGTTCGAGACCGGGTTCGGCCTCAACGTCGGCGCGCGGTTGATCTACCGCAACATCTTCGGCCACGGTGAGAGCCTGAGCGTCCGTGCCGGTTATGGCGGACAGTTCCGACAAACATTGCTCGGCCAGTTCCAGAGCGGGGCGCTCTTCGGGAGCCGCTTCCGCCTCGAGCTGCTCGGCGGCAACGACGCGCGGCCACGCGCCCGCTTCTTCGGTATCGGCAACGCCGGCGACATCGACGTGCCACCGCCGACCTTGCCTATCGACCCCATCGACCAGGACTTCGCGCTGAACTCGCGCTACTCGGAGCAACGCACCCGCGCGCAGGCCGACCTGCGCTTCTTCTTCACCAAGCGGCTGTCCGCGACCGCGGGCATGGGTTGGTTGGTTCAATCGTTCGGGAGCTGCGCCGGCTGTCAGGACGCCGATGAGCTCGCCGACGTGTCCGAGCGCCAGAGTGTCAACATCAAGGACGTCTACGACACGGCGGCGCTCGTCGGCTTCAACCAGGGCTTGTCGAGTCTCACCGGCAGCGTCGCGCTCTCCTACGACTCGCGCGAGCCGGCGAACGACTTCATCCCGAAACCCACGCCATCGCGTGGCTGGCGCGCCAACGTGTTCGGTGGTCGCACCTTCGGCTTCTACGACGACCCGTCGCGCTTCACGCGAATCGGCGGTGACCTGACGCGCGTCTTCAACATCTTTCGCGGCGATCGCACTCTCACTTTGCGCGCGTACTACGAGACCGTGATCGGCCGCATTCGCGACATCCCGTTCGTTGCCTATCCGCAGCTCGGCGGCAACTTCGTGCTGCGTGCCGAGCAGATCGGCCGCTACCGCGACCGCAATGTGGCGTCCGTGTCGGCGGAGTACATGTGGTCACTCAACAAGAACCTCTCGTCATTCGTGTTCATCGATGGCGGCCGTGTCTGGCGTGACATCCACGAGATCCAGTTCAAGGACACCCACTTGGGTGGCGGCTTCGGCATCCAGGCGCACACGATGAAGACGTTTTTGCTGCGCATGATGGTCGGCTACAACGGCAACCAGGCGCGGCTCGCGGTCAGCGTCGATCCTCTCTACGACATCGCGCCTCGGGCGGAGTGGTGATGCGGCAATTCTTTCGCCTCGCCAAGGGCGAGGCTAGCGGTCGTGTTCCGGAGAACAAGCCGGAACACGACGCCTGCTTTGCAGTGCACCAATCACGCCTGTTGCGGCAACGAAACGGCTCCGAGCGGGGGGTGGAAGACATCGTTGCGCAAACCCGAAGTGTCGGCTCTGCCGATGGGTTCTCCCGTCTTGTCCCAAAAGCGTCGCCCCGCTCTACGCTAGTTTCCATCCGGCTGGTCCTCTGCGGCGAGGTACTGCTCATCGCTCTCGCCGCCGCCTGCGCCCATGACCACGTCGGCCCGGTCCGCTTTCACGACCGTGAGGTCGTAACGCGCGTCGATGACCGCAAGGACACGCCCGAGCCCGAAGCACATGACGAGACGCTCATGCCGTACTACCTCGACGCGTTCCTGGTGCGGCGCTTCACCCGCTGGACCGAGCTGCGTGACACCAAGCGGGCGCTGAACGTCAACGCGATGGACGAGGTGCCGGACTCGACGTGGTACGTGAACCGCGTTGCCGCTCGCGACGTCACGCCCGAGGAGATCCGCCGTGGTCCCGGTGACGGCCACACGCCCGAGATCTACAAGCCGTGGGCGGTGAAGCGGCTCAAGGTAGGAGGCACCGCGGTCGGCTTCGTGGTGGAGGACCGCAGCGGCTTCCAGTTCCTGCTCAAGTTCGACACCAAGGGCTATCCGGAGATGGAGACCAGCGCCGACGTCATCGTGCAGCGCTTGTTCTGGACCCTCGGTTTCAACGTTCCGGACGACGAGGTCGTGACCTTCTCCCGGCAAGAGCTGGTGCTTCACCCGGATGCGAAGAAGCGCGACCCCTTCGGGAAGGATCAAGCGCTCACAGACGCCGACATCGACGACGAGCTGGCGCGCGTGGACCTCGGTCCCGATGGACGCTATCGCGCACAGGTCAGCGGCTTCTTGCCTGGAAAGATCCTCGGCGGCTGGCCTGTCGAGGGCGTCCGTGACGACGACCTCAACGACCGAGTGCCGCACCAGCATCGCCGTGAAGTGCGGGCTAGCCAGCTCTTCTACGCGTGGGTGTCCGGGGTCGACGTCAAGAAGATGAACACGCTCGATGCGTGGGTGGAGGATCCGCAAGACCCTTCGATTCACTACGTGAAGCACTACTTCGTCGACTTCGGAAAGTCGCTCGGCGTCTGGCGCGACGAGCTGCGTATGCCCTACGAAGGGTGGGCAACCGTCGCGGATTTCTCCCAGATGGGCCACTCGCTCGTCACCTTGGGCTTCGGCGACCGTCCGTGGGAGCGGATGAGCTACCCGAATATCCGCGGCGTCGGCTGGTTCGAGTCCGAGGTCTTCGACCCCGACGAGTTCGTGCCCGCCTATCCTTACTATCCGCACACGCAAATGGACCGCACCGATGGCTTCTGGGCGGCGAAGATCATCATGCGCTTCTCGGCCGATCAGATCCGGGCGGCCGTCGAGTCTGGCCACTATAGCGATCAGAGAGCGACGGACTACGTCACCAAGACCCTCATCGAGCGCCAGCGCAAGATTGGCTCGACCTGGTTCCGTAGAGTGACGCCGCTCGACGGCATTCGCGTCTCGGCCGACGGCCAGCAGCTCTGCTTCGATGACTTGTTGGTGCGCTACGAGCTGGCGCACGGCGACACCACCTACCGCGCCCAGGCATTCGACGCCCACGGCAAGCCCACCGGATGGCGGTCCGAAGCCAAGCGCGGTGCGAAGAGCGAGGTCGTCTGCATGCGCGACCTCACGCTCTCGTCGGACGGCTACACCATCGTCGAGCTCATCGTCAGCCGAAGTGACCGCCGCGACGGCGAAGACTTGAAGCCAATCCTCGTGCACCTCGGCGGCAGCAAGGCCGACGACGTTCATGTCATCGGCCTACGACGCGAGTACGACGACTAGCGACTAGCTACTTCTTCACCGGCGTCGCGTCGGCGCTGTGCAGGGCGACCGTCACGGTGGTGCCGCGGCCTGGCTCGCTCTCGAGCTTGAATATGCCCTGCGCGCCTTCGATCAAGCGCCGGCATTGCATGACGCCTAGGCCGGTGCCTTCCGCGCGCGTGGAGTAGAAGGGCGTGCCGACCTTGCGAAGCTGTTCCGGAGTCATGCCCGGACCGTCATCGATGACGGCAAACCGGATCATGTCGTCCATTTCGTAGGCGCGCACGATGACGCGGCCGCCGACTTCCTTGCGCTGGCTCAGGGCGTGAGCCGCGTTGGCGATCACGTTGATGAGCACCTGCGTGAGCTCGACCGACCCGATGCGCACGTTCGGCAAGCTCATCGGTCCGTCATAACTGACGACACCGCGAGCCTGGACGGCGATGTCGCGGCAAACCGCCATGGCGTAGCGGATGACCGCCAGCGGCTCGGTGCTCTTTTGCTCGTTGCTCGACGGTTTGAGCAAGCGTCGCACACTGCTGGTGAGACCGAGGATGACGTTGCAACCCTCGAGTATGTCGTTGGCGATTTCGGGGAGCTCTTTGGCCAGATCCGCCGATTGTGAGCGCTGCGTGTCGGTGGCGCTGTGGCCGGGCCCCTGGACGAAGTCGCGCAACGAGGTGGCGGACTCGGAGAGCTGCTTGAGCCGCTGCGCGTTGGTCATCAAGTAGGAGAGGGGTTGATTGATGTCGTGGATGACCGCGGCGTGAATGCTGCCCAAGGTGACCAGACGCTCGGTCTGCACCAGGCGGAGCTGCAGCGCATGGTTGTTGCGGCCCATCATGAAGGCCTGCATCGACCACGTGAGGAGCTGCTCGAGCTCGATGCGATCCCAGGGCTTGACGATGTAACGCGAGACCAAGCCCTCGTTCACCGCTCGCAATAGCACATCGAGATCGCTGTAGGCCGTGATGACGATGCGGACGATCTCGGGGTAGAGCTCTTTGACGCGAATGAGCAGATCGTTGCCGCTCATGCCCGGCATCCGCTGGTCTGTCACCAGGACGCCGACCGTCTCGGTCTTGAGCAGCTCGAGCGCTTCTTGCGCCGAGGTGCAGACCTTGATGCGGAACGCCTTCGTGAACGACTGCTCGAAGACGACACGGTTTGCCCGCTCGTCGTCGACATAGAGGATGCAGGGCGGTGCGGCGTTCGATGCAACTGAGCTCATATTGCGGCCTGCGAGCGCGGTTGCGGCGCTCCGTTCATAGGTACGGATCCTAGAGCCGGCCCATTGAGGGGCAGCGCGACACTGAAGGTGCTGGTCACCCCTTCGACCACACGCACCGTCCCCTGATGCTGCTCGACGATGTGACGTGAAGTCGAAAGGCCCAAGCCCGTGCCTTGACCGGCCGACTTGGTGGTGAAGAACGGCTCGAAGACCCGTTCACGGAGCTCCGCCGGCACACCCGAACCGCTATCGCTGACGTCGAAGACGACTTTGTCGCCGTCCAGACGCGTCGCAACCTCGATCCAACCACCCGAGCCCGCGGCCTGGATGGCGTTGTCCAGCAGATTGACGAGCACTTGCAGCATGAGAGGAGCCGCGCATTTCACGCGGTCGCCGTAGGCATGGCGAACGCGCACCTCTACATTACCTCGTTTCGCATCGGTCATCGACAAAGCTCGCTTGACCAAATGCTGGACGTTTTCGTCGGTGCAAACCAAAGCGCCATCGTTCTTGAAGCCGAGGAGCTGCCGGCTCAAACGACCGATTTGATTGGCGCAATCGCGGACCACCTCGAGGAGCTGACCGGTGCCCGTGTCGGCGCCGAGCACCTCGGGAGGCAACATGCTGACGAGCGGGTCGAGCGCGTTGAGCAGGCCGTTCGCGGGATTGCGAATTTCGTGAGCGAGGCCCGCGGACATGGTGCCCAGCGACGCGAGCTTTTCGGAGCGGGACAGACGCAGCGCCAGGTCGCGCAGCTTGAGCTGTGACTCGACGCGCGCGATGAGCTCCTTGGGCTCGAACGGCTTGACCATGTAATCGATGGCGCCGGCTTGGAAGCCCGAGAGCTTGTCGGTCGTCGTGCCGAATGCGGTGAGCAAGAGCACCGGCGCCAAGCGGTTGCCCGGCAGCTCGCGAAACTTTCGCGAGAGCTCGAGGCCGTCCATGCCCGGCATGCCGACGTCGCTGCACAACATGTCCGGGTAATACTCGCCGGCGAGCTTGAGCGCGGCGAAGCCATCCGGCGCCAGCAACACCTTGAAGCCCGCGTTGAGTAGGAGGTCGCCAATCGAGGTACGCAGGCCGCTGTCGTCCTCGGCCACGAGGATCGTCGCCAGGGCCTGGCCGTCATGCGTGAGCACCTGGGGCGTCTCCTCGTTGACGACGCGCAGCCCGAAGCCCGCGGGCAAGCTGTGGCCGCTGAATTGCGTGCCCTCGGCTACGACGTCGGTTTGCTGTTCCGCGGCCACGACCGGCAAGACGATGTTGAAGACCGTGCCACCGCCGCGGTTGGCGTCGACGGTCACGGCGCCGCCGTGCGCTTCGATCAGCTCCTTGACGATCGATAGACCGATGCCGGTGCTGCGCGCGCCTTGGCGGACGGCCGCGCGGCCCTGCTCGAAGCGGCCGAAGATGCGCTTCTTGAACTCCTCGTCGATGCCGATTCCGGTATCGCGGATCGAGATGAGCAGCTTGTTGCTGTCTTGCTTGAGCGTGACGCCGATCGAGCCGGTATCGGGCGTGTACTTGATGGCGTTCGAGAGCAGGTTCGCCATGATGCGCTCGAGCGCGGCGGTGTCGACGTAGGCATCGAGCCGTTCTGGACCGTCGTAGGTGAGGTTGAGCTTGTGCTCGCGCGCGAGGGGCGTCCAGATCGACACTAGGCGGCGGAGCTCGACGGCGATGTCGCATCCGCGGCGGTGAATCTTGAGCTTGCCTTCCTGGCCGGCGGCGAGGAGCAGCATGCTGTCGACCATGGACAAGAGCCGCTCGCAGGCGGCGTCGATGCTGGCGACGCTCGCGAGGGTCTTGGTGTCGTTCTTGTTGAGGTGGCGGACGCGAATCTCTCCGGAGGCGAGCAACACCAGCGAAAGCGGCGTGCGAATCTCGTGATTGATGTTGGCGAAGATGCGGCTGCGGACGGCCTGGGCTTCTTCGAGGTCGGTGACCGTCTGCGTCAGGCTGTCTCGAGCGCGTTGTAGCTCGTGGGTGCGGTCGTTGACCTTTTGTTCGAGCGTGTTGCGGTACTCGTTGACGAGCGTGAAGGCGACCGCTTCGTCGATGGCCATGCAGATGCTGGGCACGACGTTCTCGAGCAACGTTCTGTCGAACACCTCGGTCTCGTTGCCGCTGCGCCAGACCTCGAGCGTACCAAGCGACACGCCGCGTGCGCTCAGGGGGACGCCGAGCATCGTCGACGGGCCCACTTCGGTGCCGCCGAAGGAGTAGTCGCGCTCGATCTTCGACTCGGTCGAAACGTACGACAGGGCGATGCGCGCCCGCTTGAAGCCCGCGACCTCGACCAGCGCCTCGATGACGCGTCGGAGAGTCTTGTCGAGCTCGAGCTCCGCGTGGATGAGGCCGGTGATGGTATTCGCGATGCGGAGTTGCTTCGCCTGGCCGTCGAGCAGCTTCTGGGCTTGCTGCAGCTCCTCGAACCGATGTTGCAACGACGCGTTGGCGTCCTTGAGCTCGGCGGCGACATGCCGCGCCGCGAAGGGCCAGCGCAGGGCGCCACGCAAGCCCTTGAGCAGCTTGTTGGTCGGTGGAATCGCGATGGTGAACGTACCGACCCCGTCGACGACGGTCATGTCCACATGAGCTTGGGCGGCGCCGAAGAGCAGAGGTAAATCGCGGAAGGAGCCGTGCGAGATGATGAAGAACTCGCGGCAGGGCTCGAAGCCGGGCTTGGTCGCGCAGACCAGCTCGATCTTCCCCTGTCCGAGATCGCGGAACGTGGGCGCGATGGCCGTGAACCACTGCTGGGTGGCGCCACCCTCGGCCGTGCCGATCCATTTGTAGAAGTCGCGAACCTCGAAGAGCAGCAGGCCGACGAGCGCCACCGGGCGAATGAGCTTGTTGCGGTAGAAGGCGCCGCCGAGCGCCATCATCTCTTCGTCGGTCCAGATCTTCCCGACGTTGCGCATGATGCGGACGTATTCGGCCCAGCCAATGCGGGCCTTCGGATTGGCGAGGGTGTGCACCGAAGTAGATGTGCCTTCGACCAAGAGCTCGGGTGAGAGCTTGCGGCGCTTCAGATCACGCAGCTTGATGTCGAAGACGCGGCAGGAGACTTCGGTCACGACGCCCTCCATCGCACGGCAACCGCGGCGCGGGTGATACCGCTACCGCCGCCCCATATGACGACCTTATCACCCGGACGCAGCACGCCCTCACGCTCCGCTAAGGCGAGCTGGATCGGCACCGAGCAAGCGGCGTTGTTTCCGGTCCAAGAGAACGTGTCGAAGCTTCGAGCGCGATTCATGCCAAGCACATCCTGCGTCACTTGGCGCATCCACGTGAAGCCCTGATGGCAAGCATAGAAGTCGATATCGTCGGGCTTCCAGCTGACGTCGGCGAAGAGGTTACCACCCACCTCCACCGCCCCACCTACGAGGTCTTCGAACATGCGGCCACGGACGGCGTATGACGTGTACAGGACCGACGGGCCGCCTTCGTGCCATTGCTTGCCCGGCGTACCTGCGAGCAGGGTGCCCTGCATCGAGCCGTCGGTGATGTGCGTTATAGCGTAAACGCCGCTACCGTCCTCGACGGCGCTGACGACGAACGCGGTTGCCATGTCGCCGAACCAACCGGAATAGTCGAAGCTTTGGGGCAAGAGCCGGCTCACCGCCGTCGACTGAACGATGAGCGCATGCCGCGCGCGCCCACTGACGATGTAGGCCTCGGCGATCGCGAGCTGGTGGAAGAACGAGTTCGACGCGCCTTCCATGCCGAAGGAAAAGCACGTCCGCGGTAGCTGCAGGCGCTCATGGAGCGAGCACGCGAGGTTGGTGGCCAAGAGATCGGGATAGAAGCTCTCGCTCACCAAGAGGCCGATGTCCTCGCGACGAACGCCACTCCGTGTGAGCGCGTCGTTGGCCGCGAGGAGCTCGAGGTCGATCGCAGGCAGCGTGGGATCGTGGATGGGACGCGTCTTGATGCCGATGAACGGGTCGTCGGCTCCCGCGAGCATCAGCTCCATGACCCGACGCCTTTGCGGATCTTGCGTTTGCGGGAGCGCCGCTTCGAGCCCCGCCTTGCGCTTGGCGAGCGCGGGCTTCCAGCTCTCGAGGATTTCCTCGGGCCACCATGAGTTCGGACGCTCGATAGCGCCCAGCGCATAACCAGTCGACGTGATGCCTAGACGTCTGTCACCCATGTTCGAAGACTCACGAGGTCTTGGTTGTCTTCAGCAAGCTATCGAACCGCGCGCTGCGCGCCATGCGCGAGCTACGGTCGATCCGGATATCGAGAACCAGAGGTTTGCGCGCGTCGGTGTGGGCGGCGAGCACGGACTGTAGCTCGTCGGGTTTGGTGACCACGTGGGCCGCGGCGCCGAGGCCACGCGCGGTGGTGACGATGTCGACGGGCCCGATCGGATACTCGCGCGTTCGGCCGTAGAGCGCTTGGGTGCCGAGCTCGACCATGCCGTAGCGCTCGTCGTTGAGCACCGCGACGATGATCGGCAAGCCTTCCTGAGCCGCCGAGGCGATGTCGCCGACCGCCATCAAGAAGCAACCGTCGCCACAGAGCGCGACGACCTTGCGGTCCGGGTGCGCGAGCTGAGCGCCCATCGCCGCGCCGATGCTCGTACCCATGGATGCGAGGCCCGTCATCGCGAGAAAGCCGTCAGGGCGCGTGGTGCGCAGATAGTGCGTGCCGAAGATCAGGTGCTCGCCGATGTCGATGCTGAATACGGCGTCTTCCGGCAGCGCCTTCGACAGCTCGTGGATGGCGCGCTCGGGTGTGATGAGTCCGCTATCGCCGACCGCGTGGACTTGCGGCGAGCGCTGTAGAGCCACGCCGAACTTGCGCTCCTGCGTGCTCTTGGGCGTCGCCGCGAGCAGCGCCGGCAGAATGTCTTCGCACTCTCCGAGCAGCACGTGCGTCGGCACGTAGTTGCGTCCGATAAGGGAAGGGCTGACGTCGACCTGGATGAACGTGTCGGCCTGCCGCAAGAGGTCGCTCCAACCGTTGGTCGCCGGATCGCTCAAGCTCGACCCGACCACCAGCACCGCATCGATGCCCGCCTCGAGATACTTCTGCGACGAGACGTGACCGCCATGGCCGAACACGCCCAGGCTCAATGGATGCGCTTCCGAGAACACACCCTTGCCCTTCGGCGTCGTCATCACCGGAACCTGGAGGTGCTCCGCGAGGTCCGCGAGCCTCTTGGCGCCGGTGCCGCGGCGCACGCCCGAGCCGGCGAAAATGACCGGACGCTTGGCGCCGGCGAGCGCCCGGGCAGCATCGCGAATAGCATCGGCGGGCAGCGTCTTGGCCGTGGTCGCGGGGCTCGCCCAGACCGACTCCGCGTGCACGGCGGAGGCGACATCGAGCGGCACGTTGAGCACGACCGGGCCGCGGCGGCCACTGGTGGCGATGGCGATGGCTTGATGCAACATCGGCATGGCGGCGCCGGCGTTGGGGACGTCGAAGGCCGCGAGGCACAGGCTCGCGGTCGTCGCGCGCACGTTGATGCCGTGGGCGCTGCCGTCCTGGAGGGCATGGCGACCCGCGAGGTTCGTCGCGACGTCGCCAGCGATGAGCAGCAGCGGCGCGCCGTCGAGATGCGCGGTCGCGAGACCATTCAACGTATTGAGCAGACCCGGGCCGGAGGTCACGAACACCGCGGTCAGCCGTCCACTCGAGCGGGCATAGCCGGCGGCCGCGAACATGGCGCCCGCTTCGTGCTTGGGGCAGACGAGGCGGATTTCCGGGCGGTCGTACAGCGCGTCGAAGAAGGGGACGACGGCGCCGCCGGGCACACCGAAGACGGTGGTTACGCCGGCGCGGGCAAGGGCGTCCAACACCTGATCCGCGATGCGGCGGCTGGGGAGGACGGACGTCGAGGGCACAACGCTACTGCGTTCTGAAAGGGCCATGGAAAACCATCGAGCCCCCGACGACCCAATCTGCTAAAGCAGACTAGCTCGCGGCGCTCACGGGTGTTTGAATGCCGAGGTCACTCAAGATGACATCGACGTGGACTGGTTTGCTCATGACCCGGCGTGCGCCGGCTTCGAGAGCCTTCTTCTCTAGCTCGCTCGTGAGTTGCGCGGTCGCCATGACGACGTCGATGGCCTGAGTCTCGGCGTTGGCGCGGAGCTTGCGGCAAACCTCGAGACCATCGAGGTGCGGCATGTAGACGTCGAGGACGATCATGTGCGGCCGGAAGGAGCCGACCTTCACCAGGGCTTCGATGCCGTTGGTGCACAGCGCGACGTCGATGCGGCTAGCGTACGGCTTGAGCACGCGCTCGAGCGATGCGAGCTGCTTGGCGTCGTCGTCGACGATCAGCAAGCGCTGGCGCGAGGCCGGCGACAAGGTGCGCGGCACGGGCATGTTGTGCGTGTTCAGGAAGGCCACAAGATCTCCGGCACGGATGCGACGGTGGCCGCCCGGCGTGCGGAACGCTGGGATGCGACCTTCCTTGACCCACTTGTTGATCGAGCTTGGGTTCACCTGGATGAGCGAACCGGCCTGATGTGAGGTGAGAAGGCTGTCTGCGCTGATCTCTGATGGATTCATTGGTCTTCCGTTTACTGCCGCTCTTCCAAGATAGCGACGTCAAATGCTGCCGTCGCCACCCGGTGGGCGTGAGCTATTAACTCGATCGCGGTTCGGAGGGGGGAGACCCGAGCCGCGCGCAACGCTCCTTCACGGTAATACCGGGGGGCCGGTGTGTGTGAAGTTTACGTCACGTACTTCTTATCTATCCAGCTAACTCGACAAAAATTGTAGCGTTTCAATACGATGTGGGTGTCTGTACACCCTGTTTCCTCAAGTGCCGCAGTCACTTAAAGCAAGACGCAAACCAATCTTCGGTATTCCAGAAACGCTCGTAATTACAGCCCAGATGCTGATCACGAGTTGCCAGCAATGCCCAGAATGGTCCGTTCTCCTGTTCCTAAACGGCACAACTTGTTCCGAAGTTGAATCCAAAGTCAGGGTTCGAGACGATCGAGCGTGCGCGCAAACGGAATAGTTTCGCGCACATGGTGCAGTCCGCAGACCCAGGCCACGGTGCGCTCCACACCTAGCCCAAATCCGGCATGTGGGACTGTCCCGTAGCGGCGTAGGTCGAGGAACCACTCGTAGGCGGCCTTGGGCAGGTTCTCGTGGGTGATGGCGCGCTCGAGGGTGTCGAGATCGTCTTCGCGCTGACCGCCGCCGATGATCTCGCCGTAGCCCTCGGGAGCCAAGACGTCGACGTTGCGACAGACCTTCGGGTTTTGGGGGTCGCGCTTCATGTAGAAGGCTTTCACCTCGGACGGATAACCGAAGCACATGATCGGCCGGTCGTAACGCTTGGTCAGCTCGGTCTCGTGCGGGCTGCCGAAGTCCATGCCCCAGGTGATGTCGAGGAGCGCCTTCTGCTCGGGGTCGGTGACGCTATCGCGGATCTGCGAAATTTCCTTCACCGCGTTGTCGTACGACAGGCGCACGAACGGCTTCTGCACGTTCTTCAAGTGCGTGATGTCGCGCTCCAAGGCGCCCGTGAGGTCCTTCTCGTGGACCTCGAGCACTCGATGGACGACGCTGCACAGGAAGTCCTCGCAGAGATCCATGAGGCCTTCGAGCTCGAGATAGGCGACCTCGGGCTCGACCATCCAGAACTCGGTGAGGTGGCGTCGGGTCTTGGACTTCTCGGCGCGGAAGGTCGGGCCGAAACAGTAGCTCCTGCCGAACGCCATCGCGGCCGCTTCTTGGTAGAGCTGGCCTGACTGCGTCAGATACGCCTTGCGCTCGAAGTAGGGCGTCGTGAACAGCGTGCTCGTGCCCTCGACCGCGTTCGGCGTGAGGATGGGCGAGTCTACGAGGGTGTAGCCGTTGTTGTCGAAGTAGTCGCGGATCGCCCTGATGATGGTGTGGCGGATCTTGAGGATCGCGTGCTGGCGCTTCGATCGCAGCCAAAGGTGGCGGTGGTCCATCAAGAAGGCGTCGCCATGCTCCTTGGGCGAGATGGGGTAGTCGACGCTCTTACCGACGAGCTTGACCGCTTTGGCGTGCAGCTCGAAGCCGATTGGGCTGCGCGGGTCCTCGCGCACGACGCCGTCGACGATGATCGACGACTCTTGAGTCAGGGCGTCCGCGACAGCGAACATCTCCGGGCCGACGTCCTCGAGGGAGACGATGGCTTGGATGATACCGCTGCCGTCTCGGACCTGGAGGAACTGGAGCTTCTTGGAGGATCGCTTGTTGTAGAGCCAACCTTGGAGACGAACGTCTTGCCCGACGAAACGGGCGATGTCGGAGATGCGAGCGATGACCATGGCGCCGCGTCAGATGCCATGCGGCGGGCCCCGTGTCCACGGCCAGGTTGCTTACTCTTCGTCGAGGTCGACGCGGGCGAAACGCGGGTTGACGATGGTGTTGTGAGTGCTGCCGAACGTGTACGAAATGCCGAGCTTGATCTCGAACGTGTAGTCGGTCGGCTGCTGGGCGGTCCAAAGCAAGAGCTCGGTGTCGGTGATCGAGCGCCCACGCAAGTTGACCTGGTCGCGCACGAGCGCGGCTTCGCCCTCGAGGTTCACCGCGAGGCCGGCGGTGATGCGCAGGCTCACGATGGCGCCGGTGCTGACGCGGTAGAGGTCCGGGTCGTCCAGGAAGTGATTCACCTGACCAATCCATTGCATGCTGCCCCACGGCTGGTTCACGTCCGCGATCAGCGACAGGGCTTGGTAGGGCTTCAGCTCGCGGGTTTCAGCGAAGGCGGTGCGCTCGATGTACCAGTTGGCCCAGCCGCCGATCTGATAGGCGAGCCGCAGCTGTTTGCTCGCGTTTTCGGCGTAGGGAAAGAAGTTGAGCTCGCCGAGGGCGCCCACGTGCAAGTGGCCGTCGAGGTTCGCGTACTCGTCGGCGCGGCCGGTGATCACGGCGCCCGCGGCCCAGTGCTCGCGAATCGTATGGGCGTAGATGCCGCGCGTCTCCCAGCGATCGACGTCGCCGCTCACGCGTGAGCCGTTCTCGAGGAGAAATCCGCTCCAGCGGCGGGTGTAGGAGCCACGGATACGCAGCTTGTGCGCCTCGGTTACCCGGCGCGCGGTGACCGCCGCGGTGCCTTCCATGAAGTAGTAGCCGCTGCCGCCGTCGCCCTCGATCGAGAGCTCGGGAGCAATGGCCCAGTAGTCCCACGGGTCGTCCAGCTCGGAGAGCTGCACGCCGCTGCGGCCGGGTACCGAGAGCTTGAAGGCGGCGGAGTGCGGCGTGTCGTCGAGCAGGTCATAGAGGATGCGAAGGATGGCCTGCATCAGCTGCTCGCGGGCGACGACATCGGCGGTCCCGGCCGGCACGTTGAAGGCCTCCGAGTGCGCCCCGTCGATCGACACCGTGAAGCGCTCGCCGTTGCTGCCGGAGGGCTGGCGCACGACCACGATCGTGAAGTCGGCGAGATACGGATCGCGCGAGAAGTCGAAGTAGCTGAGCTCCTGCCGTAGGTAGGTGTCGAAGCACTCCTGCGGGCAACTCAGAAACAGACTCGGCGATTTCTCGGGCGCGGCGACGGTCAGAGCGGCAAGGAGATAGAGCAACGTCAGGGGACCCAGAACGTAAACGCGGTGCCGGCGCCAGCGACCGCGCCCGACCCGAGGCTCAGATTGCTGCTGATGTCGGTCGCCACCGCTACCGGACTGACCACCGTGATGTAGAGCCCGGCTTGTCCGAAGACCTCGCGCGGGATGGTGAACGCGGTCGCCGGGTTGTCGTTGAAGATCAGATTCACGTAGTCGCCCACGGTGCGTGGTCCGTTTTCGAAGACAGGGTTCGGCTCGGACGGCAAGCGCCAGCTCGAGGCATCGAGCGCGTCGTCAACGCCGTCGCCGACGTATTCGATGCGAAAGACCGTAATGAACGCGGGCTCGGAGACTCCGGCGCCGCTCCAATCGACCTTCAGGGGGGTGGTGCGGTCGTGGCGGCGGAGCTGGGCGCCGTTCACGTTGGTGAGACCGCCGAGCGGCGGGTCGAAGGCGACGTCGTCGGGCGCGAGCACCGCGGGAGCGATGACCCGCACCGTGTACTGATCGGCGCCGGTCTCGACATCGAACGTATAGAGTGAGCTCTCCTCGTAGGAGAGGCGCGCGTCGCCGCAGCTGGCCGCGCTGACGCTGGTCGCCGCATAGGTGCCGAGGACGCTGCGCTGCGCGCACAACCCGACCGTGACTCCCGACCACGAGGCGGTGACGTTGGCGTTGCCGATGGGTGTGATGGTGGTGGAGGCGAGCGAATCGCGCTCACCCAAGGCGAAAGCGACGCCGGTGGCGCCGTTGCGATCGATGCCCGCCAGGGGCAAGGCCGCCGCGAGCTGCGGCGTCATGTCGGTTGCGTCGGCGAAGCTCGGGGTTCGCGTCAGCACGGCGACGCCTTGCGTCTTCGACGTGAGCTGATCGCAGCTGGCAAGAGCAACGAAGAGAATCGGCGTGAGCTGCTTCAACATGGGCGACCTCCCGAACACCGAATGATAAGTCGGCTAGCTCTGCGGGGGAGGGGTCGTTGGTGTGCCCTCGGAGGACACGTTCTCGCGGGGAGCTTGTTGCACCGCCCGGCCGTCTTTCACTTCCGCCACGGTATCGTTGACGAGCCAGACTTCTTTCGACGTGTACCAGGCGACACGCGCCTCACCCTTGGGGCTCTGCTCGATGAACCACATCGTGGGGGTGCCCCAAGCCGCCGTGAGCTCTTCACGCGACATACCTTCGACGACGTTCTTGTGCTCGATGGCGGCGCGGACCGTCGGCCGCCGGCTGCCGAGCCACCGTTGCACGTCACCTTCGGGCGCGAACATCGCGGCGATGGCGTCTTCCACTTGTTGCTCGGTCTCGAGCTCGAGCGGCAAGAGCGCCACGAAGCCGCGACGATTCTCGAGCGGGGCGTGGGTCTCGTCGGGAGCGGGCTTCAAGTAGACCCACGGGTTGTAACGCGGGGTCGTGAGCATGCGGTGGGTGAGGGCGCTGCGATCCGGAAACTCGATGCGTTCGATGACGAAGCGACTGCCGGCGGGCACGATCCCTTTTTGCCCCTTCGGATGGATGGGCGCGCCGTTCAGGTCGACGATGTGCGAGGTGTCCGCGAAGGGGTGGGGTGAGAGCAGCCAGAGCTCGTTCTCGTCGTAAAGCTGGCCGTAATAGTTCGATTGGCGCAGCTCGACGACGTTGCCGGCGTGGCGTTTCTCGATTTGCGCGCGGACTTCCGGAGCGATGCGGGTCTGCGAAGCGCAGCGCCACAGGGCTACGAAGGAGAGGGCGACGATCGAAGCGCCACAAACGGCGCGCAGCGTGGGTCGCATGGGTGAAAGCTATCACGGCACATTCGCGCCGGGAAAAAAGATGTCTGCCAAGTGTCAGGGCGAATAATCGCTCCGCGCGCGCCGCGAACGGCTACGATGGCGCCGAACCCGCACCCACACGGAGCCCCACACATGACGAGCGTCCCCACGCCTGCGCCCAAGAAGAAGGTCAACTGGTTCTGGCCGACCATCACCGATCTCGACACGGCTCTGGAGGCGGCCAAGGGGACGATGATTGCGGGCTTCCTCGTGGCCGGTATCACCCTCGCGTTCGTCATCATCGCGATGGTTCAGCAAGGCGCGGCGACGATGGTGACGCCGTGGGCAATCATCGACGTGGTGCTGTTCGCGGCCATCGCCATCGGCGGCAAGATGCATTTGCGCGCCGCGGGCATCGCGGGGCCCGTCCTGTTCGCTCTCGAGAAGATCTACAGCTTCACCCAAGGAGCCGTCCCCGGCGGCGGCGGCATCGTCTTCGCCGCGCTCATCTTCGTCGTCTTCATCACGGGCTGCCGCGGCATCTTCGCGGTGCATCGCTTTCGCGGCGCCAAGGCCTGACGACAAAGCCCCTGGCGCGTGTTAGGACTGCCGCGTGATGCGGTTCAGCAAATACCAGGGGACAGGTAACGACTTCATCGTCCTCGACAAGCGCGCGGGAGGTGCGCCGCTGTCCGCCGAGGTGGTCATGCGGCTCTGTGACCGCCACCGGGGCATCGGCGCGGACGGTGTCCTCACATTGTGGAAAGAGCCCGAGCACGACTTCCGGATGCAAGTGCAGAACGCCGACGGCTCCGAGTCGGAGATGTGCGGCAACGGCCTGCGCTGCGTTGCTCGCTTCGTTCATGACCGCGACACCCAAGGCGGTGATCGACTCACTGTCCGTTCCGGCGACGGCACCTACGTCATCGAGCGGGTCGCGGCCGGCGTCTACCGCGTCGACATGGGGCGACCGACCTTGGACAGCCCGCAGCTACCGCCCGAATCACGCGGACGCGCACCTTTTACCCTGATGGCCGGCGAGGCCCGCTTCGACGCCCTTGCGCTCTCCTTCGGTAACCCGCACGCCGTCATCTTCACGCCCGAGGATCCGATGCAGCTCGCCGTGGCGTACGGGGCGCAGCTCGAGCGGCACCCGTCGTTTCCCGAGCGCGTCAACGTGTCGTTCGCGCGGTCGGCCGCCCCAGGGCGCTTCGAGGCCGTGGTCTTCGAGCGCGGGTCCGGCATCACGCAAGCTTGCGGCAGCGGCGCCTGTGCGGTCGCTATAGCGGCCGTTTGGAGCGGCCGCACGCAGCGTGACCAAGCGATTGAGATCGCTTTGCCGGGCGGCGTGTTGACCATCAGCGTCGACGCGGGTGATCGGGTGCTGTTGCAAGGCCCGGCGGAGCTGGTTTTCACCGGCGAGGTCGATGAGACGCGGCTGCGCTGAGGTCGTACTCTGCGCGCTCTTGGCTGCTTGTTCGCAGAAGCGGACGGGCGGCGCCGCACCGTCGTTCGACGATTGTTTCGTCGGTAGTGCCGCCGGCAGCGTGCGCGTCCAGGCACGTTGCACCGACCTCGACGGCTTGAAGGTCGCGGTGCTGCGCGCCGAGGGTGGGCGGCGCGCCGCCGACCCGGTGTTCTTCATTCCCGGTGGCCCCGGCCAGAGCGGCTTCGCGGCGTTCGCCCAGGTCGCGGGCGCATTCGCGCCAGTGCGGCGTCATCGCGACATCGTCATCATCGAGCCTCGCGGCGTCGGCGAATCGCAGCCCCTTACCTGCTCGACGCCGCTACCCGACGACTTGCGAGCGCCTGATGCGCTATCGCGGCTGAGGACGTGCGCGGTGGAGCTCCGTGATCGCCCGAGCTTCATCAACACGACGGCCGCGGTTCGCGACATCGAGATGGTGCGCGGCGCTCTCGGCTACCAGACGATCAACCTCTACGGCGCCTCGTACGGGACGCGCGTCGCCTTACAGGTCGCGAAGGCGCGGCCGGACTTCGTGCGCGCCCTCGTGCTTGACGGCGTCATCGCGCCGGAGACGAGCCTCGGCGTGGAGCAGGCGAGAGCGACCCAGCGGGCATTCGACGCGGTGGCCAAGCGCGCCGGCGGTTTCCGCCCGAAGCTCGCCCTCGACGGCACGCGCGTCGCCGTGCGGCACCCGGTCACCGGCGAGCCCACACACGTCGAGCTCGACGACCGGCTCCTCCAAGACACCCTCAGGATGATGCTCTACCAGAGCGAGCTGACCGCGCTCATTCCCCGAGTGCTCGCGGAGGCCGGTCGCGGCAACCTGGTGCCGCTCGCGACACAGGCCGCCCTGGCGCGGGCGAGCGTCGAAGGAGCCGTGAACCCCCTCGTTTATCTATCGGTGGTGTGCGCGGAAGACATTCCGTACTTGCCGCCCGAGCATCGCGACGAAGGGCTGTTCGTGTCGCGGGTCGCGGAGCTCATCGAGGCGTGCAAGGTTTGGCCGGTCACCAAGGCCGATGCCGCGTTGAAGCAGCCGGTCGTCACCGATACGCCCATGTTCCTCTTGTCCGGTTCAGCGGACCCGGTGACGCCACCGAGCGAGGCCGAGAAGGTGGCGGCGCACGCGACTCACGCCCACCACTTGGTCCTCGCGGATCAAGGACACATCGGTGTCGTTCGCGGTTGCGTGCCGCGCTTGGTCGCCGACTTCATCGACGATCCAGCGGCTACGGACTTCGACACGAGCTGTGCCGCGCGAACCTCGGCGTTGCCGCTCTTCGATGGACCGAACGGCCCATGATCGAAGTCAGCTCATTGGCGAAGTCCTTCAGTGGGACACCCGCGGTGGCCGACGTGAGCTTCACCGCCGGTGATGGCGAGGTCACCGGTCTGCTCGGCCCCAACGGCGCCGGCAAGACGACGACGCTGCGCATCCTCTCGACTATCCTGCGCGCCGACGCCGGCACCGCGAACGTCGACGGGCTCGATTGCGCGAAGCACGCCACCGATGTGCGGCGCCGCCTCGGTGTCGTCACCGCTGGTGCCGGGCTCTATCCGCGCCTCAGCGCGCGCGAGCACGTCTTCTATTACGGTCGACTGCATGGTCTCTCCGAGAGCTTGCTCGAGGCGCGATGCACGAAGCTCGCCGACGAGCTGCAGATGCACGACATCATCGACCGCCGCGTTGCCGGCTTCTCACAGGGCGAAAAGCTCAAGGTGAACATCGCGCGGGCGCTGGTTCACGACCCCCGCAACGTGTTGCTCGATGAGCCGACGAATGGGCTCGACGTCATCGCGACGCGCGCCATGCGCGGCATCATCAAGAGCTTCCGCGACCAGGGACGGTGCGTCGTCGTATCGACGCACGTCATGCAAGAGGTCGCGGCACTCTGCGACCGCATCGTCATCATCGCCAAGGGTAGGGTGGTCGCCGATGGCTCCGGCGACGCGCTCCTCGCGCGCACGTCCGCGGCTTCGCTCGAGGACGCCTTCGTCAGTCTCGTCGGTGGCCCGACATGAGAGCGCTGTTCGTCGTGCTCGCCAAGGAGCTGCGTGACAACCTGCGCGACCGTCGCACGCTGTTCGTCGCCATGTTGCTGCCGTTGTTCACGCCGATGACTCTTGGTCTCGTGCTCGTGTGGAACTTGCACAACCAGATCGAGCGTTACGACGCGCCGTTGACCGTGCCCGTGGAAGGCAAGGCGAAGCTCGTCGAGGATGCGCTCATCGAAGCCGGTTGCGTGCTGGTGCCACTCGAAGGCCATTCCGACTTCGACGTCGCCTTGCGTATCGACCCCGACTTCGAAGCCAAGGTACGCCAAGGCAAGCCCGCCGAGCTCGAGCTCGCCTACGACTCCGGCCGTCAGGACTCGGCGCGCGCCGCCAGTCGCGTCCGTAGCGCTCTCGACGGCTTGGCGCGCACCCTCGGCGTCGTGCGCCTCGTCGAGCGCGGCGTGAGCCCGCAGATCTTGGCGCCGTTTGCTATCGCGGAGCGTGACCTCGCGACTCCCGAATCACGCATGGCTTTCTTGTTCGCCGGTGTTCCCTTCACGCTGATCATGCTCGCCTTCATGGGTGGCTTGTATGTCGCCATCGACACCACGGCCGGCGAGCGCGAGCGCAATTCCTTCGAGGCGCTGATGACGAGCCCGGTATCACGGGCCGCGGTGGCGTTCGGCAAGCTCGCGGCGGTGACCGTCTTCGCCTGGCTCGCCTTGGTGGTCAGCGCCTTGGGCCTCGTGGCATTGCCACACGTGTTGCCGGAGCGCGCCTTGGACGTGCCGCTCAAGCTCGACCCCGCCACCGTGCTCGCCTCGGTGATCTTGCTGGTGCCGCTCACCTTCCTAGCTTCGGCCTTGCAGACCCTGGTCGCCGCCAGCGCCAAGGGGTTCAAGGAAGCCCAAGCGACGCTCACCTATGTCGTCCTGGTCCCCATGCTGCCGGCGATGGTGCAGATGCTGGTGCAACCCGAGCCACGCGCGTCGATCATGTGGATCCCGGCGTTCGCCGAGCAGATCATCATCGACCAGTGGCTGCGCAACCAGGCGGTGGCGCCGGGCTTGTTGGCGCTCACGCTCGCCTCGACCAGCCTCGTCGCATTGTTGCTCGCGTGGGGCGTTTCTCGGCGGTACGGTGATGAACGCACCTTCTTGCCTTGAGCCTCAAGCCCTCTTAGCGTCAGAGAAGCCGTGAGCCCCTACCGCATCCTGTTGGTCGACGACGACGCGTTCTTCCTGCAGGTCTACGGCGACTTCCTGCGGGCGCGCGGCTTCGAGGTCGACTGTGTGTCCTCGGGCAAGGCGGCGCTCGAGCACTTCGCCAAGGGCAAATACCGCCTGATCGTCGCCGACCTCATCATGCCGCAGATGACCGGCCTCGAGCTCATCGAGCGCATCCGCGGCCTCGACGCCCTGCAAGACGTGGTCGTCGTCACTGGTGACGACGATGTACGCACGGCGGTCCGCGCCATGCGCCTCGGTGTTTACGACTACCTGGTGAAGCCGGTCGAGCCCGAGGAGCTAGTCCATGTGATCGATCGCCTGCACGAACGGTCGACGCTCTATGACGAGCACGCGCGGCTGCTCAACGAGAACATCGAGTACGCCGAGATCCAGCGCATCTTCCTGCGGGCGCTGCGCATCATGCAGAGCCTCGAGCTCGAAACGGTCTGCGAGCGCCTGCTCGAGACCATGAGTGATGTCTCGGGCGCCCAGGGCGCGGCGCTGTGGCTGGCGCGTGACGACAGCAACGAGCTGTCCATGCACGGCTACCGCGGGCTGGTGGAGCCGGGAAATCTCGCCATGGCCTGGGATCCCGAGACCACGCCGGTGGCGCGCGAGCTGCTCGCTGGGCTGCCGGTGCCGACGACCCGCGACCTTTCGAAGATGATGGTGACGCATCTCCCGGCGCCGGCGCTGCTCGTGCCGCTCGCCAAGGAAGGGCGGCTCATCGGCCTGGTGCAGCTCGTCGACAAGCTCGGCGGCGGCTTCGACAGCCGCGACATCGGCCACGGCAAGATCCTCGCCGACGCGGCGGCGACCGCGATAGCGCACGCACGGCGCTTTCGGCACCTCGAGCGCGTCGGCCTGCGCGATCCATCGACGTCCGCCTACAACATGACCTATTTCGTCGACTACCTCGGGCGCGAGCTGCACAAGGCGCGGCGCTATCAGCGAAGCTTCTCGCTGGTACAAGTCTCGGTCGACAATCTCGAGCAGCTCAAAGCGAGCCTCAAGATCGACGTCATCCGCGAAGCGCAACGCCGCCTCATCATGTCGATCGCCCAGACGCTCTCCGACATCGACGTTCTCGCGCGGGTCGACGACGACGAGATGTTCTTGCTCTTGCCCGAGGCCGACTTCCTGCGCGGTCTGGTCTTCGTCCGCCAGGTGCGCGACGCCATCACCAAGAATCCTTTTCTCGCCGAAATCGATCGCTTGCACCCCATCCGCGTGAGCTTCGGTCCAGCCGCCTTTCCCCGTGACGGTGACGACGCCGATCAGATCTTCGCCGCCACGGCGCGCCGACTCGACGAGTCGCGGCGCAGCTCGTTTCGCAAGCTGCACCTCGAGGATCTCGACTTCTGGAGCGCCGTCGACGTGCTCGTCGGGCCGGACGGTCCGTACAGCGGCACCGGCCTGCGCAGCACGCGCCTCATGGCGATGACCGAAGACGAGCGCGGTCTGTCGCGCCACGCGCTCTTTCCCGAGGGCGCCGTCGAGGACCTGCGCCGCAGCATCTTCGCGGAGGCACACCGCCAAGGCAGGCAACACGGCTGGCTGTACGTGGGCGGCAACTTCACCGGCGCGCCCGCGGACCGAAAGTCGCTGCAACAGCTCGGCCGCGCCAGTGGCTCGGCTCTCAAGACGTACGTGCTCGGGCACAAGCGCGTCGTCGACATCGAGGACAGCTCGACGCTCACGCACGTGCAGGCGCCCGGTGACATTTTCGACCGGCACGAGATCATGCTGCTGCTGCTCGAGCACGCCGCCTACGGACTCGTCGCGCGCCGCCGCAATGACGGACGACTCTACGGCTTCCACACCGCGGATTGGACGCTCGTCGAAGCACTCATCGACAAGCTCCAGGACGCATACCACCTGCAGAAAGGGTAGGGACGATGACCGCCGCGAAGAAGCGCACCATCCTCATCGCCGACCCCGACGTCGAGGTGGCGCGCTCGCTCAAGAGCGCCTTGCAAGAGCAGTACGAGATTCTCGTGGCGCGCGACGGCTCCAAGGCTCTCGAGACCTCGGTGCTCCGCTATCCCGATCTCATCCTCTTCTACCGCAACTGTCCGCTCATCGGAGCGACCCAGTTCCTGCGTATCTTGCGCACCAATCCGCGCACCGAGGACATTCCCCTGATCGTCCTCTCCGACGAGGCGGTGTCGGCCGGCAGCATGCCGGGCTTCCTCGAGGGCATCCTCGTCAAGCCGCTGAACCTCGACGAAGTGCGCTCGCACATCGCGCAGGTCTTCCGCCGTTCCGACGCCGTCCGCGAAGTCGGACACGAAGCCGGGAGCGTGAGCGGCAACCTCGAGCAGATCTCGATGGCCGATCTCCTGCAAGTCTTCTCGATGAACCGGCGGACGGGTGTCTTGCAGCTGCAGGGCGGGGGCACCTCGGCCGAGGTCTTCGTCAACGAGGGTCGCATCGAAGAAGCGATCTGCGGGCTGACGCGCGGTGAGAAAGCGCTCTACCGCATCATCGGCATGGGTGAAGGGCGCTTCTCGTTCGTGCCGGGGCGCCAGTCTCCGGTGCGCTCGCTCGACGCCACGACCGACGCGCTGCTCATCGAGGGCATGCGCCAGAGCGACGAGCTCGAGCGCATGCGCGACGAGCTGCCGCCGCCGGCCGCCCGCATCGAACAGGCGATCGCGCCCGACGAGATCCCTCCCGGCTTGCACCCGGTCAACGCCGAGATCATGAGCCTGCTCGGGAGCGCGAACACGAACGCGATCCGAGTGACCGACGTCGTCGACCGCACCAAGGCGACCGACCTCGACGTCTACCTCGCCCTGCGCTCGCTACTCACCGCGGGCTTCGTACGCATCGTCGATTCGGACGGCGGCGTCGACGGCAAGAGCCTGCTCACCCAGGACGAGTCCTTCGAGCTGCGCTCGCGCCTACGCCGCATCGGCCTGCCGCCGAGCTTCATGGGCGCGCCGAAGTTGGTGCTGGTGATGACCGATCCCGCGGACGTGCGCGCGACCGCCGCGATGATGCAGCGCTGGAGCGAGTTCGAGCCCGCGTTGGGTGGCGAGCTCAAGAGCTTCGGCAGCCTCGGGATCCTCACGCTCGATCATGGCCTGGTCGTGGATGTCGTGGCTCTGTCGGCCGATCCCGCGCTGGCCCCCTTGGGTTACGCTTTGTCCGCGGGTGCCATCGCCGCCATAGTCATGGGACCGGCCGACGAGCTCAACGGAGCGCTCCGCTTGGTCGAAGTGGAGCGTCGCGCCTCGGTTGTTTTCCTGCGCTTCCCGGGACAGCCCGCTATCGCGGATGCACCGCGGCGGACCATTTTACCCGTGGCGAGCCTCGCCGAGGCCGAGCTCAGGCAAGCGGTGCAGACGGCCCTCCGGCACGGTGCGACCGCCGACCTGCGCGGAATGACGATCTAGCCGCGGGGGATGGGCGGCCGCGGTGAGGCCTGCAGACGGACGCCGCGCGCCACCGGTGCCTGGAGCGCGTTTTGGTGATGCCGGTTGAACGTGGCGAAATCGTCGCCGCGGGCGATCGCGTTCAAGAGGTTGATGACTTGCTCGCCCGCATTCGGGCCACCCGCGGTGGTGAAGATGTGCGAGTCGGGACCGTTGAGCTCTTTGAGCGCTTCCGCGAAGGCCTCCGGGTTCCGTGCGCGCTCGTCGCGGAAGGCGCGAGCGACCTCCGCGAACTCCCCCGCGTCGACGAGGCCGCGCTGCGGATCGCGCTGATGGTGCTCGGCCATCTCGTTGACGGCGTCGTAGGCTTTTTGAACGGTGTCGTGGATGGCTGCCGGAGCGAGGCCTTGAGCGCCCATGGGTTCCCCTTGGTTGGAGTCCCGGGCAGGCTACGGGTGCTCGGACCGCCGCGTCCGCGTGACCGCGCCATGGTGGCGCACAAATCTGCCTTAGCGGATTTTTACCGCTAGCTCGCTGTTGCCGATGGCGATGACGTCGCCGTCCGCGATCAGCGCCGACCCGACACGCTCGGCATTGATGAAGGTGCCGTTGGTGCTCGCGAGGTCGATGATGCCGACGCCGCCGCTGTCGTAGAACAGCATGGCGTGGGCACGTGAGATCGAATCGTCGGCGAAGATGATGTCGGGGCCGCGCTCGAAGGCGGAGGCGTTGAAGGTGGCCATGTTGCCCACGGTCGCCGCCGGGGCGCGCTCTTTGAGATGCTTCGACAGAATGTCGGCGGCGGCGCTGTCGAGCACGCGATTGCCGTCGCGATCGATGAAGGCCGTCTCGGTCTCGGAGAGGTGGCGGCCGATGAGGCGGCAGGAGCCGAGATCGATGCTGACCGTGTCACCGTCGTTGGGACCGGTTGTGACCGAGAAGACCGCGCGGTGCGACGTCATGAGGTCGAGTTCTGACAGACCCGTGGGAGGCGGTGCAAGACCCAGCCGCGTACAGTCTCGCCGGCCGCCGATCGACCTTGGCGCGGTGCGGCAAGCGACGCTATGTTAGCGACTGGAGGATCTTTACAATGGCTAGTAGTGCACCGACGAGCTCGCCCAACCCCTATGTCTCGACCGGCGGTTCGTTCGTCCACGTCCCGGTCCTGAGCGCCGAGATCTTCACGCCCGAGCGTTTCAGCGAGGAGCAGCGCCAATATCGCAAGACCGCGCTCGAGTTTTCGCAAAAAGAGGTCGAGTCGCGCGTCGCGGAGATCGACGCCAAGAAGCCCGGTGTCATGCCCGAGATCATGAAGAAGGCCGCCGAGCTCGGTCTCTTCATGGTCGAGATCCCCGAGGCCTACGGCGGCCTCGGTCTCGACAAGGTGACCGGCATGCTGGTCGCCGAGGCGATGGCGCGCGTCGGCTCGTTCGCCGTCACTTACGGCGCGCACACCAACATCGGCACCATGCCGATCGTCTTTTACGGGACGCACGAACAGAAGCAGCGCTACTTGCCGAAGCTCGCCAGCGGCGAGTGGATCGGCGCCTATTGCCTCTCCGAGCCCGACAGCGGCAGCGACGCCTTGGCCGCTAAAACGGTCGCGAAGCTCACGCCCGACGGCAAGCACTACATTCTCAACGGCACCAAGCAGTGGATTACCAACGGTGCCTTCGCGGACGTCTTCACCATCTTCGGGCAGGTCGACGGCGACAAGTTCACCGCGTTCATCGTCGAGAAGACGTGGAAAGGGGTGTCGCACGGCGCCGAGGAGCACAAGCTCGGCATTCGTGGCAGCTCCACCACGCAGATCATCCTCGAGGACGTGAAGGTGCCGGTCGAGAACGTGCTCGGCGAAGTCGGCCGCGGCCACAAGATCGCCTTCAACATCTTGAACATCGGGCGCTGGAAGCTCGGCTCGGGCTCGATCGGCGGCGCCAAATACGCGCTCGGGATCGGCGTGCGCTACGCCAAGGAGCGCAAGCAGTTCAAGAAGCCCATCGCGTCGTTCGGTCTCATCCGCCAGAAAATCGCCGAGGCCGCGACCCACATCTACGCCGGCGAGGCCATGGCGTACCGCTTGGGCGGCGTCATCGACGAAAAGATCGGCGAGCTCGACGCGACCGCGGCCGACTACTCCAAGAAGGCCATCAAGATCATCGAGGATTTCACCATCGAGGCGTCGGTCTTGAAGATCTTCGGCAGCGAAGCCCTCTACAAGATCGCCGACGACATGCTGCAGGTGCATGGCGGCAACGGCTACGCCGAGGACTACCCGGTCGAGCGCATCCTCCGCGACGCGCGCATCAACCGCATCTTCGAGGGTACCAACGAGATCAACCGTCTCATCATCCCGGCGACGCTCTTCAAACGCGCCCTCGACGGTCAGATGCCGCTCATGGAGTACACCGCGAGCATCATCGACGAGCTCGGCCGTCCCGACACGTTGCCCAAGCGTCAGCCCGGCCCGCTCGGCGCCGAAGCCTGGGCCACCGAGCTGGCCAAGCGCGCCGTCGTCTACGCCGCGAGCTACGCGGCGCAGAAGTACATGCAGGACTTGCGCGAGAAGCAGCTGCTCTTGGGTGCTTTAGCGGACTGCTTGGTCGACATTTACGGCATGGACTCGGTCGTCGGCCGAGCCAACCAGGCGATCCGCGCCGAAGGCGACGCCAAGGGTGAAGCGCACCGGCAGCTCGCTTCTCTCTATTGTTTCGAGGCCCGCGCCAACGTCTTCCAGCGGCTGCGCCGCGTTGCCATGATGATGGCCGAGGGTGACGAGCTCGAGATGCTCTACGCCAACCTCGAGAAGCTCGATCAGCGTTACCGCGTCGATTACATGCGCCTGCAAGACGGTGTCGCCGAGCGCATGATCGAGGACGACGGCTACGCCATCTAGCGCTCCACGCCTACGGCGTACCGGCAACGACGTCGGCGAACTCCATGCGGCTGCGGAACAGGTGCTGAATGCCGGCTTCGGTCGGCTCAGGTGATGGATTCAGATGCGGGCTCGTCGCACGGGCGCGCTCGTTGTCTTGCCAAGCGACGTGATGCTCGGGGAGCCTTCGCAAGCTCTCGGCACGTTCGAGCGCCGCCGACATGCGAAACGCCTGGGCCAGCTCGGCACGAAGTTGTGGCGTCACCGCGAGGTCGCGCATCTCGCCGCGGTTGTCACCATAGCGGATGCGAACGTCCCCGTTCGCGGCATGCTCGAACTGAATCTGATGTAAGCCGTCGCCGATCGCGCGCATTTCGACGCGGCCTCGGTCCGCGGAATTCGCGACATAGCCGCCAAAGTCTCGGACGTTGCTGAAGTCGAAGTCGGGTGCGGCCGCGCGCAGGGTCGCAAGGCTCGGCTTGCCTTGCTCCGGCAAGACACCGGGGCGGCCCCGGACAGGCTGGCTCCGAAAAATGGCCGGCTCATGGGCAGGGTCGCGGACGCCGGGCCGCGCGATCGGGCCATTGTCGGTGCCCACGCCGTTACCGAGCAGGGGGTCCACGCGAACGCCAGGACGCACGCCGTCAACGGGGCTAGTCATACACGCTCTCCAGTTTCACGCTTCGAGTTGAGTATCGGCGGCCCGGAGTCTCGAGTTGCCTGAATGTCGTGCCACCCGCGTACATGCCGATGACGGCTGGGAGTTTGCGCTCGTCTCGGAATCCGCCGATGATGCGCCCGTGACCCAGGCCCGCCTGCGTTTTTCCCACGCGATGCTGACTGACGTTGGCCGTGTGCGCCAACGCAACGAGGATATGGCGGACGCCAACCCGAAGAAGGGTATTTACGTCTTGGCGGACGGTATGGGCGGCCATCCCGCGGGGAACGTGGCGTCCAAGACCGCCGTCGATGCGCTCATCGCTCATCTGGTCGGCAAGGGAACGCGCGACCGACCGTCGAAGCTCCGCGAATCCGTCCTCGTGGCGAACCGCGCCGTCTTGCAGCTCGCGGAGACCGATCCGTCGATGCACGGCATGGGCACGACGGTGTGCGTGCTGTGGGTCTCGCAAGCACGGGCCTATCTCGCGCACATCGGCGACTCACGCATCTACGTGATGCGCGACGGCGAGCTGCACCAGATTACGCGCGACCACACCGTCGTGCGTGAGCTCATCGATCGCGGCGAGCTCGCCGAAGGCTCGATGGAGGCGCAGCGCATCGGCCACATCCTCACCCAAGCGGTGGGGCTCGAGCCACACGTCGAGCCCGACCTCGGCATGATGCCGCCCAAAGCCGGTGACATCTACATGATGTGCAGCGACGGGCTCTCCGATACCGTGCCCGACTCCGCCATGGCGGACATCATGCGCGAGCACAACGACGTGAAGGCTTGCGCGCACGCCTTGGTTGCCGCGGCGCTCGAGGCCGGCGGCCATGACAACATCACGGTGCTCATCGTGCGTTGTGAAGCGGCGAAGCCACGCAAGAAGAAGGGCGCGTAGTCTAGCGCGCGATCATCTTGCGCAGCGCCTCGTGAATGCGCTCGCGCACGCCCAGGTCGAGCGGCGTGTTGTGCAAAGCCTCGGGGCGGGTGACCAGCGATTTCTTGCCGGCGTAGGCTTCGAACACGAGCTGCTGGTACTTCGGTCGCACGACCTCGTCTTTGCTCGCGCTCACGAAGAGAGCGGGGCACTTCGTGGCACGCGCGTTGCTGACACTGTCCAGCGTGTCGGGAATCTGACCGGCAACCTGCTTGGCCATGATCCAGAGGTTCCACCAACCGAACTCGCCCACGATGAGCTCGCGGAGCGCCGGTGGATTGACCAGAATGACGCCGGCGGCGGCGCGGGTCGCCGAGACGTGCAACGCCGCAGTGGTCCCGAGGCTTGTGCCAATCAGCACGATGGGTTTGCCTCCCGCGACCGACTCTAGATGGTCGAAGGCAATGCCGGCGGCGCGCGCAACTCCCACGAGTGATGCGGGCCCCGAGCTCATGCCGAAGCCGGGATAGTTCACTGCCCAGAGCTCGATACCGAGATCCGCGTAGGTCTTACCCTCGCTCGTCACCCAGCGGTCGGCGAGATCGGCGTTTCCATAAAAGCGGAGGGCATATGCTCGCGCGTCCGGGTGCGGCACTTGCCAGAGCTCGACGGACGCGTCGGGTTCGCCGACGAGGTGACGCTTCGCGGGGGGCGCGGCGCCCTCACTCGGCTGCGGAAAGATGACGAGCTTGTCGGCGAGGGACACGCAGGACGGGATGATAGCGCAGAGGGCGACGTAGCCCAGCACTATCGGGCCGCAGCGAAAGATCCAGCGCATGGTGCCTTATGCGTCGAGGCAGCGCGGCGGTGCAACTCGAGTCAGGCTTCCGAGAGCTTGTGACGCAGCCATTGCGCTTCGGTGTAGGCCAGCGCCTTGTTGCGCGGCACCGTCCCGTTGAACAAACGCCGCACCGCGTCGGCGCGGATGGCGTCGCGCTGCGCCGGCTCGAGAGCGTCGATGGCGTTGACCAGCTCGCGGGTGAGCGGCGAGAAGCCGTCTTTCCCGGTCTCGACGGCGTTGATGGCGTCGATGACGCGGGCATGACGCTGGGCCAGCTCACGGGCGGGCGCGTCGCCGAGTCCCTCGTCCGCCATCGCGGTTTCTAGGATGGCCTTCACACCGTCGGTGAAATAGACCTCGCGTCCACGCAGGTTGACGAGTCGCTCCCTGGCGAGCTTGCCGATGACCGACCGCTCGAGTGGACGCTCGATCGCCGCGTGTCGGAGCTCCACGAAGCCTTGGATGTGATCCTCACCAAGCTCGGCGAGGCGCACGTTCTCCTTGTGACGCAAGAGGAAGCTCTTGAATGCGTACCACGCCGAGGTCGCGGAGGCGGCGCCGACCGCGACGGCCATGCCGACCGCATGAGCGACGTCGCTCCCCCAGGAGCTGCTGTGGACGTGATGGAAGCGCCCGCGGCCAAAGGCTCCCGGGACATAGTCCCCCGGATTCGGAGCGCCGACCGCGTAGTAGGTGCCTGCGGCGAGTAAGCCGATCGTCGCGTAGGCGGCCGCGCGCTGGATCGGGGAGATATTGATCCAAAACGTCGACGCGTTTTTGCCGAAGGGCCCCGTGGCGCGGTCGAGGATGTCTTTCGCGCGCGTCTCGACGGTCTTGATGGCGTCGACGCCGACTTGCATTTGCGCGAGCGTCAGTGGCGGCTTGGTGACGGCCGGCGGCTGCCCGTCCGCGATGGCGAGCGGCATCATGGCGTGCTGTTCGCTTACGGCAGTCGCGGTCATGCGTTCGCGAGACATCATGCTTCGTCACCACTCCCGAGCTTCGCGGCCAGCTTGTGGGCCGTCGTGTACGGGATGTTCTTGTTGCGCGGGCGGACCCCATCGAAGAGGCGCTCGTGGATGTCCTTGGTGATGGCGCGCTCAACCGGGGGCAAGGCGTCGAGCGCGCCGAGCAATTCGTTGACGCGCGCCAAGATGTCGCCGCGATTGGTCTCGATGTCGCGTATCGCGGTGATGACCGCGCCGTGCCGGGCCGCCTCTTCACGCGCGTTCGCGTCGCCGATACCTTCGTCTTGCTTGGCTCTTTCGAGAGTGGCCTTCACCTCGGGCGCGAACCAGACCTCGCGAGTCTTGAGCGCCTCGAGCGTTTGGCGCGCGACCTTGCCGATCGCTGCCCGCTCTAGCGGACGTTCGGCCGCTTCTTGGCCGAGTTCGACGAAAGGCCGCAGGTGCTTGCCCTCGAGCAGAGCGTCGGCCATGCGCGTTTTCTCCCGGGCGACGATGCGCTCGATCGCGATTTTCACGCCGACCGTCGCGCTGGCGCCGGCGGCCAGGGCACCGCCAAGGATCAGGCCGGCATCTTTGTAGTACCAGCTATCCGCCACCCGATGCGTCCAGCCGTAGTAGTTGCTGTAGGCGTAGGCGGAGCCGGCAGGGAAGTACTTGTAGGCGATCAAGGCAGCAGCGGTGAGGCCCACCGCGCCGGCGACCGCCAGGGGAGCGGGGCTGTCGGCCAGCCTGGTGAACCACGTCTGGCCATCCTTGCCGAAGGGGCGGGTGGCTTGCGTCAGGATGCTCCTGGCGCGGCTTTCGGCCGACTGGAGGTTGTCGACCGCCTTTTGCATGGAGGCGAGGGTCAGGGCCGGTTTGACGACCAGCGGGTTCGTCCCGAGCAAATCGAGCTTGGGAATGGCTTGGGCGTGGTCCACGGGCTGCGTAGCGATCGGCATGTCCATCCAATGTCTCGCTCTTGTTGCCCATTTTTCGTACGCTTGCGGCCGCTGTTGCCCCCATCTCGGGTGACAGGCCGGTCAAGCGAGGCAAGGCGAAACGGCTCCTTGTCGACCCGGGGCCTGCGTGCTACCTCCTGCGACCGATGTACCTCGGGGTCGTCATCGGTACCGTAGTGGCCGAGCAGAAGGCCGAAGGCCTGAACGGCCGCACCTTCTTGCTGGTGCAGCCGGTCGACGAGCAACAAACGCCTCTCGGCCCCATGCAGGTTGCCGTGGACACGGTGAAAGCCGGTCCAAAGGACCTCGTCGTCCTGGTCGGCTCGCGCGAAGCGGCGCTCGCCCTCGACCCGTGGTTCGTCCCGGTCGACGCGGCCATCGTCGGTATCGTCGACGATCTCAATATCGCCGAAGCCAAGCGGAAGGCGGCCAGCCGCTGATGCGAGTTTGTGAAGTCATCGGCAACGTCGTCGCCAGCGCCCATCACCCCGCCTACGATGGCGCCAAGCTCCTCGTCGTGCAGCCGCTCGATGACGCCGGCAACAAGGTCGGCGCGTCTCTTTTGGCGCTCGATCGCGTCCAAGCTGGTGTCGGCGATCGCGTCCTCATCATGGGCGAAGGCAACGGTGTCCGCCAACTCATGGGCAAGGACGCCGGGCCGATTCAGGTGCTCGTCGTCGGCATCGTCGATGCCGTGGAGACAGCGTGACCATGCATCCCACTCAGACCCGCCGCGCGCTCGAAGATCAGATCGTCGCTTTCAGCCACCGGCTCCACACCGCCGGCTGGGTCGCGAACCACGACGGCAACATCACGGTGCGCCTCGCCAGTGATCGCTTTCTCGCGACGCCGACCGGCGTGTCGAAAGCCGCGGTGTGCCGCGATCAGCTCATCGTCGTCGACGGCGCCGGCAAGGTGGTCAGCGGCTCATCGAAGCCCTTCAGCGAGATCGAGCTCCATCTCTACGTCTACCGCCATCGGTCCGATGTGCGCTCGGTCATGCACGCGCACCCACCGACCGCCACTGGCTTCGCGGTCGCCGGCATTCCCATCCTGACGACGATGATGGCCGAGCCGGTGGTGTCGCTCGGCGCCGAGATCCCACTCGTGGCTTACGCGCGGCCGCGCACGCCGGAGGCCACCGGTAACCTGGCGCACGCCATCGAGGACGCCGACGCCGTGATGCTCGCGAACCACGGTGCTCTCTCGTACGGCCCCGATCTCGAGACCGCTTATCTGCGCATGGAGCTCGTCGAGCACCTCGCCAAGATTCAACTCGTCGCCCGCCAAATGGGAGGCGCCCGCGAGATCCCGAGCGGCGACGTGAACAAGCTGCTCGAGTCGCGCACCAACGCGGGGCTTGGCCGTGCCGGCCGCAATCGCGTACAGAACGACGATCGGACCGTGATCGTTCGCATGGCCGCCGGAGCGAAAGCCAATGGCTGAGATGGAGCAACTGGTCGACGAGATCGTCAAGCGCGTGCAGAGCCGTCTCGGCGGTGCGCCGGCACCCAAGCTCCAGCTCGCCGGTGATCGCTGCGAGACCGGCGTCGGCCCGAATTGCGACACCTGCCGCGGCTGCCACGTGAAGCGCCCCAACGACGTGCGCAACATCGTCGACCTGGGCGCCGCCCGCATCGCCGCCGGCATCGGCCACGACAGTCCTCCCTCCGACATCGCGCCGCTCATCGACCACACGCTCCTCAAGGCCGACGCCACCAAGGAAGAGCTCAAGAAGCTGTGCGAAGAGGCCAAGAAGTACGGCTTCGCGACCGTCTGCGTGAACCCGACCAACGTCCGCTATTGCGCGGGTCTGCTCGAGGGCTCCTCCACCAAGGCGATCGCCGTCGTCGGCTTCCCGCTCGGTGCTTCGGTGCCGCAGGCGAAGGCGTTCGAGGCTCGCCAGGCCGTCCGCGATGGCGCACAAGAGATCGACATGGTCATCAACATCACGGCGCTCAAGGCGAAGGACTACGCCACGGTGCTCGATGACATCTGCGCCGTCGTCGCGGCCTCCGCGCCCAAGCCGGTGAAGGTGATCCTCGAGACCGCCATGTTGAACACCGAGGAGAAGATCATTGCCTCGTCGCTCTCCAAGGTCGCCGGGGCCGCGTTCGTGAAGACGTCGACGGGCTTTGGCCCCGGTGGCGCCACCGCCGAAGACGTCGCGCTCATGCGGCGCATCGTCGGGCCGGAGATCGGTGTCAAAGCCTCGGGCGGCGTGCGTACCACCGAAGACGCGATGAACATGATCGAAGCAGGCGCGAACCGTCTCGGCGCGTCGGCGTCGGTCGGCATCGTCACCGGCACCGCGTCGAAGAGCGCCGGCAAGGCGAAGCGGGCGGGAGGCTACTGATGAGGAGCGCCCTCGCGCTCGCCATCGTAGCGCTCGGCGCAGCCTGTACGCCCACCGCTTCTGGAGGTCCGCAAATGCCGTTCAAAGCGCTGGTCGGTCCCGTCATCGTCGCGCATCGCGGCGGCTCGCTCGAGGCGCCCGAGAACACCATGGCGTCGCTCGAGCACGGAGTCGCCATCGGCGCCGACTGGCAAGAGCTCGACGTCACGCTCACCAAGGACAACAAGCTCATCGTCATCCACGACGATACGCTCGAGCGGACGACCGAGGGCAGCGGCCAGGTCATCACCAAGAACCTCGACGAGCTGCGCAAGCTCCACGCCGGTGACCCCAAGTGGGCCGACTACGTGGTGGAGCGGCTCGCCAAGATGGGTATCGAGGCGCCGAGCTTTGCCGGGAAATATCCCAACGAGCGCTTGCCGACGCTCGAGGAAGTCCTGCGCATCCCGAACGCTCGCCTCATGATCGAGATGAAGGCGCACCCCGATCCGAAGGCGTTGGCGTTCGCGACCGTCGACGCCGTGCACGCGGCCAACATGGGCGGCCGCGTCGTGCTCGCGAGCTTCGAGGCGCCGTTGCTCTTGCAAGCAAATCTTCGTGACTCGAGCATGCCGCTACTGGGCTTGGCCGAAGACGTGAAGGGCATCGAAGCGATGCTGCGCCTGCCCATCAGCGTGCTCGGCGTGAGCGTCGAGCTCGCTGACGAAGCACTGCGCCTGACGCCCCAGGGCATCGCCGTCTGGATCTGGACGGTCTACACTCCGCAGGAGGCCCGCCGCCTCGCCGAGCTCGGCGTCCACGGCATCATCACCGACGCGCCCACCACGGTGCTCGCGGAGATCCGCAAGGAGCCCACCGACTTGATGGTCGAACGGTGAAGCAGAGCCCGGTCATCCTGGCGCTCGACGTCCCGGAGCGCGCTCGCACGCTCGAGCTGGCGAAGCTGCTCGGCCCCGAGGTCGGCATGGTGAAGCTCGGCCTCGAGAGCTTCGTCGCGCACGGTCCGGACCTGGTGCGCGCCGTCGTCGGCATGGGGCTGCCCGTTTTTCTCGACCTGAAGCTCCATGACATCCCGCGCACCGCGGCCGCGGCCGCGAAGATGGCGCTCGATTTGAAAGTAAAGCTCCTCACCGTGCACGCGAGCGGTGGCGCCGAGATGGTGCGTGCCTGCCGCGAAGCAGTCGGTGACGCCCTGCACCTCGTGGCGGTCACCGTGCTGACGTCGCTCGGTGACGATGATCTCGCTGGTGTCGGCTTCAGTGGACAAGCGGCGACCGTCGCGGCGCGTCTCGGCAAGCTCGCCATCGACAGCGGCGCCCACGGCCTCGTCTGCAGCGCGCTCGACCTGCCGGCTCTCGCGGGCATTGGCGGTACGCGCGTGGTGCCGGGAGTTCGTGCGGCCGCCGGCGCGATCCACGATCAGAAACGCGTGGCGACGCCCGCGCAAGCAATGAAAGCCGGCGCGACCTGGCTCGTCGTCGGCAGACCAATCCTCGAGGCGTCCGATCCCGTCGCAGCGGCGCGGGCCATCAACGCGGAGTTAGGGTAGGGCCCCCATGAAGGACGCCGACCTCATTTACGGCCGCCATCCGGTCGGCGAAGCTCTGCGCAGCGGCAGCCGTCCCATTCAGAAGCTGCTGGTGGCCGAAGGCGCGAGCCTCGGTGACCTCCTCGAGATCGCCAAGCAGCGGAACATTCCCGTGCAGAAGGTGGGTCGCGGCAAGCTCGACTCGATGTGCGGTGGCGCACAGCACCAGGGCATCGTCGCCATGGTTCCCGCTTTTGCGTACAGCGACATCGACGATGTTATTGAAGCAGTTATGGAGCGAGGCGAGGCGCCGCTCATTCTCGCCTGCGATCAGATCCAAGACCCGCACAACCTCGGCTCGCTGGCCCGCAGCGCTCTCGCCCTCGGCGCGCACGCGGTGGTGTTTCCCAAGGACCGAGCGGTCGAGGTCACCGGCACCGTCGTCAAGACGTCCGCCGGGGCGACTGCCCACCTGCCGATGTGCCGAGTAACCAACCTCCGCACGACCCTCGACCAGCTCAAGGAGCGTGGGCTTTGGGTCTACGGGGCGTCCTCCGACGAGGGCTCTCCAATCGCGGACACCGATTTCACGCGACCCTGCGTGATCGTCGTGGGGTCGGAGGGCGACGGTATGCGTCGGCTCACGATCCAGACCTGCGACGCGCTCGTACACATACCTATGAGCGGAAAATTGGGGTCACTGAATGCGGCGGTTGCCGGGGGCATCGTGCTATACGAAGCTTCGCGACAACGTCGCATCCAAGGAAAGTCATGAGAGCATTGCTGCGCATCTTCCTCGTTGCCCTCGTCGCCGCGTTCAGCGCCCAGACTGCCGCTGCAGCGGACGCCGTTTTGGTGACCGCCCCGCGCGGCGTCCCGGCCAAGCTCGGGAATGCCTTCGTCGACACGGTGAAGAAGGGCGTCGCCGGCAAGGTCATCAAAGGCCCGGCGCTCAAAGTCAGCAAGATGAGTGACCGCACCCAGGCGCTCACCCAGGCGTGCACCGCCAAGCGCACCGGCTTCGCCGTCGATGCGGCGGTCGAGAAGAAGAGACTGACCGTCATCGTCATCTCCGCGAACGGCGACCTCGTGTTCGAGAAGGCCGCCGCCTACCCGAAGGCGCCCGCCAAGCAGAGGGCGGTCCTCCTCGAAGCCGCCAGAGGCGCGGCCGCGGCCATCAAGGCGTCCGCTCCAGCGCCCTCACCGACCCCAGCTCCGGCTCCCACCATGCCGGCCACGCCCACCGAGCCCGCAACCACGCCTCCCGCCGACGGTACAGCCACCGCCGATCCTTTCTCAGCCGGCGCCGCGCCGCCGTGGATGGCGACCCAACCAAGCGCCCCCAAGAGCGCCGAGCCGTTGCCGACGACACAGACGCAGACCAGCAGTGAAGCCGCGGCGAGTGAGCCGACGAAGAGCAAGTCGAAACGCGACGGCGGAGGCCGCGGTGAATTCCGCATCGCCATCGGCGCCCTCGGCGGCGGCTCCGGCTACAAGGAGCACATCGACACCTCGCGTGATCAAGGTGACCGCGACGTGAAGATCTCGCTCGCACCGCACTTCGGTGGTCAGCTGGAGCTCGAGCACGCCGTGGGCTTCCGCCTGACGGCGGTGGTCGCCAAGCAGAAGGCGACGCTGCAGCCCGACATCACCGACCCGCAGGACATCGACATCGATCAGCTCATGGCCTCCGGCCGCATGTCGCTCGCTTTGACGGACGGCGACTTGCCCATCGCCATCGCCATCGGCGGCGGTTACGAGAAGCTCGACGCCACCGGTCAACCCGACATTCTCTGGGTTCCCTCGAGCAAGCTCATCGGCACCTTCGTTGGCGTCACGTTGTCGTCCGGCGACCTCACGACCGTCGGCTTCACCTTCGAGGGCGGCGCCGGCATCGTCCCCTGGGGTAAGCACACGCGCACCGCCGACACGGTCGAGCTGAGCTCACGCGCGCTCGGTGGCCAAGGTTGGCTACGCGGCCGCTATCAATTCCCCAAGGCGCTCGGCTCGAGCGCGGGCGTGTTCTTCGAGGCCGGCGCCAACCTCCGCTATCTGACGCTATCGCCCGGCAGCGTCGAGCTCCCCGCCGACGACGGCACGGTACGCACCAGCTCGCTGCCCGTGGGCGACGAGAAGAGCAACCGCTTCGACTACGGCCTTGGAGCGAGCATCGGCATCATGTGGCGCCCCGGCGACTAAAGCACGCGCGCTCGGCCCGCCTTCTTCGCCGCGTACAAGCGTTCGTCGGCAACCCGTAGGAGCGCATCCGCCGTCTCCCCATCCTCCGGAAACGCCGCGACTCCGCCGCTGAACGTCACCTGAAACGTCCGCCCGTCGTCCGTATGAAACGGCATCCCGCCGAGCTCGTCCAACAAGCGCGTCACCACCTGCCGGGCCATGACCACCGGCGCGTTCGGCAACGCCACGACGAGCTCTTCGCCGCCCCAGCGCCCACGCACATCCTCGGTCCGCAACCGCGTCGCCAAAAGCTGCCCGGTCGTCGACAACACGCGGTCGCCCACGAGGTGCCCGTAGCCGTCATTGATCTTCTTGAAGTGATCGAGATCGAGCAAACAGATCGACAGCGGTCTGCTATAGCGACGGGAGTCGGCGAGCCTGCCTTCGAGCTGTTCCAGGAACGCTCGCCGCAGGGTGAGCCCGGTCAAGGTATCGCGGTCGGCTCGATCCCGTAGGAGCTTGGCCCGCTCGACCCGGACCTCCACGCGCGCCAACAGCTCCTCGTTGACCACGGGCTTCACCAGATAGTCGTCGGCGCCGGCCCGGAACGCGGCGATACGCTGCTCGACCGCGCTCTGGGCCGTCAGAAAGAGCACCGAAATATGCCGCCACTTGGCGCTGGCTCGGATCTGTTTGCAAAGCTCGAGCCCCGTCACCCCGGGCAGCAGCATATCGAGCAGCACCAGATCTGGGTTCAGCTCCTCGAGCATTGGAAACAATTGGGTCGGATCGGTGATGTGCCGCGCGGCGATACCGCGCGGACCCAAGACAGCGAGCACCAGCTTGCCGAACGTGGTGTCGTCGTCGACCACCAGCACGCGCGTCTGCTGCGGCCGTTGCTGTAACAAGCGTCCGAGTGCCGCCGCGATGATGTCGGCGCTCGTGTCCGACGGCATGCGCAACGAAGCACCGGCATGCACCGCTTGCGCCTCGGGAACCGCCCCCATGCGAGGCTCGAGCAGGGCAATGACCACGTTCTCCGCGCCGGGTACCGTGCGAAGCCCGCCGGCGATGCGGCTCAGCATCTCGTGCGGTCGATTGGTCATGTCGACGAGCACCGCCGCCGGTATCCGCGCGCGCGCTCGCTCAATGAGGTCCTTGGGCTCGATGACGTGCACCACGGCGTACCCATGGGCGCGGCCATGGTTGACCAAGTCGCGTGCCTGTTCCGGTGCGCCCCCGACCATGATGACGAGCTCGTTCGGCATGGTGCGGCTCGTCGGTAGAGCAGGGGGCTTCTGCGCCGGCGGCGCGGCGGTGCTGGATGAAGGCAAGCGCTTCAACGCCTGTTCGATGGTGGACCAGGCTGCTTTCGCGGCCTCCACCGGCAGCCCCTTCGCGGCAATCAACGCGTCTTCGATGAGCGCGGCGGCTTCGCTCACGGGGTGCAAACCGTGGGTCCCAGCCGAGCCGCGCATCTTGTGCGCACGCTCGCGCGCGTCGGCCCAAGCGGACTGATCGGCCGGGGCGCCGCGCGTCTTACCTACGGCAGCCGCGAGCTCGGCCACGTGCTGTGGGAGTCCCGCGGCATATTCGTCGCGGATCGCTTCGAGCTCGGCGGCGAGGTCGGCGTCGGCCGCGGGCGCCGCCTTGGCGCCGAGCAGCGCATCGATTTGCGCCACGAAGGCCCCGGCTTCGAGCGGCTTGTGAGCAATGAGCGCGACCCGCAGCTCGTCATTGAGTCGCTTGAACGAGCTCATGTCGCGATAGAACGAGGACACGAAGATCACCGGCACGTCCGGTTGGACCTGGCGCAGGCGTGGGATCCACAGGAGACCGTCCCCGTCGGGTAGGAGGCCGTCGATGATCACGGCCTGCGGTTTGTGCTGGCCGAGCGCCGCGATGCCTTCGCGACCGCTCGCTGCCTCGACGACAGTGTGGCCGCGCTTGGCGAGGGCCGCGACGATGATGCGCCTGAACTGAGCGTCGTCATCGACGAGCAGTACGAGGCTCATGCGCGTGCCAACGCGGCTTTGATGTCGCGGTCCAAGGTCATGGGATCGAAGGGCTTGGTGAGCGCCGTCACCGCGCCGAGGCGCGTGAAGCGCTCGACTTCGGAGGCGATCGCTTTAGCGGTCAGGAAGATGACGGGGATGGCCGACGTCGCCGCGTTCCGTTTCAAGGCAGCAAGGGTCGTCGGACCGTCCATCAACGGCATCATGACGTCGAGCAGGATGACGTCGGGTCGATGCTTGGCGGCGAGCTCTAGCGCTTCCATGCCGTTTTCCGCCTCGAAGAGCTCATGTCCGCCGAGCTTGCGCAGGGCGAGGCCGGCGATGCGGCGGATGTCGGGCTCGTCGTCCACGATGAGGATTCGCACGCTGTCTCCTATGCCTTGAACATGTTCGGTGGCGCCGCGTTCGCAGGTATTTTCGTGGCTGCCTTACCGAGGAGCTCCTCGACGGCTTCCGTGAACTCGTCCTCGGAGACGCGTGACTTCGTGAGGAACCGCGTTGGTCCGAGGGTGAGCCGGTCACGCTCGTCGGCGTCGATGTCGCGTCCGCTATAGACGAGGAGCGGCAAGCGCTTCGCTCTGTCGTCGCGACGGAGTCGCGTGACCAGCTCGAAGCCATCGGCGTCGGGCAGGCCGATGTCGAGCACGAGGAGCGCCGGTAGCCGGTCGCGCATCATCGTCGCGGCGACACCCGCGGAGTTGGCGATGCGTGTGAAGATGCCTTGCTGCGCGAGCCTCAGCGCGGTGACCTGAGCGAAGGTGACGTCGTCCTCGACGAGGAGCACGTCCAATAGTCCGTGCTCGCGGACGGCGGTGACGATGCGTTGTCCGGCTCCAGGACCGCTGATGAGTCCCGCGAGGTCCCGTGAGCTGGCGTCGGGCGCGAGCAAGATGTGCTCGCCAACGAAAAACAAGGGCGTGCCGTGGATCGACTGCACGAAGTGAGCGGCTTCGAGCAACGAGGCGGCGGCGCCGGGATCAGCGGCCAGATCGAGCACCGCGACATCCGGCGGAGTCTTGCGCAGGTGGTGAACCGCTTCCTCGGGGTTAGCCGCGACGGCGATGTCGTAGCCTTTTTGCTCGAGGCTGGTCTCGAATCGCTGGCGCAGCGCCTCGTCGCCCTCGAACAACAAACCCAGCGGCTTCACCGCGCGCGGCATGCGGATGGCGAAGGTGCTGCCGAGGCCGACCTCGCTCATGACGCGAATGCTGCCGCCATGCTGGGTCATGATCGCCTTGGAGATCGCGAGCCCCAAGCCGGTGCCACCCTTGCGCCGCGCGTCCGACGAATCGACCTGACGGAAGCGTTCGAAGATGAGCTCGAGAGACTCCTTGGGAATGCCGCGGCCCTTGTCGATGACGCGGATCTCGACTTCGTCTTCCACGATCGAGGCCTCGACGGCGACGGTGCTGCCGCCCGGCGAGAACTTGATGGCGTTCGAGAGCAGGTTCACGAGCACCTGGACGATGCGGTCGTCGTCGGCGTTGGCGACGGCATCGGTCGGGGCGACGGCAATCGAGAGGCCTTCTTGGTGCGCGAAGCCACGGAGCGCTTCGCTCGCGCGTTCCATGAGCGCTTGCACGCCGACCGGCGCGAACTGCATGTCGAGCTTGCCGGAGTCGAGCTTCTCGAGATCGAGAATGTCGTTGATGAGGGTGATGAGGCGCACCACGTTGCGCTCCGCGATGTCGACGACCTCCTTGGCGTCACCGGGCAGGTCACCGAGCACGCCGGCCGCCAGCAGCGACAACGAGCCGCGAATCGAGGTTAGTGGGGTGCGCAGCTCGTGGCTCACGGTCGAGACAAACTCTTTCTTGAGACGCTCGACCTCCCGTCGCTCGGTGCTGTCGCGCATGTCGGCGACGTAGCTCGTCCCACCCGGCAGCTGTGCTTCGTAAATCCAGACGTCGCAGGGAAAGACCGTGCCATCGGCGCGGTGGCCGGTGCGTTCGCTGACCCGGCTCAGCATCGTCGGCACGACGTCCTTGAAGGACTTCGGATCACCCATGCTGCGCGCGTCGGTGAAGAGGTCCGCGGGCGTCTTCCCGAGAATGTTGCCGCCCTCGAGACCGAACATGCGCTCACAGGCGGTGTTGGCCGCGGTGATGTAGCCGTTCTTGTCGAAGACCGCGATACCGGACTGGAGCTGGCCGATGAGCGAGGTCGACCACTCTTCACTCTTGCGCAGCGCCCCCTCCATCTCGACGCGGTGGGCGAGCTCGCTCTTCAAGGCAGTGAACTGATCGCGGATGACGCGGAAGGCGGGCCTGAAGACCAGAGTGCCCTGGTAGATGAGCATCAGCAGGATGGCGATGCAGAGGACGACGGAGAGGGTACGCACGCCCTGCACGTGCTCGCTCGCCGCTCGCTCGAAGTCGCGAACGACGATCTCCATGTTGGCGAGGAAGGTCGGCTCGTTGAGGAGGATCTGCCGCACCGGGCCTTCGAGCACCGTGGCGTCGGCGTCGGGATCGGAGAGGAGCTTCAGTAGCTCTTCGGTGCCGCCCACCATCGCGGACTGCGCGAACTCGAGCGACTTGAGGTCGGCGGCGAGGGTGCGCGCGACCGAGGTGTTGCGCGCCAAGCCTTCGGCGCTCTCGTTCAAGATCTGCGCGGCGCGTGTCCAGTCCGCCAACGCGATCGCGAGCTCGCCGCGCAAACGGCTGCGCGTGAACGAGTCCGGGCCCTGGCGCGACATCACCGCGACCTTGGCGATGCGCTGGCTGAGCATGCGTTGCCGGCCGGCGAGGTTGATGAACGGGCCGTCGTCGACTTCGCGTGCAAGGCCGGCCTGCAAGAGAATCTGGCTGGTGACCACCAAGACGGCAAGCACGGCGATGCCGATGCTGTGCATGCGATCGAGGCGCGGTAGGCGGCGCACCCCCGCGTCCACGGCGTCTGGTTTGGGCATCTCCATTGGCGGGTCGCCCGGAGCTTAAACCCGAAGGGCGGGTGTTAGGAATGGCCGATTTGCTGGTTTTTGAGGGTTGGTTGCGAAAGAGCCCGTGTCCGCGATAACGTGCCGGTCGATCTCGAGCCGTTCGCGCGCGCCCGCTTTAGTAGACCGGCGACCGGGAATCCAAAAGGACCCCGTGGGGTTTCACTTGGAGTCTGAACAGGCGTCCGACGGTGTCCGACGATCGTGATTCCATGGGGTTGGAAGCCCTCGAACAGCGTGTCGGTAGGGGTTCGGCTTGACTTCAAAAATAGCGATCCCTATAAGGCCGCGTTTCCAAAAGCGGGGCGAGTCCTTCATTGGACGAGTTTCCGCCGGACGAAAGCCCTAAGCTGGCGTAGCTCAATTGGTAGAGCACCTGATTTGTAATCAGAAGGTTGCGGGTTCAAGTCCCTTCGCCAGCTCCAGGGCTGCCGTTGTTTGGAACGAGGTTAGAGAAGAAGTCGGATCCGCGAAGCGGAGGGATACCCAAGTGGCCAAAGGGAGCAGACTGTAAATCTGCCGGCGTACGCCTTCGAAGGTTCGAATCCTTCTCCCTCCATTCAGTTCGATGTTGCAGTTGGTGTCTTCGGGCGGGTGTAGCTCAGTTGGTAGAGCATCAGCCTTCCAAGCTGAGGGTCGCGAGTTCGAGTCTCGTCGCCCGCTCCATGCAGTTGGTGTCCAGTTGTTGGTGTTTGGCTCACGTAGCTCAGTCGGCAGAGCACTTCCTTGGTAAGGAAGAGGTCACCGGTTCAATTCCGGTCGTGAGCTCCATTCGAAGGCTTGCATGTGGTGCGCCGGATCGCGTAAAGGCGGGCGCCCGCTACGTGCGAGCGGATCGTTTCAAAAAGTATTTACTATCGGGCTGGAGGCCCTACAGCGATGTCTAAGGAAAAGTTCAACCGCGCGAAGCCGCACGTTAACGTCGGCACGATCGGACACGTTGACCACGGTAAGACCACGACCACTGCGGCGCTGACGAAGATCTCGGCTGACCGCGGCATGGGCAAGTACATCGCCTATGACGAAGTGGCCAAGGCTTCGGCTGCTCAGGGCCGCCGTGACGAAACCAAGATCCTCACCATCGCGACCAGCCACGTCGAGTACGAGACCGACAAGCGCCACTACGCGCACGTCGACTGCCCCGGCCACGCTGACTACGTGAAGAACATGATCACGGGTGCGGCGCAGATGGACGGCGCCATCCTCGTGGTCTCGGCCGCCGACGGTCCGATGCCCCAGACCCGTGAGCACGTGTTGCTCGCGCGTCAGGTCAACGTTCCGTACATCGTCGTCTTCCTGAACAAGGTCGACGTCGTTGACGACGCCGAGCTCCTCGACCTCGTCGAGATGGAAGTTCGCGACCTGCTCAAGGCGTACAACTTCCCGGGCGACACGACTCCGGTCATCCGTGGCAGCGCGCTCAAGGCGATCAAGGGTGAGAAGGACGGCGTCGACTCCATCATGAAGCTGATGGACGCGCTGGACTCGTTCATCCCCGAGCCGCAGCGTCTGATCGACAAGCCCTTCCTGATGCCGGTCGAGGACGTCTTCTCGATCTCGGGTCGTGGTACGGTCGTCACCGGTCGTATCGAGCGCGGCATCATCAAGGTCGGCGAAGAAGTCGAGATCATCGGTCTGACCGAGAAGAGCTCGAAGACGATCGTCACGGGCGTCGAGATGTTCCGCAAGCTGCTCGACGAAGGTCGGGCCGGCGACAACGTCGGTTGCCTCCTCCGCGGCACCAAGCGCGAAGAGATCGAGCGTGGCCAGGTTCTGGCCAAGCCCGGCAGCATCACGCCGCACAAGAAGTTCAAGTGCGAGGTTTACGTGCTGACGAAGGACGAGGGCGGCCGTCACACGCCGTTCTTCTCGAACTATCGTCCGCAGTTCTACTTCCGCACCACGGACGTCACCGGTTCCATCAAGCTCCCCGAGGGGATGGAGATGGTCATGCCGGGCGACAACGTGAGCATGACGGTCGAGCTCATCACGCCCATCGCCATGGAGAAGGAAGTTCGCTTCGCCATCCGCGAAGGCGGACGCACCGTCGGCTCGGGCGTCGTTGCTGAAATCATCGAGTAGTATTAATTGGGGACATCAACCATTTACGAAAAATGGTTGGTGTCCCCATTTTAGGGTTCGTGGTCTAGGCGAGTAGCTCCAACGGTAGAGCGGCGGTCTCCAAAACCGCATGTTGTGGGTTCAAATCCCTCCTCGCCTGCCACGGAACGCTACGGTTGTTCGCGAGAGCAGGCTTCGATGCCTGCTTTCTTTTTGAGGGTGCGCAATGCAGCGAGATCGTTACGTCTTCATCGGGGTCATCGCGTTAGCCGCTATCGCGGCGATGCCGTTGGCGCACGCTCTGACGTGGCTCTTCGCCTACGTCGGCGTGGCTAACCCACGCATCTTCGGCGACTTGAGCTTGACAAATTTGGTCGCGTACTGCATTGCGCTCGCCGCAGCTTTGTTCTGCCTCCTGCATCGCCCTACGCGACAGGTTGCGGGCGAAGTGGTCGAAGAGCTCTCGAAGGTCAGTTGGCCGTCGCGAGCCGAGACCGGAAGCGCGACGGTGGTGGTCATCGTTACGGTGGTCATCTGTTCGCTCTTCCTCGGTTTCTTCGATGTGATGTGGCGCGCCATTACCGACTGGATCTTGGGCTCGGCGACGAGCTGACGGAATACGAAACGACATCATGATGACCAGCACGGACAACGAGCAGACAGGCGCACAGGCGATGGCCCCGGAAGGCACGCCCGCGGTGAACCCCAACCTCAAGTGGTACGTCGTTCACACGTACTCGGTGTACGAGAACCGCGCGAAGAAGTCCCTCGAAGAGCGCATCAAGCAGGGCCACATGGAGGCCCGCTTCGGCGAGGTTCTCATCCCCACCGAAAACGTGATGGAGCTGGGCAAGGGCGGTCAGAAGAAGACCACCAAGCGCAAGTTCTTCCCGGGGTACATGCTGGTGCAAATGGAGCTGACCGACGAGAGCTGGCATCTCGTGAAGTCGACTCCGAAGATCACCGGCTTCGTCGGCGACGCCACCAAGCCCCCGGCGATTCCCGAGAGCGAAGTTCGCAAGCTCACCCAGCAGATCGACGAAGGCACGCTCAAGCCCAAGCCGCGTGTGCAGTTCGAGGACGGCGAGAACGTGCGCGTCGTCGATGGCCCGTTCGCCAACTTCAACGGCGTCGTGGACGGCGTGAACAGCGACAAGGGCAAGGTTCGAGTTTTGGTGTCGATCTTCGGGCGCGCGACGCCCGTCGAGCTCGATTTCATTCAGGTCGAGAAGGCTTAAAGAAAGTCTTCAGTAAGCAAGGCGTAGGATCATGGCTAAGAAGGTCTCCGGTTTCATCAAGTTGCAAATCCCCGCTGGTAAGGCGAACCCCTCGCCGCCGGTCGGTCCTGCGCTCGGTCAGCACGGCGTGAACATCATGCAGTTCTGCAAAGAGTTCAACGCGCGCACCCAGAAGGAAGGCGACATGATCATCCCCGTGGTGATCACCGTCTTCAGCGACCGCTCGTTCACCTTCATCACCAAGACCCCGCCGGCGTCGATCCTTCTCAAGAAGGTCACCGGCATGAAGACCACCAAGAAGCCGGGTGCGGGCTCGAAGGAGCCCAACAAGACCAAGGTGGGCAAGGTCACGATGAAGCAGATCGAAGAAGTGGCCAAGCAGAAGATGCCCGACATGAACGCCAAGGACCTCAAGGGCGCCATGAACAGCATCATGGGTACGGCCAAGTCCATGGGCCTCGACATCGTTCAGTAAGAACGAAAAGGCTCGGAATCGAAGGCCCGCTGACGGTACGCCGTTGGCGGGCTTTTTTCGTTTTGCCCTGGCTGGACGAGCCGGCGGATAAGGCGCCTATGCGAAGCGCTCGCTCATTGCTCACGACCGCGATCCTGGCCGCTCTGACGTGGGTCGGTGTTGCTTGCGCGACGCGCGATGACGAGCCCGTCGAAGCGCACCCCGAGGCCGCGGCACCGGCGCCTTCGCCGATCGTACCGCCCGCGGGCGCGATCGATCCAGCGCCCGAGCCGGCGACTCCACCTCCGGAGGACGACGACTCGCCGACCCTCGTCGCGTACCCACCCCCGCGAATCGAGAACGTCGTTGTACGCCGAAGCGGTCAGGAGGTGCGTCTCGTCGCGCGCGTGAGCCGCGTCCGTGGCGCCAGCAGGTACGATCTGCAGGTGGCGAAGACCCTCATGTTCGAGCCACTTCTCGCGGAGGGCTCCACGTCGGGGCGCTCTGTGAACGTCGGACCGCTCCCGCCGGGGATGTTCTTCGTCCACGCGCGGGCCGTCGGGGCTGCTGGTGAAGGACCCTTCGGCGATGTGCGCGTCGTTCACGCTCACAAGGGCGGTCTCGCGAAGCTACGGCCGGTGACCGAGGAAGACGCGGCAGAGCCGATGCTCGCTGGGCTCCCCCCGGAGAAGACCGCCGGGGCGACGCCCGCCGCGAGTGCCGTGCTCATCGCGACGCCCGAGGCCAAGCCGAACCTCGCCCGCTTGGGTCCGCTACGCCAGCGCTACGAGCAGCTGCAGCGCGAGCTCGCCGAGGTCGAAGGGCTACGACGCGAAGTCGAGGCCAAGGTCGCGGAGCTGCGAGGACGCCTGGCGGGTGCCAAGGCGAAGAGCGCGGCGACGCTCCAGGGTGACCTCGAGGTCCTCGAGGCGACCCGCACGCAGCTCGATCGCGAGATTACCGCTGGCCTCGCCGAGCTCGACCGCATGCTGGCTGCTTCGACGCCCTGATCCGACGCGGTGTCAGGTCCAGACCGGACAACGGGCTCGATGGTCAGGCCGATACTCGCATCATGAATCTCGATAAAGCGTCGGGTGTTGTTCTTCGCGGAACAACGCGGGTGGGTGGCGAGGCGCGGACGGACGCGGGGACTAGCGACAAGCCCGGTGGTCCGGCGCTCCATACGGGGCGCAATCCGGCCGCGGACGGTATCGTCCGTGTTGGCGGACAGGCGCCGGCGACCCAGCTCAGCATGCTGACTCGGACGACCTTCGATCGCGCGGTGACGCTCGTCGCCGTCTTCGGCAAGACCAGCGACTTCGCCGACCTCAAGTTCGACTTCACCGGCGACGCCGGCCAGGCCCATCGCGCTCGGGCCGCGGTTAGCGATGCCTTGCAGGGGTGGTTTCCGCGCTGGGAGAACCCAGCGTTCAAGTTCCGTCAGATTGGTGAGTCCATCTGCAAGGCGATCACCGGCTCCTTGGCCTGGAACGTCGCCGCGTGGCCGTGCAGCTTGTTCGAGGTCCGCTCGTACCCCTTGCGCGGGCTCGACACCGGACGGACGAGCGCTGAATACATCGCGGCGGGGCTCCAGCTCCTGACCGCTCTAGCGGAGCGCGACCTCGTCGACCTGAAGGCGATCGTGAAACCAGACGACGTCAAGGCGCTGGTTGCCCTGGTCGGCGCCGGGCGAGCCATGCGCGACCAGAGTCCGACACCGGCGCTCGCGAGGTCATTGCCATTCTTGCGGGTGAGCGCCGCCAAGCCGTCGGCTGGCGCGTCCGCGACCGCCTTCGAGGATCACTTCCGTTCACGCGGCATCCAGGCACGCGCCGCGGCGGCGGACGTGGTCACCTCGGCCGTCGCGGTCTTGCAAGTTGTGGCGCCCGAGGCTCTCGCCGCGATCGAGACGACGGTTCGTCCGGCAACCCCGGCCGAGCGCTTGGCCGTCGACACCACGCTCTCCGCCGGTGGCATCGAGGCGCTGGCTCACGTGATCGAAGCCAACAAGCGCGGCGGCGGTTACTTCGACACCACCGGCCTACGCATGGCCATCGAGCGTTTGGTGATCGAGGGCTTCGTCGACACTCCCAGGTCGCGTGAGCGCAATGCCGAGGCGGGGCGCGAGCTCATCGGCGCTTACATCGGCGCGCTCAAGACCGTTAGAGGTTCTCTCGCGTACACCAGGCGCGAGGACGCAACGCGCGCCCAGACCCTGTGCGACGAGCTTGCGACCTTGTGCTCGGCGCTACGCGACGGCCAGCTCGGCGCCGCGGTCACCGCCAGGATGCACGCCTTCGAGTATCCGCAGAAGGTCGCGCAGATCGCAGGCTCGATGCGCGAGCGCTTGCAGCCCCTCGCAGCTGGCGGCGATGCAGACGCGACGGCGACGCTCGCGGCGGTCGAACGCTTGAGCGCCACATTCTCCGCGATCGAGCCCCTGGTACACGATTTCACCGGCTTGTCGTCCGAGGCACGGCTCAAAGCCGTTACCAAGCTGCTGGGCGGCTACGTGGACAAGCTCGGTCCGCTAGAGCGACAGCTGCGTTACGAGCCCGCGGCGGGCGAGGGGGAAGCGCGCAAGCTCTGCGAGGACCTCGGCAAGCTCCTCCAGTCGCTCGCGGGCGACCCCTACGTCGGCGACCTGCGCAAGCATGTCGACACGTCGGGGATAGGGCGTCAAATGCGCCGGCACATCGATCGGATCATGGACCAGGTGCAGGACACCCCAGAGGCCGTCGAGAACGGCACGCTGGCCGCGCTCACCCGCCTGCGGGCCACCCTCATGGACTGGTGAAGGCGCCAACCATGACCATCCACAAGGCATCGGTTGTTGTTCGCGGCCGCTTAGCGCAGGCGGGCAGCCAGCCGCGGCTAGACACAGAGGCCAGTCGTGAGGCGGGTGGGGCAAGGCTTCACACTGGGTGTAACCCAGCCACCGACGGGACCGTCCGCAAGAGCGGTCGGAAGCGCCAGTCTGCCACGGACGTGCTTACCCGGACCACCTTCGAGCGCGCTGTGACTCTGGCCATGGTCTTCGGCGACGCCAAACATGTCGCCGAGTCGTCGCAGAACCCTGCCGTCAATCGTGAGATCGGCAGATCGATTTGCAAAGGAATCAGTGTTCTCGCCTGGAGAGTCGATGAATCGCCGTGCCGCCTCCTCGATAGGCAATCGTATCCCCAGCGTGGCCTCACCGACGGACGCATGGGCGTCGAATACATCGCGGCAGGGCTACGGCTGCTGACCGCTTTGGCCGACCGCGACCTCAAGGAGATCGTGAACGCCACGGATGTCGAGGCGCTTGTCGCCGTGATCCGGGCTGGTAGAGCCATGCGCGACCAGATCCCTACGTCGGCGCTCGCTGGGCCTGTGGCGACGGCCTTCGAGGATCATTTCCGTTCACGTGGCATGCAAGCGCGCGCCGCCGCGGCCGACGTCGTGACGTCCGCGGTCGCGGTCCTTCGGCGTGTCGCGCCCGAAGCTCTCGCCCAGGTGGACACGACCGTTCGCCCTGCAAACACCACCGAGCGCCTGGCTGTCGATACGACGCTCCACGGCTGTGCGCAGACCCTGACAGCCGAGGTGCTCGATCACGTGAGCGAGGCCAACAAGCTCCGCGGCAGGTCCTTCGACACCCCAAGGTTGCGCATCGCGGTCGAACGTCTCGCCCTCGAGGGGTTCGTCGATACACCGAGGTCGCGCCAGCGCAACGTCGAGGCGGCGCGGGAATGCGTCGCCGCCTATGTCGGCGCGCTTCGCGGCATCGCGGGCCACCTCGTGTACATGACGCCCGACGACGCCAAGCGTGCCCAGAATCTTTGCGACGAGCTTTCGACGTTATGCACCGCGCTGCGTGATGGGCCGCTCGGTGCCGACATCGCTGCCAGGATGCGCGTGTTCGAGTACCCGCGCATGCTCTTCAGGATTATCGCGTCGATGCGCGAGCGCCTTCGACCACTCACGGCGGGCGGGGACGTACACGCGAAAGCGACTCTTGAGGCGGTGGGCCGCTTGCGCGACGCCTTCGCGCGGATTGATCCCCCATTGCACGATTTCATGGTCGTGTGTGCCGACGTGGTTTACGACAACGCCGCGCCAAAACCCTCGACGAGTCGTTAGCCCGCCGACATCGCGGCGCGCTCGAATAGCGGTGATACGCCGCTGTCACGATGACAGGGTCATCCAACGCGCGGTTGAGCCGTTCCACGAGGCTCGAGCGACTCACCGCATAACGACGAACGCTACGGAGCTCAACGATGAAACCAATCATTGTGTGGTGTTGCTTTGCCATCGGCCTGACGGTGCTCGCACCCCGGCTGGTGGACGCCGGTGAGTGCATATCGGGTTATTGCGGAACGCCGACCCAGTCGGGCGGTGGTGGCGGCTGTGGCTGCGGGTGCGGCTGTGGTTGCAGCATCCTTGTCGCTATGACGGACAGAGGCGTGACATACCAGTTCGCCGACGATCAGGACGGCGATGGGGTCGAGGACGACTTCGACAACTGCGCCTTCAACTCGAACTACGACCAAGCGGACGCCGACGGCGATCAAATCGGCGACGCTTGTGACAACTGCGCGAGCGCCGCGAACACGGTGCAGCGGGACGTCAACCTGAACGGTGTCGGCGATGCCTGTGATGCCGACGCCGACGGCGACCATATCGCGAACGAGCGCGACAACTGCGCCTTCATCCCTAATCCGTCGCAGGCCAACAACGACGGGGATACCGAGGGCGACATTTGCGATCTCGACGACGACAACGATGGTCTCGCCGACACGCAGGATCCCTGCCGCTTGGTGGCCGGCGGCTCGAGCGGTGGCGGTGCTTGCGACGATGACCCCGACCAGGACGGCCTCGTGAACGAGGCGGACAACTGTCCTGAGGTGTCGAACGCCGGAGCGCGTGACATCGACGTCGATGGCGTCGGCGACGCCTGTGACCAGGACGCCGACGGCGACGGCCGCGAGAACTTCCGGGACAACTGCGCCTATGTCGCTAACCCCGGCCAGGTCGACGCCGACAACGATGGCCTCGGCGATGCCGGAAACTTCGGCTCGGGCACCGGCCTCGAGTCTTGTGACACCAAGGAGTGTTACGTCGTCGACCGCGGGGCCTACTCCGCGATGTCGGACGGTGAGAAGACCGCGTCGTGCTTGGACCCCACACAGGCGTTCTCGACGCGCCTCGCGCTCGCTGGAGCGAACACACTCACCGGGCTGCGTACCGGCGACGTCATCGAGGTGCGCCTGTTCACCAATCGGTTGAACGCCGTGCACACCTGGTCGGCGGCTTTCGATACCGCGCCCGACGACTCGATGAGCACGCTGGACAACGCCATCGGCTCCGCCGCGACCTATCCGGGTTCGTTCCAGGTCGGTGCCGACCCGACCTACAGCACCATCCGCTTCAAGGCCGACCGAGCCGGAGCGTATCGCGTTCGCGTGAGCACCGAGCTCCAGGGTGGCGACCTGCTGGGTCTGCCGGTCAGCACTAGCACGCAAGAGATCGTGGCTGAGGTTGGTGAAGGCGCGGGGGACGAGTCAGGTGGCTGTGCGTCGACTCGCGCTCAGGCAAGTCTGCTCGCACTTGTGGTGGCGTTGGGGCTCGCCGCGGGCCTGCGCACGCGCCGAGGCTGAGTGGGCCGCGCGGGTAAGCAAAGGTAGGTGTTCGCGCCTTCCCGAAGCCCCTCCTGGCCAAAAGCGTAGGCCAGGAGGGGCTTTCGAGCAGGCCGCGAAAAGTTGAGCTGAACTTGGCGGCCCGAGCGACACTCAATGTCGTGGCCGTCCTACGCGATCAGAAGAGCATGAACAGGTCCGACTCTTCGACAGTGCGGCCGGTGGCGCTCATGACGGCGGTCCGCAACGGCGAGCCCGGCGCGGCGGCGATGCTCTTCGATGGGCTCGCGCCTCGCATCCGACGGCTCCTGCGGCGCGCCTGCGGAGCCACCCATGACCTCGACGATCTCGTCCAGGATTGCTTCCTCAAGCTGTGGAAGAGCATCGGCCGCCTAAAGGACCCCGAGCGGCTCGACGGCTTCGTGTACGCGATCGCGGTCCACACGGCGCGCTCGGCGCTACGCAAGCGCTACGTTCGGCGTATCCTCAGGATCGACACCGCGGTAGTCGAAGAGGTCGGCGATGCGTATTCGGGCACCGTCGAGCAGCGCGAGAGAGCGCGAGTCGGGGCGGCGGTCTTGGACGGTTTGAGCCCGGAGCTCCGCCTCGCTTTCGTTTTGAGGCACGTCGAGGAGCTCGATCTCCAAGAGGGAGCCGAGGCATTGGGAGTCTCGTTGTCGACGTTCAAGCGGCGCGTCGCCGCGGCGGAGCGGCGGGTCGATGTTTTGATGCGGCGCGCGTCACCATTACCGACATCGGTGACGCAGTGGTCGGGGGGAGAAGGGGTATGAGGGCGTCGCAAAAAATAGAAGAGCTCGGGGAGGCGTTGCGAGAAGCGACTCGCGAAGACGTCTCCCAGCATCACCATCTGCTTCAACGCAGCCGCTTCCTGCACGCCATCGATGGCGCACGCCGTCCGCGATCGCGGTTCCTGGTCGTCGGGCTTGCCGCGAGCCTGGCCCTGACGCTCGCCGTGTTGGGCTTCGTCGGCCGCAAGCACACCCTCGACTTCTCGAGCCAGACCGACGCGGCCACCGGCGGCACCCGCTGGAGCTTCTCCGATGGCAGCGAGGTCGACCTCGCCCCCGGAGCCGCGGCGAAGGTCGTGTTGTTGCAGGATGGCGGCGCTCGGATCGATCTGGCTCGCGGCCACCTCGACGTCTACGTCAATCCCAAGCGTCACGCGCGCTGGGAAGTCCTCGCCGGCTCGCACACGGTCACGGTGACCGGCACCCGTTTCCTGGTCGAGCGCGGTCAGGGCACCGAGGTTACGGTCCAGGTAAACGAAGGGCGCGTGCTGGTGCGCGACCCGTCGATGACCGAGCCGGTCGTCCTCGATGAGCCGGGCGAGCGCTACACGACGGTCCCGGCCCCCCGGCCGGCGCCCCCCCATCCGACGGCACGTCGTGAGCCCGAGCCGCCGCGTTCCCTCGACCCGCCGCGCTCCTTCGAGGAGGAGCTGCTCGACGCCGAGCGCGCGCGCCTGAGCGGTGAGCGCAAGCTCGCCGAGAAGCTCTTGCTGAACCTGCGCAGCCGCCATGGCACGGGCGCCAAAGGGGCCCAAGTGGCCTACCGCCTGGGCCGCTTGCTCGAGTACGAGCACCCCCAGAAGGCGGCGGCTTGGTACGCCGCGGTGTTCAAGGAACAGCCTGACGGTCCGCTGGCGCGCGATGCCGCGAACGCCATCGTCGACAAGTTTCCCGAGTCCTCACAGGCTGCCGCGGCCAAGCGGTTTCTGGCGGCGCACTGAGGGTTTAGGGGCTGCTTGCACGAACACCCTTGACAAGTCGGCAGCCCACCGGCATTACGGCGCGCTCGAAATAGCAGGAGACCAAGTAGGCCTTCGGGTCGAACAGTCGCTAGTCACTGCGGAGGATTTATGGCCAAGCCAAGCAAGCGCTTCCGCGCTAACTCTGAGCTCGTTGAGATTCAGAAGCGCTACCCGATCACCGAAGCGTTCAACATCCTGAAGAAGTTCAAGGTCGCGAAGTTCGACGAGTCCGTCGACGTGGCCATCAAGCTCGGCGTCGACCCCCGCCAGTCGGACCAGATGGTTCGCGGCGTCGTCAACCTGCCGAACGGTACCGGTAAGACGGTGCGCGTCCTCGTGTTCGCCAAGGGTGACAAGGAAGCCGAAGCGAAGGCCGCTGGAGCGGACATCGTCGGCGCCGAGGACCTGGTCGCCAAGATCCAGGGCGGCTGGCTCGATTTCGACAAGGCCATCGCGACCCCGGACATGATGCCGAAGATCGGTCCCATCGCGAAGATCCTGGGCCCCCGCGGCCTCATGCCGAACCCGAAGGTCGGCACCGTGACCACCGACGTCACCAAGGCGGTCAAGGAGTCGAAGGCCGGCCGCATCGAGTTCCGCGTCGAGAAGGCCGGTATCGTGCAGGCCCCCATCGGCAAGATGAGCTTCGAGGCCAAGGCGCTGGAAGAGAACTTCCGCGTGCTCATCGAGCAGGTCCTGCGCCAGAAGCCGCAGACCTCGAAGGGCACCTACGTCCAGAGCATCACGGTCAGCGCGACCATGAGCCCCGGCATCAAGATCGACCCGACACAGGTGGAAGTCGTCACCGCGGCCTAACCCGCGATAGCGAACCCACAAGGAATCAATCATGTTGCGTGCAGAAAAAGAACAGTCGGTCGAAGCGCTCACCAAGGACGTTGCCCGTTCGCAGGCAGTGCTCTTCGTCGACTACACCGGTCTCACGGTCGAAGAGGTCACGAACCTTCGCAAGAAGTTCCGCGCCCAAGACATCGGCTTCCGCGTCGTCAAGAACACGCTGATGAAGCGCGCCATCGCCGGCACCCCATACGAGGGTGCGTCCAAGGTCCTGAAGGGCACGCCGACCGGCGTCGTCCTCGGGTTCAAGGATCCGGTGGCCACCGCCAAGTCGCTGTACGAGGCGCTCAAGGAGATGCCCGAGCACCTCAAGGTGAAGGGCGGAATTTTCGAGAACAAGGCGATCACGGCGAAAGAAGCCGAAGCCCTCTCGAAGATGCCGAGCCGCGAAGAGCTGCTCGGTCAGATCATCGGGATGGCCCTGGGCGTTGGCTCCAAGGTCCTCGGTCAGATCAAGAACCCGGCTGGTCGTATCGTCGGTGCTATCGAGACCAAAGCAAAAGAAGAGTCGAAGTAGTTTTTAGATTTTTGGCAAAGTTTGGTGACCGCAAAAGCGGACACCATAATCAGGAGTAGGCAAATGGCAGAAGCAGCACGTAATTGGAATGCGGACATCAAGGGAATCGGCGACAAGATCGTTGCCCTGACGCTCCTCCAAGCGAAAGAGCTCGGCGACTACCTCAAGGAAGTTCATGGCCTCGAGGCGGCGGCGGGTGGTGTGATGATGGCGGCCCCGGCGGCCGGTGGCGCTGGCGCTGCCGCGGCTGAGGAGCCGACGGCGTTCAACGTCGTCCTGTCGGACGGCGGCGCTAACAAGATCAACGTCATCAAGGAAGTCCGCGCGGCGACCGGTCTCGGCCTCAAAGAGGCGAAGGACCTGGTCGATGGCGCTCCGAAGGTCGTCAAAGAAGGCCTCGAGAAGAAGGACGCCGACGAGCTCAAGAAGAAGCTCGAAGCGGCTGGCGCTAAGGTCGAGCTGAAGAGCGCCTAAGCGACTTCTCTGCTCCCGCAGAGAAGAAGTGCTGCTTCGGTCACCTTCGGGTGACTCGCATTCCGATGACATACGGGCGGCGCGCGGCGACCCCGCGCCCGTCCCGTGTGCTCGGAGGCACGTCGGCCTTACATCTTCGTCGCGTGCCGACAATGGCCGGCTATGGCCGTGTCTAGCGACCGAGCGACCGCAGATACGCGTTCAGGTCGGCGACCCCACCTGACTCGATGCTGCCGCTGCGGCCCGCCGAGTAGTCGAAACGGACGCCTTGCCCGCCGACCTGCGGCTCGAGCATGACGTGGTCGAACTCAGCCGCGCCGACCGGGCCGCGGAAAGGCCGGCCGTCGGTGCGACTCAGCATGATGCGGTTGTCGGCCTGAACTTCGAGCCGGAAGCCGCCCGGGACGTCGACCGGCACGCGCTCGCGATTGACCAAGATATGGTTGTTGCCGTCGGTCGCGCCAACGCGAACCCGGCGAACCTGCTGGTCGGCAGGCTGTCCTTCGTTGAAGCGGCGGTAAACCTCGCTGTAAACGCGGTCGCGTAGGAGGGTGCGCTGGCCCGGCGGCCGGGTCATGGCGTCCCGGTCGAAGGCTGCTTCGAGAGCTCCGGCGGAAGCGCGGGTCAGGGTGCCGAGGAACCGATCTGCTTCAGGGTTCGGCATGCGTCGGAAGGCGTCGACTTGCTGTTGGTTGATCTGAACGCCATCGCGCTCGAAATCCGTATCGAGATCGACACCCTGATTGGTCGGCGTTGCCCGCGCCCCTGGAAAACCGATCTTATCCGCCATTGCCCTACCTGCCTGTGTGTCCAAGCAATGTAACACGCGGGCAGGGCCGGTTGGCTACCGCTCAGGCTTTGGGGTTGGTGTTGGTCGTCAACAGCCCCTGAATGAAGGGGTAGTGATAGATCTGCATATCGCGCGGCTTGGAGATGGTCTTCAGGCGCTCCTCGACCATCTTCACCAGCTCGTCGCGCTGCTGCTTGGTGCAGCAGTCGAAGTGCGGTCCGAGCTTGATGAACTGGAGCTCGAAGGCCTCCTGCAGCGGCGAGAACGAGAAGAACATGCGACGGCCGTACTCGGACGCGCCGGCTAGGAACTCGGCGGCTTTCTCGAGGTCGCCGTCCTTGATCGCTGCTTCGGCGTCGACCACGACCTCGTGCAGGAAGCGCTGATGCCAGATGAAGGCATAACGTCCGCCGAGGATGCGGCCGTCGACGGTCCAATGGCGCAGCAGGTTGTCGAGGACCTCGCGTTCGACCGACGGGCCCATGGTGACCTTCTCGAGTCCGCCATAGCCGAAGGCGCGCGCGATATTGCCGAAGCGATCCTGGAAGAACGAGCCGGCGGTGCCCATGGCGATGCCGACGAGATTGAACACCACCGCGTCGAGGCCGATCATCCACTGCGGGCCGACGGCCTTTTCGAGGTAGAGCTTGCCGATACCCGAGGCGGCGCCGACGCCCGCGAAAGCGCCGAACGAGATGCCGGTGATCTTGTTCTCGATGCGGCGGCTGACGTCGGCGTTGAGTTGATCCTGGACGACGCGCCACAGCTCTTCCATCGTCAACGGCTTGCCGCCGTTCTCTTTCATCTTCTCGTGCACGATGGCGAGCACGTGTTTGGTGACGCGGCGTAGCTGGCGTAGGAGCTTGAAGCGCTGGAAGGGGTTCTTGCCCTTCATGAGCTTCTCGAAGTGCTCCTCGAGCGCCTTCTTGATCTCCTCGTCGGAGCCCTCGTCATTGGCGGCTTGCACGAGCCCGGCGCGACCGTCGAGCGAGATGGTGGCCATCTCACCGGGGGCCTGCAGCATCAGCGGGTGGTGCAGCTGCTTTTGCGGACTGCGCGTCGTCAGGCCGGTGACGATGGCCTCGACATACTCCGACAGACCTTTGCGCTTGCCGTTCGAGAGGCGCTCTGCTTCGTCGCGTACCGCTTTGCGGAAGCTCGCGAGCTCGGCCTCGGGCAGCTTGTGAAAGTACGGGTAGAGCTCCATGTAGATGCGCCCGTACGTGCGCAAGCTCAGCGGTGACTGCTCAATCCAGATGTGATGGTCGTGATAGAGGCAGCCCGCGAGGCGGCGAGCCGCGCCGTTGAGATCTCCAGCCGCGATGGAAGAGCGCACGCCGGCACACGTCACCTGGAGCATGCCGCGGTAGAGCTCGAGGTTGTCCGACATGCCGCTGACGCGGCCGTTGAGCTTGTTGCGCTGGTTGCTGACCTCGAACATCGAGGCCAAGGCTTCCGGGTAGATGACCTTCGCCTGGTTCGCGCCCGCGACCGCGGAATTCGCCGGATCGCCGGGACCCGTCGCCGCGCGGAAGACCCACGAGCGCAGCGGGTTGGTCATGTTTTCTTGGAAGCGTGCGCCAGCGGCTTGGGCCGTACCGGTCGCGGTGTTGATGACGGGCTCGAAGCCACGCGCCGCGGTCTTCGGGCCCTGGTTCAAGAGCCAGCTCGCGAACGCACCGGCGCCGGTCGCCGCGAAGTAAATGCCCGCGGAGATCCAGTTCGCTTTGCGCGCTGCCTCCTTCTTCTTCTCCTCCTCCGTTGGCGGAGGTTTCGGAGGGTCGGGTGGGGCAGGCGGCTGGGCGACGAGGCGCCCGTTGCCGCTAACCTGCATGGCTCACCTTCTCGACCACGAGGACCGCCGGCTTCTCGGCCGGTTGTTCGACGTCCGAGTTAGCGGACGGCTTCTTCGGGTTCAAGATGCGGTCGAGGAACGGGTCGTAGTAGTCTTTGATAGCGGCCGCGGTGTCGGGGCGGCCTTCGCTCGCCACGTTTTTGCGCTCGCGCTGCACCTCTTCGACGACGGCCTTGCGGAAGGCCGCGAGGTCCTCGGGGCTCGTGCCCTTGAAGTGAGGCGACACGACCAGGGAGAGGTTCGCGAACAGCTCGAGGTTGTGCGGGTCGAAGTTGAACCAGTAGAGCTCGGTGTTGATGAGCCGCCGAGCCATGAACATCGCGGCGTAGTCGATCGCTTCTTTCTTGGCTTCTGGGCTCTGCGCTTTTCGCGCTTCGGCGAGCTGCTCACCGACTTCGCGGAAGGTAGGCGCGAGGTGAATCTCGAAGATGGTGAGCGCGAAGCGTCCGCCATTGAAGCGGCCGTCGGCGGTGTTCTCCACCATGTTGGCGAAGATCATTTCGTCTTTGACCGCGTTGACGTCCTGCGACTGAACCGGCGCGCCCTTGAAGCCGACGCGATTGATCCAGGCGCGGATCGGCGAGCTGATCTTGTCGTTGAACAAGCCGGTGCAGGCGCCGACGAGCGCTCCGCCGACGGTGTAGAACACCGGGTTCCAAGCGGCTTGGATGGCGGTCGCGACGCCTTCGGTAAATGCCGCCTTGAGAGCGAAGTTGATGCCGTAGTTGATGCCGGCGAAGCCCAAGAGGGCGCCAAAGAAGATGCCGCCCGAGACCCACCAGGCGCGCCGGTCGGTCTTCTTCGACTCCAGCTTGAACTTGGCTTTGTCGACCGCGCGCTCGGCGACTCGGAGGTCGAGGCTGTCGCCGTGCATGGCCACGAGGCGGCGCATTTCGGGCTCGACCTCGCGGGTGAGCCTCTGCACGTCCGCGTTGGCGAGCAGGCCCGCGTTGGGCAGTTGACCGCGCCGCTTGAGCACGTCCCGCGTGAACATCGCGACGTCGTCGGTGAAGGCACCTTTGTCAAAAGAGACAAAACCCGACGTCAAACCCGGGAGCGCCGGGCCCTTCAGATCAACTGATTGTGGCATGGGTCTAGGGTTTCGGTGCCGCGCGCAAAAGATTTCGTGAAAACGTGCGTGTCACCGACCCGATAACCACCGCCGCACAGCTGTATTCGCGCATTAGGTGGGGAAATGGACGGAGTTAAGCGGAGTTCGGGCGGTCCAGCGCCACAGCGGCACTGCCAGATCGCGCCTCGGGCAGAACCCCTGGGGCAGGGCGCGGTACCGCTCGACCGCATGGATATCACGCGCGGGGTTGGTGGGGCCCGGCGTGTCTTGCTCACGACGGAGAGCTTTCCGCCGCTAGGCCCCTCGCGGCTCGCGAGTGACCCCGAGATCCCGCTCGTGCTCAACGGCCTTGCGCCGGGGGTTCGCTACTCCATCGTCATGGCGCGACCCCATCCAGAGCCCAAGAAGGCGTTGGTCGCCGAGCTCGTCGCCGAGGCGAGCTCCAAGGGTGTCATCGACATCGGCGAGCTCGCTCTGCGCCGCGTCCTCGGGCGCGCCCCGACCGCCGAAGAGCTGCGCTATGGCGGCACCATCGCGCTCAAGCTCATGACCGAGCAGCCGCGCTTCGCGTTGACGCCGGCGCAGCTCAACATGTTGCCCGCGATGGCGAGCGGTGACCGTGTGCTCATCAGCGCACAGCCTTTGCCCGAAGCAGCGCTGGCGCCACCCGTCGTGCTTGCCCGCCAAGAGCTCCACGCCGTGCCCGAAGGCGCGGTACGCCGCGATTTCGATCCGCGCAGCGACGGCATGGTCGGCTACACGCTCCTCCCCAAGGACGCAGCCGGGAAGCTGCCCACCGTCGTCATTTGGGGTGGGTCGGGCGGCAATATCCCCGACGGCTGGGCGAGCTACTTGGTGTCGCAAGGCTTCGCGGTCGTCGCGCTGCGTTATTTCACCTACGACGCGAAGGACCCCAACGTCAGCGCCGGCGCGATTCACCACCTCATCAACGAGCTGCCGCTCGAGCGCTTCGAGCGCGCCATCACCTGGGCCAAGGCGCGGGCGTTCTGCGACCCTGACCGCTTGAGCATACTGGGTGAGTCGCGGGGCGGAGAGGCGGCGCTGCTCGTCGCCCAGCACTTCGGCAATCGCCTGGGGATTCAGAACGTCGTGCCGTTACGGCCGCTCGACATCGTCGTCGGCAGCAAGATCAACGGCGCCGATTTCCTCGGTGAGCCCGAGCTGAGCTCGTGGACCGTCGGTGGCAAGCCGCTTCCGTTCGCTGCCAAGGCAAAGGGCGTCACGCAGCCCGAAGAAGCGATCGAGTTGGCGAAGAAGGCTGGGAAGCTGCGTTACATGGACTGGAACGGCAAGCGGCTGCCGGTCGCGGAGATCCGGCCGGGCTTCGACAGCTATCTGCCGAAACGGTCCACCATCGACGTGCGGGGCTACGACGGCCGCATCGTCTCGGTGGGCGCTACAGCGGACGCGCTTTGGCCCTGTGAGCTCGCGGTGCGCCGTCTCGCCGATCAACGCCGTGGCCGCGACGATGTGTTGGTCAACGTGCTGGGCGCGGGACACTTCACCGCGCCGG
>JBGGMJ010000183.1:0-2842 GCA_041288095.1 Myxococcota bacterium
TCCACATCACACCGAGCTCCGGATTTTGACCGACACCTTGGGCATCGACGATCAGGAACGTCTTGGTCGCTTCGGGATCCTTGCGCAGCTCTTCGAGTCGCCACTCGACGTCGCGGCGATACACGGGGTTCATGACGAACCCTTCCTCGGCGAGCTTGATGGCGGGCGCGAGCACTTGGGCGCGACTGAGCTTGCCGTAGCGCTTGTGCATGCCCAGGTACCCCGCGACCGCTCCCGGCACCGCTACCGACGTGATGCCGTCGCGCGACAACATGGGGTTGGGCACGCCGTCCTTGACGAACATGTCACGCGTCGCCGCGGCTGGCGCGACCTCACGGAAGTCGAGGAACGTGAGCGCCTTGTCCATCTTGACGATGGCGAAGCCGCCGCCGCCAATCCCGGACGAGTAAGGCTCGACAACCGCTAAAGCGAACGCCGTGGCGACCGCCGCGTCGACCGCGTTGCCGCCTTGGCGGAGCATCGCCACCCCCGCGGCAGTGGCGTCGGCGTGACCCGAGGCGACCATGCCGCGCATGCCCGAGGCGGGAGCAGCGAGCGCGGGTAGGGAAAACGAGACGACCGCCAGAAAGCCTAAGATGGGGGCATGACGACGCATACGGCCGGATAGCGCTTCTGGGCAGCCTGGGCAATCACGCCCGGTCTCACAGCACGGCTGATTTGCAGGCCGATCCGCCCGCCTTCACCGAAAACAGACGCCATGCCACCCATGCCCAAGCTCACTGGGCGTCGTGACCTCACGACGCGCCGGCCGGAGTCCGCCTTCCGCGGCCAAATCTCGGGGCAAGGTCCGTCCACCGTCCGCCAAGCCAAGCCGCAACGCGGCGGCTTCGCGAAAACCGACACCCTCGCCAATGCCCGCGCCCAGCAGCCGTCGAGCGACCCATTTTCGGGCTTGCGCGACCAGGCCCTCATCCGCGCCATTCGCGGCGCCGTTCTCGCCAAGAAGCAAGTCATCGACTACCCCGTGGTCCGCCACCTCATCTTCACGCTCATCGACAACGTCGACGGCGAGGTCGAGTGCGTCTACACCGGCCGCAAGCTACCCGGTGGGAAGATCCCCGACGACGAGGACATGAACCTCGAGCACGTCTGGCCGCAATCGCGTGGCGCCAAGGGCGAGGCCAAGCGCGACATGCACAACATCCTGGTCGCGGACTCCGAAGCCAACAACAAGCGCGGCAACACCCCCTTCGGCATCGTCAAGACGCTGTTGTGGACCAAAGCCGGCTCGGTGCTCGGGCTCGATGCCGACGGCCAGGAGTGTTTCACGCCGCGCGCGCAGGTTCGCGGAGACGTCGCGCGCTGCATCTTCTACTTCGCGTCGGTCTACGGCTTCAAGGTCGACGCCAAAGAGGAAGCGGCCCTGCGCGCCTGGGACAAAGCCGACCCGGTGGACGCCCACGAGCTCGAGCGCAACAAGCGCATTCAACGTGAGCAGGGCAACCCGAATTACTACGTGCTCTACTCGCAGCTCATCGATCGCATTGGCGATCTCTAACCGTTGCCGCCCGACTCCACGGTGTTGCCCTGCTGCTCCGAAGCGTCTGGAGGCGGGGGCACGACGAGCACCTTGTCGATGCGGCGGCCATCCATGTCGACCACCTCGAAGCGGTAACCTTCGACCTCGACGTGATCGGCGACCTTGGCGATGCGATTCAAGTGCGTGAGCATGAAGCCGGCGACCGTGTTGTGCTCGCCGTCGAGCAAGTGCTCGTTCATCTCGAGCAGGTGGCGGAGCTGATCGATTGGCAAGATGCCGTCGACGAGCCACGAACCGTCGTCGCGCTTCACCGCGCCCGGATCTTCCTCGGCGTCGGCGTCGGCGATGTCACCAACCAACGCCTCGAGGATGTCGTTCAAGGTCAGCAAGCCGGTGATGGCGCCGTATTCGTCGACGACGATGGCCATCGCCGCGCCTGAGCTCTTGAAAAGCTCGAGCGCTTTCAACGCCTGCGCGTTTTGCGGGACGAAGGGCACCGCTTGAACGGACGCCTTGAGGTCGATCTTCTCGCGCGCCAGTAGCGTCGCCAGCAGATCCTTCACCTGCACGATGCCGAGCATGTGCTCGAGGCCGCCCTGGGCGAGGGGAAAGCGCGAGTGCGGTGATTCGATGATCTTGCGGCGCGTGTCGTCCTCGGACTCCTCGACGTCGAGGTAGTCCATGACGGCGCGGGGAGTCATGAGCGACGAGACGCGGCGGTCACCCAGGCGCAGCGCCATGGTGACGATCTCGGCCTCGGCTTCGTGGAAGTGACCCGACTCGGCGCCCTGCTCCATGAGCTGGGTGATTTCCGCGTCGGTGACCGACGGCTCTTCCGGGTCGCGGCTCGGCGCCAGCCGCATGACCAGGTCGGTGCAGAACGACAAGAGCTTCACGAAGGGCGTGAACATCTTGGTCGCGAAGTTGAGCATCCCGACCGTCGCCATGGCGATGGACTCGGGGTGCAAGAGCGCCAAGCGCTTGGGTACGAGCTCGCCGAACGCCACGGAGAGGAAGGTGATGACCGCGACCACGGTGCCAAAGCTCACCGGGTAGGCGTAGGAGTGCAGCCAAGGCTCGACGGATGGTACGAGCCGCTCGGCGATCGTCGAGCCACCGAAGGCACCGGCGAAGATGCCCGCGAAAGCGATGCCCGTTTGAGCGGTCGAGAGGAAGAGGTTCGGATCTTCAGCGAGCTTGAGCGCGACCGCGGCGGCCTTCTTACCCTCGTCGGCGGCCTGCTTGAGACGCGCCTTGCGTGACGACACGATGGCCATTTCGGCCATGGCAAAAAAGCCGTTCACGAGAATCAGCGCGAGGACGACGATGCACTCAACAATC
>JBGGMJ010000184.1:0-17978 GCA_041288095.1 Myxococcota bacterium
CGATCTCGATCCCGCGCACGGCCGCTTCGAGCGTCTCGACTTATCTTCGTGAGGGTATGTTGAACGAGGACAAAGAGCTCGCCGCGAAGCCCAAGCGAGGTAGACCTCGCAGCGACAGCGTGCGGACTCTGGTGCTCAAGACGGCCCTCGAGCTGCTCCAGCAAGGCGACACGCGTGCCTTGACCATGGAGAACATCGCCGCCCGGGCAAAGGTCTCCAAGGCCACGCTCTATCGCTGGTGGAGCTCGCCGTCCGCGATAGCGTTCGAAGGGTTTCTCGGCGCGGTCAGCGAGCACCTCACGTGGACGCGAACCGGCACGGTTCGCGAGACTCTGCTCTCGCAGGCCACGTTGCTGATGCAACTGTTCACGCGCACCACCTTCGGCTGCACCATTCGCCGAGTCATCGCGGATGCGCAATCCAACGCCGAGCTGCAGCAAGCCTTCGTCGACAACTTCCTCACGCCGCGGCGTAGCACCGCCAAGGTCGTGCTCGGCGAAGCCATGCGCAACGGCGAGCTTCGCGCGAACCTCGACCTCGACGTCTTGCTCGACCTCGTCTTCGATCCGATTTACCTGCGCTTGCTGACGCGCCACGCGCCGCTCGACGAGCGCTTCATCGAGAAGCTCGTCGACATGGCGCTCACCGGCGTGTTGCCGCCGGGCTAACTCGCGACGGCCATGGCCATCGGCTGGCCCGCACTGGCGCGGCAAAGCTCCTGCAAGCGTCCGTCCTGCGTGCTGTAGACCATGCCATGGAGCGACGGCGCCTGGCGCTCGGCCCAGTGGCGCTGCACCACGTCCATCTTGGCGAGGTTCTCGACCTGCGTGCGCACGACGTGCCCCAGCAACGCGTTCTCGCGCGCCTCGCCCTCTGCCAACGCGTCGAGCTCCTTCGCGTGCTTGGCGTAGACCTCGCGGATGCTGCCCAACCAATCGACGAGGGTAGCGGGAAAGCCGTCCAGACTACCCATCGAGGCGCGGATGCCGCCGCAACCGCGGTGACCGACAACCACGATGCTGCGTACCTTGAGCACGCCGACCGCGTATTCGAGCACGCTCGCCGAGTTGACGTCACCGGGACGCACCAGGTTCGCGATGTTGCGGTGCACGAAGATCTCGCCCGGGCCGGTGTTGGTGATCTCGTTGGCGGGCACGCGGCTGTCGCTGCAGCCGATCCAAAGAACCTCGGGCTTCTGCGTGTTCGACAGACGCTTGAAGAACGAAGGGTCGCTCTGCACGCGGTCGAAGGCCCAGGCTTTGTTCTGCAATAGCATACGATCGACGGGATTGACGCTGTGAGGCACGCTGGGCTCCTTAGAGGGAAGCGATCGCAGATCCGCTATAGTCGACGGATGCGGACTCGGTTTTGAATACTGGGTTGTTGCTCGTCGGTGACCGTTTCATCTCGACGTCGATGCCTTTGTGTTTCGAGGACTCGAGGAAATCGCGCATGGTCTTGACGATGTCCTTGTCGATGAAACCGGCGCGTGTGCCGTCGATGAGCACGTAAGCCCCATTGGGGATGCTGTTGAAGGTGCGTCGCAGGTACGCCTTGTTCAAGAACGAGACGTTGCCGCCAAGGCTGACCAGGTACTTGTCGCCTTCGCTCATGACCGTGACCGAGTGGCTGAAGTTGGTGCGCAGGATGAACAACACGCCGACGACGATGCCGGCGATGATGCCGCGGAGCAGGTCGGTGAAGAGGATGGCGACGATGGTGACGGAGAATGGGATGAACTGATCCCAGCCCTTCACCCACATCTCCTTCCAAAGCTTCGGCTTGCAGAGCTTGTAGCCCGTGACGAGCAGCACCGCGGCGAGCGACGCAAGCGGAATCAGGTTGAGCACGTACGGCACCGCGAGCACGGCCACGAGGAGCAACGCGCCGTGCAGGATGGTCGACAGCTTGGTACGGGCGCCGGCGGCGACGTTGGCGCTGCTGCGTACGATGACGGCGGTGACCGGCAAGCCGCCGAGCAAACCGGCGACGATCTGACCGATGCCTTGGGCCTTGAGCTCGCGGTTGGTCGGCGTGATCCGCTTCAGCGGATCGAGCTTGTCGGCGGCGTCGATCGAAAGGAGAGTCTCGAGGCTCGCGACGATCGCTATGGTGAAAGCCGTCACCCAGAGCTGGGGTTGTGCCAGCGCCGAGAGGTCGGGGTGGTGCAGACCGCCGATCAACTCGCCCAGCGAGCCGGGCGTCGGCAGCGACACGAGGTGCTCCTTGGCGACGATCAGACTCGGTACGGCGTTGAACACCTGCGCGAGGATGGTGCTGCCGAGCACCGCGACCAGCGGGCCGGGTATGAGCTTCAGGAAGCCGAGCCGCTTCATGAACGGCGCTTCCCACAGGATGAGGACGGCCAAGGAGAAGGCCGCGACGACCACCGCGCCTGCCGACACGTGATTGAAGAGGTCGAGGAGCTCGCTGAAGGTGTTACGGCCGTCGTGCTGGAAGAACGACTCGTCGCCTACGTAGTCGGCATCCCAGCCCACCGCGTGCGGCAGCTGCTTCAAGATGAGGATGAGGCCGATGGCCGCGAGCATGCCGCGGATGACTGGCGACGGGAAAAAGTCGCCGATGATGCCCGCCCGCGCGAAGCCGAGGCCGAGCTGCAAGACGCCGGCAAGGACGACCGCGGTGAGGAAGGCTGGGTAGCCGCCCAAGCGCTCGATGCCCGCGAGGACGATGACGGTGAGACCCGCGGCCGGGCCGCTGACCGAGAGCGCCGAGCCCGAGAGACCGCCGACCACGAGGCCGCCGACGACACCGCTGATGATGCCGGCGAAGAGCGGAGCGCCCGACGCGAGCGCGATGCCCAGACAGAGAGGCAGAGCGACGAGAAAGACGACTAGGGCCGATGGAGCGTCTGCTTTGACGTCGAACTTCGGAATTCCCGCACTGCGGCTATCCACTCATGACCTCGCGGAGACTTTTTGGGCGAATGCCAACGAACACGCCGGGCGGCGCATTCCTCAAGGCGAGTCATTTTGACACAGGTCACTGCACGTAGCCCAGGGATCTCAGCACATCGGTCGTTTCGGGGGTTACCTCGGCCTTCCCCGGCGTCAAATCGAGCTTTCCGTGCCGCCGCCGGTCGAGCTCGGCCCGGAACTGCGCGATGAGGTCTTGCCGGTCCTTCGACAGGTCATGCAGCTGATGCGGGTCCTCCTGGACGTCGTAGAGCTCTTCGCGGTCGCGGGTAAGCGGGTAGGACGGCTGGATATAAGAGTTACGAAGGTGCCGGAGGTACGCATAGCGGTCAGTGCGCAGCGCCACGAGGCTGCGCCCCGCGTGCTCGCTGAAGGCTGTCTTGGCGGGCAACGAGCCGCCGCGGATGAGCGGCCACAGTGACCGGCCGCGGATGCTCTCGGGCGGAGTCAGGCCGATGTACTCGAGGACCGTCGGCAAGATGTCGACCGATTCGACGATGTCCCGGACCTGGACACCATGGCGGCCGTCACCGGGAAACCAAGCGAGCAGTGGAATGTGCGTGGTCGAATCGTAGAGCCCGGTGTGCACGAAATACATGCCGTGCTCGCCGAGTGATTCACCATGATCCGCGGTGACCACGACCGCCGTCCGCGATAGCACTTTCTGGCTCTCGAGCGCATCGAGCAGTCGCCCGAACTCGTCGTCCACGTAGGTCACCGCGCCCTGGTACTGCGCCAGCACGAAATCCAGATCCGTGATGCCCGCGAGCCACGATTGAAACGAGGGATGGTCGCTCATCTCCTTGGGTAAGGTCGGCCAGATCTTGGCCATCGAGGTGGTGTTCGGATCGTGCTCGTCGCGGTCGTAGTAGAAGCGGTCGTACGGCGGCGGCGGCCGGTAAGGGGTGTGCACGTCGGCCAGGTGAACCCAGGCGAAGAACGGCTTGCCGTTTTGGTCGCCAATCCACTTCAAGAGGTCGTCGAAGCTCGCCCCGGCGCGGCGGCTGTTGCCGCTGCGCACGAAGTGCTGAAAGCCCTGCGCGAGGTTTCCCACCTCGGGGTTCAAGTGGCTCATGTTGACCAGGGCGTAGGTGCCGTAGCCGGCGGCCTTGAAGGTCTCGGCGATGGTCGTCGGGGCTTCGCCGAGCGCCTCGAAGTTCGAATAGACGTTGTGATCCTGGAGGTAGAGGCTGGTCATGATCGACGAGTGCGACGGCGTCGTCGTGCTGGCCTGCGAGAAGGCGTTGCGGAAGATGACTCCCATGCTGGCGAAGCGATCGAAGGAGGGGGTCAAGATGCGGGTGTGCCCGTAGCAGCTCAGATAGTCGGCCCGCAGGGTGTCGACGGTAACGAGGATGACGCCGCTTGCTTTCTCTCCGTCTTCACGGAGGGTCACCGGCGGTAGCGTGATTGGGTCGGCCGCTTTGGCGGTCTGGTCCGGCCGGCGGTCGCGGCAAGCCGTCACCAGCAGGGCTAGGCACAGCCACGCCTGCTTCTGTGACACCAAGGCACGGGCGGCCGCGAACGTCATGGCCGAGAGGATAGCAGGGGGCCAAACACTGTCAAAAAGGCCCTCGGCGCGTACTTTTTGTGACAGGTTCGTGTCGAAACGATCCAGGAAGCTATGTACCGCCGTACTCAATCGAGCTAAGACACGAAACTCGCAAAGTTTTTGTGCCGATGATAGCGTGCGGCTTCGAGTAACCTCATTGTGGTACGTGGGCTGAGCGTTGACACGAAGTCGGGATAGTCACTAGGGCTGGAGCGGTATGCCTAAGGCGCTGACACCCAACGAGTACTTCGAGACCGTTCTCCCGGCGATGCTTCGCTGGAAGGGGCCGGCCGCCGCTGCGGTCGGCGTGAACGTCCGGTTCGTCGTTACGGGACGTGGTGGTGGCACCTGGACCATTCGCCTGCGTCCGCCGGTCGCGGGCGTCGTCGAAGGCTCCGAATGGAAGGCCGATCTCACGATCAAGATCACCGCGACCGAGATGGAGAAGATGCTGAACGGCACCTTCGACGCGCGTAAGGCGCTCATCGAAGGCAACGTCGAGCTCTCCGGCGATCTCACGGTGCTCAAGCGCGTCGGCTTCTTGTTCCAGGCCGGCGGTACGGCCACCGAAGTGCGCAGCACGCAGCGTCCCGCGGCGAAGTAGGCACGCGGCGCCACGGTGTCAGCGTGACACCCGAAAAAACGTTGAATTGACGGGCTCCGCCGGGGTTCCGCCGTAGCGGTCATGCGCCTTTTGGCGCTAAAAGGCCGTCCTGGCACTCGTTCTCCCGCAACGTCGGGATCGGCTTGCCGAGAACTGCTACCGACTGAAGACGAGCTTGGCTGCTCGAAAACAGCGATACGTGTGCCGTCGTGTCCGCTGCTTTCTGCTTGTTAATTTTCGCGCGACTCGTTTACATAGTTCCTTAAAGCCCAGAAGGCTTGAGCCCACCGCGAGCCGCTTTCGCGTTGGCCTGTACCGACTCCACCAGGTCGGTACCTAGCTGAGGATAAGGGAACAATGCGCGTATTCAAGTCACTGCCGCCTGATGCCCTCCACAACATCCGTCAACAGCTCGAAGCCGCCGATCGTCCGCAAGCCGCGGCCCTCGAGGCGGCAGCGCACCTCATCAACGCCCACGAGACCTACCAAGACGCGCTCAAGAGCGGTCTGGTCACGCGCCTTACCGGCAGCGACCTGGTCGAGTTCATCGAGCGCATGCGCCGCGATCGTCTCAATGTCGACGCGAGCCGCCGCACCCAAGACAAGCAGGCCAAGAAGTCGCAGCTCCGCGCCGACGACGCGCACGAGACCACCGATGAGTGGCTCTCCGAGCAACTGCAAGACTTCATGCAGGGCCGCACCGCCTGGCAGAACAACGGCGTCGCGTTGATCAGCCTGGGCGACATCGTTGCGCTGAGCGGCGGCGACTTCGACAAGTGGCTGCACAACGAGCGCACCAATCCGATCGTCGCCCGTGACACGAGCAGCCGCGCCGGTACGTTCGCCGCTAGCCTGCACCAGCAGGCCGAGGCGGCTTAATGGCCGAGTCGGTTCTCCGCAGACTCGCGACTGACGACGAGTTCGTGAAGAAGCGCCTCACCGTCCTCGATCGCTGGATCGACGGCGGCGAGATCGAACCGTGGCTCGCGGTCGTTTTAGCGGAGTGGTGCCGGACTCCGCCGGGCCGCAAGAAAGAGCCGCTCACCCACGAGCACTTCGAGAATCTGTTCCTCGACGAGCAGACCTTCGCCGTCATGCGTGAGCAGGTCGACGGTCCGTGGATGATCTACTTCGAGCAGTGCCGTGGCCTCCGCGCCAACGACACGGTCATGACCTTCCTGACCCAGCTCGAATCGATCTCGACGCAGCCGGGGTCGTAAGGCTTTAGCGCAGGCTGTCGAAGATCAGCTTGGGAATGTCGGCGCCGCCCAAGCGCTTGAGCTCGCGCGTCAGCGTTGGGCTGGTGACGTTCACCTCGATGAGCTTGTCGGCGATCACGTCGAGGCCCGCGAAGTAGATGCCGTCGGCCTTGAGGCGCGGCCCGAGTCGTTCGGCGATCTTGCGCTCGGCGTCACCGACCTCGGCCGCTTTGACGCTGCCGCCGACGTGGACGTTGCCACGGTGATCACCCGCTGGTGGAACGCGCTGGAGCGCCGCGGCTAGCTTGCCGTCGATCATGAACAGGCGTTTGTCACCGACGGCTCCCTCGGGGAGGTAGGCTTGCACGAGGATCGGCTTCTTTCCTTCGACCGAGAGCGTGTCCACGATAGCGTTCACGTTCGAGTCGCCCGCCATGAGGCGCATGACGCCGAAGCCGCCATGACCGTCCAGGGGCTTGGCGATGGCTTGGCCGCCGTGCTCCTTCAAGAACCGCTTCACCTCGTCGCGGCTCGTCGTGATGATCGTCTCCGGGCAGACGTCGGCGAAGATCAGCGCGTAGAGCTTCTCGTTGGCGCCGCGGATGCCGCGCGGGCTGTTGATGACGCGGACCCCGGCCTCCTCCGCGAACGACAGCAGCCACGTCGCCATCAGGTAGTGCTCGTCGAAGGGAGGGTCGGTGCGGATGAAGATGGCGGCGCAGTCGGTCGCCGCGAGGCGCAGGGGGGCCAGGACCTTGAAGTAGTCCGTAGGCGTGTCCTGCAGCTCGACCTCGTGGCCTTCGATGGTCAAAGCGCTCCCCGCGAGCGAGAGGGCCTTGGGTGCGACATGCAGGACCCGGAAGCCACGGGCCTGGGCTTCGAGCATCAGGGCGAAGCTGGTGTCGGCCGCGGGGTGGATGCGCTCGAGCGGATCCATGACGAAAGCGACGGTGCGTTGCATGGTTGGCGCAGGTTAGAGGGTCCGGCCGGGGGAAGGCTAGTGGCGTCTTGTCGAGGCCGATCCCAGAGCGTATTCTTTCTAACGAAGGGAGCTCTCGACCACGAACGTCACCGGCAACACCGCAGGCCTCAAACCAAGCCAGAAAAAGGCTCTCGAACGCACCTTCCAGCGCCGCGTTCCCGCCGATCAATTGGTCAGCCCCGAGCTCGCGAAACATCTCGCCTGGATCTCGCGTGACATCGGCCGTCAGGTCGGTGTCCTCATCAACCGCCGTGGCCAGATCGAGGAATGCTTCGTCGGCGACAGCAAGCGCGTCTATCTCCCGGATATCGGCCGCCAGCGCGGCGGCACCGGTCACCTTCGTGGCCTACGCCACGTCCATACGGTGCTCGACGACGGCGTCCTGACACGCGACGACTACGCCGACTTGAACAAGCTCCGGCTCGACGCGGTGGCTGCCTTCCGTGTCGATGACGACGGTCGTCCCGGCGTGCTGCAGTACGCATACCCGCAGCCAGGTGCACGCGATAGCGAACGCCACATCACCGAGCGCGCGCCGTCAGTGTTCGAGGTCGAGCTCGACTTCGGCGCCTTGGTCAACGCCCTCGAAGCCGAGATCGCGCGCCACGTCACATCGGGCCGTGATGCCAGTGACCGGCGTCTGCGCGCCGTGCTCGTCGGGGTCTACGAAGGCAGGAACGACGGCGTCTGGCGCATGAACGAGCTTCGCGAGCTCGCGACCACCGCCGGTGTCGTCATCGTCGACGAGATGGTGCAGCACCGTAAACAGGTCGACAACAAGTACGTCGTCGGCAAGGGCAAGCTCGAGGAAGTGACCTTGCGCTGCCTCGACGTCGGCGCCGAGCTCGTGGTGTTCGACCACGACATGACGCCGGCCCAAGCGCGCGCCGTCGCCGCGACCACCGACCTCAAGGTCATCGACCGCACGCAGCTCATCCTCGACATTTTCGCGCAGCACGCGCAGAGCCGCGACGGTAAGCTCCAGGTCGAGCTCGCCCAGCTCAAGTACAACTTGCCGCGGCTCACCGATTTGGACGCCGGCTTGTCGCGCCTCACGGGTGGCATCGGCGGGCGCGGGCCGGGCGAAACCAAGCTCGAGATCAACCGCCGCAGAGCGCGTGATCGCATCACTCGCTTGGAGCACGAGATCGAGAAGCTCTCGCAGCAGCGCCAGCTCCGGCGAGCTCAGCGCCAGCGCAGCGCCGTCCCCATCGTCTCGATCGTCGGCTACACCAACGCGGGCAAGTCGACGCTCCTGAATCGCCTCACGCACAGCGAGGTGCTCGTCGCCGACCAGCTCTTCGCGACCTTGGACCCAGCGAGTCGCAAGCTCCGCTTGGGCGGACGCGACGGCGCCCCCGCGAGCGAAGCGGTCATCACGGACACCGTCGGCTTCATCCGTGAGCTACCCGAAGACCTGATGAAAGCGTTCCGCGCGACGCTCGAAGAGCTCGAAGGCGCCGACTTGCTGCTGCACGTCGTCGACGTCGCCGACCCCATGCGCAACGAGAAGATGGAAGCGGTGGAGGGCCTGCTCGAGTCGCTCGAGCTCGGCGGCATCCCGCGGGTCGTCGTCTTCAACAAGTCCGATCAGGTCGAGGCTTTCGAATCGCAAGCGCTCGCGCGCAAGCACGACGGTGTCGCCGTGTCCGCCGTGACCGGTGCCGGCGCCGACAAGCTGCTCGAGCGCGTCACCGAAGAGCTAGGGCTCGTTCACGAGGTCGGTGAGCTCTTGCCCGAGCACCGATTCGGCCACGACGCCGACGTGCCGGTAGCGGAGCACGCCGCGCTTGTCGACGATGAGGGTCGTCGGCAACACCGTCACGTGCAATCGTTCTCCAGCTGACCCCGTGTCCACATAGACCTTCGCCGCGAGCTCGTGCTCCGCGCGGAAGGCGCGCACTCCGGCGAGGTTCTCGGGCTCGGTGTTGAGCGAGACGAGCTGGACACCGCGGTCCTCGAAGCTTCGCGCCACGCGCTCGAGCATGGGGAGTGACGTCACGCAGGGCCCGCACCAGGTGGCCCAGAAGTCGATGATGCTCACCTTGCCGACGAAGGTCGGTGATTGGGTCGGCTTGCCGTCAGCGTCGAGCACGGCGAGCGTCGGTACCGATTCCCCGATCTCGACCGGGCGGAAGGTGTTCCAGCGCTCGCGCACGGTGCGGGTGGCGGCCGCCGCGCTGGTTACCATGAGCGCGGCGAAGAGCAGGGTCACCACCCAGGTGCGCGAGCGTTCGCGGCTCGAGATGGGCATTGGCGGCTGGCCGCGCATCAAGGCGCGGGTCGCGAGGTAGACGAAGAGCGCAACGGGTCCAATCTCGATGGCCGCGGCGATCATCTGACGCGCGCTCCCGTCCGCTATCACGGTGCGCAGGTGCGGTGCGGGCAGGAGGTGGTCGATGTTGAAGACCGTGAGCACCGCGCCGATAGCGACGAGCACGAGATGCGGCACCCACGCGTAGCTGACGATGCTGACGCAGGCCCACAGGTCACGTCGCGCTTTCTTGGCGCGCAGCACGTAGTAGATCGCGAGGCCGACTAGGAACATCGCGACGCCGGGGAGCGCTACGTGGCGGACGTACGCGGTGTAGAGATGGGTGAGGCCATGGAGCGGCTCGTGCGAAAGCTCGGAGCCGATGCTCGCGGCGAGGCCGGGCGCGCCGAGCACCAGCTCGATCAGCAACCAGAGAAACATCAGCCCGTACCCGCGCGGCGCTTTGCCCTCACCCTCGGCGAGCTCGGCGAAGGTCTGCCGCGGCGCGGCCAGCACCCAGAGCGTGCGCGGCACCCGCGCCATGGTCCCTGCTGCGGGAGTTACGGGAATCACCGTCATCCGGGGCGTACGATTCCAACATCCGGGTCTCGCACTCAAGCTCCAGGCGACAATTCGGCCGATTTCACGCGAAACCCAGCCCCGGCCCGCCCGCGGCACTGCCCATTGGCGCGCTGACCTGTCATGGGTGGTGCAAGCGTTCCCGACGGCGAGTGACGAAAAATGTTACTCGCGAGCGTCCAGGGGAACGCAATTCGTGACTGACTCGCTCAGGCTTCTGGGCAAGTGTGCGTTCCACATGCGCAATCGCATCGCTGAGCACCGCCTCGAGCTCGGCCTGACAAAGACCGAAGTTGCGCGCCGCATCGGCACCAGCAAGCAGCATTATGGCCGCCTGGAATCCGGAGAAACTGGGCTCGACGCGCCTTGGCTCAAGAAGCTCGCGAAGGCGTTGCGCTGCCGCCCCGTCGATCTCATACCCGAGCTTGGCGACGGGGCGCTCTCCGCGGCGTTGGTCGGCGATGTTGGCGCCGGTGAGAGAGTGCTGACCTTCGCGCAGAGCGCCATCGAGCAAGTCGAGTCGCCACCGGGATCGGGTGAAGTTCACGCCCTACGGGTGCGTGGTGACGCGATGTGGCCCGCTTATCGCGGTGGCGATCTGCTTTACTTCGTGCCGGCGGACGGTTTCGACGCCAAGAGTTGCCTGTTGCATGAGTGCATCGTCGAGGTTCTCGACGGCCCCACGTACGTGAAGCGCGTGCTCCCAGGATCTGGAGAAAGCACATACATACTCACGTCATACCGCGCGGCTGAGCTGTTCGATGTGCGTATCCGCTGGGCATCGCCGGTGCTCTGGGTGAAGCGCGCCGGGTAACTATTACAGTGTCGAGTAACGTATCCTGTTACACCCGATGGATGTCAGACAACGTCGTTGTACGCTTGCTGATCGTCGACGACGACGATGCCCTGAGACACGCTCTCCGCAACGCCATCACCTCGCTCATCGGCTGGACGGTGGTGACGGCAACAGATCCCGTCGACGCTCAACAGCACTACGCCTCGGTGGATGTCGTGATGAGCGATTGGAACATGCCGCTCGGCGGCGGCGCGCGCGTGATCGAAGAAGCGCGCTGCCCAGTGCTCATCTATAGCGCCGAGCAGGTCGAGCACATCTATCGCCTGCGCAAGCCGGCGGCGCTCCCGGCGATTCACGCGGCTCTCGTGTACACGATGAACAGCAAGAACAAGAAGCAGGCCGAAGGGTAGAGCACCAACGAAAAGGCCCTACTGAGATCTCGCGATCACCAGCAGGGCCTCGTCGATTGCGCCGCGTTGACTCTTACGGAGTCAGCACGATCTTGAGCTCGGCATTCGCCGCGACCTCGTCGGGCGTGAAGTTGAGCCGCGGAGCCTGGTTCTTCTGCCAGAGTGCCGCCTCGTCGTGGTGGTGCTTGCTGTCCGGATACTGCGACTGGCCGCCGGGCAGGGCGTTGTAAGCCTTGGGGCCATCGGGGAGCATCTCGACGACGAGACGCTGCGACGGACCGCTGCCGCCGTAGGCGAAGTCGCCGATGTCGATCGAACCTTTCGCCACCGCGTCCGGATCGTCGCCCGGGCCCGTGGCCGGCTCGACCTCGTAGGCAGTCCACAAGTTGTAGTTGCCGACGTCGACCGCGCCCCAGTCCGAGTGGCGTGGAAAGCCGTTGGCGTAGCGCGGGTCATCCGCGGCCGGGATCGACTGCACGTCGAGGCTCGTGGGCGGAATCAGCGCCTTGAACTTCACGGTGTGCAGGGTGCCCCACAGCCACTGATCGCGGTCTTCGCCGAAGCGATCGACGAGCGCGTTCACGCCTTCCATGAGCGCGCGCATGACGATGACATCGCGGGTCTCGAGGTCGCCGGTGTCCATGTCGTCCCAGAGGATGGTGTTGCCGAGAGCGTCGTTGAAGGTGACCAGACCCTTCTTGTCTTCGGCGCTCGCGGTGAGCGCGCGCTCGAGGAGCTGCGCCGCCGGCGGGCGCACGCCGAGGAGCAGAGCTTCGTCACCGAAGCCGAGCGCGATGATGCGGCTGATCCACACGTTGAAGATGGTGGTCGCGACACTGTCCGCGATCACGGCCTCATCGGTGCTGCCGACGCCGGCTGGGGTCTCGAGGGTCCAAGCCACCAGACGGTCGTGAATCTCCTGGAAAGCCTCGACGGACTCCGGATCGTCTTCCTCGGCGATTGCGGCCGCGAGGATCTCGACGAGCGGATCACGCAAGGTCTCACCCAAGCTCGACTTCGACGCTGCCTGCAGGGCCTGCATGTCGGCTACGGTGATGTCACCACGCGCGACCAACGCGGTGAGGCGCTCGGCGATGCGGAACTGGCGGTGACCTGGGTCGTAGTCGCCACCGAGATAGACGGTGTCGTTGCAGGGGTTGCCGTCGCGGTTGACGCCGATGCTGTCCTGGTTCGCGGTGGCGATCCAACCCTTGGCTGGGTTGAGGAGCGACGGCAGCGCGGTCGGCTCGATGTCGCCGGTCCAAGTGAATGCCGCCGACGAGGGCAAGACGAACGTCGGGCACATCGTCGTCAGGGGGTTTGCTGGATCGTTGGGAATCGCGGGCGGACCGGGCCATGCGGTGGCGAGATCCGGGCGGGTTGGAATGCGCGAGTAGGTTTGCCAGGCGATGTCACCGTTCTTGGCGATCATCACGAAGTTCTGCGAGCCAGCCTTGAAGTAGGTTGCCTGCGCGCTGCGGGCCTCGGTGACCGTTTTAGCGGTCAGCAAGCGCAGGAAGAAACCGAGCTCGTTCGATTGATCGAAGCTGATGGTGCGGACCGCGACCGGCTGCGGCGTCGTGCCCTCGAACACGACCTGGCCGAAATTGCCAATGGTGTAGATCGGCACGGTGACGTCGCCGGTCGGCGATGTCGGACCGGCGCGGACGATTTCGACAGCCGACGGGCCCACGGTCACATCGCCATCGTTGGTCTCGACGGTGATCGCGCCGCCGCCGCCAATCGACGGGGTATCCTGGAAGGCGTAGAAGTCGACCACGTCGAAGTTGGTGACCGTGGCGCCCCAAGCGAGATCCTTGGTGAAGCCCAAGACGACGCTCGGCAGGCCGGCAAACGAAACGCCCGCGGCGTCGATGCCCTCAGCGGTCGTCGTGATGTGCGTGTAGTACCAAACGCCGGGGCTCGTGAGCGACAAGTGCGGATCGTTCGCGAGCATGGGGGCACCGCTTGCGGTGTGCGCGCCGGAGACCACCCAGTTGTTCGAGCCACGGTCGACGTCGCCCAAGAGGCGAGCGAGGTGACGCGCGTGCGCACCGAAGCGGGCGGCGGCAGCGGCTGCCGCGGGATGCATGGGCCGCAGCGTGCTCGTGGTGCCGGTAGCCGAGGTCAAAGCCGGGGCTGGGAGGCCACGGGCGGGGTGGACTCCAACCGCCGACGGACCAGCGGCGTCCGTCGTGTAAACGTTGCGGCTAGGAGCGTACGCGGCCATGTCGAGCAGCGTGCCGACGCCGCGCTGCTGCTCCGCCGGTGAGTTGCCGAACGAGCCGGCACCGATGCCCTGCAGCGCTTGGCTGCGGTCGGCGTCCGACTGGTCGAACGACAAAACGAACGTCTGATAGCGCGCGATTGCCATGACGTCCGTCGGCTCCCAGTGGCCGAAGAACGGGCTCGCGATCACCGCTTGGAACAAGCCGGTGCCACGCGGCACGAAGCGCGTGAAGCTCGCGGCCGAGCCCTTGGCCTTCTCGGCCAGGATCTCGTCGACCCACTCGTTGACGCCCGCGGTAAACGCGTCGACGCCGACCTTGACGACGTCATTGGCGTCGAGGCCGTTGTAGACCTGCGTCGCAACGCGCTTGAAGCCGAAGAACCGCGCCTGGATGTCGTCCTGGAGCGTCACTGTGCCGGCGACCGGCGAGATCGCCTCGGTCAAGGTGCCGGTGACCGCGCGACGGATGAACTCCATCTGCGGGAAGCGGTCGCGCGCCATGATGTAGCCTTGCGCGCGCAGAGCGTCCGCGAGGTTCGCCGCGTAGATGTGCGGCATGCCGCGGCGGTCGATGACCACGTTGACGTTCGCGCTCATGCCGGCGCTCAGCGTTTCCGCGGCCGGCAGCTCGTCGATCGTCGGGGTCGGGGGCTCTTCGCTCGGCTCCTCGGGATACGGATTGAAGTTTTCGAGATATTCGCCGTCGTCGTCACCGCACGCTACAGCGGACAGACTGACCAACGCGGAGCACGCCACGACACGCCAAAGACCAGGCCTACGCATCCCCTGCCTCCCTGAAATAGCAATCATTCGGACGTGCCTAGGGCACGACCCGCGGGCCTTCTAGTCCCGGTGGGCTGGTCATGTCACGGACCATATAGGGGCCGCGGATCTTGCTTTGGCAGGCTCTTGGTGTCTTTCCTACACTAAGCGCCCAAGGAGGCTCTTTCGCGGATGGATTACGGCTCACTCGCCCTGCTCACCGACCTGTACCAGCTCACCATGGCGTACGGGTATTGGAAGAGCGGGCTCGGCGACGACGAAGCGGTGTTTCACGCCGGCTTTCGCAAGGAACCGTTCAACGGCGGCTATGCCGTGGCTTGCGGTCTCGGGCCGCTGCTGGACCTCTTGAAGGCGTTCCGTTTCCAAGAGAGCGACCTCGACTACCTTGCCGGCTTGCGCGGCGGTGACGAGCAGCCCCTCTTCGAGGATGCCTTCCTGAAGTACCTCCAGGAGCTGCGCCTTACCCTCGACATCGACGCCATCCCCGAAGGCACCACGGTCTTCGCCAATCAGCCGTTGGTTCGCGTCAGCGGCTCGGTGTTGCAAGGGCAGCTGCTCGAGACGGCGCTGCTCAACATCGTGAACTTCGACACGTTGGTCGCGACCAAGGCGGCGCGTATCGTCCTCGCCGCCGAGGGCGACCCGGTGATCGAGTTCGGGCTGCGCCGCGCCCAGGGGCTCGATGGAGGCTTGTCGGCTTCGCGCGCCGCCTACATCGGCGGCTGCACCGCGACCTCGAACGTGCTCGCGGGCAAGCTCTACGGCATCCCGGTGCGCGGCACGCACGCCCATAGCTGGGTCATGTGCTTCGACGACGAGCTCACCGCGTTCCGTACCTACGCCGAAGCGCTGCCCAACAACGTGGTCTTCCTCGTCGACACCTACGATACGCTCGGCGGCGTCGATCACGCGATTACCGTTGGCAAGGAGCTCCGCGAGCGCGGACAGAAGCTCGTGGGCATCCGTCTCGACTCGGGCGACCTCGCCTGGCTCTCCATCGAAGCCCGCCGACGCCTGGATGCCGCCGGCTTCAAGGACACGCAGATCCTCGCGTCGAACGATCTCGACGAGCAGGTCATCCGCAGCTTGAAAGAGCAGGGTGCCCGCATCAGCGTTTGGGGCGTCGGCACGCGCCTCGTTACCGCCTACGACCAGCCGGCCCTGGGCGCGGTCTACAAGCTCGGCGCCTTCCGCAAGAAGGGCGGCGACTGGCAACCCCGCATCAAGGTGAGCGAGCAGACAGCGAAGGTCTCTACACCAGGTCGGCTGCAGGTTCGGCGCTACGCGGTCTCGGGCGAGTTCGTCGGCGACGTCGTCTACGATATCGGCCATGGCATCGAAGCAGAGAGCATGATGATCGATCCGCTGGATCCGACGCGCCGCAAGCGCTTCGGCAAGGGCATGAGCTTCGAGGATCTCTTGGTGCCGGTGATGCGCGGCGGGAAGTTCGTCTACGACGCGCCGAAGCTCGCCGTCACGCGCGAGCGCACCATGGAGCAGCTCCTCGCCTTCCACGGCGGCGTCAAACGCATCTTGAACCCGCATCGCTATCCGAACGGTCTGGAAAACCGCCTGCACGAGCTGCGCACGCAGCTCATCCTGGAGGCGCGCGAGCGTGGGAGCGTCGTCAAGGAGAGCGCATGAAGCGCATTCACGTCGCCGCCGCCGTGTTGAACCAGACACCACTCGATTGGACTGGCAACGCCGCGCGCATCACGGCGGCGCTGCGAGCCGCGCGGGCGCAAGGCGCGACCATCGTCTGTCTGCCGGAGCTGTGCATCTCCGGCTACGGTTGCGAGGACGCATTCCTCGGTGCCGGCGTGGCGCGACGTTCGCTTGCCATCCTGCGCTCGTTGCTCCCCGAGACCGCCGGCATGGTGGTGTCGTTCGGGTTGCCGCTCCTCTATCGCAACGGCCTGTTCAACTGCGCCGCTTTAGCGGTCGATGGCAAGCTCGTCGGCTTCGTCGCCAAACACCACCTCGCGGGCGATGGCGTCTACTACGAGCCGCGCTGGTTCAAGCCCTGGCCGGTCGGCGCCCGCGCCATGCTCGAGGATCTCGGCGGCGTGCCGCTCGGCGACGTGCTCTTCGACATCGGCGGCGTGCGCCTCGGCTTCGAGATTTGCGAAGACGCCTGGGTCGCGAGCCGTCCCGGCGCGGCGCTGGCGGCGCTCGGTGTCGATGTGATCTTGAACCCATCGGCCTCGCACTTCGCCTTCGACAAGATCGATACGCGCCGGCGCTTCGTGCTCGAGGGCTCGCGCGCCTTCAGCACGAGCTACGTCTACGCGAACCACCTGGGTAACGACGCGGGCCGCATCATCTGGGACGGCGGCGGTCTCATAGCGAGCGGCGGCCGCATGCTCGCCGAGGGCAGGCGCTTCGGCTTCGAGGACTGGTCGCTCACCAGCGCGGTCATCGACGTCGAATCGACGCGCATGCAGCAAGCGCGCACCGGGAGCTTTCGCCCCGACCTCGTCACCGACGACGCCCAGACGGTGAAGGTCGACTTCGCTTGGCCGGAGCAGGTCCCGGCGGCTCCGAACGCCAAAGCGGACGCCTGGGAGAGTGGCCCGACGCGCAAGGAAGAAGAGTTCACACGCGCCGTGACGCTCGCGTTGTTCGACTACATGCGCAAGAGTGCCTCGCGCGGCTTCGTCGTGAGCCTGTCCGGTGGAGCGGACTCGACGGCCGTCGTTGCACTGGTGGCGCTCATGGTGCGGCGTGCCCTGCGCGAGCTCACGCCACAAGGTTTCCAGACGAAGGTCCCGTACATGCCGGGGCTCACCGCCGACGGTGCGCTGCGCAGCCTGTTGCTTACGGCGTACCAGGGCAGCATCAACAGCTCGACGGTCACCCGCGACGCGGCGCGCACCGTCGCCGAGGGGTTCGGCAGCGAGCACCACGAGCTCGAGATCGACACCATGGTCCGTCACTACGTCGGTGTCGTGAGCAACGCGCTCGGCCGGCCGCTCGAGTGGAAGACCGATGACCTCGCGCTGCAGAATATCCAGGCGCGGGTGCGCGGACCGTCGGTGTGGATGTTCGCGAACGTCCGCGGCGCCTTGCTGCTCGCGACCAGCAATCGCAGCGAAGCCGCCGTCGGCTATTCGACGATGGACGGCGACACCTGCGGCGGCTTGTCGCCGATCGCCGGCATCGACAAGGCGTTCCTGCGTCACTGGCTGGGCTGGCTCATGCGCCAGGGACCCGAGGGAGATGGTGCCTTCCCGTTCCTGAAGGCAGTCGTCGATCAGCGCTCGACGCCCGAGCTGCGGCCGCAGCAGGCGAAGCAGGTCTCCGAAGGCGATCTCATGCCCTTCGCCGTCCTCGACGCCATCGAGCGCGCGGCTATCCGCGACAAGCGCGAGCCGGTGGACGTGCTCGCCATCGTCGGCGAGCAATTCCCGAACATCGGCCGCGACCAGCTCGTCGAGTACATCGATCGCTTCTTCACGCTTTGGTCACGCAATCAGTGGAAACGTGAGCGCTATGCTCCGTCGTTCCACCTCGACGACGAGAACCTCGACCCGAAGACCTGGTGTCGCTTCCCCATCCTGTCCGCCGGCTTCAAGGTCGAGCTGGCCGAGCTGCACGGGAAGACGAGCGCACCATGAGACTCAGCGTCGATTGCGTCGTCTTTGGGACCGGCG
>JBGGMJ010000185.1:0-8964 GCA_041288095.1 Myxococcota bacterium
GCCGCGCTCGACCCCATTCGTGCCGACCACTTCGATCTCGAACCCGGCAAAGCCCATCACCGACCCGGACTCGTTACGGAGAGCTTCGGCGAGACGCTCGCGGTAGCTCTGCGCGGCCGCGGGGTGCATGTCTTTCCACATGGGTAGGGACGCGAGCTCGCTGGCGTCGCGGACGATGATCACCGGTAGTCCGTTCGCGGAAGACGTGCCGCCCTTCATCTGCTCGGGCAGCTGCTCGTAGGGCACCGAGGTCGCCGCGAGGTCCCCGCTCGTTCTGTTGGCACGCGGCCCAGAGCTCGTGCTTGCCGCCGTCGTTGGCGCGCGCATGAGCCCACCAGCCACCACCATCCAGTGCGACAGCGCCTCGTAAACCCGCCCGGAGGTTTCGCCCCCGTAGACGGAGGCGAGCGTTTGCAGCGCCTGCCGAGCCGCCAGCGCGAGCGAGGGGTCGCTCACCAGTGCCGGGTCGGCGAGCTGCGCGATCATGGAGGCGATGGCGGACGCGTCGGTCGCGGCATTCGCCGGTGCCGTCACTGCCGTCGAGCTGCCCGGGCCTTCCTCCAAGGGCAAGACCACGCGAGCGCGCGCCTTCGGGGCCGACGTCGTGTCAGCCAAACGGCGCAGCTCGGGATGAGCCTCGAGGCGCCCGCCACGGGCCAGGGGCTCGGCGGCTCGCTCGAGGAGGGATGCCACGGAAAGCCTAGCAATGGAGGCACGGCTGAGCATGGCGAACATACGCGAGCGTTCGCCACCCAGGCTCAGGGCGGCTAATGACGCGGCGGCAGGTGAAAGCCACGACTTGCTAGGTCGTCTCGCTGTTGTCGGTCGCGCTCGTGCATTGCGGGTCGCCAAGCCCCGCACCGGTGCCCGCGGGGTTGTAGTCGATGCCGTCAGCCAACGCGTCGTTATCGACGCCGTCGGAGCACTGATACGGCGCGAGCTCGCTCAGACCATAGGTCGTGGGCGTGCTCGCCTGGCAGGCCGTGTCCGCCGCGTCGGTCTGCCCGTCTTCGTCGTTGTCGACTCCGTCGGAGCACTGCGGGTTCACCTCCGAGCGGCCACGGTTGCTGCCGCGGCAGCCCGGGTCGGCGCGATCGACGAGCCCGTCCGCGTCATTGTCGAGCTGGTCGGCACACGCTGGATCGAGGTCCTCGAAGTCGAACCCGAGCACACATGCCGGGTCGCTGTAGGGCGTCGCCGCTCCCACAGGTCCGTCGAGCAAACCGTCGTCATCGTTGTCGATGCCGTCGGCGCAATCTCCGACTGCGCCTTCGCTGGTTCCATCGGCGGTGAGACAGCTCCCGTCTTTTGGGAAATCCGCGTTGCCGTCGCCGTCGTTGTCGCGGCCATCGGAGCAGGCCGGCTCGTCCGCCTCGTTATCGTCGTCCCAATCGGTGCAGCCGAGATCGATCATGTCGGTCTTGCCGTCGTTGTCGTTGTCGCGACCATCGCCGCAACCCCTGCGACCCTCGGTCTCGTCGAAGACGCCTTCGCAGTCCTCGTCACTGGCATCCACTCTGCCGTCGCTATCGTTGTCGATGAGGTCACTGCACTGTGGGTCAGGCGATTCGCTGTCGTCGGACGCGTTCAAACAACCCGGGTCCGCCGCGTCGAGGCGTTTGTCGCCGTCGTTATCGATGCCGTCCGAGCATTGCTTGTTGCGCTCGTCGTCCGCGAAAAGAGACACGCAACCGCGGTCGTTGGGGAAGTCGATTTGCCCATCGCCGTCGTTATCGACCTTGTCGTTGCACGCGCCCGCTAGCTCTCTGTCGTCTCCGGGGGAGCTGCAGTCTGGATCGCCGCCGAGATCGACGCGTCCGTCGCCGTCGTTGTCGATGCCGTCAGAGCACTCTGGGTTGCGCTCGTCGTCGTCGTAGGGATCCGCGCATCCGACGTCTCGCGGGTAGTCGAATGCCCCGTCGACATCGTTGTCGGCGGCGTCCGAGCAGGCAAATGGTGAGCGCTCCGTGGTGCGACGCGGATCATAGTTGCGGGTGACGGGATCCGAACAACCGAAGTCTTGGCGGTCGCGCAGGCCGTTGCCGTCGTTGTCGATACCGTCGGCGCATTCGCCGTTCGTTTCGTTGGTGTCCGTGGCTGACGAGCAGCCCGGATCGACGGGGAAGTCAGCGGCACCGTCCGCGTCGTTGTCCTCGCCGTCCGAGCAGGCCGGATCATCCGATTCACTCGACGCTTGGAAGTTGGCGCAGGCCGCGTTGTCGTACGGAATGCCCGCTTGATCCGGCACGCAGTTGGCCGACCGCTGCGCCGCCAGCTGTTGGTTCAGAATGCACGCGGGATCCGAAGCATCGACAAGGCCATCGGCGTCGTTGTCGAGCCCGTCCAAGCACTCGTTGTTCAAGCCGTCGCAGCTCGCGATAGCGGTCAATGAAGCGATGAGCCCAAGGCAACCCAGCAAGTAGAGGGATTTCTTCATGACCGTGCTCACCAGTAGATGTGGAAGCCGACGTTGCCGGCGTTGACCACCGAGAGACCGCCGTCGACGCTGCTGACGGCGAGCGACCCACCGCCCAAGTTTACGTAGTTCGCTTGGACGCCGTAACCGCCTTGAAGGCTGACGTTCGGGAAACCGAAGGCGCCCAAGAAGAGCTCGGCGCCGATGAATATGCTGGCGACGCCGTCGGTGCGCGCGGAGCTGCTGCCGCCAGGCTTCGTGTAGCGGGCGCCGACGCCGGCGCGCGCGAAGACGACGGAGTAGTGATAGTGCGCGAGGGCGCGAACGTAGCCGAGCTCCAAGCCGTAGCGCCCCGAGTCGACGCCGCTCGAAGCGAAGTTGATGGTGCCGTTGATGTCGAATCCGTTTTCGCGGTTCCACCAGTAACGAACGCCGAGCGGCGCGTCGCCGGTGAAGTAGCCTAGGCCCAGGTGACCGACGATTGCGTCGATGGGGCTGCGGCCGTCGTCCGCCGTGGAGGAGACCGGTGTCGTTGATAGGAGAGAGGGCGCGGTGTCTTCGGCCGCAGCCGTGCGCGTAAGACCGAGGAGGATGCCGGCGGCGAGGACCGGCAGGAGGAGTTTCTTCATTTGTCGGGCTCGATCTGGTCGCACGTGATGGCGACCGCGCTTTGGATGTCGCAGCATTCGGTGGACTCGAAGCGCCCCCGGCTCTTGGTCTGCGAGAGTGTGACCACTTCCATGGTGCAGGGATCGTTCGGGAACGCGTTTTCGCGCTGGACGCCGAGCACGGCGCGCAACACGCGCCTGCGCCCACCGTCGACCTCGCGCCAGCCGTCCTTGATGACCACGCGCTTCACGTTGGCGTCGGGATACGTATTCATGAACATGCGCCGCACCATCTTGCGCAGCGGCGGCGTGCCCGAGCTGTTGGGGAAGACGCGCTCGGAGAGCACCGCGTCGTGACTGTCTCGGCAGAGCGCCTCGATGTCGCGCAACTTCATCCGCTCTAGCGGATTGACGGTGACTTCGACCTCGACGGCATCGACGTTGACGTCGAAGAGCAGCACGAACGCCTGACGGCACGACGCCTGGTCGATGTCGCGGTAGAAGCCCTTGGGATCGCGCTTGGCGTTGCCATAGGCGTGCCGCACCAGTCGCAGGACCGGGGAGAGCTGTTGCAAGGCCTTGGCGCGGGCAATGGCGTCGACCAGGAGTTGCTCCCACTCGGAGCGGGACGACGCGAGCTCGGGGCGCGAGATGAGCTGCTCGCGGAGGCCCTGACAGATCGAGGGATCGTCGAAGTCGCGCTCGACGACGCGGATCACCGCTCGCGTCGCCTGCTCGTAAAACGTCTTCTGGACCTCGCTCGCGCCCTCGGGAAGGACGGGCAGCTTCACCACGCCCATGGAGACGATCTCTCCAGGCTTTGGCGGCTGTGGGGCTCCGGGACCCGAGTCCTGAGGTGTGCGCGGGCGACCGGGGGTCAAAGAGGCAAGGAGCGTGTCCTCGGTGCTGCCCGAGCTGCGCTCCGAGATGAGCGTCACCTTCGGAAAGCTGAGCGGCCGCGCCGGCTCCAAGGGCTTCGATGGCTCCAGCGGGCGGGAGGGCTCGGGAATGCCGCTGTAGAGGTTGATGTTGTCGCGAACGTTGCCTTTGGCCTGAGCACACCCGGCAAGCCCAGCGACCAGCACCACGCCGACCCCCACCCCGAGCCCGACCGCGAGACGCGACGCCGCTCGATCAGCGGCAAATTGTCGCGCTTGGGCACGGGAAGAGGAGGGCATCCTGACGATCGTGCCCCAGGCCTCTTTTACGACCAAAAAAGCCGCTGCGACGCCTGTGTAGAAATGCCTCAGACACGGCTTGACGCATCTGTACGCAGAAGTTAGATACCGCGCGCCTTAGCCGGGATCGCATGGATTTAGACGTCACACTCCTCGCCCAGTTCGCCCTCCTCACGTTCTTGCTGGTGAGCTTGAACGGTATTCTCTTCAAGCCCCTTCTCGGTGTGCTCGACGCCCGTCAGCACAAGGTCGTCGGCTTGAAGGACGAAGTCGAGCGGCTCACCACAGCGAGCGACGCCGACATCGAGGCGTACCAAACGCGCCTGCGTGAAGCGCGTGACATTGGTCAACGCGAGCGCGAAGGCCTGCGCGGAGCCGGCCGCGAAGACGAACGCAAGATCCTGACCGAAACCCGCGGTGACATCACCAAGGCGATCGTCGAGGCCCGCGAGCGTACCGCTAAAGCGGAGACGGAAGCGCGCGCCCAGCTGACCCCCCAAGTCGATCAACTCGCCAAGCAAATGGTGCAGAAGATCCTCGGACGCGAGGTTGCCGGATGAGCCAGGAACAGGGCGAGCACGAGGGCGGCAGCGAGGGCGGACATCACGCGTCCACCGGCACTCCGCACATCAACCTGTGGTCGTGGGACCAGCATGCCCCGCCGGTCGGCTGGTACGCGGTCAACTTCCTCATCTTCATCGTCTTCTTGGTCAAAGCCGCCAAGAAACCGCTGGCGGCCGCCATGCAGCGTCGCCACGACAGCATCAAGGCGACCATCGAAGAGAATCAGAAGGCCTACGACTCGGCCAAGGACCGCCACGACACCTATCGCAAGAAGCTCGCGAACGTCGACGCCGAGTCACGTGAGCTCATCGATCGCAGCAAGGAAGACGGCGCGCTCGAGCGTGATCGCATCATCACCGGCGCTCGCGAGTACGCCAAACGACTCCGCGAGGACGCGCAGACCGTGATTGAGAACGAAGAAGAAGCCGCGCGCCGCCGCTTGCAGCACGACGTGGCCCGCTCCGCCTTGAAGGCCGCCGAGGACATGTTGCGCCGCGGCCTCACCGACGCCGACCGCGACCGCCTGTTCGATCAGTCGTTGCAGATGATCGAGAGCTCGGATGCGCAAGCGCCGCACCGCCGCTCGAGTAATGATCGCAAGAGCGCCTCTGTCGCCGATGGTGCAGCATGAGCGCGGTCGCCAAACGATATGCCCGTGCCGCTATCGCGGCCGCTCTGGACATGGAAGGCGCCATTGGCGTCGAGAAGCTCGCGCACAGCGTGTCGACCTTCCGTGCGATGTACGACAAGACCTCCGAGCTGCGTGACTTGCTCGCGAACCCCGCTCTCAAGGCGGATCGCGACGCGGTCCTGGGCACGGTGCTCGACAAGATCGGCGCCTCGAAGACCGCGGTGAAGCTGATCCAGCTCCTCGCCGGCCGCGACCGCGTCGAAGCGTTGCGTGACGTCGCCGACGAGATCGAAGCCGAAGCCGACAACCGCGCTGGCCGCCTGCGCGCCCGCGTCGTCAGCTCGATCCCCCTCGACGATGCCAAGATCCAACGTCTGAAGGGAGCGCTGCACAAGCGCTTCCAGCGCGACATCGTCGTCGACGTGAAAGTCGACCCGGAGCTTCTCGGCGGCCTCGTTTGCAAGGTGGGCGATCTCACCTTGGACAGCAGCCTGAAGCGTCAGATCGAGCTCCTCCGCGAGCAACTCGGAACGACCGTAAGCTAACCCTCAGAAGGAACGTCAAGGCGATGCAGATCCGCGCCGAAGAAATCAGCAGCATCATCAAGGACCAAATCAGCGGCTACGACCGCCGCATCGACGTTGCCGAGACCGGCACTGTCTTGTCGATCGGTGACGGTATCGCCCGCATCTACGGCTTGAAGAGCGCCATGGCCGGCGAGCTCCTCGAGTTCCAAGGCGGCATTCGCGGCCTGGTGTTGAACCTCGAAGAGGACAACGTCGGTGTCGCCATCATGGGCGACTTCTCGCACATCGAAGAAGGCCAGACGGTCAAGCGCACCGGCAAGATCGCCAGCGTCCCGGTCGGTCCCGCGATGATGGGCCGCGTCGTCGACGCGCTCGGCAATCCGGTCGACGGCATGGGCGAGATCAAGTCCAAAGAGTTCCGCATGATCGAGGTCAAGGCGCCCGGCATCATCGAGCGCAAGTCGGTCCACGAGCCGCTGCAGACCGGCATCAAGGCCATCGACTCGATGATTCCGATTGGCCGCGGCCAGCGCGAGCTCATCATCGGCGACCGCCAGACCGGCAAGACCGCAATCGCGCTCGACACGATCATCAATCAGAAGGGCAAAGACGTTAAGTGCATCTACGTCGCCATGGGTCAGAAGCAGTCGACCGTCGCTCAGGTCGTCGACAAGCTGAAGGCACACGGCGCCATGGAGTACACCACGGTCGTCTGCGCCAACGCCTCCGACCCGGCCCCGATGCAGTTCTTGGCCGCGTACACCGGTTGCACCATCGGCGAGTACTACCGCGATAACGGACAGCACGCGCTGATCGTTTACGATGACTTGTCGAAGCAGGCGGTCGCTTATCGCCAGATGTCGCTGCTCCTGCGCCGTCCCCAGGGCCGCGAAGCTTACCCCGGCGACGTTTTCTATCTCCACAGCCGCTTGCTCGAGCGCGCCGCCAAGATGAGCGACGCCAAGGGCGCGGGCTCGCTGACCGCTCTGCCGATCATCGAGACCCAAGCTGGTGACGTCTCGGCGTACATCCCGACGAACGTCATCTCGATTACCGACGGTCAGATCTTCCTCGAGTCGAACTTGTTCTTCTCGGGTCAACGTCCCGCGGTCAACGTCGGTATCTCGGTCTCCCGCGTCGGCGGTAGCGCTCAGATCAAGGGCATGAAGAAGGTCGCCGGTACGCTGCGCCTGACGCTGGCGCAATACCGCAACCTCGCGGCCTTCGCGCAGTTCGCCAGCGACCTCGACACGGTCACCCGCGAGCAGCTCGAAGACGGCGCGCGCCTCACGCGCATGTTGCGCCAGGGCCAGTACTCCCCGAACCGCGTCGGCTTCCAGATCGTCCAGCTCTACGCCGGTACGCAGAAGATGCCGGGCGCCAAGAAGACCTGGGTTCGCGACACGCCGACGGAAGACATGCAGCGCTTCTGCGACGAGCTCTACTCGTTCGCCATGGCCAAGGCCCCGAAGCTCTTCGACCAGATCGAAGAGAAGAAGGAGCTGACCACCGAGCTCGAGAAGGAAGTGCAGGCGCTGCTCAAGAACTTCCTCGATGCGTTCAAGCCGACCGCGGCGAAGGCGTAAACCGAGATGGCGTCGTTACGCGACATTCGCGAGCGTATTCGCTCCGTAAAGAGCACGCAGAAGATCACGCAGGCGATGAAGATGATCTCCGCGGCGCGTCTCCGGCGCGCTCAGGAAGCGATCACGCACGCCCGTCCCTTCGCCATGGAGCTCGGCTCGTTGTTGCGCCGTGTCGCGGCGCGCATGGACGTCGAGGAAGGTAAGCCGGCGCATCCGCTGCTCGCCGAGTTCAGCCAGCCACGTCGCGTGATGCTGGTGGTCGTGACCTCGGACCGCGGACTCGCCGGTGCTTTCAACGCCAACATCCTGCGTCGCGCCGAGAAGTTCATCCGCGAGAACCAGGACAAGTACACGCACTTCGAAGTCGCCGCGGTTGGCCGCAAGGCACGCGAGTACTTCAAGAAGCGCACCCAGCTCGGCGCCGTCCGCGAGCACCACGGCATCTTCGAGGGCCTGTCGTTCCGCAAGGCGCAGGACATCGCCGAGGGGATCACCAAGGAATTCATCGAGAGCGATCTCGATGCCGTGTACTTGGTTTACAACGAGTTCAAGTCCGCCATCGCGCAGCAAGTGGTCGTCGAGCCGCTGTTGCCGATCGTCGCCGAAGAGCTGCCCCCGGGCGAAGACGTGGACTACATCTACGAGCCGTCGCGTGAAGGCGTGCTCGAGGGGCTCGTGCCTCGTTATCTGTCGACGCTGATCTGGCGCGCCCTGCTCGAGAGCAGCGCCGCCGAGCACGGCGCTCGTATGACGGCGATGGACAACGCCACCCGCAACGCCAAGGACATCGTCGAGAAGCTGACGCTCGATTACAACCGCGCGCGTCAGGCGGCGATCACCACCCAACTCATGGAAGTCATCGGCGGCGCCGAAGCCCTTTCGAATTAGTTCGCTTTAACGGATCTTTTTGGAGCTGAGAGAAGCAAATGAGCGCTAGCGCACAAGCAATGGAACACGGTGTCATCACTCAGATCATCGGACCGGCGATCGACGTCGAGTTTCCGGCTGGTCACCTCCCCGAGATCAACACCGCGTTGACCCTGTCGAACCCGACGATCAACGACAAAGAAGACAACCTCACCCTCGAGGTCGCTCAGCACTTGGGCGAGAACACCGTCCGCACCATTGCCATGGACTCGAGTGATGGTCTCGTCCGCGGCATGCGCGTCAAGAACACCGGCGCTCCCATCGCGATGCCGGTCGGCCCCGAGACCCTCGGCCGCATCTTGAACGTCGTCGGCGAGCCGGTCGACGCGGGTGGTCCGGTCGGCGCCAAGCGCTTCATGCCGATTCACCGTCAGGCTCCGTCGTTCACCGAGCAGGACACCAAGCTCCAGACGTTCGAGACGGGCATCAAGGTCATCGACCTGCTCGCCCCTTACGCGCGCGGCGGCAAGATCGGGTTGTTCGGTGGCGCCGGCGTCGGCAAGACCGTCCTCATCCAAGAGCTGATT
>JBGGMJ010000186.1:0-16043 GCA_041288095.1 Myxococcota bacterium
ACTTCATGAACGAGGTGCCGTTCAAGGACGTCTACATCCACGCCCTGGTTCGCGACGAGCATGGCAACAGGATGTCGAAGTCGAAGGGCAACGTCGTCGACCCCTTGAAGGTCATCGACGAGCACGGCACCGACGCGCTGCGTTTCACCCTGACCGCTTTGGCGTTGCAAGGCCGCGACATCCGCTTGTCCGCGGACCGCATCAGCGGCTACCGCGCCTTCGTCAACAAGATCTGGAACGCCTCGCGCTTCGCCTTGATGCGGGTCGGCGGCAACGTTGCGCCGCTCGCACAAGTGCAGGCGTCGCTCGAAGAGCCGGACCGCTGGATCTTGTCGCGGCTCGCCAACGCCGTCACCGACGTGCGCGCCCATCTCGACGCCTATAAGTTCGCCGAGGCCGCGAACGCCATGTACGTCTTCATGTGGGACGAGCTCTGCGACTGGTACATCGAGCTGGTCAAGGCACGGCTCATGAACGACGACCCCAAGGGCGCCGAGTCGAAGCGCGTTGCCGAGGCGACGCTGGTGCACGTCATCGAGACCGCGATGCGCCTCATGCATCCGGTGATGCCGTTCATCACCGAGGAGCTCTGGCAGAAGCTGCCGATCACGCGGACGACCGAGTTCATCGGCCAGCAAAAATACCCGGGCGAAGAGCTCTCGACGCTGCGCAATCCGGCTCTCGAGAATTCCTACACCCTGGTGCAGAGCGGCATCAGCGCCATCCGCACCATCCGCGCCGAGAAAAATCTCGGGCCGACGCGGCCCATCGATGCCATCATCGTGGCCGCAACCGCTACCGATAGAAAGCTCCTCGAGGAGCAGCGCGCGTCGATCATCGCCCTCGCGCGGCTACAGAAGCTCGACATCGTGCAAACCCGCGGCAATGCGCCCGAGCAAGCGGCGACCAAGGTCACCGACAGACTCGAGGTCATCGTGCCGATGGCGGATCTGCTGGATTATGCCGCTGAAGCGGACAAGCTCCGCCGTCAGATCGTCAAGACCGAGCAAGAGCGCGAGAAGCTGACCACCAAGCTGGGCAACGAGGCCTTCGTGGCGCGGGCGCCGGCGGAGGTCGTGGCGCGTGAGCGGGCCCGCGTCGACGAGCTGGCGCAGATGCTCGTGACCTTGCGCGATGGCTTGAAGCGCGCCGAGGCCGCGGTCGCGGCGAAATGACGTCCATTGACTGGACGAAGTTCGCGCTCGACCGCCATCGGGAAGGCTCCGGTCACAGCTGGTACTCGGGCGACCGTGGTCAGCTGGTGCAGTCGGTGCACGCCGGCTGGCACAAGCGCGAACCCGGCTTCGGGCGCAGCAACCTCGACGAGGTAGTGGTGGTACCCATGGCTCCGGAGCGCTTTCACGGCACGACCGTGACAATCCGCGACGAGTTGCCGCTAACCGCCGAGGTCGCGCGGCGCCGGCCTCACGAAGACCCGTACGTGCGCGTCACGGCCGCCACCGCGCCCGACCCCGTACGCTTCGCCGCCGTCGTGCTCTACAGCCGCGCCCTGCTTCTTCCCGAGGAGCCCGACTTCGCCGCCGATTGGGGCATCGTCTCGATCACCGCGTCTGCTGTAGCGGATGAACCAATGCACCCGCTGACCATGGCGCGCAACATGCTCGAGAAGCCCGGCGGCACCAAGGCGGTCTACACAGCCGAGCAATTCGCCGAGGCCGTCTACTACTGGTCGCGCCGGGTCGGCGTCACTTCTTCGTAAGATTCGAGATGTCGGCGAGGAGGTCGTCGATCTCGGAGAGATCGATGGTGCGTCCGGTCGAGGTCTTGAGCGGTCCGCTGCTCGCCGCCTTCGGAGGCGGCGGTGGCGTCGCGGACTCGGAGCGCGCGTTGAGCACGGCATCCGCCTCGCTGAGCAGCGAGGACTGGTTGTTCGAGGATGCGCCGCCGAACGACGCGCTCGCGAGCGAGGCGGGCGAGATCGTGGACCGCATCGGTTTTTCGGTGACGGCGACCGGCACCGGACGCGATACCGGCGTAATCCGCGCCAGTGGAACCTGCTGCGGCGGTACCGGCCATGACCCAGAGGACAGCGACGAGCGCTGCGTGTCGGAGCCCTGCGAGAGAGGCTCGGAAGCCGGAGTCATGGCATCGAGCGCCGCGTCCGAGCCGCGCTCGTCGTCGTCGGGGGTGTCCTCGAAACCGAGCGCCGCACCCTCCTCGACGACCTCGATGTCGAGGTTCGCGAGCTCGCTGGTGAGTACCTGCGTCTCGTGCTCGCCGTTGCCGTAGCGCGGAGGCGGCATCTCGGGCACGGCGGCCGCTGCCTGCTCGACGATGTTGTCGAGCAAAATCGGCGCTTCGTCGTAGCGCGGCGCCGGCTCGTCGTCCGAGGGCTCGGGTAAGACCGGCGTCGATTCCGGCTCGGGCTCGATCGGCTCGTGCAGGAACGCCAGCGGGTCGGCGATGTCATTCGACGACGGGGCCGCGAAGATGGGCGCCGGCTTGGTGGCGAACATGTCGGGCTCGGGTGCCTCGTCGTCGTCGACCTCGGGCGGCACCGGAGTCGCTTCCTCCGCGACGCGCGCGGCGATGTCCGACGCCTCGTCGACGGTCACGGCGCTCGGGACGTCGTCATCGTCGCCAGTTGTCGGCGAGCCGAGCTCGTCCGGGTGGCGCGGTACCGCGACGATGGCGTCGTGCCCGGGCGCTCCGTCGAGGGCGAGCTCTTCCTCGATAGGCATCGGCGGCGGCACGGCGCCGATAGCGGAGGGGTCCTGCGGCAAGCCGAAGTTCGACGCCACCTGCTGGACGAGATCGAGGTCTGCGAGCCGGCGCTTCGCGAAGAACATCTCGAGCAGTACGTTATCGCAGACGGTGTTGATGAGACGGGGCACGCCGCCGGTGACGCGATGGATTTCCTGGACCACGGGAACGGGGAAGAACTGGCGCTTGGCACCGGCGATGCGCAGTCGATGATCGATGTACGCCGCCGTGTCTTCGCCGGTCAGCGGCTTGAGCTGGTAGCGCAGGGCGATGCGCTGCGCGAGCGGCGGATCGAGCTGCAGATTGCGCACGATCTCCGGCAAGCCGAAGAACACGAACGTGATCAGCTTGCGGTCGGGGACCTCGAGGTTGAGCAGCCCGCGGAACTCTTCCATGAGCTCGCGGCTGGCGAGCATCTGCGCTTCGTCGATGATGACGACGGCTCGCTTACCCGCCTGGTAGATCTGCAAGAGCCGCTGGTAGAGCTGCGACAAGATCGTGAGCTTGTCGTCGGCCGGGTCATGGACGCCCAGCTGCGACGCGATCCGCTTGAGCAGCCAGTTGGGGGTGATGCCGGCGTGCACGATCACCAGCATCGCCGCTTCGTATTCGCTCTCCGGGAGCGCATCGAGCATGCGCCGAGCCAAGGTCGTCTTACCGTGGCCGATGTCGCCGATGAGGATAGCGAGCCCCTTCATCGAGCTCGCGGCGTACATGAGGCGGTTGAGCGCCTCGGTATGCTGACGACTCGCGAAGTAGAAGCGCGAGAGCGGAGCGTTCGAGAACGGCTCGGAGGTCAGCTGGAAGTACTCGAGGTATTCCATGGGCCGCGTCGGACGTTACAAGCTCTCTACCTATAGATCCAGGCCAACAGTACCTTGGCGATCTGGACCAACGACGCCGGTGAACAGGCCTCGATGGTGTCTGCTCGGGTGTGCCACTCCGGATAGTCCAGGTCCATGAAAAGCGCGGTGGGAATTCCCGCATCCATGAACGGCAAGTGGTCGCAGGAAATCCACTTGTAGGGGTGGCGCTTGGCCATGCTGAAGGCGGGAAGCGCCAAAGCGCGGCCAAGCTGGAACAAGCTCAAGGTCAGCTCGTACGACGGATCATGCTCCTGGCAGCTCACGTCGACGTCCAGAACGAGCTCTCGGCCCGCCACCATGTCGACCTCGAGGCAGGCGTCGGGCCGCTGGTCGTCGGCCATCGCCGTCACGAATCGGGCGGCTCCGAGAGCAACTTCTTTGCCGTCAATCTCGTGCCAATCTTCGGCATCGCAGAACAAGAGATCGACCGTTGGCCGCTGCCGCCGCTCGGCAAGCGTCGCCACGAGCTCGGCCATCAAGACCGTGCCCGAGCCGCCGTCATTGGCGCCCGGCACCGGGGCGCGCGGGTCATCGGCGTCGCGGTCGGCCCACGGACGCGTGTCGTAGTGCGTGAGGAGCAAAAGGCGACCCGGCTGGTTGCCGCGCAAGCGAGCCCAGAAGTTCACGCAGTCGACGTCCTTGCCGAAGAACAGCTCCGTGAAGCGATGCTCACGCGTCTCGTCGGCCGCCGCGAGCCAGGTGCGCAACAGGCTCTGCGCGGCCAGGTGCCCCGGGGCTCCGCAATAGCGTGCACCCAGCGCTTGCAGCGCCTCGAGACGAGCGAAGGCACCCGCGACGATGGCGTCGGGCTCACTCACGCGCCGGCGATCACGATGGCGTCGTCCTTGACGGTGAGCTTCACCTCTTGTTCTTGGCCGGCTCCAAAGTGTCTGTAAGCCGCCTCCTCGAGCGTCGGCACCAGCGCCATGCGCAAGCCGCGGGCGCCGAGCTCGCGTTTCAGGGCCCGCTTCACCACGAGGCTCATGACACTCTCGTCGACGGTGAGCGTCAGCCCTTCGCTCGCGAACTCGCGGGTGTACCCTTCGATGACGTTGTCGCGCAGGATATCGGCAAGCGTCCCGTCGTCGAGCGGCGCGAAGCCGACCACGCGCGTGAAGCGCCCGATGAGCTCGGGCAAGAAGCCGTACTTGGCGAACGCGGCCGTATGCTCGAGCACCTGGGCGTCGAGCTTCACCGCGATGGCCTCGGGGTCGCGCTTGTCGACGTCGCGCCCGAAGCCGATGCGCTCGTGCTCGCTCATGGCGTCAGCGGTGCTCTTGAGCCCGCTGAAGGCGCCACAAGCCACGAAGGTGAGCCCAGCGAGCGGCAAGGTCAGCTTGGGCGCGAGCTGCGCATAGCCGAAGTCAGCCGGGAACTGCGCCTCGCTGCCGGCGAGCAAGGTGAGCAATCCACGCTGGACGCCGAAGCCGCTTACGTCTTTGGTGGTGCCCTCGCCGGCGAAGCGCGCGTTGGAGCGGCTCGAGGCCAGCTTGTCGAACTCGTCGATGCAGACGACGCCGCACGCCGCCCAGCCGAGATCGCCATCGGCGGCTTCGAAGAGCCGCGCCAAGATCATCGTGACGTCCTCACCGATATAGCCGGTCTCGCTGTACTGGGTGATGTCGACGGTGACGGTCGGCACGGTGAGCACATCGCGAAACAACAGCTCGACCAGGTGGGTCTTGCCGCAGCCCGTCGGGCCGATGAACAGGTAGTTCTCTCGCGCCGCGATGTCGTTGGCCGGCAACCCCTCGAGGAAGAGGCGCTGCAAGCGGCGGACATGCCTGTATGCCATAACGGACGCAGCCCGACGCGCGTGCGTCTGGCCGCGGTAGCCCAACGCCGTCAGACGCGCGTCGACCTCGGGCGGCTTGAGCACCGGGATGCGCGCTACGCGCTCGCGCAAGGTCGGGCGTTCGGCGGGTTTGGGGGCTGCCATGCAAGCGTATTCTACCGCGCCGCAGGGGCGGCGCATCCCGACGTCGCCGCCCCGCGCTACGCTTGCGTCAACGGCTGATGCACCTGGTCAAAGCCTCTTGCGCCGACTTTTGCTTGGCTGCCGCCTGATCGACGTAGAGCTGGTAGCGCGAGCACGTCTTGGTATTGCCGCTGGTGCGACGCACGCACTCATCGAGCTCGTCTTGGGCCTTCTGCATGGCCTCGTCGGCCTTGGCGAGCTTGCTCTTTTCCTTCGGGCACTCGGGCAGCGTCGGCTGCGCCGGCGGCGGTTGTGCCGGGGCCGTGGCGGAGGGGCTCGGCTGTTGCGTGGTCGGCGACGCGGCCGGCGGGACGCTGGACGCGGGCGCGGTAGGTTGCGCCGGCGCGTTCTCGGCATCTTTCGGGTGCATGGCGGTGTACTCCTGCGCCTTCACCTCTTCGGCGTATGCCTTCACCGCATCCTTGGCGAAGACCGGCGGCGTCCAGCGGACGGTCGCCATGCAGAGATGCTCTCCGGGATTGAATTGGGTGTCTTGGACCGCGGCGCTTTGCATCTTGGCGCGGGCGAAGCGCTCGAGGAAGACGCGGCCGTCTTCGACACCAACCTCTTTGGCCACCGCCTCCTGGATGTCGTCGTTGTCCTGCGTGAAGCGCAACGCGATGGCGGCCACCGAGCGGCTCACCGCCGTGTCACACGCGAGGCCTTGGTTCATGCCGGGCCCGGCGGCGCCGGCGACGTAAACCTTGGTGCCACCCTCGTCCATCACCTCGACGTGCGTGCCCGGTTTGGTGGAACGACACGCCACCAGCCCCAACAAGCCCAAACCCAAAACCATGACGCGGAGTTGCATGCACCGATCCTTTGTCCCTGGGACGCGGCTGTTAAGTAGCGTATTCTCCTACTTCGATGCGAGAGCACTCCCCCCGGTGCGTCGTTCGTGTGTCTTCCCTCCTCGTGATCGCCCTTGCCGGCTGTGGCCCCACCGGCGGCAGGCCCGTCGCGCCCGCGCCCAAGGCAGACGACGCGTCGATGCCCAAATGGGTGCGCTCGATGAAAGGCGACGACACGCATCTCTGCGGTCTCGGCATCTCGGGCGCGGGTTTCGAGAATTCTCCCTACCCCAAGATCAACGCCCGCGAGCGCGCCGTGCAGAACCTCGCCGGCATCATCGGCACGCACGTCGAAGAAGCCATGATCGACGACGCGACCATGGCCGGTGACGACGTCCAGTACGCGCGCGTCGTGCATGTCGACGACGAGCTGGTCGCGCAAGTCGATGGCGCCGCCGAGATCGAATACTGGACCGACGACGAAGGCAAAGGCCCTTACCGCGAGAAGGGCTTCGTCTACGGCTGGGCCTGCATCCCCAAGGAAAAGGCGGCCGAGACGTTCCAGGTGTCCGCTAAAGCATTCAGCAGCAAGAAACCTCAAGAGCCAGCGGTGAGCTCGCCCGATGTCGTGCCCAAGTGGATCGCCAAGGCGGGCAAGCGCAAGGACGGCCGCTTCTGCGCCGTCGGTTACTCGCAGCCAACTTTCCAGGCCGAGATGACCTTCGCGAACGTGGTCGAAGACGTGCGCGCGCAGCTCGCCACCACGGTCACCAGTCTGGTCTCGAACTACTTCGAGGAGCTGACGACCATCGACGCCCAGGCCATCCAGTCGATGACCGTGTCGTCCAACCAAGCGGTCTCCAAAGGCGTCGTGGTCACGCGCTTCTGGTACGACGCCAAAGGCATCGGGCCGCAACACCGCAAGCGCAGCACCTACGGTTACGGCTGCGCCTACCCCCTCGAGATCGTCGCAGCGAGCCTCGACAAGGCGAAGACGCTCACCAAACAAACCGTCGAGTCGGTGCGCCAGCACGCCAAGCAAGCCTTCGACGCGCTCGAGGCCGAGGAACAGAAACACGGCGTCGCGACAGCGAAGTAACCCCGATTGACTTGGGTCGCCTCGGGCGCGAGCATGCCGCCCGAATGCCTAGCTTCGAGCGCTATGATCGCATCGTCGATGCGTACTCGACGATGTGGCCACTCATCGTTCCGGGCTACGTGCCGTGCTTGAACGCCATGCTCGAGGCGGTGCGCGCTTTGGACCTTCGGCCGCGCGAGGTCCTCGATCTGGGCTGTGGTCCGGGCTCGGCCATCGTCGCGGTCGCCCCGGCGTGTCACCCCGAGGCGCGCGTGACCCTGGTCGACGGCGCGCCGAAGATGCTCGCCGCCGCCCAAGCTGTCGTGGGCTCGCGTGCCGCGGCCGCCATCTGCGATGATTTCCGCAAGCCGGACGTGCTCGCGCGCATTACCCGCCCGCTCTCCTACGACCTCGTGCTCTGCTCGTTCGCGCTCCACCACTGGGACGACGCCGAGAAGCGCACGGTCCTCGAAGCCCTCGCCCGCAGCGTCCGCCCGGGCGGCCTGTTGGTTCTCGCCGATGAAGTGGTGGCGGACGCGCCGGCCGGCTGGGACGTGGTCGGCCGCGTGCGCATGCGCATGATCGACTCCAACATAAGCTCGGGGAGAATCCCCAAGGAGTTCGTGGCGACGGAGGCAGCTCTGCCGCCCGACTTGAGGCTTCCTTTCAAGCCCAGCCGCACCGACGAGGTGGTAAGCTGGTTAGCGCGATCGGGTCTCGCCGTTGGTGTGCCGTTAACGGTCTTCGGCGCGGCTCTCCACTTGGCATTGAAACCCGTTTGAGCGAGCGTTGAAGCACATGGCCATTCCGATCTCGCAAGCGTCTCCCCCTCCCGTCCCGGTCGCTGGTGACCGCGAGCGTGTCGCCGAGCTCCGCCAGGCGCGCGACCGCATCCATACCGAGATCGGCAAGCGCGTCATCGGTCAGCGCGAGGTCATCGATCACCTGCTCATCACGCTCTTCGCGCGCGGCCATGGGCTGTTCGTGGGCGTCCCCGGTCTCGCGAAGACGTTGTTGATTCAGACCTTGGCCGACGTGTTGGACCTGTCGTTCAACCGCATCCAATTCACGCCCGACCTCATGCCGTCGGACATCACCGGCACCGACATCCTCGAGACCGACGCCGCCGGCGGACGCGCCTTTCGCTTCATCAAGGGTCCGGTCTTCTGCAACATCCTGCTCGCCGACGAGATCAACCGCACACCGCCGAAGACGCAGGCCGCGCTGTTGCAGTCGATGCAAGAGCAACGGGTCACCGCGGGCGGCCGCACCTATCCGCTCGACGCGCCCTTCCACGTGTTCGCCACGCAAAACCCCATCGAGCAAGAAGGCACCTACCCGCTCCCGGAAGCGCAGCTCGACCGCTTCATGATGATGCTGCACGTCGACTATCCGTCGGCGGTCGAAGAGGCGGAGATCGTCCGCCGCACGACCTCGGCGCCGCACGCGCAGGTGGCGAAGATTCTGGGCCCCCAGGAGATCCTCGCCTTCCAAGATCTCGTGATGCGCGTGCCCATCTCCGAACCCTCGATCGAGCTCGCCGTGCGCCTGGTGCGCCGCACCCGCCCGGACGATCCGCAGGCGCCGGCCGAAGTGAAGGAGTTCGTCACCTACGGCGCCGGCCCGCGTGCCTCGCAGCACATCGTGCTCGCCGCGAAAGCGCGCGCCATCCTCGACGGCCGCCCGGTGGTCGACGGCAGCGACATCAAAGCGCTCGCCTACCCGGTGCTCCGCCATCGCGTGCTGACGAACTTCCATGCCGAAGCCCGCAAGGTCTCCGCCGACGACATCGTCGCCAAGGTTCTCGAGGGCGTGGTTTGAGCGACGCGACGTTCGAGCTCTCGCCGCAGCTCCTCTCCGACATCGAAACCCTGCAGCTCTCGGCCCGCACCATCGTCAGCGGCGCCCTCGCGGGCACGCACCGTTCACTACGCCGCGGCAGCAGCATCGAATTCAGTGAGCACAAGCTCTACTCACCGGGCGACGACGTCCGCCACATCGATTGGCGGGCGTTCGCTAAAACGGACCGCTACCACATCAAGCAGTTCGAGGACGAAACCAACATCACGCTCGAGCTGCTCATCGACGGCTCGGCATCGATGGGCTTCGCGGGGCCCGAGCGCGAGCCGAAGCTCGAGTTCGCCAAGAAGCTGGGCGCGGCGCTTTGCTATCTCGCATTGCGCCAGGGGGACGCGAGCGGCGTCGTCACCTTCGCGACGACGGTGCGCGACGAGCTACCGGCGCGCGCGACCAGCGCCCATTTGGTCGAGGTGATGCGCTTGCTCGCGCAGCTGCAACCAGCGGGCGAGACTTCGTTGGTGGGCGCCCTCGATCAGTTCGGCCAGCGCAGCCGAAGACGCTCGTTGCTCGTCATCATCTCGGACTTGTTCGATCCCAACCCGGCCCTGTTCGACGCCTTCCGCCGCCTCGCGGCCCGCCGCCACGACATCGCGCTCATCCACTTGCTCGATCCCGTGGAGATCGACTTCCCCTACGAAAACCCATCGACCTTCGTGTCGATGGAGGACGACCGCCGTTTGTTCATCCACCCGCGCACGCTGCGAAACGCCTACGTCAAGGAGATGCGCGAGTTCCTCACGCGGACTTCACGCGCGCTGCGCGAAGCCGGCATCGACTATCGCGAGATCCGCACCGACACCGATCCGGCGCAGGTGCTCGGAAGCTTCCTGCGCGAGCGCGAAGCCGGTTAGGCCGCCTTGCGCGTTTTGATTCGCATGATCGAGTGATCATGATCGGAGTCGTCCAGCGGGCTCACCGAGTTGGCGTGGATGTACTGCATCTCGACGCGTCCCTCCTTGAACACCGCGGCCGTGCTCACGATCGGGCAAAGCACCTGCTGCGTGCCGCGGTAGTTGTAGTCGAAGCGGTCCTCGCGCGGGATGAGCTCCAGGGTGAGGTTTGCGAGCCCGTTCTTGGTGAGCTCCTTGATCGTCGGCGACTGCTCGGTGGTGTTCGAGTCACCGACCTTGAAGACGTCGACGTTGGGCTCCGCCTTCTGCACCTGCTCCATGCGGCCGCGCACGGTGAGCGCTTGGCCGTTGCGCTTCTCCTCGCCGCCGATGATGGGCGGCGTGTGCGCCGAGTTCCATGGCGTGGTGCCGCGGCGTGATGCCCAGTGGTCGTTGATGATCTCGAACACGTCGTTGCCGAACTTGAAGCGCGCGACCAGCGACTTGCGCGAGTCCATGAACGCCGCCTCGCCTTCGCCCAAGCGCTTGACGCTCGTCGGGTCGTGGCTGACGCGGTCCTTGCGGTAGAAGAAACCGCAGCGGATGTTGCCGCCGGGCTCGCCGCCGTCCTTGCCGTTCTGTGGCGGGACATCGATGTACGAATACTCGGGGCCGCCCGCTTCCTTGATGAGCCGCGCCATCATCTCGAAGGTCTGATCGGCTTTGACGACGTCGCTCTGCTTGGGCCCGTCGTTGTCCTGAATCTCTTGAACCGAAATGACGTCCGGCGACTTCAAGCTGTCGACGATGCGCTTCGCGAGGCGCTTGGCGCGCTCCTGCTCCAGCGGATTGATGTTGAGCATGTTGACGCTGGCGATGGTGTAGTGGTCCGCGTCACCCGTGAGGCGCGTGACCTCGCTGGTCAGCGGCGGGTTGCTATCGATCGTCGGCGGCGCCGTCAGCTCGATCTGGAAGTCGCCGGAGCGGTAGCCGACGATGCCCGCAATAGCGGACAGCGTCGCGCCCACCGACAGTGGCGCCGGCCTACCCGCTTGCTCGCGGAACTTGAGACTCACCTTGGTGAAGTTCTCCACGCCTTCCTTGTGGAGGATTCCGCCAAAGCGGCTGAAGCGGTCGGCTGGCAGCTTCCATGAGTCGGGCAGCACCACCAGGTCGCCGAAGCGATTCGACGGGCTCACGGCCTTGCCCTTCGGCACCGCGATGCGGCGGCCGAGCAGCTTGCGCCAGTAGTCGGTGGCACCGGCGGCGTCCGCGGGCGGCGGGCCCAGCTTCTCGAGGTCGACCGGCGGCGACAGTTGCGCTTCGCCGATGCGCTCGGGCGCGGTCGCTTCGACGAGCTCGACCAGGGAGCGGGCGAACTCGTTGTTGGCGTCGTGGGTTTCGCGGACCGTCGCGGTGAAGCGCACCTGGTCGCCGACCGCGACGCGCGCACCACGCGTGCGCACCAAGAGGCCGCCCTCTTCGGGGTTCGCCGACTCGACGTAGAAGCCGACGGCGTTGACGCCGCTGACCACGCCCTCGGTCGTGACGCGCTTACCAACGAGCGGGGATGTGAAGCCGTCGCCGCGGATCTGCCCGATGGTTTGCGCGGCGCCGGTCTTCTGCGGCTTGCCCTTGCGTTCGACCGGCTTGCCCTCGGTGAGCGGCACGACCTCGACCCGCCCCGCCATGGCGTTCACGGTGCCGACGCGCAGGTCCATGGTCTCGCCGAGCGTGATGGTGATCGGATTGCCGCCATCGGAGCGCAGGACGGTGCCGTTCGCCTCGAGGCGGTTGCGACCCGGTAGCTCGACGAAACGCGCGATGTCGGCGTCGGGGAAGTAGACCTCGAAGCCGCGCGGCGACAGGAAGGTGATCTCGCCTTTCAACACCTTGCCGCTGAAGCCTTCGAGGGCCTTGGCGGAGATGATGTCGCGGATCTCACGCTCGACGCGACTGTCGCGCTCCTGCGCGATAGCGGCGAACTCCAGCACTTCGGCGCCACGGCTGGTGTCGGGCGTCTGTCCGTCGCGCACTTGGCGCACGAAGGCGTGGTTGCGGGCATCGCGCTCGCGGCGCATCGGCGCGGTGACCTGCACGTAATGCGCGAGCTTCAGACCTTCGTGACTCGTTGGATCGGCGCTGACGATGGCGCGCGGCTGCGAGCGCAGCACGAGGTTACGCACGGCGCGGTACTTCGGCATCGACTTGTCGAGCTTCGCCAGCATCTCCGCCGGCGTCACCTTGTCGGGCCAGTCGACCCCGAGCGTGCGTACGGCTTCGCGCGCGAGGGCGATGCGCGCCTCATCCGGTGCCTTGTGCACGCGGTGATACGCAGGCGCGTTGTGCTCGACCAGGAACTCGCCGACCAGGGAGTTCGCGGTGATCGAGATCTGGGCGTTCGCCTCTTCGATCCAGCGCTGGCCGCGACGCTCGAGCACCAGCTCGCCGTTCTCGTCGATGTTGGCCCAGCGCTCGCCCTCGGGCGCGGTGATCATGCCGCGCGCCTTGGCTTGGTCGAGGAGCGCGCCGCCGACCTTCTTCAAGCGGTTGAACGCGTTCACCAGGACCGGGTCTTCGACCTTGGCCTTACCGTCGATGAAGTCCTGCGCCAGGCCGTAGTTGGTCTTGCGCTGGCTCTTGATCACGGCGTCGAGGAACTCGGGCTTGCCGATGACTTTGCCGTCCGCGCCGACGGTGTACTTGATGATGATCGACGGCCGCTTCACGTCCGGCCCGAGGGAGATCAGGTCCTCGGAGAGCAGGCGGTGCAGCACCGGCATGTCGACACCCGGCATGTACGTCGTGGTCTGCAAGCGGCGAGCACGCTCGTCGATGGCGCCCGCGTCACCGCCCGATAGCTTGAAGAAATAGCTGAGGTCCGCGATGGCGTAGTAGACGTCGCTCGCCCCGGGCGTCGTCTTGCTGTCCTCGATGCACATGGCCTGGTCGAGGTCCATCGAGTACGGGTTGTCGATGGTGATGAACGGCTTGTCGGTGAGGTCGACATAGCCGTCGATCTTGTCGGGGTTGAACGCGGCCTTGAGCTGCTCGAGCTCGGCCGAATACTTCTTCGAGAAGGTCGCCTCGACGCCGCGCTGGACGGCGATCTCACTGAGCTTGACGCGCCAAGCGTCTTTCTCGCCGAAGACCGAAGCGAGCTCGGCGGTTCGGCCTTGCGACAGCGGCTCTTCGATGTGCGCGAGCACCATCTTGCCGAGCAGCGAATCCTGCCCGCCCTTCAAGGGCACGCGCTGCAGAGGCGCGTTCGCATCGCGCGCCACGACCGCGAGTCCGGTGCCGTCGCGCTCGACGCGGCCGACGATGCTGTAGACCTTCTCGGTGTCCGAGGTGACGAGCTGCAGGCCGCCCTCGCTCGCCTGAATGGCGATGCGCCCACCCTCGGCGATGCCTTGCGCGTCCTGCGGGTGCAACACCAGCGGCTTGATGCGGCGGTCGTCGGGATAGAACGTGGCCTCGATCTGGTTCTTGCGGCCGACGACGCGGCGCAGATGACCGGTGATCTCGCCCTGCAAGTCGCGGCGCGGGGTGGTCATCATCGGCATCAATGCCGGCGTCACTTCCTTCAACGTGGACGCGATGCTCTGTACGCCCGCGGCGACACCGTCGGCGCCGGTCTTGGGCGCGGCGTTGCGCTGTCGTACGTCCGAGGCGCTGCTCGGAAGAGGCTTACCGTTGGGCAACGCGGGCGTCGCCTCCGCGCGAGCTGCGCTTCCCGGCGCCGGCGCTTTGGCGGCGGGTGCCTGACCGATCTGCTGACGCTCACGCGAACCTTCATTGCCACCAACTCGTCGCATCAGCTCGTCGCCTTTCGCGCTTTCGCTTCGTGGGCCAGGCGGGTTGCCATGGCACGGGTCGTCTCGTCTCGTCCGTTCAAGGAGAGGTGGGTCGCGACCGCAATCGCGTCGTCCCATTCGCCAATCGAGCTGTGCAGTCGCGCCAGCGCCAGCGCGGTCTTGTCGTCGTCCTCGAGGGAAAGCGCGGCGCGATATGCCTCGCGCGCGACCGACACTTCGCCGAGCTGGTCCTCGAGCGCGCCGACCGTGCTCCACACCGCGGCCCGCGACGGATCCGTCAGCAGCGCTTCTTGCAAGAGGCGCTCGGCCTCCTCGAAGTCACCGCTGCGCTTGGCGCGTTCGGCGTCACGTAAGAGGTCGTGCACGTCGTCGGGCACGATAGCGCCCGCGCGTGCCGCACGCAGCGCCGTAAGGCCTTCAGGATCAACGACGATAGCCATGGTGCAACCTTCTAGCGTGGAACGATGAAAATCTCTGCTGCTTTGCGTGACGAAAGCGCGCCCTTCGCGATGGTGGCGCCGCCGGTGACGAGAATATCGCCGCTCACCAGCTGGGTCGCGGCGGCTGCGAAGCGGCTGGCGTAGAGGTTGCCAACCGGGTCGATGGTCGGCCGACATGGGCCGGCGTCGAAGGTGAGAAGCTCGGCCCCGTTGCTCACGTCACCGGGCCCGACCGCCCCGCCCGCGACGAGCAAGCCGCTGGGTGCCGGTGAGACGGCCGCGGCCGCGCGCGCCGTGGTGAGGTTCGCGTCGGAGCAGGCGATACTGCTCTCCGCGAGATCGTTTTCCACACCGATCACCTCGATGCCGGTGATCGCCGTGCCGCGTCCCAGCTCGAGCACCCGTTCGGCATAACCCCCGGCCACGACGATGGCGCGCTTGTTGGGCAGATAGCCCACCGCCGCGTCGCTGCGGGGCGTCCGCAATACCGGACCGCTGATGCTGATGTCGCCCTCGACGTCGACGAACTCGACGATGCCCACGGTCGTGACCTCGTTCAGGCCGCCAATCATGGCGACCACGGCGTCGTCCACCAACACCGCCGCGTGACGAGCGCGAGGCGCCTTCAAGCTGGGCCCGTCGATGATGCTGTCGTTGCGCGGGTCGTAGATGGCGGTGCTCGGCAACACCGTGCCGCCCGCACCCAGGCCGCCGGCGATGAGAACGCGGCCGTCTTTGAGGAGCGTCGCCGTGTGAAAGGCGCGGCCGTCGTCCATGCCGACCGGTCGCAAGAAGGCTTTACCGTCGAAGACCTCGACCGACGACACCGGCTTGCCGGCCGCATCGAAGCCACCCGACACGAGCACGCGACCGCCGGCGAGGACGGTCGCCGCGTGACCGCTGCGCGCCACCGCCATGGCGGGACCAGCGGCGAACAAACCTTCGCGGGGATCGTAGATCTCGGTCGAGCTCACCGGCCCGTTGTCGTCGGCGCCACCCGCGAGGAGCACGCGGCCGTCGTCGAGCAAGCTCGCCGAATGCGAGGCGCGCGCGGTCAGCTGCTCTGTGCAAGCGGCGTCGACCTCGGCGGTGGGCGTGGCGCGAATGAAGGTGCGAACCTGGCCCGCGACCACTGCCACGCGTTCCTGGTTCTCGAGCAGGTCGACATAACCGACGCCGCCCGCGACCACGACCGGGCCCACGCCGCCGTCGCGATCAGCGAGCCGCCCGGCCACCGCGATAGTGGCGCGCGACACCGCGTTGATGCTGTCGAGGCTACCCTGGGCGTCCCCAGCGCCGAAGGTAGCGCGCACCGGGGCGTCGAGCTCGGGCGACGCGATAGCAAGCTCGACCCACGCGACGCCGTTGGTCTCGAGTGATGCACCGTTGCAGGGTCGATGGATCTCGAGCTGCAGCGAGGCCTCGCCCCCGCAAGCAGCGAGGCCCGCGATGGTCAGGGCGATGAGCTGCTTCACCACGCCGCCTGGACCGAGAGGGTCTCGCTCGGCCGATCACGGCTCATGAGAAAATACGTCGTGCCACCGGCGAGCGCGGCGCCCGCGGCCACCGCCGTCCAGAACCACCACTTGGTGAAGATGCCGCCGCTCCGCACTTCGCTGGTGCTGGTCGCGAGTGGCGTATCGTCGTAGGCCAGCGCG
>JBGGMJ010000187.1:0-96828 GCA_041288095.1 Myxococcota bacterium
GCCGCGTCCGTGGCGCTCGGCTTCGAGCACATTCTCGGTGGCGCCGACCACCTGCTCTTCCTCCTCGGGCTGCTGGTGCTGGTGCGCCGCCCACGCCGCGTTTTTCTCACCGCCACGGCCTTCACGCTGTCGCATAGCGTCACCCTGGCCGCGACTGCCCTCCATTGGGTGAGCATCTCATCGCAAGCCGCCGAGGCCGCTATCGCGTTCAGCCTCGTGCTCCTGGCGGCCGATCTCGGACGCAGCGAAAAGCCCATGCACGCAACCGGGATGGCGTTGGTGTTCGGCCTCGTGCACGGCTTTGGCTTTGCCGGCGCGCTCGCGGAGATCGGCTTGCCCGACGGCGCCGTCCCGCTCGCCCTCGGCAGCTTCAACGTGGGTGTGGAGCTGGGGCAGCTCGCGTTTCTCTGCGCGGCGTCGTTACTCGCCGCGCTCGCCGCGCACTTTCGCCTCCAGCGACCTCTCACTCACGCCGCGGCCCTCGGGATCGGCGGCGTCGGCTCGTTCTGGTTACTCGAGCGCACCGCGGTCTGGTGGCTCTAACAACAAGGGAGTGTGTCATGCGTTTGAGCTCGAGGTCATTGATGGTGCTGGCGCTGTGCTCGTTACTTGGCTGCGGCGACGAGGAGGCGACCGACGACGAGATGCTCTTCGAAGAAGGCCTCAGCGTCGGCGAGGCCGAGGCGGTTACTTGCGCGACCAACTCACCGGTCAAGAACGCCTACTTCGGCGATCTCCACGTGCACACGTCGTTGTCCGCTGACGCGTACAAGTTCGGGACCCGCAACGATCCTGCCGCGGCCTATGCCTTCGCGCGAGGTCAGGCCCTGACGCTGGCGGGTGGAGCCACGGCGAAGATCGATCGACCGCTCGACTTCATGGCGGTGACCGACCACTCCGAGTTCCTCCTCGGCAACTGGGCAAGTATTGGCGAATACGCCGATACCGCCAACGACCCATGCAACTTCACGACGTTTCGCGCCTACGAATACACGCAGTCGCTCGGCGGCGCTAACCAGCACCGCAACGTGATCTTCAAGAACAGCATCGTCCCCAGCACGATGTACACGTCACGGGATTATCCCCAGCCGGCCAATCTCTGGAACGCGCTCGACACTGGTTGCAAGAACGGCTCTGGCTGCGATGTCGTCGCCATCCCGCACAACTCGAACCAGAGCGCAGGGCAGAAGTTCATCGTCGAGTCGCACTCGCCCGCGGTCGCCAAGCAGCGGGCCGACATCGAGAGGCTCGCCGAGATCTTCCAGGGCAAGGGTAACAGCGAGTGCTTGAACACCGTCGATCCATCGGACGAGGGCTACGACCCGAAGTGCGACTTCGAGCTCCTGACCGAAGGGATGGATCCAGGCGCCGCGCCGGGCTACGTGCGCGCCGGTCTCGGCAACGGCCTCACCTACTACGCGCAGCACGGCATCAATCCGCTGCAGATGGGCCTCATCGGCTCGACTGACACGCACAACGCAACCGGCGGCAACGTCAAGGAGAGCACCTGGCCCGGCAACCACGGCGCCAACGACAGCACGCCGACACAACGACTCACCCGAGGCAACGTCGTCGAAAACAATCCCGGTGGCCTCGCGGTCGCGTGGGCGGAGCAGAACACGCGCGCGTCGATCTTCGCCGCCTTCAAGCGACGTGAAACCTACGCCACCAGTGGACCGCGGATCATCGCGCGCTTCTACCAGACCTGGAGCACCACCGACCTGTGCGCCGACCCGAGCTTTCCGGCGCAAGCGCAGGCGAACGGCGTGCCCATGGGCGCCACGATGCCGTCGACCGGCGCCGTCAGATATCCGCGCTTCGTGGTCTACGCCGCCAAGGACAAGACCAACCTCGCGGAGATCGACCTCATCAAGGCGACGCTGGTCAACGGTGTCATCAAAGAGCGCATCGTCACCTTGGCGGCGACCGACGCGACCTTGGGCGACGCGACCATGTGCCGCACCGTGACCGACACTACTTACGATCCGACGCGACCCGCCTTCTACTATGCCCGCATCGTCGAGAAGCCGACCTGGCGCTGGTCGCACTTCGATTGCCAAAGGGATCCCGCCAACTGCAAGCGCGACGAAAAGATCCAAGAACGCGCCTGGACCTCGCCGATCTGGAACCAGCCGGTGATCTCCTCACCGGGCTACCTGACCGCGAATCCGACGTCTTGCACCGCCGGCGCGAACAATCTGTGCACGAGCACCATCACCTGGAACGCGAGCGATCCCTCGACGCACCTCGAGGTCTTCGTGAGCGTGGACGGAGGGGGACCGCAGCTCTTCGCCTGTGGCGCCGGGACGTTCAGCTCCAAGGCACCGTGGATTCAGGGGGGGCATGACTATCAGTTCACTGCCTATCGCTCACCTGACTGCGCCCACCTGACTCCCACGGGGCTAACGTGGCTGTCGGCCATCTCGGTCACCGGGGTGCGCGCACAGTAGAAGCAACGCTTTCGGCACTCGCCCGATACTGGTCACACGATGACCGAGTTAGAGGGAGCTTTTGCCGAGAAGCCGGCGACGACTGAGCGGCGCACGTATGTGGCGCTGCTCAACGACGTCCAGGCGGTCCAAGGCGAGCTCCATCCGGTCATCGCCGACATGCCGTACGAGGCTCGCGTCGAGCTTCTGCGGCAGGCCAAGGAGGACGGCGTCGTCCTCGGCAAGGCTGAAATCGACGCGCATATGCAGGAGCTCGACGAGCGCATCGCCGTGGTGCGTCGCCTCGCCGCTCTGTTGAACCGGAGCACCCAATGATTCTCGACATCGCCTATCATCAGACCGCCGCCTTCCGCGCCCGCTCCGAAGCACGCGCCGACCGCCTTACCGCCAAAGCGGACAGGCCGACGCCACCCGCAGTCGACATCGAGGTCCTGCAAGCAGGCGCACGCAGCATCGGCCTCGACACCAAGCTCAAGGTGAAGCAAAGCGCCAGCGGCGCCGAAACCGTGATCACCGTGCGCAACGGCGACGTCACCAACATCGACGAGATGATCCTCGCGCGTTTGCCGCGGATCGCCGACATGGTCCGCGCCAAGACGGGTTGGCCGCTCGACCTCGCGAACGTCACCTTCGAGTTCGCCGATGGCGCGACCTGCCGCAAGCGCTCGCTTCAAGAAGCCGTGAAGCGCATCGGTATCGAAGATCCGTTCGCCAAGACCTCGTGGTGGTCGCGTATGCAGACCGCCGTCATGTTGCGGATGATGCCACCGCCGGTCGCGGTGTGGCTCCCGAGCGAAGAGGTCATGATGTTCAACCTCGACGCCTTGAACAAAGTCGACGCCGACATGGCCTGCGAGATCACCTTCCACGAGCTCGTGCATACGGCGCAGGACCACCACGCGCCGGAGTTCTGCGAGAGCATCAACAAGCTCGCGGCCCAAGCCGTGCAAGTCCGCAAGGAGCGCGGCAAGCGCGACCCAGAGTATGTCGAGATCATGGACACGGTCGGCGCACGCATGGCGCTCATCGAGGGCCAGGCAACAGCGTTGCAGGCGGAAGCGAAAGCGGAAGCCTTTCCGAACGGCAAGCTGAACGTGACGGTCGGTGCCATCCTCCTGAGCCTTGGCTCGCTCGTGCTGTCCGCGAACCGCCGCAAGCTCATGCAATATCTCGCGGGCAGTGAGGCGTATAAGAAGATCCGCAACGAGCCAGAGCTCATCAAGGCCGTCTTCGCCAACCCATCGCTCTGTGACCTGATGCTGCGAACCCAAGGCAAGGTCACGGTGACGGTGCCGGCGGCGTCGGCCGACGAAGCCGCGACGCTCATCACCCCCCTCGTCAAGGCAAACGGGCGTGCTGGTCAGCTCGAAATCGAGCTCGCGCTCGCCGAGCCCAAAGCGGCCTGAGCGCCGCGTGAGCGGAGGCGACTTGCCTCCGCGCCAACGCGTTACCAACTCAGTGTAGGTCGTTCGAGGGCGACGACCGCTAGACACTGGGGTGTCAATGGCGCGGCTGTCCAAGAACCTGCTGCCACTTGTGCTCGTCGTGCTTGCGAGCATCGCCACCTCGACGTCCGCGCGAGCGGGCATCATGGTCGTCGTCGCGCATCCGGATGACGACGTCATCATCGCCGCGGGAGTCATCCAGGCGGCGAGGCTGCGCGGTGAACAGGTCAATGTCGTCTACGTGACGAACGGTGAGCTGGTGGGCGGGCCGGTCACTGGGCTTGCGCGTCAGGGCGAGGCTGTCAACGCCCAGAGCTTCCTCGGCGTCGGCGAGAACGCGCTCGTCTTCCTCGGCCATCCCGACAATCGGCTCTCCGATCTCTACTCGAACCCCGCGTTCGCGGAACCCGGCGCCGTACTGACCACCGTGCACGGGCAATCCGTCACCTTCGGCAATCGCGGGCTCGGCCAAGCCGACTACCACCAGCACCGCTTCGGCATGCACGCGTCCTTCAACAAGAAGAACTTCATCGCCGACCTCGTCGACGTCGTCGCCAAGTACCGGCCCACCCACGTGATCACGCACGCCGACTTCGACGTGCACCCCGACCACAAGACGGTGAGCATCGCGATCCGCGAGGCGATGAAGAGCGTCGCCGGCACGGACCCGAAATACGCCGCCACCCTCTTCCACGGTTTGGTTTGGAGCATCGACGCCAAGGGTTGGCCGCTGCCTCCCAACCCGACCACTTACCTCACGGAGCCGCCGGGTCTCGCTCCCACCGGCGTGCGCTGGGTCGATCGCCACAGCATCGACGTCCCGCGCACCATGCAAAACACGACGCCGGAGCTGAACACGAAGTACCTCGCCATGAACGCGCACGAGAGCCAGGGTGGCTCCGGCGCCTTCATCGGCAAGTCCATCCACCGAGACGAAGTCTTCTGGGCGGAGAACCCGCTCGGCAAGGACCGACCACCACGCGTCGACGCCGGCCAACCGCTCACGGTCGCGCCCGGCGCCAAAGCGCAGCTCGACGGCTCGCGCAGCAGCGACCTCGACGGCCCGCTGACGTTCAAGTGGACACAGCGTGACGGCCCGCCAGTGGCGCTCGCTGGAGCGGACACGGCGAGGCCGAGTTTCACCGCTCCCGCGGACATCGCGAAAGACGAAGTGCTCAACTTCGCGCTCGTGGTCAGCGAAGGCGGGCTACAGAGCCTCGAGGACCGCGTCTCGGTGCTGGTCTCGGCGGGCGGAGGGCCCGCCGTTGCGTCCGCGAACATCGCGCCGCGGGCGAAGGTCACGGCGTCGTCCGCGAAGCCGGGACAAGAAGCACACAAGGTCGTCGACGAAATGGTCGGTGGCGCGCCCAAGGACCCTGGGCAGGAATGGGTGAGCGCCGGCGAGCGTACCGGCGCGTGGTTGCAACTCGAATGGGCGAGCCCGTTCACGGTGGACCGCATCGTCATGCACGACCGGCCAGGCCTCACCGACCACATCACCAAGGTGACCCTCGTCTTCGATGGCGGAGTGACGCGCGGCGAGGGTCCGCTCGACAACAGCGGCGCCGGCTCCGCGATTACCTTCCCGCCGGTCTCGACCAAGACCCTGCGCGTCGTCATCGACGGCACGAGTCCCGAGACCACCGCGACGGGTCTCGCCGAGATCGTCGTGTACGGCGGCGCCACGCAAGATGGTGCCGCGGTCGCGGGCGCAAGCGACGGCAATATCGCCGCCCTCGCGAGCGTCAGCTCGTCGTCACCGGGTGGCGGCAGCATTCAAGACGCAACCAAGGCGGTCGACGGTGTCGTCGATGGTTGGCCGAACGACTTCAGCAAGGAGTGGGTCACCGCCGGCGAGCGCAGCGGCGCCTGGCTGCTCTTGGAATGGAGTGACGAGCACGTCATCGATCGGGTGGTGCTCCATGACCGCGTGAACCCCTCCGACAACATCGCCAACGCGACGCTCGTCTTCGATGACGGCCCGCCGATCCGCACTGGCGCGCTGCCCGCGAACGGCACGGCGCGTGAAGTGAAGTTCCCGCCGGTGTCGGCGCGCAAGCTGCGCATCGCGCTGACCACGAGCGCCGGCACGCAAAACGCGGGGCTCGCGGAGCTCAAGGTCTACGAGAGCAAGCTGCCACCCGCCGCGCGAACAGCGGACAGCGGCTCACGTCGCCGTCGCTGAGCGCGCCCGCCCATTCACGCTTAGTCGGCCTTCGACGCCTTTTTCATCAGGTGCAGACCGGTGGCGTACACCTGCTTCTTGAAGAGCGCGTCGAAGTCGAAGCTCAAGCCCTCGCCTTCCTTCTTGAGGAACTCGAGGAACTGCTCCGTGGTGAAGACCTTCTTGGTGTACGCGTCGAAGAACTTCGTCAGCACCGGGCGCAAGCCGCCCTTCGGCGCGAAGACACTGTCGAGGTAAGCCATGACGCTCGCGCCGTGGCTGTAGGCGGCCTGGGGCGTGATGCGGTGCCATGCCGGGAAACCGGAGAGCTTGCGCGCGCTCCAGGGCTCCGAGCGTGAGGTCGGATAGCCGTTGTCGTGCCACGAGGCCAAGGCTTCGTCGATCCAACCGGCGTTGCCGTTCGCCGGCTGGGCCGAGCGCGCGAACCACTGGTGGTGCAGCTCGTGCTGCAATGCATTCAAGCTGGTCTCGGTGGCGCCCGAATACTCCATGCCGCCCGAGCCCGAGACCCGCACGAGGACGCGTGGATGCGGATACGGAGCGATGTCCTTCTCGTGCTTGGCGAGCGCCTGCTTGGTGAGCTCGACGCCGCGGTGAGCGGCTTCCTCGGCGCTGAGGGGCACGTCGCCGTTAGGGACGGTCGGAGCCGGCGGCTTCAAACCAACGCCGTCGCCGAAGCGCTCGGGGAGCTTGCCGACGACGAGGTTACCGGGCGTGTACACCGTGATCGGGATCTGGGCGCCGGTGGAGCTCTTGAAGACGTCCTCGCTGATCGAGAAGCGCGCCGGATTGATGACGTTCAAGAAGAGTGACGCCGTGTTGTAGTGCGCCGGGAACGTGACCACGAGCTTGCCGTCGACCTTGCTCACCTCACCATTGCTCATGATGCGGTGCTCGGCCTGGGTGCCGCGGATGTCGAACGTGATCGAGCCCGGGTACTGGTCGTACTCGAGGTTCGTGGGGAAGTACTGCTCGTCCATCGAGCGGTTGTCGAGATCGCTCTTGCGCGCGAAGAACTCGACCGAGTCTCCGCTATAGCGAACACCGGCAGTGAGCTCGTATTCGACTTCGATGCGGTGCACGCCGGGCTCGAGCTCGACGCCGAGGACGCGGAAGTTCGATTCGTTGCCGGGGTCGCGCACGTCGCTGTAGCTCGCCGGATCGACTTCCTTGCCGTCGACGACGACTTTGCTGGCGCGCGGCACCAGCTCGATGGCCGGCTGACCCTTCTCGGAAAGCTCGATTTCGACGACCGCTTTGACGGTGCTCTTCTTCGACGCGACGTCGAGGACCACCGTGCTGTCGACCTTCTTGATGTCTCCGAACACGACCGTCTTGCCGTTGACCTGGAAGGACGGCGGGGCATGCAAAGCCGCGTCCGAGCGTACGGACCGGCCAGCCGAGTAAGTGTCGACCGCGTCGCGGCGCACGGCCGGCTGGGCGGAAGCTTCGGACTGAGCGGGCGAAGACGTACGGGTAGCAGCTAGCAGCGGCTTGATGGCCTGCATGACGACATCCGGATTTTGAGGGTTTCGAAGAGATACGCGCCCGAGCGGACGCGTGATGGGCAGCGCCCAGTATCGAAGCCTGAGCCCTCGAGGTTGCCGGAAACGACCGGAAACTTGGGCTATCCGGACAAGCCGTCGCGAATGTCGTCGCAGCCCGGTTCATCGAAATCCTGGCCACAATAGAGCAAGGCGCAGATGCCGAGGGCGTTGAGCTCGTCCTCGCAGACGTTCTCGGCGCAAAGATCGGCGCCGCGCTCGCACTCGAGGAGCTCGTCGTACTCCTTGCCGCAGTTGCTCTCGGTCATGGCGTCGAGCCCGGCGCAGAACTCCTCACACTCGATGTTGTCGTCGGTGGTCTCTTCGCAGGCGTTGCCCTCTAGGCAGAGATCCTTGCAGTCCTTGCCGGCGCAGGCGGTGAGCGAGGCGAGGCCCAACATCGCGGTCATGATGGTCATGCGCATGCCGCGGCGAGATGCCCACAGCGCGATAGCCAAGGCAACGAGCGACGCGCTGGGCGCCCCGGTGGCGCAGCCGCGCTCCGGCGGGATGTAGACGCCGGGGGGAGTCGTTGGATCACCGCCGTTCGAGTCGGGATCGGCACCAGGATCCGCATCGCCCGGTGGTGGCCCCCCGTCGGCTGTCGGCGTGTCGTCGCCGAGGACACAGGTCGCCGAGCAGCCATCGCCATCGCTGGTATTGCCGTCGTCGCAGGTCTCGCTACCGCGGACCACGCCGTCGCCGCAGACCACGAGCACGCGCACGCTCACGTCGTCGACGGCGACTCCCAAACCGACGACGGTGGTGTCCGAGGTCAACGCGTAGCTCACCGTGATGGTGCGTCCGGCGAATGCGCTGATGTCGGCGCGATACCCCCCCCACCCGGCCGCGCTCGCCACGACGACGCCGGGCTCACCCACCGTCTGATGCACGCCCATGCCGATGTTGGCGTCGAGGTGCCGGAAGACCTCGCGGTCGGGCACCACACCGCCGACGTCCTCGACGGTCACGACCAATGTGTCGAAGCTCGCGGACTCGATCTGATACTTCATCGCCCAGGTGAGCTCGATGGCGTCACTGTCGGGCACGACGATGGAGGGAGAGAGCAGGCGCTGGTTGGTATTGCTCCCGTAGGTGTTGTCGAGGTCCGTCTTCCAGCAGGCGACTCCGCTATTGCAATCATTGAGCGGCGGCGCCGTGGGCGTTCCGAGCTCCCATTCGTCGCCCGAGCCTCCGTGGGTCCAGCCGGCCGCCCCGCCTTCGAAGTCGGCCGTGTAGAACGGAGCTTCGCCTTCCGGCGCCGCCGCTTCGCAGATGCGGATCGACCACGAGACCAGCGAGCCGGTGTTGTCGGCTGCGTCGTCGAACAGCGTGAGTGTCCACACCCCGCCCGCGTCTTGGCCGTCGAACCAGGACAAACGGTAATAGGGCTCCGGCTGGAAGCGCAGGCCCTTGAGGACCGGTTGGTCGATCGGAAGCGCCGCTTCGTCGTCGAGGACGATGTTCATTTGCTCTTGTCCACCGCTGCCGCTAGCGCCGACGTCGGTCAGCAGCACCTTGGGAATGCCCGCTGGATCCGTGAGCGTGATGTCGAGGTCCTGCATCAGCGGATGGGTGAGCGTGATGGCAACGTCGAGGTCGGCGATACGCGGATGCCCCGGCACCGTGATCGACGACGTCAGCGAGCCCAGGTCCGCTATGACGACCGCTGTGGAGCTGCTGTACGTGGTGCAGGTTTCGCCCGGCGCCGCGGGCAACGGGAAGACCGTCGCGCTCACGCGATAGGTGTACGCCGGATCGCCGTTCACGACGCCCGCGTCGACGTACGCGTAGTAGGTGCCGGCGTCCTTCACCGTGACGAAGAGCGCTTCGGAATTCGGCGAGGCGCCGTTTGGGTCGTTGACGAGGATGGTCTGGTCAGCCGCGTCGCCGAAGAGACCGAAGGCCAAGCGGCCGTTCCACGTCGAGACGTCGCGCTCAGGATCGAGATCGAGGCTCAGGTAAACCGAGTCGCCCGCGTCGAGCTCGATGCTCCAAATGTCGAGATCGGAGTCCGGATCACGCGCTCCTTGCCCCCAACCGGATGTCAGCGGCGTCGCCGTGGCGGTGGTGCCGTTTGGTTCCTGCTCGGCGGCCGGCGCGCCGGTGCGAAGTTGAAAATAGAGGTCGTACGGCCGGATCTGATTGGTGCCGGGCCCGCGAACGCGCAGGTAATACGTACCGCTCGCCGGCAGGACGGCGCCGGCGATGGACGACGCAAGCGATGTCGCCGTGCCGTCGTCGGTGTCGGTCTCGATGACGGTCGTCCCGTCCGAGCCCACGAGCTCGAGCATGGTGTCGCCGCCGCTCGTGCTGATCGCCGTCATGGTGGCGGCGTAGACGACGTCGCCCGCCCCGCCAACGAAGCTGTAAACGTCGATGTCGGCGAGCGGGAGGATGGGCGCGCGTACGAACGCCGGGTTGGTGATTGGCGTCGCCTCCGCGATCGCGTCGTTGGGCTCGACCTCGGATAGCGCCTGACTCTCCGCGAACGGCCAGAGTCCCGCGCCATCGTGCTGACAGCCGCCTACGAAAAGCATCGCGAACGCCAACGCCGGTGACCTGCGCATCCTATCTCCCTGAAAAGTCGAGATCGCGGCGAAACATGCAGCTTGGGCACTTCCGATCGACGCAAACCCCTGACGCAATGTCGCGAGACCCAGCGCACGATATTGGGGAAGGACTTTGCGTGTCGAGCCTGGAAAACAGACGAAAAGCCGCAGTGCGACGCCCACATAGCGCACCCGGTTTTTCCTGACATTGGGGTTGACGACAACTACCGAGAATCGTTATCTTCGCCATCCCCTAGGGAGTGTTTGAGAACCATGACCATCCGAATTCGACCGATCACCGTGCAGCTCGATGACGACCGCGAAATGGCGGCGCACTTGACGCCGACGTTGCTTGGCTCGCTCAAAGATGATGCTCCGGACGGGACCGCCCACGCCAAGCCCGGCACTGCCTGGCTGCGCTGGAGCAGCGCGAAACCGCAAAATCCCGGTCTCGACTAAGCCTCAGCGCGCGTCCACGGTGCGAGCAGCTTGAGTCGCTTCGGGAGCACCTCGAAGCGCACCGGTGCCTTGCCCATTTGCTCGCCGTCACAATCGACGGGGATATCGCTGTCTCCCGACAGTGGCGTCACCAGCACGTTCGCGCCGCGGAACATGCGCACCTCGGGCAACGTACCGTGGGTGCCGGCGTAGATTTTGCCGCTATGGCGGACAAAGAACCCGACGCCGATGTCGCCGATGACCACGACCTCGAGCTGGCCGTCAGCTAGGCTCGCTTCCGGGGCGACTTTCATGCCGCCGCCGAAGTACCGACCGTTGGCGACCGCGACCGTGTTGGCGAGGATCTCTTCCTCGAACGTGTCGTCGATGCGCAAACGCACGCGCTGATTCCTGTACTGGGTGAGGCCTTTCAGCGTGCCGAGCATGAACGAAGCTTTGGCGCCAAAGCGTTTGCTCGTGGTGTTCACCTTCTCGACGACCAGGCCGCTCGCGCCAAAGCTCGCGACATTCAAGAAGTAGCGCTCGCCTTTGTCGTTCGTGACACGGCCAACATCGACGAGTCGCTCATCGAGCGCTAGGCGCTCCACGTCGGCATCGCGCATGCCGATGCTGCGCGCGAAGTCGCCTCCCGTGCCGAGAGGAAAGACCGCGAGCTGCGCCGCCGCCGGCTTGTCGTCCGCGAAAGCAAACCCGTTCAAGCACTCGTTGACGGTGCCGTCGCCGCCCACCGCGACGATGCGTTCGGCGCCCTCGGCGATGGCCTTGCGCACGATGGTGGTCGCGTCGCCGGGCCCCTTGGTGAAAGCGACGTCGAGCAAGCCGAAGCAAGCGTGGACCTTGCGGACGTGCTCGTTCCAGCGCTTGCCGACGACGCCGGCCGCTGCTGCTGGATTTGCCACGATGAGGCCACGCATTGTTCGAGTCCTCTAACGCTTGAGCCGTGCCAGCGTCTCGGCGTTGGCACGAATGAGCCGCGCCACGTCTTCCACGGGGACGCGCGCCGGGCAAATGGCGGCGATCTCGCGAGCGAGCTCGTCGAGGCGTTCAGCTCTGCCGAGCGCGAGATTCGCCGTGGATGGCTCGCGAGCGTCCCGTGCGAGCCACTGCGACGGTGCTTCGTCCGGCAACGCTACCGCGTCGCAAAGGCCGCAGCCGATGCACCGGGACGTACCGCCAACATAGCTCCAGAGCTGGTCCGGCACGGCGGCGAGGTCTTCGGTGGCGAGCTTCGCGAGCCACGGCTTGGGGCCGTGGTCGGGCAGCACCGGCGCGAGGAAGACGCGGCGCAGCAGCGCCGTGCCGAGCACCATGCGAGCCTTGAACCAACGCATCATCATGCGATCGCTCCTCGGGCGGAGAGCACGCCGGTCGCAAGAGCCACACCGTCGGCGCAGAGAGCGAAGCGCGACGCGAAGCCCCCCACCACCATACCGGCGGCAAAGAGGTTGGCGAAAGCAACGCGCCCTTCGACGATAGGCTGCATCGCCGCGTTCACCTGAACACCGGCGGTCATGAGCGGATGCGATTCGCGTGGATCGGCGCGGACGATGTTCTGCGGCGCGTCCTTTTCGAGGGCGCCTAGCTCGGTCACGGTGGGCAACCCGAAGAGAGCCTCGCGGCAGCCAAAGTCGAAGACGACGCCACCTGCGATGAACCGGCCGGAGGCGAGCACGAACGCCTTGGCAGGCAAGCGCTCCCCACCCTTCCCCTGCACCGCGTCCACACGGTTCCCCGAAGTCTCGGCGGCGACGACCTCGCCCACCAGAACGACGCCGGCGGCGCGCAACGCCTGGTCGAGAGCGCGTTGCAAGCGGACGCCTGGGACTGACGGCAGGTGGGCGAGCGCCTCGATCACCGGCACACCAACGGCGTCTTGGATAGTCGCAAGCGTCTCGCGATGGCGGGTGAGACCAAGCACCGGCGGCAAGATGACGGCCGCGGCTCCACGCACCGCGCTCTTCAGCTCGGTCGCGAGCTCGTGCACGGTCCCGAGATCATCGAGGCGCTGCGCGAGCCCAATCGGCGGCAGTCGTCCGTCGAAGCGGAGCGTAATGGGTTCGATGGTGAGGGAGCGGCCCCAGGTGGCGCGGCCGTCGTGCACCGCGGCTTTGGCGACGTGCTTGGCGTCGAAGTGCAGGTCACCCGCGAGCTGGACACAGGCCATGGCGCCGCTGCTCACCGGCGCATGCGACGCGAGCGCGGTCGCCGCCGGCACCAAGGCACCGAGCGAGGACACGTAAGGCTGATTCGGCTGAATGGCCTCCAAGGCGCGCGGCGTAAGCCCCGCCGGCTCGAGCGCGGCAACGAGATGCTTCATTCCGTCCGCGATAGCGACAAGGGTGTTGCTGCTGCCCATGACCGCATAGGGATGACGGGCGCGGCTCGCGGCGATGGCGTGAACGTGGCCTTCGACGCTGCGAGTAACCGTGGGTTCGGAGGGTGAGCCGGGCGCGAAGGCGATGTCGAGAGCGCCGGTCGACATGGCGGTAGCGCCCCAGGAACGCTGCGCCAGCGCCACACGCGCGCCACGAGCACGCGCTTCGAGCGCCGCTGTCACCCCGGCGAGTCCGCCTCCGATGATGAGCAGATCGAACATCAGGCCACCGGGTTCAGGGTCGGGATCTGCCAGAGCCCAGTGTATTGGGTCATCACCAGCTCGGCCTGCGCCAGCTGCTGTCCGGTCATCACCGGCCGTACCGCGCGCCAGCGTGAACGCAAGAAGCCCATGAGCTCTTCACGCATGCTGGTCGTGTCGAGACCGCGCTCTTCCGCGAAGACCTGCGCCGCGCGTAGGCCACCGCGCATACCTTGGTCAGCGCCGACACCGAGTCGGCATCGCATGGTGAGATCCGACAGCCGCTTCACCATCTCGTTGCGGATGCAATAGCGGAGCTCGCACTCCAGCACCGGCTCGGCGGGCTCGACCACGGCATAGCCCGTCGCAGTCTCGCGGCCGATGTCGAGCACCTTGGTCGCGAGCGACCCATGGCGATTCACCAAGCGCCGCGCCGTCAGGCGATCGATAGGATAGGCGCGCACGAGATCGTTCTCGTTGGGAATCGCGTCGCCGCCCGGCAGGTGGTCTTCGTGCGTGGTGCAGCGCGCCGAGACGCCGAGCTGGATGCACACCGCGTCCGCGGCCTCCTCGGCCTGGACGCGATAGCTCGCGAGCTTGCCTCCGACCAGTGAGTAGAAGCCCTTGGTGCCGGCGTCCGCATGGTCGACGATCCGGTAGCCACGCGACAACGCGTCCTCGTGGACACCCCAGCCGTGCATGGTGTTGCGCACCCCGACGCGCGTCGAGATGAGCCGCTGGTGCTTGATGCCCGGGAGGATGCGCTCGACCGCCTCGCGCAGATAGGCAACCTCGTCGTGGGTCGCCGAGAGATCGTTCAAGTCGCCGTAGAAATCGTCGTCGGTCGTCCCGATCCAGCTCTCGTTGAGATACGGCATGACGAAGACTTCGCGGCCATCGACGGCGTTGCAGATGACGGCGAAGTTCGTGAGGCGCTTCTCGTAGACGAGATGCACGCCCTTGCCCGGCCGGAGCTTGACGTTCGCCTTGTCGGGCGTGAGGCCCGCGAGCTTCTCCGCCCATGGACCGCCGCAGTTCACCACGACCTTGGCTTCGATGTCCTGGACCGTGGCCTCTCCGCGGCGGCGGACGCGCGCGCCGGTGACCTCGCCGTTGGCGCCGCGCGTGATGCCGACGACCTCGGTGTAGGTCGCGACCGTCGCGCCATGCGCCACCGCGTCGATGGCGTTGAGCACGCACAAGCGGCCCGGGTCGATGCCCCATTCGTCGAGCGTCACTCCACCCCAGAAGTCGCCGACCAGGCCGGGCTCGATGCGCAGCATCTCCTCGACGCTGAGCTTCGCGTGCGGGATGCCGTTCTTGTAGCCGCTATAGCGGTCGTAAACGTCGAAGTAGACATCGTGCAGCAACAACGACGCCCGTCCGTACGGGAAGCTCTTCGGCACCGGCACCAGGAAGGGAATTCGGAACACCAGGTGCTGGGCGATCTTCTGGATGTAGCCGCTGTCGACGCACGAGTGCTTGGTGGTCTCGACGTCATTCAAGAGGTAGCGCGGGCCGCCGTGGATCATCGCGCTCGAGGCGCCGGTCGCCCCACGCGCGAAGTCGCCCATCTCGCAGAGCATGACCTGAACGCCACGCTTCGCCAGGTCGCGCGCCAAACCGGTGCCGTTCGAGCCGCCACCGATGATCAGGACGTCGGTCTTCACTTCTTCGGCGGCGGGACCACCGTCTTGATCATCAGCTCTTTCAGCTGCGCCTCGGCCAGCTCGCTCGGTGCGTTGAGCATCAAGTCGGTCTGCTTTTGCGTCTTCGGGAAAGCGATGACGTCACGGATCGAATCGGTGCCGCAGATGAGCATCATGATGCGGTCGACGCCGAGGGCGAGACCACCGTGCGGAGGCGGGCCGTATTGGAAAGCGTCGAGCAAGAAGCCGAACTTCTGGCGCTGCTCTTCCTCTTCGATACCGAGGGCGCGAAACAGGTCCGACTGCAGCTGATGGTCGAAGATACGAATCGAGCCACCGCCGATCTCGATACCGTTCAAGACGATGTCGTAGGCCAAGGCTTTGACGTTGCCCTGATCGGTGAGGAGCTTGTCGCGATCTTCCGGGCGCGGCGAGGTGAACGGATGGTGCGCGGCGTACCAGCGCTTGTCGTCCTCGTTGTACTCGAACAGCGGGAAGTCGGTGACCCAGCAGAAACGATGGGTCGCCTTGTCGATGAGGTTCTTGGTCTTGGCGAGGTGCTTGCGGAGGTTCCCCAACGCCGCGTTGACCACGGTCTTCTTGTCGGCCACGAAAGCGGCGATGTCGCCGGGCTTCAGCGCCAGACGCTCGGCGATGGCCTTGCGCTCGGCGTCAGTGAAGAACTTGGCGATCGGAGACTGCCACTCGCCGTCCTCTTTGACCTTGGCCCAAGCAAGACCCTTGGCGCCGTAGATCTTCACGACGTCCGTCAATGCGTCGAGCTCGGTGCGTGACAGATCGCCCAAGCCGCTGATGTTGATCGCCTTGACGATGCCGCCGGCACGGGTGACGTCGGCGAAGACCTTGAAACCGCTATCGCGGACGAGGTCACTGACCTCACGCAGCTCGAGGCCGTAGCGCAGGTCGGGCGCGTCGACGCCGAAGCGGTCCATCGCGTCCTTGTAGGTGATGCGCTCGAACGGGAGCTTGAGATCGACGCCGAGCAGCTCTTTCCAGGCGCGCGCCAGGAGCTTTTCGACCACGGCCTGCACGTCGCCGGGCTCGCAGAAGCTCATTTCGAGGTCAACCTGGGTGAATTCCGGCTGGCGCTCGGCGCGTAGGTCTTCGTCGCGGAAACAGCGGGCGATCTGGAAGTAGCGGTCGTACCCCGCCACCATGAACAGCTGCTTGAAGAGCTGCGGCGACTGCGGCAGCGCGAAGAACTGACCGGGGTTCACGCGCGACGGCACGACGTAGTCGCGGGCGCCTTCGGGCGTCGACTTGATGAGGAACGGCGTCTCGAGCTCGAGGAAGCCATCTTCGTCGAGAGTGCGGCGGACGATCTGGTTGAACTTGCTGCGCATCTGCAGGTTCCGCTGCAGCGGAGTACGTCGCAAGTCGAGGTAGCGGTACTGCAGGCGTGTCTCTTCGGCCGTCTGCTCGGCATGATCATCGAGCGGGAACGGCGGGGTCTTGGCGCGTGTGAAGATTTCGATGAGGTTCGCGGCAATCTCGATGGCGCCGGTGGCGAGCTTGGGATTGACGTTGCCGCCGCGGCTGCGGACCTTGCCGCGCACGGCGAAGCACCACTCGGAGCGCAGTTGGCTCGCGACCTCGTGCGCCTTGGCGTCGATCGACTGGTCGAAGACGATCTGGGTGACGCCCTCGCGGTCGCGCAAATCGATGAAGATCGCGCCGCCGTGGTCGCGTCGGTTCTGCACCCAACCCATGAGGATGACTTCTTTGCCGATATCCGTGTCGCGCAGTGAGCCAGCGCGATGGGTGCGCTTCAGATCGTAAATAAAGCGAGTCACTTATGCCCTCTCGAATGACGCGCGCGGACCGTAGCAAAGGCGGGTCGCGAGGTCGAGAGAGGGGCGGACTGCCTCGTTAGCGGTTCACCAGGACCGGCGGGGACACCGGCTTGGCCCCCTTGGGCGCCGGCGTCTCCCAGCGCGCGCGAATATCCCGGCCCACGAGGGCGAATCGCCGCCAGGCGAAGACGAAGCCATCCGAGCCGTCGCTGTTCTTCGCCTTCGCATCGCGAGCCTGAGAGGCGTACATGCGCACGAAGGTGGAGCGCACCTCGAGGGCGCTGGTCGTGTAGCCCAGGGCCTGGGGAATGAACACGCGGCGGTCCTTGGCGTCGACCACCACGGAGATGACGAAGGGGATCCCCGGACGGTGATCGACGGTCACGAAGACCATCGCCGCGTCGCTGTCGAGCATGAGCGCGGCGGTGCTATCGCAGACGCTCGTCGAGTCGCTCGTTGCCTTGGTTGGCCGGTAGAGCTTCTCGGGGAGCGGCGCCACACGCGTCTCCCCCGCCGCCTTCAGGCGCACCTGCATGTCATCGGCGTAGGCGTCACCCGTCTGCGAATCGAAGGTCAAAACGAACGTGTGGACACCGACCTTGCACTTGGCCTTCCAGCTGGGCATCGCGTCCTGCGCCCGGGCCGTGCCCGCATGTAGGCACACGGCGCCGACGACCCACAAAGCTCGACGCATGCAAGAACGCACGTAGCGACGGTAGCCGCGGATCGACTTCTTCGCACGCCGAGTTGGGTCATGCGGCCCCAGTGCCAGACGCGTCACTTGGCCAACGCAACCGCGGGAATCACGTGCCGATACCGGAAAGTCGAGCGAGCGATTACCGGGGCTCGTACGGGGCGAAACATGATCGAACAAGCCGTCCGCACCCACCCCGGGCTCCCCACCGGAGTGCTTACCGTAGCTCCCGCCGGCGCCAACGCCCTCGTGGCCAGGGGCATACCGACCGACAAGCTCCTGGGCTCGACCCTCGCCATCGACACACGCGGCTGCACGACCGTGACCAACGTGCTGCCCGGCGAGAACGCCTATTATCTGCGGGGTGTGCGTGAAGCCCTCAGCCTTAGCCATCTGGCGCACGAAGGCGCCGCGGTCTGCCTCAATAGCGGCACGACCATCGGCAACGCGAAGTTGCTGCCCCCAGCCAAGACGCCGCACTGGCTCGATAAGGCTGAGCGCTCTTGCCAGACCAAGGTGCTCCACAAGCTCTTCGGCCGCCTCGATTTCTTTCCCAAGTTCGAGCTCAAACCCGGCAGCCTCGACGTGCCGTTGCCCGAGGACATCCGCCAATCGAGCTCGGCATTGCGCTTCTTTTGCATCGAGATGTGCGGTGCGGCCCTCGCGGTACCCTTCGACGACGCGCGCAAGGAGCTCACGGCCCAGGGCTATGCGGACACCCGCTGGTTCGAGCGTGGCGAATCGCTCGCCCTCGTCACTGTCTCTCCCGACAAGCGCGCCATCGTCGTCGCCTGGCGCTGCGCCGCCGACATCACCACCCTCATCGGCGCTTTCGACCGCCGCACCTTCGACGACGGCGCCGGCGAGCATGTGTTTCGCGGAGTCAACCGCTATATCGGACAGATCCGCGAGCCGCTGAACGAGTACCTGCGCGAGCTCATGGCCAAGCACCCCAAGGCGGAGCTCGTCATGACGTCGAACAGCTTGGGCGGCGCCGCCATCGTGCAGTGGGCCGAGCAGGAGATCCGCGGCGGCCTCATTCCGCAGGAGCGGATTGCCCAGATGACCGTCTTCAACCCACCGGCTGGTCTCGGTCCCGAGCGCACGGCGGCCTTGGCGACGAAGCTAGGCAAGCGGCTCGACGTGGTCGTGAACCTCAAGGACCCGGTGCGCTGGCTCTTCGGTCTCGACCGCGTGCACAAGAAGCACGCGACCTACATCGACGACGGTTCGTCGCGCTTCAATTGGTTCGGCCTCCCGAGCATCAAGAACGCCGTCAAAGCGCACCTCTTGGGAGCGCTCCGCCGCGTCATCAAGAGCGACCTCAAGATTGGGGTCAGTGGTTCCCTACCAACACGAAATCTTCGGCCAGAATCATAGGGAAGCCGCTCGGCGGATCGAGGAGGTTATCGCCCTCGAGCAGCCGCACCTCGCGGCGTGCGCGATAGAAGACCGGGTCACCCGCGAGATCGACCGGCCGGAACACGGCCCAGATCTCGACACGGTTCAAGCCCTCCGCCGTGATCCGCGTCGCCTGCGTCTCACGCAACGCGATGTTGTCGACGGTGAGGTCGTAACAGACCTTTTCGCTCGCCACGGCGCCCGCGGGCGGCAAGACCGGATCGAGGCCGTAGAGGTAGCTCCACTCGCCGGCGATACCCGGCTCGGTCGGCGTGCGCACTGGGAGGTGAGCTCGGGTCTCGAGACTGTCGAGATAACCGTCGAGATCCGCGTCGCCGGTCGGATCGTCCTTCACCGGCAAGCCGCCGATCTGCGCCTCGAGGCCGTCGGGCAGCAGGTCACCGTCGCTGTCGATGAGCGCGGGGCTTGTGCCGATGGCGACCTCTTCGCAGTCGTAGAGGCCGTCGTCGTCGGTGTCGACGCCCGGATTGGTGCAGTTGCCGTCGAGGCGCGTCGGCGAGCGCAATGGCTGAACGAGCACCTCGATGCCATCGCGGACACCGTCGTTGTCACTGTCGAGGTTCACCGAGTCGGTCTTCCAGTGAACTTCCTCGGCGTCGAGCAAGCCGTCGCCGTCACTGTCGGGCGCCGGACCGTATTGGCCCAGACGAACGTTGAGGTTCGTCGCCGCATAGAGGGCGAGCTCGTATTTGCGGATCACCGGATCGGTGTTGACGTCGAAGCTGAAGGACCCGCCAGACGGAATGTTGAAGTATCGCCCGTTGCACTCGTCCGCCATGTCGGACAGCAGCGCCTGGGCGTTGGCGACATCCGTTACGTCACCAGCGCCGCCCAAGAATGCCGAGTTGAACGAAAGATTCGCGACGCGCGGACCGAAGGCGTCGCACAGGTGGGTGACGCCGGGTGTGATCGCCGCCGGCTCGGTGACACCAACAGTCGGAAAACCGTCAGAGAGCCAGAACACGATGTAATGCGTGCGCGCGGCCTCAGCGACGCTCAACGACTCGATGTCGTTCTGAATGAAGTCGATCGCCGCCCACAGCGTGTTGGAGTAGTTGGTGCCGCCTTGCGCCTGCGCGATGTTCTCGAGGGCGCCAGCGAGCACGGTGGTGTCGCGCGTGTAGCCGAAGGTCTGACGTACCGGCTCGTCGGAGAACGTGATGACTCCGAACGAGACGTTGGTCTTGCTGATGTGCGCGTTGATGGCGTTGCGGACCGCGATCTCGCGGCGCGGCGCGCCACCAGGCGGCGTCGGGTCGCTCGTCATGTTCGAGCCCGACGTGTCGATCACGAACAACAGCTTGTACGGGACTTCTTCGCGGAGAGCGTCGGGGACGCATAGCTGCGCCTTCGACATCTCGCGCATCGCTTCCGGCAACAACTCCTGGTCAACGTAGAGCTCTGCACCGGTGCACGCGGTCATCCCAAACACCATCGCCGCCGCCCACACCAACCGCTTCATTGACACACCGGGCATGTCGACGAGACCCAAGAGCACGTTGCCGCATCGCATGTGCGGGTTCTGTGCACTGAGGGACATAGCGGACATGCGCCTAAATCCTCCATATCACCGGGATTACACTGGACGTCATTCGACTGGCATTGGGTGATCTGCTGCCAACCGCCGCAGCCACCGGCGCACCGCCATAGCGACGTGCCGGGCTTGTTGCAGGCAGCGGTACAGCTACGCATCTGCTCTTCGCCGGGCGTACACTCGGAAGCGCGCGGCGTGCAGGTCGACCAAGAACCCCAGTCGCAGCCGCTGGTGCACGAGCGTGTCTCGCTGCCGCAGCCGCCGGTCCCGGTCGTGCAATCGCGCGTTTGGGTCTGGCCACTGGTGCAGCTACCGCACGACCCGCTGACGACCTCGGTCCAGCCGCAACCGTTTCCGAGACAGGTGCTGGTGAGCGTACGCGTCCGTCCGCAAGAGCCGGCACCGCACTGCAGCGTCTGGGTCTGCACCTGGTTCGGCGTGCAGGTGTTCGGAGCCTCGACGTCGTCGCACTCGTCCTTGATGGTCGTCTGCGTGTACTGGCCCTGGATGAGCGGCTCGTCCTGGCACGAGTTGACCGTCGTTTGGCCGATGCACTGGCGGCGCATGATGCGCTCACCGCACTGGGGCGCGTTGTCGACGCAGTTGATGTGGACGTCGGTTGGCGGACCAGGGGCGCAGCCGTCACAGGTGCCGGGGATCCACGAGCACTGATCGTTGCATCGCGCCATGGCGGTGAAGCCGTCGGTGCAAGCGTTCGAGAAGCAGGGAGTGGCATGCGAATCACCGGGCTCGCAAGCGCCCTGGTCTTGGCACGGCCCCTCGACGAAGAAGCAGCCGTCGCAGGTCACGTCGTGTCGGCCGCAGAGGCCACACTCCTCGACGCGTTTGCTATCGCGGTCACAGACGGGTGGCCGCACTTGGCAGGCGCTGACCTGCTCCCACTCGCAGCCCGCGGTGCAACGGAACGTCGCGCCGATGCAGGAGGAGCCGCAGTCTTGGCCCACCGGGCACATGTCGCAGCGGCGGATGCGCTCTTCACCAGGGCGGCAAACCGCATTGACACCGCACGAATCGGTCGTGAGCTTGTCGCAACCATCGCAGACACCGTTCACCCAGCGACCGCTGTCATTGCAAACGTCGTCCGTGTCGATGCCGCAGCCGCAGGTGCGCGTCTTCTTCTCGCCGGGCGTGCACTCCTGACAAACCATCTTGCCGGCAACGCAGCGCTCGACGCCCGCGCCGCCCGAGGGGCCGGTGCAATTCTCGCCGCCGAGGTCTTCGTCGGCATCACCGTCTAGATCGTTGTCGAGCCCGTCGCACTTCTCTTCGGACGGACCACCTTGCTGCGAGCCGGGCCCGTTGTTCGGGCCGCCCGACGTGCCGTCGCCTTCCCACCAGGCTGAACCATCGCCGCCGGCCAATGCTTCGACGTCGTTGGTTACATCACTCTGCTTTCCACAGGCGACGGCACACACGGCAGCGATGAACGCTACAGCGGTCAGTCGAGCTTTGAGATGAACCATAGCGAGCCTCATCTCGAACACACTCCCAGATGACCCACGAGCAGCTCGTGGTGCCCCTAGCGTGTGGGGCGTGTGGGTGCGTGTGCAACGTGCATACCACCCGCGATTACATTACGCGGAGGGCGGATTCTGGCGGCTTTACGGCTCTGATCGCCTGTCAGGATGCAGTGCGGTGTGGGGGCTGGTGTCCGCAAGTGTGGTCCGCAAGCCACGCAAATTGTGAGCTCGGACACACACTTGCATGGCGACAGAGGCCCCTCCGTCGTCGGCTATAGCGGACGCCTCAGATGCGCTCGACGCCGATCACACCGCGCATCGCTTTGATCTCGTTCACGACCTTGTGGAGCTGGTCGGTGTCCTTGATCATGACTTCGAAGGTGTTCACGGCGCGGTCCTTCGCGGTCACCTTGCAGGTGGCCTGCGCGATGTTGACGCCGTTGTTGGTGAAGCACTGCGAGATGGTCGCGAGGATGCCGGGGCGGTCGCCGGTCATGACGCGCAAGGTAACCGGGCGCGCGTAGGTTGCGTGCTCGTCCCACGAGACTTCGATGCGTCGCGCCGGATCGAGATCGGCGGCACGCGTGCAGGTCGCGAGGTGCACGGTGATGCCCTTACCGCGCGAGATGAAGCCGGTGATCGGATCACCCGGCAACGGCGAGCAACACTTGCCGAAGCGCACGAGCATGTCGTCGATGCCTTGGACGACTACGCCCCCAGTAGCCCGGCGCTTGCGCGTGACCGCGCGCTTGAACAGCGACGTGAACACCGACGCGGACTCGGCGACCGCGCCCTTCTTGGTGGCCTCGGGATCGATCTTCTCGACGATGCTCTGCGGCGTCGTGCGCCCGTAGCCGATGCTGATGAACAAGCTGTCGACGGTGCCGTGGCGCGACTCTTCGGCGATTTGTTGCAGCCTGCCCTCTTTGAGCAGCTTCTGCAGCGACAGGTTCGAGCGCTTGAGCTCGCGCTCGAGCATCTCGGAGCCGAGCTCCTTGCTACGGGCGCGCTCGTTGGCGCGGATGAACGCGCGGATGCGGCTCTTGGCTTTACCGGTCCGCGCCAGCGCCAGCCAATCCTTCGATGGCCGCTGTTGCGGATTGGTCATGATCTCGACCATGTCGCCGGACTTGAGCTCGGTGCGCAGCGGCACCATGCGGCCATTTACTTTCGCCCCAGCGCAGTGAATGCCGACCTCGGAGTGAATGGCGAAGGCGAAGTCGACCGGCGTCGCGCCGCGCTTGAGCGAGATGACCTCGCCCTTCGGCGTGAACACGAAGACTTCGTCGGTGAAGAGGTCGTATTTGACGGTGTCGAGGAACTCACTCGGGTCTTCGAGATCACGCTGCCACTCGAGGAGCTGGCGCAGCCAAGCGAACTGCTGCTTCGACTTCTCGCCGATCTTGCCCGACTCCTTGTACTCCCAGTGCGCGGCGATGCCGTCCTCGGAGACACGGTGCATCTCGTGCGTGCGGATCTGGATCTCGATGCGCTCGCCGCCCGGCCCGACCACGCTGGTGTGGAGCGACTGGTAGTTATTGGGCTTGGGCATGGCGATGTAGTCTTTGAAGCGGCCGGGGATCGGATGCCACAATGAGTGCACGTGCCCGAGCACCTCGTAACACTTGCCGACGCTGTCGGTGAGGACGCGGAAGGCAATGAGGTCGTGCACCTGCTCGAAGTCGAGCTGGCGCAGCGTCATCTTCTTGTAAATCGAGTAGAGGTGCTTCGGGCGGCCCTGGAGGTCAGCGGTGATGCCGCGCTTGTGCAGCTCGGCGCTCAAGGTCTTCGAGACGTCGGCGACATATTCTTCGCGCTTGGCGTAGAGCTCGGTGATGCGACCATCGAGCTTCTGGAAGTCGAGCGGCTGCAGATAGCGGAACGAAAGGTCCTCGAGCTCGCTCTTGATCCAGTTGATGCCCAAGCGGTTCGCGAGCGGCGCGTAGATGTCGATGGTCTCTTGGGCGATGCGCGCCTGCTTCGCCGGGCTCATGTGCTCGAGCGTCCGCATGTTGTGCAAACGGTCGGCGAGCTTTACGAGCACGACGCGGATGTCCTTGGCCATCGCCACGAGCATCTTGCGGAAGTTCTCCGCTTGCTTGTGCTGGTCGTTGTCGAAGTGGATCTGCGACAGCTTGGTGACGCCGTCGACGAGCGTCGCCGTCTCGGCGCCGAACATCGTCCTGATGTCGTCGAGCGTCGCGAGCGTGTCCTCGACGGTATCGTGGAGCAGACCCGTGGCGATGCTGGCCTCGTCGAGACGCAGCTGCGTCAGGATGTAAGCGACCTCGAGCGGATGAATGAGATACGGCTCTCCGCTTTTGCGGAGCTGCCCGGCGTGCACCTTCGCCGAGTACATGTAGGCGCGCTGGATGAGCCCCAAGTCGGGCGACGGGTGATAGCCCTGGACCGACTCGATGATGTCCTCGAAGCGGCGCATGATGAGCTTCTTACCGGGCGAGTCGCCGGTCCCGGTCTGCGAACGTTCGGGTGCCATGGGCTCCGGCTTGGGAGCCTCACGCTGCGCGGCCGGTGCCGCGCCATTTGTCGCCGGCGTGCTCGTCATGAATGTCCCCCGGCGGTCGCTACGACGGCCGGGCTCTCACCATTCTTCTGCGTCGTTTCCCCACTCTTCACCAAGGCCCAGCGATAGACAACTGGTGCAATCAGCTCATTCAGGGCAACGACGGCCAAAGTCAAAGCGCCCGCCTCGGCGCCCAGGCCCGGGAAAGTCCGCGCCATGAGGTGCGACAATCCGAGCGCAAGGCCGGCCTGCGGCAGCAATCCATAGGGGGCATAACGTCGAACCTCGGGAGGCGAGCCTCCTAGCTTCGCCCCTAGTCTACCGCCCAGCAAGAGTCCAACAGCCCTGGTCAGGGCGAAAACCGGGGCCAACAAGCCTACGGTACGAAGGGCCTCGAGATGCAGCGAAGCCCCTGCGACCGCGAAAAACAGCACGTAGACCGGCAAGCCGGCCCCGGAAATGACCTCGTGTAAGGTCAGTCCCTGATCAGAGAAATTGCGCACGAAAAGGCCCGCCGACAACGCGAGAAGCAAGGGATCGAGCCCCAGCCGCTGACCGACCTCGGCAATGACGAAGGCCATGAGCATGACGAAGAGCGGCGAGCTCTTGGGCACCCGCCGCAAGACCACCGCCAGGAGCAAGCCAAGGACGGCTCCGAACCCGAGGGAGCCGAAGATTGCCCACGACACCCCAGCCGCCGCTTCGAGTGCCGAGGCACCGTCACCCAAGGCGGCCTTGGCGACCGCCGAAACGAACGCAAACAGGACAACGACCGTGAGGTCGCCGAGGATGACGCTCGCCGTAGCGGTGCGCGAAACGATGCCCTGGGCCTGCATCTCGTCACGCAAGGCGATGACCACCGCGGGCGAGCGTGCCGACATCACGGTCGCCAACATGACGGCGACCGCGATGCGCGGTCCGAGCGGCAGGTCGCGCAAGAACGGCATCCAGTCGCTGGCGATGAAGATGGCGCCGGTCAGCAGCAACGCCGTCACGGCAAGCGCCACGAAGCTGATGGACAGCACGCTGCGGATGAGCGGGCGCATGCTCTTCATCTCCAGCTCCGCTCCAGCGGACATGGCGATGAGCGCGATGGCCATGCCGCTGACGACCTCGAGGCTCTCCAGCATGGCGTGCGACACGAGGTCGAAGAGCGGCGGTCCAACGATGATCCCAGTCACCAGGTACCCGGTCAGCTTCGGCAAGCTCACCGCCTTGAAGTACCCGCCCACGAAAAAGGCCACGAGCAAGAGGTAGCCGAAGGCCAGAGTCGTGCCGTTGCTCATCACGTCCATGCTGGCGCTGAACGAGCGCATCGCGTGCATGATGGCTGTAAGGACCAGCAAGAGGACGAAGTTCACATCGCCCCCACGCGCACGAAGAGGCGACGACCGGCCTGGAGAATGATTTCGGTGAGCAAAGCCCCGCCGACGACCGCCGACGCGACGAGAGCAATCGCGCCGCCACGGTAGAGGAGCTGACCGCTGACCGCGATAGCGATGGCAATCGGCCCCATGGGCGCGAGCGCCAGCGCACGGCGCAGCTCTAGATTTTCACGACGCCAGGTGAGACGCGCCGCCAGGTACTTGCCAGTGAGGCGCATGGCCGCGAAGAGCACCGCGAGCGCCCAGCTCCGCCAATCGGCGACGTTCCAGATGGCGCCGACCACGAAAAGAAACAACAAGTAGATGGGGCGCTCGAAGCGCCGCAAGGTCGGTTGCAGCTGCTCCTTCAAGGACCCAGGCAAGTTCGCGACCATGACGCCGGCGACGAAGGCTACGACGACCGGCGACAGCGAGAGGTACGCGGCGGCGCCTCCCGCGAAAGCAATGGAGCCCAGGACCAACACCGGAAAGTCGAGAGCGCCGCTCGTCCGCAATAAAAGAGCATAAACGACGGCGCCTAGGACGAACCCCATACCGAGCGTCAGGAACAACCAGGCGGTGCCGGGGAGCTGCCAAGTGGCGTTCACCGTGGGACGGAAGTACGCCGCGACCACCATGAGGCCGGCGATGCCGGCGAGCTCTTCGAGGCGCACCAGGCGGCGGCGCGCGGGCTCGGCATCGGGCCCGTCGGGCGCGGTCATCGCAGCCGCGGTCCCTAGGAGAATGGCGTCGCGCAAGAACACGGGATTGTTCACGAGCTCGTGTCCGACGTTTTCGATGCCGAAGAGCAAAGCGCCGCAAGCGGCGACGACGCACGCGAACGGCAGCACGGTCACCGCCAGCACCGCGCGGGCGGCGCTCGCGGGCACGTCGGCGAAGAGCCGCGTGTCGAAGCGCACGCCGATGACGAACCCGATCCACGCGAGCGCGAACCGCAGAGCCGGGCCGAGCTCGGTGAGCACCGCGTCGCTCACGATACCGACGCTCGGCAAGCGCGCGATGACGCCCATGATGACGAACGGAAAGCCGGACGTGATCATTTGCGACAGGCCTAACCTGCCTTCGATCTCGCGCACCTTACGGTGGCCACCGAGGTAAGCGAGGACCGCTACTGCGACCAGGCAGACCAACGTCCCGAGGACGGTCCGCCTGGCATCGGTCGTGGGCTGCGGCGACCCGGAGTCGGCAAAGAGCGGCGCCACCGTGGGGTCGGCGGGTACCGGCGCGACGTTCGGGCTCCAGGGTCCGAGAATGTCGTCTTCATCCGCCGGAGCGGACTCGGGCTCGGCCTCGGGCACCACGAGGTCTTCGTGGAACGGCTCGAGGAGACGTTCGGCGCGCGTGGGAAACGAGAGCAAGGCCGTCGACACGGCAATGATGACCAACACTCCGCGTCTCATCCGCTAGCGCGCGATCTCCGTGGCGCGCGCTTCGCGAACCACCGTGACACGGACCTCACCTGGGTAGGTGAGCTCGTCTTGAATCTTGCGGGCGATGTCCTGGGACAAGACGAGCGCCTTGGCATCGTCGATGCGCGCGAAGTCGACCAAGACGCGCACCTCGCGGCCGGCCTGGACCGCGTAGACCTTCTCGACCCCCTCGAAGGCCATGGCCGTTTTCTCGAGCTCGCTCGCCCGCTTGATGAAGCTGTCGATCTGGTCGCGCCGGGCTCCGGGGCGGGTCTTGCTGATGACGTTGGCGACGTAGACCAACGTGCCCAGCACTGTGTCCGGATCGGTGTCGTGATGCGTACGGATGGCGCGAACGATGTCGGGCCGTTCGCCATAGCGGGCGGCGAGGTCCGCTCCAACGTCGGCGTGATGCCCCTCGCCTTCGTGACCCACGGCCTTGCCGACGTCGTGCAGCAGACCAGCGCGCCGCGCGTGGGTAGCGGACATGCCAAGCTCGGCCGCCAAGGCGCCCGTAAGCATCGCGGTCTCGAGGCTGTGCGTGAGGACGTTCTGGCCGCCCACGACGTGGTGCTTCAAGCGTCCGAGCAGCTTGATGAGCTCGGGGTGCACGCCGGTGAGCCCGAGCTCGTTCACCGCTTGCTCACCCGCGACGATGAGCGTCTCGTTCACCTCGGCCGTCACCTTGCCGACGATCTCTTCGATGCGCGCCGGGTGGATGCGGCCATCGGCGACCAGGCGTTCGAGCGACGTCTTGGCGACGTGGCGGCGCACCGGGTTGAAGGCGCTCACCACCACGGCCTCCGGCGTATCGTCGATAATGACGTCGGCGCCGGTCGCGGCTTCGAGAGCGCGGATGTTGCGTCCCTCGCGGCCGATGATGCGCCCTTTCATCTCATCGTTGGGAAGGTCGACCACCGCGACCGTGGTCTCGGCGACGAAGGCGCTCGCTTGCCGCTGCATGGCCTCGGACAGAAGACGCGCGGCGCGTTCCTTGCTCTCTTCCTGGAGGGTCTTGTCGATCTCTCGCAGTCGCTTGGCGGCGAGCTCGCGCGCCTCGCCCTCGATGCTGGCGCGCAAAGCGTCGCGAGCTTCGGCGGCGCTCATGCCGGACACTCGTTCCAGCTCGCGACGCGCTTCTTCGACCCGCTCGTCGATGCGCTTGAGGCGCTCGTCGACGACCCTCTCGTTGTCCGCGATCGAGGACGCACGTTTCTCGATGTCGCGGTCCCGCTGGGCAAGCACGCGGGCTCGCTCGTCGATAGAGGCCTCGCGCTCGCGCAGCCGGCGCTCCATCTCGCGCAGCTCGTCGCCGCGATTGTCATCGCGCGGCACGACCTCCGGCGGCCGTTTGCGCGACATGAGCACGCGCGCGAACATCAGCGAGAAGGCAGCGAGCATCACGAGAAACGGCCAGAGGTCCTTCACGCGGGCACCTCGTGGACTCCACCATCGTAGGCGATAGCGGACACGTGACAATCGTGGGCCGCGCGCGGCAGGGGCTGGTCGATCACCTGGAAGCGGTAGCAAAACCCGAGAGTCGCGCCCCCGTAACCGTCGAGGCTGCGGTCGTAGTAACCCGCCCCGTACCCGAGACGCCCGCCGCTCTTGTCGAAGGCGAGCCCCGGCACGACCACGATATCGACGGACTGCAGCGGCACGGCAGGACCTCGTGGCTCGAGGAGACGGAACGGACCGGGCACCAGGTCGTTTAGGTCGTGCGCGAGAACGAAATCAAGGGAGGTGTCGGCGACGCGTACCCGCGGCAGCACCACCTCGACCCCAGCGGCGCGCAGCAGGTCGAAGAGCGGCTGGGTGTCGATCTCGTCCTTGAGTGAGACGAAGAGCGCGACACGCTTGGGCGTCTTGGCGAGCAGCCACGGGTGCGCGGCGCTCGCGGCCTCTTTCGATGCTTCGATGCGCACGGTCGGTGGGACGGCCCGACGTCGTTCGCGAAATTGGTGACGAAGCTCTTGTTTGCCGTGCAACGAACGAACCGTCGAAGATGCCCCGCTATGGCCGTGTCGAGGGGATTCTAGACCTGGCGAACCAGGTGGGAGCAGACCGCTAGAGCTTTAGGCTTCCTCTGCAACCCCCGCCGAAATGAATCGACGTGGGTCCGGGGCATGCACACGGCTCTAAGCGCAGCCACTCCCGTTAGTGCAACATTGGTCCAGAGTTTCCACCAAAAGCACGAACCGAGCAGGGCGATTCTTCGACTTGCTCGAGCGCGGTATTCCCGCGCCGGATTCACCTATAGTCCGGCATCCAGGCTGAGCCGTCAACCGGTTATTGCGGGCTGCGACGCACCGTCACGGGCGCGCTGACGATATTCCAGACCGCTTCTCTCTTCTCCCCTTACCCATTGAAAATCATGGCTACTTTACTCGAAGTCCGCCGGGGCGACCTCGTCCTGCGCCGCTCGGGCGACGCCCCCACCGGGGACAAGCTCGTCGACCGCGCGTTCGACAATCTGGTCCGCATCGACCGCTTCTTGCGCACGGAGCTCGGCCGCGACGGCTGGGACGGCAAGGGCAGCCCTCTCCGCGCCGACCTCGCGGGTCTCAAGAATCGCAACGCCACCTTCTCCACGGCGACCGGCACCATCGTGCTCGGCCTGCGTCCGTCGGTCCCCTTGGGCGTCGGTTCGCTCGGGTTCTCCCCCACCATCATGGGTCACGAGGTCGGCCACGGCATCCAGATCGCCCTCGGAAAATACTCGTACGAGAACCACGAAATGAGCGCTATCGCGGAGTCCTTCGGGGACGTCATGGGCACCGGCGCCGATGACAGCAACTGGGTCGTCGGCGACGAGATTCCGGGCGGTGAGCCCGCTTTGGGGGAGGACCTGCGCGACCTCGCCAAGCCGCCGTACAAGACGCTGCAGGAGATCCCAGAGTCAGGTGCGCGCTCCGAGGGCTACAGCCAGCTCCTAAGCTACGCCGCCGTGCTGGTCGCCGAAAAAGTCGGCAACCCCGCGATGCGCAAGCTCTGGTTCGAAGGCATGAAGCGCATGCCCGACGACCCGACGAAACACGGCTTCGAGGCCTGGGTGAAGGCGGTGCAGCGGGCAGCGGTCGATCTGCACGGCAAGGGCAGCCCGGCCGAGGCGGCGGTCCTCGCGGCGTTCAAGGCGGTCGGCGTCCTTCGCTGAGACCCATGCCGCCCGATCCACTGCACGGCATCACCCTGGCGATGATCCTCGAGCGACTCGTCGCACGTTACGGGTTCGAGGAGCTCGGCCGCCGGGTCGAGATCCGCTGCTTCACCATCGACCCGAGCATCCCCTCGAGCTTGAAGTTCCTGCGGCGGACGCCATGGGCGCGCAAGAAGGTCGAAGACCTCTATCTCGACATGCTCGACGAGCCCGGGTGATCCCGCGAACGGCGGCGGTGTGCCAGGAGAACAGCGCACGGGTCGCCCCGACTAGCCGAGAATTTCTGGGTTCAATGGCCGGAATCACAACACGCGGTGCCGCAACGACGGCCATACTCACCGAGCCAATCCCGGTCCGCGAAGCCACGCCGACGCCACCTACTCCAGGGCCTTGGCGACTTCATACCGGCAAGCCCGAGTGGCGCATGGACATCATCAGCGCGCTTCGCGTGCGCGGGCTCGCGGTCCAGACTCCCCCGCCGAACGCCACTGCCCGCCATTGCGAAGCGGCAGCCGCCAACATCGCGCAGATGGTCGTCCATGGCTGCCTGAGCTACGTGCCGTCGCTGCTGGTCGGCCTTGGCACGCCCAAGGACCGGCTCACGGCCGTCGCGAGTCACGTGGTGCTGGGAGCCTGGGATCCGAATGGTGCCTGGGAGAACCAACCGGAGATCGCCGAGGCGGCCAAGGCGCTCGCAGCCGAGCTGCGCCGTGGTGGCTTGAGCTTCAATCGCGATACCGAGCGCCTGGCGCGGCTCGAGCGGCGGCTCAACTTCCGCGAGACACCTGGCCGCCACACCCGCCTCAGTCCAGTCGTAGGCAGCCGGGCCAGCGAGCTCGAGTCCGTCCGCTCAGCGCCCCATGCTCGCGAGCTGTTCGAGCTCGTCGGCGCTATCTACAAGGCGGAATGCATCGCCCTCATTCCGTGGTCGCGCGCGGTCGAAGCCGAGCGGCTCGCCGCCAAGCGTTTCGCGGAATACATCGCCCGCTATAGCGGAAGCGGCCTGACCCCCGAGAACGCGGTCACCTGGGATCCCAGCGCACAGAGTTGGAACTTCACCCACGACAAGGAGACCGCGGACAACACCTGGTCGATGCAACCGGTCGTGGGCAGCCCGCTGAGTGTCGGCGACTACCACCTACCCATCGGGATCGCTGCCATCCACGAGATCATGCATGTCGAGGAGGGCTGGCACGGGGCGCTGCCGGGCAGCTCGTCCTTTGATCCCATGGTCGAGCTCTTGACCGCGGCTGCGACCCTGGTCGAGGCCGACGCGCTCCGCAAGCGGCTCGACAACAAGGGCACGGGCGCGGTCGTCGACTACGGGCACACCGTCCAGTGGGGCAACCACGACGTGCCCCTCGGCGTGCTAGCGAACCGCATCCGTGAGCTCGTCGCTCGTCACGGCAGCTATGGCGCCGCCTTCGCCTCACCCGAGGCGTTCCCGCTCCTTACCGGCGTCGCGCTCAGTTAGTCGCGCCGAGACTGGGGCATGCAACGCGCGCGCTTCTCGCGCGTTGACACCGGCGCTCCCATTCGTTTAGAAAACCCGCGGTTTTTGGGAGGGGTTTGGCCGCTCGTGAGAAACGCACCGAGACCCGTTTTCGTATGCGTGCTCGCGTTGTTGCCAGCCCTATTGATGCCACTCGTGGCGCAAGCCGAAGTGCCGGTGAAAGCCCCTGTCGCAGCTGGTGCCTCGCCTCTGGGCGAGCCCGGTCGTTACAAGGTGAATCGAAGCTTCGACGACGCCATCGAGTACTACAAGAGGATGTTCAAGCAGGAATCCGGGGTCCGTTGGTACAACATCATCAACCAACCCGGCATCCGAGCGAAGCACCTGGCGTCGCTCCGCAAGAACACCGAATGGGAAGGCATCAACATCTACGAACGCGGCGGTGAAGTTCGCCTCTACGTCGTACCCCGCGGCAAACGGCCTCCGGCCAAAGCCAAGGGGAAACCGAGAGCGCAGCAGAGCAGTACGCAGTAGCGGTCAGTGATAGATCTTGGGGAATCGTCTAACGGCAGGACAACGGACTCTGACTCCGTTTATCTAGGTTCGAATCCTAGTTCCCCAATTTTTCCCGCAACTCGACTGAGTGAGCCCAATCCGTCCTAGGCTCGTTGCGGGAAAAATTGTTTTTATCGGCGCTTCGCGCCTAACGGTCGGGACCGCCTTTAGGGCGGACCCGACGGCTGCTTGGCAGCACTGCGAAACTCGCGCGTTGCGCCGTGTCGGGGGCTCCGCTCCGGGGGTTTGCGGACCGCCGCCGGTTGTCGTGCGCCCGCGCTCCGGATGTCCGCTCCCAGCTTGAGTCGGAGGGTGTCGCCCGTCGCTGCGCGGGAGGGCGCCGCTGGCGCGGCGGCGGCTTCGCCGCAAGGCACGAGAAGGTTCCTGGTCGATCACTCGTCGCCGCTAGGGCGCGGCTCCCGTGGCAATCCAAGCCCTGATGACATCGATCTCCGCCGCCGTCAGCGGTGTCTCCCCTTCGGGCATCCGTTCATTACCGCCACAGATGCCGCTCCCCGTGAGCTTGTTGACGAGATAGCTCCCCGCGATGTCGTTGGGCTTCACGAGCAGCTTGCCGGTGCACTGGCGCGAGGTCACGTTGACGAGCTCGCTGTACGCCTTGGTCACCGACGAGAGGTCGAGGTTCTCTTCGTTGTCCGAGGCGTTGTGGCAGCTTTGCGCGCAGCGATTGGTGCGACTCCCGGTGGGCTTCTGGAAGAGCGGGTACACGTCGGTCGCGAAGGTCTTCACGGGCCAGGCGCACACGCCGGTGTTGCAGGATTGGATGGAAGCGCAGGTGCCGCACGTGCCACCGCAGCCGTCGCTCCCACAGGTCTTGCCGCTGCAGCTCGGCGTGCAGCCGCACTGACCTGAAGCGTTGCAGCTCGCGCCCCCGCCGCACGAGCCACACGAGCCACCGCAGCCATCGCTCCCGCAGGTGCGACCGCTGCAGTCGGGCGTGCAACCGCATTGGCCGCCGGCGCTGCACTGGAGACCCGCTCCGCAGCTGCCGCACGAGCCACCGCAACCATTCGAGCCGCACGACTTGCCGACGCAATTCGGCACGCATTGGCACTGACCGGCGGTGCTGCACGTGGTGCCCGAGCCGCAGGTGCCACACGACCCGCCGCACCCGTTCGAGCCGCACACGCGCCCGCTACAGCTCGGCGTGCACGTCGTCACGCACTGACCGCTGGTCGTATTGCACGAGGTGCCTGACCCGCAGACGCCGCACGATCCGCCGCATCCGTCGTCGCCGCACTCCTTGCTGTTGCAGCTGGGCACACATTGGCACGTGCCCGAGGAGGTACACGTCGAGCCGACGGCGCACGATCCGCACGCGTTGCCGCAGCCGTCGTCACCGCACTCTTTGCCGTTGCAGTTGGGCACGCAGATGCACTGCCCCTGCGAACACGCACCGTTGACCGCGGTGCATTCGCCGCACGCGCCGCCGCAGCCGTCCTCGCCGCAAACCTTGCCGTTACAGTTCGGCATGCACTCGCACGCGCGCACGTCCGAGCACAGCGTGCCCGACCCGCAGCTGCCGCAGCTCCCAGCGCAGCCATCGTCGCCGCACGCCGCGCCCTCACAGTCGGGGAGGCAGACCTCTTGGATGCACTGGCCACCCCCGGTGCAGGCGAGGCCCGCGTCGCACGTGCCGCACGAGCCGCCGCACCCGTCCTCGCCGCAGGCGCGACCCGAGCACGCGGGCTGACAGGGCGCATCGGCGAGGCGCTGAAGCTCTTCGAAGAGTAGCGCGCGGTCGCAATCGGACAGCCGCTGGTTGGGGGGCATGACCCCGTCTTCGATAGCGGTACGGATGTCGTTCGAGAGGGCGCGGATGTCGCCGGGGGTGTCGAAATTCACTCCCGCCGGGGATCCGAATCGCCCCGTGCTCGGCAGGGTCGCCGAATGGCACCCCAAGCACTGGTTTTCGATGACCAATGCGCCGCTCTCCTCGCACGAGCTTTGCAATTGCAGGGGATCGTGGATGATCCCCTCGACGACGCAGCCCGCTGCCGCCACCGCCAGGCAACAGCTAGTGATGGCGAGGAGCAGGCTTCGGCGGAAGGTCGTGCTCGAACGTGGCATACGAGGGCGTTGTTACGGGAGCGGCTTTGGTTACAGGCGGTCGCGCAGAAAAGGTCGGAGCGTGCTAAGCCCCGGACATGCTGCTCGCTGCGGCACTCCTGACGATCGACTCACTGGTGCGCGCGGCGTCACCTGTGGCCGCCGTCGTGCCCGATGCCGTGATCATCGACGAGGTTGCGGTGGTCGAGCTGACGGCGCGCGATGTCGACCCAGCGACGCACGCGTGGGTCGTCGAAGCCGGTGAGCTCGAGAGCATCGCCGGCGGCGCGGCCGAGGTTCGAGCGCGCTGGCGTCTACCGCTCGATGTGAAGCCGCGACGGCTGGCGGCGGCGCTCGTCGACTACGCGACGCCACGTGCGACGTTCGTCACCGTTCCCATCTCGCGGCGAGCACGCGTGCAAATCGAGGCGACGCCGCTTGCCCAGGTGAGTCTCTTCCTCGGCAACACCTTGGCCGCGTCGGGCACGACCGACGCTCAGGGCAAGCTCGAGCTGCGCGTCGTCGTGCCCCCCGCGAGCCTTTCCGCGCGTGTCGAGCAAACGACCCGGCGCGGTCAGGTCCCACCCCGCTTCGACCGTCTCGACGTCGCCGATGAGCTGCACGTCTTCACCGTGCCGATGGTGCGCACTCTCGTGCCCGACGGCGTGGCCAGCGCGCCGCTTGCGACCCTGGTCTACAGCGATGGGCAGTCCGCGGTCGACGCCGAGGTGAGCATCCGCGCCGCCGGCAAGGTGCTGCGCGCGACGCCGATCACCGCGCCTGGTGAGCGTGCCGCGCGGGTGTCCGCCGCCGCAGCGCACGCCGCCGCGGCGGATGCTCTCACCATCATCACGCGCGCTGCCGCCGGCGAGCGCCACGCGGAGCACCGGGCGACGCTCATGTTCGCACCGCTGCCGGCGTCGACCCTCGAGGTGATAGCGCCCGCGGAGCCGTGGAGCGCGGGCGCCCCGATCGAGCTCGCGGCGACCGCCCGCGATGAGCTTGGACGCGCCGTTGCGACCGAGGTGAGCGTCATGGCCCTGCCGCCGCATGACGACCTCGTCATCGACGCCGGCGACGCGGCGCACGTCCGCTTGCGGGCACCGACGAACATCGACTCCGCGTTGACGCTCGAGGTGCGCGCGACGACGGCAGCGACAACGCGGCGGACCTTTCGCCTCGTCGCCGCCGAGCCCGCGACCGTGCGCCTCGAGCGCGCGGGGGATCATGGGTTCATGCTCGCGGTCGACGACGCCTTCGGCAATCCGAGCCCAGGGGTGACGCCCACTCTGGTGGCTGGGTCCGGCGAGGTCGAGGCGCTCGTAGAGACCGCGCCGGGACGCTGGCAGGGAGTATGGGTGCCCGCCATAGCGGACCAGCGCGAGGAGACGCGCCTCAACGCCTCCCTGCCCACGAGCAGCGCTGAGACGGTCATGCGTCACTACGGCAGCGCCTGGGCGGTTCAGGTGAGCGGCTATGGCGGAGCGTTGGTCGGTCGCGGCTCCTTGCTCGGTGTCGGCGGCTTGGTCCTCGTCGAGGCGCGCCTGCCGAAGCTGCCGTCGCGGCTCAGCATCGATGCGGCCGCGGGCGGCTGGTACGCGGCGCGCGAACAAACCGCCGAGCCGGGACTCGCGGCGACGCGACGTGCCGCCCTGGTGCCGCTAGGCCTCGGTGTGAGCTGGGAGATGCCGCTCGCGATCGGCTGGCGCTGCGACGTCGGAGTCATGGGCGGCGTGCTCCTCACCAGTACGTCGACGACTGTACGCGAAAACGGTGTGACCGTCGCCGGCCCGCGGAGCCTGAAGGGAAGCACGGCACAGCTGACTCCCTGGGTGCGTGTCGGACGGCAGGCCGGGCCGGGACTGGTCGCCGTCCTGGTGAGCGGCCTCATCGCGCTCGGCGGCGTCTCGACATGGACGGAACCGCCGCTGGTCGCCTCGCTGGCGCTGGGCTACGCTTGGGAACCATGAGACGCGCGGCGCTTCTGGGTGCGGTCGTGCTGGGTGGGTGCTTCGCCGACGCGACCTCGCGCGTGGTCGCGGTCGATCCGACGAGCGGTGTGAACGACGCGAGCACGCCCATCACCATCTCGGGGCACCACCTCGACGTGGGAGTCGACGAGCGCTTCGACACCGAAGTGCTGAGCATCGATCGCTCTTACTCCGCGCGTCTGGGCGAGCGCGACCTCACCGACGTGCGCTGGATTGACACGCAGACCATCAGCGCCAGCGTTCCCGCGGGGCTTTTGCCGGGGACGTACGACTTGCTGGTCGTGGGACCGCGCCGCCGGCTCACGTTGCCGCGGGCGTTCACGGTCGTGTCAGAGGTCTTGCGCCAGGATTGCGCACCGGAAGCCACGCGCGTCGTCGACGCGGCGACGCTTGCTGCCGCCGTGAGCAGCGCCAACTCCAGCCCCGGAGAGCAGCAGATCTGTGTCGACGCGATCATCACCCTCACGGCGACCCTCACCATGACAGACGATCTCGTGCTTTACGGCACGCCGCGCGGCGCCTTGGCTGGTGACGGGCTGGCTCCGGGCGCGACCGGGCTAGTCATCGACGGCGGTGACGTGCGTATCGAGGATCTGCGCTTCACGACCTTCTCCACGCTGGCGGTGGAATCCGATAGCGGCACCTTGGTCGTGCGGCGCAGCGTCTTCGTCGACTGCACCGAGGCGATCGATGGGAACACGCAGATCGAAGTCGATCGGTGCACTTTCGACGGCGGCAACGGCGCCGCCATCCGCGCCAGCAGCGTGCGCGGCGCGGTCGTTCGCATTCACCACAACATCGTCGCCAATCACGCGCGCGCCGTGCAGGTCGACGACCTCGACGAGATCCGCATCGACAACAACACCTTCCACCGTCTGACGGACGACGCCTTGCGTGTCGACTTCGTCGCCGCGGTTCGTGTCCGCAATAACATCTTCAACCTGTTCACAGGTGATGCCGCCGAGCTCCCGGGCTCGACCATGGCCGAGCCGGCCACCGCGAACGCGCTCACCCCGGCAGTGGCCTGCTCGTCGTGCATCTTCGGCGCCGGCAACCCCGTGGTCGACTGCCGCCTCACCGATCCGGACAACGGCGATTTCACGCTGGATGCGACGAGCCCATGCATCGATGCCGGGGTCGATGTAGGCTCGTTGTTCGAGGGAGCAGCTCCGGATCTAGGGGCGCTCGAGAGCCGATGACCTGTAACCGTTCTCCCGGTCGCGACTAGGTATGGCAACGTCCATATCGCGGCAGGTGTCTGCGACCGAGTGCGCAACTGTGCGATCTGGCGAGGGTGCGGGAGATCAACGTGTGGTGCGTGGCACACCTGAGTGGGAGCGCGATTGCGTCGAGCGCAGCCGCCGCGGCGACGAGGACGCGTTCGGCGAGCTCCTGGCCACCTACCAGAGCCGTGTGTTCAGCCTTGTGGCGCGTTGGGTGGGACGGCGGGACGAAGCCCACGAGCTCACACAGGAGGCGTTCTTGATCGCCTTTCGCGAACAGGAGCGCTTCGACGTGACGCGGCCATTTCGACCCTGGCTGCTCAAGATTGCCGTCAATGTCTGCCGCAACCACATGCGCCGCCACGCGCGCCGCGAAGTTCCCCACAGCCCCGAGCCTGTGAGTCAGGGCTTGTGGCAGCTCGCCGAGCCGACCCCCGAAGCCTCGGCGGCCCAACGCGCCGAAGGCCGCCGCCTCGCCGCTGCGATGCAAGAGCTCAGCACCGACGATCGCACCATCCTGCTGCTACGCTTTCGTGAGGACCTGCCGTACGAGGAGCTTGCTGTCGTGCTAGGTCGGCCACAGACCCTGCTCAAAGTGCGTGTCCACCGCGCCTTGAAACGCCTGCGGCGCATGCTCGAACAGGAGCCGGCGCCATGAGCAGCCCAACCGACGATCAGGTGCGCAAAGCGCTGCGTAGCCTCGAGTCACTCACGCCCGACCGCGATCTGGTCGAAGCAGCGCGCATGCGTCATCGCGCGGAGCAGACGCGAGTCAAGCGGCCGCGTCGTGCCTGGCCCTTGCTGGTGCTCGGTGGCGGCGTCGCCGCCGTTGCGGCGTTGCTGGTGGCGATTGCCCCGCTACCGCGTCACCCCGAGGGTCAGTCCGCGATAGCGACGCTAGTCGTCCTCGAGGTCCAGGGCACGGCATGGCAAGGAGAAGGCGCCGCGCGGGTCGCGCTCCACCCTGGAGACCACGTCCGCCGCGATACCGCCTTCAGCACCGACGACGGCGCGCGTGCCACCTTTCTCGATGCCGGCGCGAGCGCGCTCACCCTGAGCGAAGCCTCGCGAGCGCGCTGGCTCACCGCCGAAGCGGACGCGAGCCGGGTCGAGGTCGAGCACGGCGTCATGCGCATCGATGCGAAGAGCGCGGTGATTCCGCTGGTCGTGACCATCGCCGGCGCGAGCGAGGCATTGCGCATCGAGGCTGGGAGCCTGGGCGTCGTCGCCGGCTCGGGCACGGGGAGCTTCGCGGTGCTCGAGGGAGAAGCGTTGCTCACCCGCGGGGCGGCAGCCGAAACCATCAAGCGCGGCCGAGAAGTGGTCGCGCGCCGCGACGCCACCGAAGCCGTCGCAACCGAGCTGCGCCTCACCCTGGCGTCGGTCGGTGCGCTCACGAGTGCCACGCAGAGCGTGGTGGTGAGCGGCGAGACGCGACCCGGAGTGCTCGTCACCATCAACGGTGTCGACGCGCTGGTCGACGCCGAGGGTCGCTTCTCGGCGAAGATCACCCTCACGGCATCCACGCGTCGCATCGTCATCATCGCGCGTGACGCTCTCGACCGCTCCCGCCGCGCCGTGCTCGCGGTGCAGCGGCCGGTGCGCGAGCCGCGCGAGCGCCCAGCCGAGACGCACTGGCAGTGGGAGCGCACTCCGGGCTGACGACGCACCCACTGAAGCGGGTACGTTGCGAGCCATGGCCGCTCCTGTCTGACTCGAGGTCAGCCGTCGACATCAACCGTTCCGCGGCTCGGCAGCGAATGTTCACCAGCTGGAGGTTTTCCGTTCATGGCTGGTGCCGCCCCGTTGACTGATGTTTCCCCCGAAGTAACCTCGTTCTTGATCCGAGCCGCGGCGATGAGCAGTGGCAATCCCGACGAGCTGACCTCGCAAGAGCTCGACTCCCAGATCGCGTCGCAGAACCGCATCGGCTTGGAGCGGCTCGGTGCCTATGCCGCGGCCGCCAAGGGCCAACCGGCCGAGCGCGACGTCCTCAGCGCAGAGAACCACCATCGCACCGCGAACCACCTGCTCGGCATCCGACGCGCGCTGTTCGGTGATGGCCAAGGGGCCATGAAGACGCCCGATGCGCTGTCACGCGCCAGCGGCTTCAGACTGCAATGGAACCAGGTTCCCGGCGAGTTCCCGACGCGCTGCTCGCGCTAGTTGTGGTCCGTTGACGCCGTGACCGTCGCGCCAGCGGACTGGGAGGCGGCTATCGCCAACCTAGCAAGCCGCCTCGAGTGACAGCGGTTCCCGCGCTCGCGCGTCCTAGAGTTCTAGGGCGACGACGGCGCAGACGGTGGCGAGCACTGCATGATCCGACATTCGCGGATGACGAGCGATCCCGGGTCGAGCACGGGATTCGCTTGGAGATGCAACAGGCCCGAGCAAGCGTCCAAGGCCGCGATGCCGGCCGCGTCGCGCGTCTTGCCATTCTTGGTCATCGAGACGCGCCGCTCATCCGAGTAGTCCGCCCCGCCGCTGTCATTGGGAGGAAGCCACGTCCCCGCAGCCAAGCAAGACCAGCCTGAGGGGCGCATCTCGGCCGCTAGCTTTTTGCACGACCACTTCGACTGAGCCAGGGTTTCGGCGGGCTTGGTATTACGCGGCGCGCAGTAGTTCATGCAGAAATCGTAAGTCCAAAGCTTGCACTCGCTGATCTTGCCGCAGAGAGCGTTGCACGACTTGTCCGCTTGCGCGGTGGCCGGCAGCAGCGAGAATACGAGGGGCAGCAGAAACAACGAGATGGCGCGCATGAAGCCACTTACCCGCCGCTTGCCGTCCGTGGCTCGACTCCTGTAGGGGGCCCTCGCTGGACCCCCACGATGATCACCACTGAAGGCCTTTCGTTAGCGTACGGCAGACGCGTCCTGTTCGAGTCTGTTTCGGTAAAGCTCACCCCCGGGAACTGCTACGGGCTCATCGGTGCCAACGGCGCCGGCAAGTCGTCGTTCCTGAAGATCCTGGCAGGAGAGATCGAGCCCAGCGCGGGTAAAGTCTCCGTCCCCAAGGGTCTGCGCATGAGCGTGCTCAAGCAGGATCACTACGCCTTCGACGAGGTGACCGCGCTCGACACCGTGATCATGGGCCACCATCATCTCCACGAGCTGATGCGCGCCAAGGACGCGCTCTACGCCAAGCCCGATTTCAACGACGATGACGGGCTGCGCGTCTCCGAGCTCGAGGCCGAGTTCACCGACCTCGGTGGCTGGGATGCCGAAACCAACGCGGCGCAGCTCCTGAGCAGTCTCGGCATCGCCACCGAGCAACACCGCCGTCTGATGAAGGAGCTCTCGGGCAATGAGAAGGTGCGCGTGCTTCTCGCGCAGGCGCTCTTCGGTGATCCCGAGATCTTGCTGATGGACGAGCCGACCAACCATCTCGACGTCGCCTCCATCCTCTGGCTCGAGGAGTTCTTGGCGGAGTTCAAGAACACCGTCGTCGTCGTCTCCCACGACCGGCACTTCTTGAACAACGTCTGCACGAACATCGCCGACATCGACTTTCAAAAGGTGCAGCTCTACACCGGCAACTACGAGTTTTGGTACGAGTCGAGTCAGCTCGCGCTCAAGCAGAGCCGCGAGCAAAACAAGAAGACCGAAGACAAGATGAAGGAGCTGCAGGAGTTCGTCAGGCGCTTCAGCGCCAACGCCTCCAAGTCGCGGCAAGCCACTTCACGCAAGAAGGTCCTGGAGAAGCTGGACCTCGCCGAGATCAAACCATCCTCGCGCAAGTATCCGCACATCATCTTCCGAGACATGAAGGAGCTCGGCAAGGACGTCCTCACCGTGACCGGGCTTGCCAAGGCTCTCGAGCAGCCACTGCTCGACAAGGTCAGCTTCAACGTCGGCCGCGGGGAAAAGGTCGCGGTGGTGGGCGACGACCAAGCGGTTTCGGTCTTGCTGCGCACGCTGGCGGGTGAAGACAAGCCGGACAAGGGCGAAGTGCGCTGGGGTCAGTCGGTCGCCTTGGGTTACATGCCGAGCGACAACGCGCGGTACTTCAACTCGCAGCTGAACCTCATCGACTGGCTCCGCCAGTACTCCGAGGAGCAGAGCGAAAACTTCATCCGAACCTATCTCGGCCGGATGTTGTTTTCCGGCGAGGAATCGTTGAAGCCGGTCTCGGTGTTGTCAGGCGGCGAGCGCGTGCGCTGCATGCTCGCAAAGGCCATGCTGCTCGCGCCCAACGTGCTCTTGCTCGACCAGCCAACCGGCCACCTCGATCTCGAATCCATCACCGCGCTCAACGACGCGCTGATCGCTTATCAAGGCACGGTCATCTTCGGTTCGCACGACGTGCAGTTTGCCCAGAGCCTGGCGACACGCGTCGTCGAGGTCACGCCGACACGCTTCACCGACCTCGCGATGAGCTACGACGAGTACATGGATCGCACGAAGGCCGCGCAGCAATCCTAAACAAAGACAGATCGACCAGGAACCTTCTTGCGCAGGTCGTTGATTCGCCTGATCGATCAAGTCCCTACCTGACTTGGCTGCTCCGAGGATCGAACGCGCCCGCCCAGGGATAAGCCGAGCCAAATGGCTTAGGGCACTCGCGCCACTCGATTTCCCCCTTCGTAGGGTCGAAGACCGCGGCCCAGGGTGCCTCATCGTAGGCACCGCGCTTCCACTCGAGCGCGCCCTTCGCGGGGTTGAAGGCAGCGGTCCAGGGGAGAACTTTTCCAAAGTCGTACTCCGCCCGCTTCCATTCGACCTTGCCGGTGGTTGGGTCGAACGCGCCACCGAACGGGTAGATGTAGTTGTTGATGTTCTTGGCCTTGACCCACTCGAGCTCGCCCTTCACTGGATTGAAGACGCCGCTCCACGGATAAACGTAGCCGTTGACGTTCTCCGCCTCGCGCCAGACCACCTCGCCCTTTATCGGATCGAATACGCCGGTCCACGGACGGGGGTCGTCGAGACGGAATTCGGCCTGCTTCCACTCGACCGTTCCTTTGACCGGGTCAAAAGCCGCCGCCCAGGGAAGAGCCGGGCCAATCTTGCCCCGCGAAGCCTGCCGCCATTGCGGAGCACCGCTTGGACCAGCGCCAGGCCTCAAGCCGTACGTCGACTCGATCCAGGCATCGATCTGGGCGTCGCTGAGCTTCGAGCCGAGCGTCTTCAAACGCTGCTTGAGGGCGGTGGGCCAAGCAGGCACGGTCGCCGAGCCGGCCACGGTACCGTGAACGTTCGAGACTCCGCGCGCAAACCCCGTGCGTTCAAATTGCATGCGTCGATCCTACGAGGCTTCCGCGCCGGATTGGCGCCAGGGCTGTGAATCGGCCCACAGGCGCAGAAGTTTCGCCTTTGGCACGGTCGCACCAGTGCCGGGCCTGCACCGAGCGCGCCGCAACATGCGGGGAGGCGGTCGCGCGCCGGCTCTGCCTCAATGCGCCGGCACGATGCCGACGTTGTTGTCCTCGAGACACTCACGCTCGCCGATGCCAAACGGGTCGTCGTCCGCTCGCACGTAGACGTCCACCGACAGCGGGCAAGAGAGAGCGAGGCTGATGACCTGACACCGGACGCTGCTGCACTCACCGGACTCAAGCCCCGTCGCCGGGGTGATGCGGCACAAGAGCTCGCCCCCGGCGCTCGGATCTCCCAGGTAGAACCCCACCGGAACCGGACCGATGTCAGCGGTGCCGCGATTGCATAGCTGAGCCAAGACTGTGAGCTCGGCGCCGGCCTCGCCATAGCTACACGTGACGCGGGGTCTCACGGTGGCGTCCGGTGAGCTCTCTGGGTTCACGTCGGTCAGTAGATTCTGGCGAAAGTTGTTGAGCCCAGGGACGGCCCAGTTCCTGGTTGCAGCCGGTGTGGCAACGCCAAGCTCGCCGGTGTGCGCGATCGAGTAGGCGTGCTGGTTCCAGATGCGGCGCGTGTCGACCCAGCGGTCCAAGATGTCGCGGTACACCACGACACCATTAAAGGCACCGGGGCGGTAGGCACGGCAGGTGCTGCGGCTTCCCAGAAAGTCGTACGCGGCATCCGGCTTGCGATCGGAGCAGATGTGGAAGGTGGACGCTGGCCCGCAATGCGCGTCGTTCGCGCAGGTGCACAAGCCGAGCTCGACATCGTTCGGATCGGCGCCCGCAAGGCATCGACCATCCGGGCCCGCCCCGTACTTACACGCGCAAGAGCCCGGTGGCCCTGCGCAGTCTGCGTCCGTCTCGCACCGCAGGCCGGCGAATTGAGCGTCGACCCGGCGCGCGTCACTGGCCGAGGCAGCAACCGTGCTGCTGGTGCAGTCGATGTCGCAGTTGCTGTTCGAGGGCACGACGACCTCGGCGTTGAAGTCGCCGTCGACGTCCGCGATGACGGGGTTTTCGTACCAAGTGCACGAGGAGTGATACTGCGAGTAGAGCACCGAGCCGCTGCGTCCATCGTAAACGCGCGTGAAGCACTCGTCGGCGTACACCGACTCTGCCCGGCCGTCGCCCTCGAAGTCGAAGACCGATGAGCCGGTCACGTTCGAGCTATTGTCCTGGCTGGCGATCCGGAAGAGCACGCCCTTCGGGAAGCCCTTGCCATGCGTCGGGCACGTCGAGACGTTGGCGACACCTTTGCAGGTCACGACTTCGGGTGTCTCGCCGTCGCAGTCGGGATCATAGACACCGAAGAAGTTCTGCGAGGCGACCGCGACCTCGGCGCGACAATCGCCGTCGAAGTCGGCCACCGTCGGCGGTCCGCCGGTACCTACGCCCAGGGCCACGACGAAATCCGTCGCCGCGGCATCCGGGTAGTCGATGATGCGACCGGAGGTCGTCTGGATATAGACGCTGCCGCTGCTCACGACGGCGATCTCGGCAGCTGCGTCTCGGGTAGCGCGGTCGTTGGCGACGGGGCCGTAGGTGCCGAAGTCCGCGATAGCGACTTGGCCATAGTTCCCCGCGATGGTCTGCTCGTTGACGGCGCTCCAGGCCCGACCCACTCCGTCCCAGGCGTAGACGTGCGCGCCATCCACCCATTCGACGATGCCGTCGGCATCGACATCGCCGACGATCGGAAAGATGCCGAGGCTGTAGGGTTGGCAAGAAACCGCGCCGTTACCGGCGACGCTGAGAAAGCGTCCATTGGCGGCGTAGGTATAGGGCCCGTAGAGCACCTCGGGCGGACCATCACCATCGAGGTCGAAGACCGACGGACCAGACCACAAGACGGGCGCGTCACTGCAGGCGTTGTCCCAGGCGCTACCCGCACCGTTGGTGGAATGCCACGCGAGCTCGAACGCGCCACGACCGGCGCGCGCCGCGGGCGCGTAGCGGAAGGCAACGAGCCCACCATAGTCCGGCGAGAGGCTTCCCGAAGTCGAGGCATGTGCCACGATCTCGGAGCGGGTCGGCGCCGTGCGATCGAGATCCGCGAGTGCCACCGGATTGCAGGCCCGCACATCGGGAAAGCTCCCGACTCGTGCAGCCGGCGCTAGATCCGCAGGAGTGTAGAGGTCGTCACGCCGGCGGTTCACCACGAACTGCGTGCGGCAATCGCGACCGTCGATGACGCGGATGATGCCGCTGTCCTGGCAGTCGATGCTACCGCCGCCGTCGTGGTCGGTGGCGACGAAGACGATGGACGGATTGAGGGTGTTTGGATTGCCGTCGAAATCGAAGTCCACCACGGTCGGCGTCGACAGCACTCGCGTGTGAGCGGCATAGGGATCGACGCAATACCCGCGAACGCAAGTGAGGCCGCCATAGCAGTCGGTGTCGGTCGCCGTATCGACACATTCGTAGCAGGCTGGCCGCGTGCCCGGCGCGACGCGGCAGGTTTCGGTCGCGGCGCAGGCCGCTGGGCTTGCGGCGCAGCTCGTGTGGCACGTGCCGCCTTCGCAGATTTCCCGGGTGCTGCAATCGCTGTCGGCGCCGCAGCCGACGCATAGCCCGTCCTGGCAAGTCTTGGCGTCGCCGGCGGGGTTTTCGCAGGTGCCGCAGTGGGCAACACGGTCGGTTGGACCGGTCCATATGCATTGATGACCCGGCGCAAAAACGCCGACGACGATCTCGTTGGCGCAGTCCTCGTTGAACGGCGGGTGGTCGGGGTCGAGACCATACGGAAGACACGACCCCGCTGGATTGCACGGCGCACCGCCGGGGCAGTTGCAATACGAGTCGTCCTCGCATTCACCGTCCTCGATGCAGGGACCCTGATCACGAATGCAGGTGTCGAAGGCACAGACCTCACCGCCGGTGCAGCAGCTCTGACCGCAGGCCACCTCGCCGCCGCTACATTGCTCGGCACATTCTCCGCCGGAGCAGAAGTAACCCACGTCGCAGCAGGTCTGGGCCGCGCCGCACCGTATCGAGCTCTCGCAAGCAAAGGTGCAGGCGCCGAGCACGCACTCGTCGCCCGGCGGGCAGTGCCCATCGAAGTGATCGCCATCGCAGGGCGTCTGGCAGCTGCCGTACGCCGGGTCGGAAATGTCCGCAATGCACACGTCGACGCCGCCGCACGTGCCTGTAATCTGTTCCTCCGAGCACGTCGGAACACCGCACTCCCCAGCAACACATGCTTCGCCTGCGGCATAGCAGCCGCCTTCGAGGTGCTCGCTCGAGCACGGGAGGCGAACGCAGGTGCCGCTATTGCAGACGTCGTCGGGATGGAAGCAGCGCCCGTCGGGATAGGCGCCACTGCACGGTTGCGGCTGGCAGCTGCCGGTGACGCAGATCGAGCGATTCGTCACACAATGCCCGGCAGGGTGAGACACGGAGCATGCGAACGCTTCGCAAGCTCCCGCGTCACAGTATTGGTCGCCCGGGCAGTAGCCCGCTAGGTAAGCCGCCGAGCACGCAGGCATCGGTTTGCATGCACCAACGAGGCAGTACTCACCTTCGGGACAGGCTCCGTTCTGGTTGCCCGGCGAGCACGGCGGCTGGACGCGGCAGGTGCCGTCGATACATGTCAGAGCGCCAGCGCATGTACCGTACGGGTTGCTCTTCGAGCACGGCGTCTCTGCGCAGCCGGCTGCCGTACACTCGGCCCCGGGCGGGCAGAGCTGCGCGGAAGGCCCGCACTCGGCGCGGCATGCTCCGCCCGTGCAGATGAAATCCGGTGCACACGCGCCATCGGGATGAGCAGAATCGCAGCGCACCACCTGCAGCGAGTCGAGAGGCTCCTCCATGACGAAGAGCCCACCAGAGCAGGACACAGACAAGCTCGCGGCCACGATGATCCCAAAACCGCGCCACCAATTCCTTAGCTGCTCCAAGAGAGCCCCCAGGGGGAGGCGGATATACGAATAGAGCGGCATGGGAGAGTGAAGCCCTGACACTCTTCGGCGCCGTCACCTATTGAATACGGGTTCTGCCAACCGCGTCGAGGGATGATGCCCACCTGCATGCCACGCCTCCTTGGTCTTTTCTCCCTGCTGGTGCTCGCCGCCTGCGGCGACGACGACAGTACGGGCGGCAGCTGGACGCCCGTGACCTCGTCGCCGATGCAGATGGTGCTGGACGTCTGGGCGTTCTCCGCGAACGACGTTTGGTTCGTCGACGGCACCACGACGGTGCGACGCTTCGATGGCTCGACCTGGACCGACTTGCCGACGCCGGCGACCAGTGGCCTGGGCTGCATCTTCGCGCTTTCGCCAACCGACGTTTGGCTGTGCGCCGATACGACCGTATTGCATTACGACGGCGCGACCTTCGAGACGCTACCGTCGACGGACGCCATCGGCCTCGACGGCCTCACGAGTATCTGGGCCACTTCGGCATCCAGCGTCTGGGCGGTTGGCGACGACGCCATCGTCGCCCGCTATAACGGTGCGTCGTGGAGTGCCGCATACGTGTCGAGCAACTTCAACAGCTCGATCTGGGGCACCTCGCCCACCAACATCTACGTCCTCGGGACCTTCGATCTCCTCCACTACAACGGCAGCAACTGGAGCTCCGTCGAGACCCCCGACCGTACCTCCGGTGACGGCCAGGTGTGGGGCACGAGCGCGTCCGATGTCTGGGTCATCACGGACTCGAGCGACCTCGCGCATTTCGACGGTGACCAATGGGAGAGCGTCCGCGACTTGGAGCTCATCGGCGACCTGAGCGCGATATGGGGCGCGTCCGCCGACAATCTCTGGGCGGCCGGCTCCGCGGGACAAATCGCCCACTTCGACGGCAGCACTTGGACTGACGTCCAGCACCAACAGATCGGCGCGCCGTACCTGCAACGGTTTCTCGCGGTGCACGGCTCCGGAGCGAGCGACGTGTGGGCCGTCGGTCAGCAGCTCGGTGAAGGCGGCTCGACCGCCCTCGTCTACCGCCTTCGTTAGCGTCGAGCCTGGCTCAAGGGTCACAGACAACGCCGCCGGTGTAGGCGGAGACCCCGTGCAGGTAGGCAGCGCCGGTGTCGACTCCGGACGCGTCATTGAGCAGCGCGCCCGTCATGAGCCAGGCGCCGCACAAGCTCACACGCTGCCCGAAGATGTCGAGTCGTCGATCCGCCTGGTCGCGCTGCAGGAGGATCTCTTGCCGCGCATTGGCCCAGCTGGAGGTGCGCGTGATCATGAACACAGCTCCGCCACCGCCGAAGGCCACCGGCGCTCCCGCGGCGATGACGTTGCCTTGGATCGCCACCGAGTGACCGAAGGCGTAAGCGGCACGAGGCGTCGTCGGCTTGATGATCGTCTCGACGGCGCTCGCCCAAGTAGCGCCCTTCTCGTAGACATAGACGGCGCCGCTGCTCGGGTAGCGCTTGCCCGAAATCGGCTCCACATCGCCCGTCTGCCAGGCGCCGGTGACGATGGTGTCTTGCCCCTGGTTGATGGCGACGGTGCTCCCGAATGGCCCGTTGATCTGCGTGAGCGATGGGGTGATCGTGGTTTGCTGCGTCGAAGACCAGTTGCCGGCCTGCGCCTCGATGACCGTAAGCTCGCCGACCTGATTGACCCCGGTGATCCCCGCGACCACGGTGTTCCCGACAACGGCGACGCTGTTGTAGATGTAGCCGTTCGCCGCGCCCGCGCTGGTGAAGCGATGCTCGGTGGCATTGGCCCAGCCCGAGCCTCCGTTGACCCAGACCATGATGTTTCGCCCCCCGCCGACCGTGGCGATGACGTTGCCATGGATGGCGACCCCTGTGCCTTGGGCTTCGCCAGCGACCGGTGCGCTCGGCACGAGACGCGTCTCGACAGCGCTCGGCCAACCCGTGCCGGTGTTCTCGAAGACGTAGACCAAGCCGGCGCCGGCGGCCAATGCGTCGTTGCCGCTATCGCCGACAACGACGTCGTCGCCGTAGACGGCCACCGCGCCTTTCTGACCGAAGGTGCCGGATCGGTCCGAGCCCAGGACGCGCCCAGCTTCAGTCCATGCTTCACCGGATCGCGTCGCCACGATGACATCGTTGCCGAAAAAGTTGCCGAAAGCGGCCACGTGCTCGCCGACGTCCACCGAGTCACCGTAGTAAGACGTGCCCGAACTGGGGGCGAGAAGCGTCTCGGTCCCGGCCGCGGGATCCAACGTCTGAACGAACCACTCAGTGACTGAGTCGCCGAGCCGCACCTCCGCTGTCTTTGCAGCGTGGCCGCTCGCTGACGATGTCATGCGCGCCTCGACAGTGTCGCCCGAGCGGACACTCACCGACGCTCCCCACGGTCCGGCATCGGTGACGTTCCTGAGCTCCGCTGTCCCCAAGATCGACGCTGTGGAGGTGCCCGTGATGCCAGTCACCACCGCGGAGCGGACATACAGAGTGTTGGCCGCCGCGCCTTCGACGTCGGCGAAGCCGAAGGGCGCGCGTCCAGGCGTGACCAGACACATCAGGTGCCGAGGCACGCCGCAGGCCCCACTCGCGCTCGACCAACGCTGGCTGCCTCCCGCGCCGAGATCGCCGAAGTTGCCAGCGACACCGGAGGTACTAGTCCACCCAGCGCAGGTGTCGGCGTGCGAGCTCGCTGGCCAAAGTGTCGCGGTGCCCGCTTGGCGGCCCGTCCACCACCCCACCACGGACGGGAAAAACGGATAGCTGAAGTAGCTGGAAAAAGGCGGCGCCCAATCCGAGTCGTTGCCCGGACCAGCGCCGCTGCCGTCGCTGATGAAGAAGCCACCACCCACGGTGAAGCTGCCGCTATTGGCGAAGAAGTACTTGGTGCCGGGCGCCGGCCCTTGGCAGGTGGAGCCGTCGCACAACATGGCGCGCACGCTCGATGCGTCGAGAACCACGCGCCCCACCCCCAACCACGGGAGGCGCTGAAGCTCATCGAGGCAGCGCGCATTGGCACCCGCGAGCCCGCCGAGATTGCCGTCGTACAGGTCGCGGCTGAGCACCATGTAGCCGTTGTTGACCTCGGGTGACGGCGCGCGTGTGCCGATATTCCACGCGAACAACTGCGACCCGAGGCTCACCTCCACCGGCATCGTCGTGCCGAGATAGGGCGATGAGGTCGTGCGCACCTCCAGCGTGTCACCGGGCCTTATCACCGCGGCGTTCGACCACGGCGACGCTGTCGTCGCGTTGCGTAGCTCGGCCGTCCATTGCGTCGTGTCGAACACATCGACGGTCGCGACGACGGCCGGGATCGACGTGTCGATGCCTCGCACCACGACGGTCTGGGTGAGAACCTCACCGGGGCCGACATTGCTCGAGCTCGCGAAGGCGAAGTTCTCCGGAGCGCGGTCTTGCGGTGCCGTGGGTTCGACGATGCACAACAGTCTGAGGTTCGCGGAGCTGCAGGCGCCGCCACCGCTGTCCCACTGACGCTCGGCGCAACAGCCCGCGGGGTTCGTCGTCGCAAACTCGCCATTTTGCCCGGCGGCGTTGCTCGTCCATCCGGCGCACGACACGCCCTTGGGCTCGGTCGGGAACACCTGGTCTTCCCAAGCAAAGCCGTCAACCAGCTGTGAGAATTGATCACGTCCGGCCCAGTAGTTGGCTGCGACACCGAAGTAGGCGCCACCTTGCCAGGGGTTGGCGGTGGCGTGCTGGAACGGCCCGCGGCCGAGGTGATCGACGAGCAGAGTGTTGCCGCCCGCAGTCGCCGAGCCGGCGCGCGCGAACTTGTAGAGCACCCCCGGGGTGTGGTTCTGGCAGGTCGTGTCGTCGCATAGCCAAGCGCGCACGTTTGCGGACGTGAGCGACGCCGACGCCTTCCCGAGCCAGTTACTGCCTTGCAGATCGGAGAGGCAACGCGCGTTGGCGCCGGCCAGGCCACCGAGGTTTCCATCGTACGCCGCGCTCGTCATCACGAAGTAGCCGTAGACGAAACAGGCCGCGGGGTCGTTGACGCAGGTGTCGTTGCCCTCATCGCAGCTGTCGACGCTGCAGCTCACGCCGTCGTCGCACGTAAACGTCGTTGCAGCCTGGCAGCCCGCGAGCGCATCGCAGCGCTCGGCACCGTCACAAAACGTCCCATTGTCGCAGAAGGTGTCGTCGGGCCGGTGACAGCCAAAGGCAGGGTCGCAACTCTCCGAGGTGCATGCGACACCATCGTCATCGCAGGTCTCTAGCTCGGTAGCGACGCAAGCACCGCCCGTGCAGATCGAGGCGCGCGTGCAGGCGTCGGCATCGTCGCACGCGGCCCCTTCGCTCACACCGAGGCACGGCAGCGAGGCGATGACGTCATCCACGGGCGCCTCGAGCTCGTACCCGACGCGCCCGCAAGCAACGGCGCTCGCGAGCAGGTACAGCAAGGGTGATGGAGCGCGACGCGACACTCTACGACTGTACCCTTCAGCGCATCGCGGCTCGAGAAGGTTCCTGGTCGATCACGCCCTGGTCGATCACGCCCACGTTCCGCCGTCAAAACAAGTAGAAGTAGGCCAATGCTGCTCCTCCTCGCGCTCCTCGCGACTCCCTTGACCGACGACCCCTTCGACGCCTTGCGACGCCGAGAAGTGGCGCGCATCGCCGCGGGCACGCCGGTGGACGATGAAAGTCTCGCGGAGGCGTTTCGCACCGCTGGCACGAACAACGACGCACTCATGCACTTGGCCGCTCGCATCGTGGCGATCGGTGACCGCGAGCCCGAGCGCGCCATGCGTTGGGTGACCAAGCTCCCGAACAAGGGGAACGACATCCCGCGCAGGCGCGCCACCGAGCATCTGTTCCGACGCTGGGTGCGACGTGACGCGCAGCCCGCGGCCGGTGCCGCGCTGCAGTTTTGGCGTGACGGCCAAGGACACCCAGTGAGCGATCTCTTGCACGAGTGGGCAAGCGTTGCGCCGCGCGACAGTATCGCCTGGGTGCGGGCCTTGGACGACCGGGAGCGCACGCAGCTTGCCGCTTACGAGCAGCTCCTCGGCGTGTTGCCGTCAGTCGACCACCGGCTTGCCCTCGAGCTCGCCGAGGTCGTGCCGGAGCGCTACGGTTCCGCGCTCATCGGCGCCTACAGTCAGATCCTGCCGGCCCTCGTGGCGACTGACGTCGAGGCGGCGCTCGCCGCCTACGCGCGCTACGAGGCGCGTGCGCCTGCCAACGCCGCGCGGTGCGTAGCCGCAATGGTGCGTGCGTGGAGCGCGCGCGAGCCCCAGAAGGCCGTCGCCTTCGCCGAGAGCAAGCTCACCCCCGACGATCCGGGCCGCTACCTGGCGCTGCATGGGATCGCCACCACGTGGGCCACGAAAGATCCGCGAGCCGCGGCTAACCTGTCGCTGCGCGCCGTCCTCGAGCAGCGACAGAACCGAGCCTTCGATCACGACGACAACCATCACCGCCCCAGGCAGGACCCGCTCGCCGACATCGTCACAGGCTGGGCGAAAGCCAAACGCTCCGCCGCGGTGGCTTGGGTCGAGAAAATAGAGGAGGCCGATCTGCGCGAGCATCTGCAGCAGGTCCTCGGCGTCCAGCGCCCGAAAACAGCTCCGCCGCCAAAACCGCAACCCAGTCGCGACATCGGCAAGGCGAACACGCCGTCCGCGATCAAGTACGGTCTCATCGACTACTACCCCGACTTCTTCTACTGCGACCCCGATATGTGGCCCGTGCACGACTCTGCTGGTGAGCAGAGTCGCGCGCTCGCGGCGCTTCCAAGCATCGCCGCCGACGCCGCGCACTACGCCGCGGTCCTCGAGCGGCTGGGCGCAACGCAGCAGCCGAATCCCGGGCCCGAGCAAAAACTGAAGGTCTACCGCGAGCACAAGAAGCTCGAAGCGGTGAAGCTCGAGTCGACGCCCACCGGTTACCGCTACGAGCTCAACCTCAGCAATGCCGTGGTGCAGGGCAACGTCGAGCAAGCGACGATCACCGAGACCAACCGCAGGCGGCAGTTCAACAGCTGCCCCCGATGCCTCGCCGCCACGACGCGCATCGCCACACCGACCGGCGCCGTGCCCGTGACGCAGCTACGCGCCGGGAGCCTGGTGTGGACACGCAATGCGGCCGGGGCGCGGGTCGCCGCGCCGGTCTTGCGACTAGCCAGTACACCGGCGCCGCGCGACCACGTCATGATCCTGCTCGTGCTCAGCGACGGCCGCACCGTCGCTGCTTCGCCCAACCATCCGCTAGCCGACGGTCGGAGCATGGGTAACCTGCGGGCCGGGCACGAGGTTGACGGCGCGGTGATCACATCGGTTACGTTCGTAGCGTACGACAGCAGCGCGACGTACGACGTGCTGCCGGCGGGCGACACCGGCGTGTACTGGGCCGACGGCGTCCCGCTCGCGACTACGCTCGTCGAGCGTTAGTTGGTCTACTGCGCAACCAGCTGCGCCACATCATCGAAGTGGTGCGCCTCGAGCGCGCCGCGGCGCACGCACCGTACTTTCCCGTTCGGATCAACGAAGATGTGGATGGGAATAGACGCCGCGCTATCGAGCCCCAGCATCGTGAGCCACGGAGTGAGCGCGTCCATGGCACGAACGCGTGGCCCACGGCCGACCCCGTTGGTCTCGCGGAACGCCGCCACAGCCGCGGCGTCGTCGTCGACCGAGAGATAAACGAGATCGACCGCCTTCCCCTGTTGCCCGAGGCGCTGCCGCCATCGCTCGAGTAGAGGCATCTCCGCGACACACGGTGCGCACCAAGTCGCCCACACGTTGATCCAACGCCACGCGCGACTCGGCGTCGGCGCGGGCTCGGCGAGCTCCGGGTAGCTGAAGCTGGGTGCCTCGGCACCTTCGCTGTGCACGTCGCAGAAGTCCGCGGTAACGGATTTCTTGGTGGTGGCGGCGGCCACGGCGTCCACACGGCGCGACGGGGCTTGCGGAGCAGTCCCAGGCGCGTCGCAGGCGGCAAGCGCCACGGCAAGGATCAAAGGCGGCAGTCGATCCACGCGATGAAAGCCCCCCGGTTGATGTCGGCGGCGCCGCAGCTCTCGGAGCTGCCGCTGCGCTTCCAGCCGCAGAACTTCTCCTCGAGTTGCGCGAACTCCTCGCCTAGCCATAACAGGCCAACCTCTTTCTCCAGGTCGGGGTCATCGACCTTGCTGGTCAGGTGGCTCAGCACGGCGTTGGCGCGCGCCTTGGAAAGCTCACGGTTGTAGGTCACGGCGCCCTCCGGCGACGAGCGCGCGACCACGAAGAAGTAGCTGGCACCCCGTTGGTCCGCGAAGGCCTGGTCGAGCAGTTGCTCGTCGTCGGCATCGAGCTCGGACTTGCCCGCGTCGAACTGAATGATGCCGCCACGCTCACGCATCGGCTCGAACAAGGCATTGAAGTCGGCGCCGCTCACGGTGGCCAAGGTCTTGGCCTCCAGAGGCTGGCAACCGCGCGTGCCTTCGCGCCCGAGGAGGCCGCAGCTCTGAAGGACGCGCCGCAAGATCTTCTTGAGCTCGGGGTTGCAGTAGTTGGCGTCGCTCGCCGCCGCCACAGCCACCCCGTTCTTGGGCTCTGATGCAGGCGCTTGGGCCAGACGCGCTTTGGCGGAGCTCACCCAAATGAGGACCAGCGCTATGGGGACGACCAAACACGCGACGAGTGGAGCGAGCCGGACAGAGCGTGTCATGGGGCCTCCCCGTTTTCTTTCGGCGCGGGCCCCGGGACCTGGTCGGGCTGGGGCGAAGGCGCGGGGGCGGCTACCTCGGTGTCGTCACTCGGCGCGTCCGCTTCAGCGGATCCTACGAGCTCGGGCTCGGGCACGGCGGCAGCGGCTTTGGCCCGCGCGGCCGCCTCGGCGAGCGGCTGCGTGTCGGGGAAATTCGGAGGCTCGGGCTTCACCTTCGGGATGGGGAGTGTGCCCTTGGCGTGCATATCGAGCATCGTCGTCAGCGCGTAGTCGAGGCCGAGGTCGACGTCTTGGTCGCACAGCTTGACCCCCTCGACGTAGAACTGCGGGGTCAACACCTGCATTTGGTTCTTCACCGCCCACCGCAACGACTTGTTCAAGCGGGTACGCACCGCGGCCGAGCCGATGCAGTTGCGCAAGCGTGGAAACGCGGCGCCCGCCATACGGGCGGCGGCATTCGTGTCCTTGGCCGCCGCTTCCTTGATCGCATCTTGGTGCTCGAAAGCCCAGGCGACCACCGCCGGTGCCTGATCCCCGGCGCAGAGCACGGCCTCGCTGACGGCGCAGGCGCCCGGATGCACGGCGCTGCCCACCATCCAGTTGCAGGTGTTGTCGAGCGGGAACAAGAGGCCTTGCCGGGAGAAGCGCGTCGCGAGCCCGGAAGCGCCGAAGCGCTCTTCGAAGGCGCGGCACGACGGGCAGAGTGGATCGAGCACCTCGATAGCGGACACGGCGGAGGGTGAGCCCCCGAGCGGGACCATCACTTTGTACGAGTCTTGGGGCCAATCGAGCGCGCCGCAGCTCGCGACGCGTTCGCGATGGTCGGGGACGACGAGCACATAGGCGAGTGTCGGCAGCGCGACGAAGGCGACGCCAAGCGCGAACATCCACCAGAGAGCCGGTGTGACCGGCGGCTCGGGCCGGGACGACTGCCAGTCTTCGGCCTCAGCGGCGGAGGCTGACCGCCGCGCCAGCGCCTCGCGCCACAGCAAGACCGCGCCGCCCAAGCCGACGGCGCTCGAGACGTAAATGCCAATGCACAACTTGCACGCCGCCCCGAGCGTGGCGAACGAGATGATGCCCATGAGCACCGACATGAGCGCGGGCAGTGCGAAGCCGAGAGCCAAGAAGCCCGTCGCCTTGCGATCCGCGTGGCGTCGCGACAAGCCGATCTCGAGGGTCCAGAAGAGCAAGAACGCGAAGACCCCCATCGCGGGCAGCGAGATCGGCACCCCACCCCACAGCGCCGTGCGAAACACCGACGAGTAGGGGCTCATCATCGTGACCTGACAGCCCGAGCTGCCGCTCGCGTCGGCGGCAGCGAGGCCCGGCACGAACGAGCAGTGAATTGCGTGCACCTCGCGGTCCAAGTGCTGCGCGAAGTCGTAGGTGGCGAACGACGCGAAAGCGAAGCCGAGAAGCGCGGCCAAGCCAACCGCGAGGAGATAGCGATGGCGCAAGGTCTTCCCCCGGTGGGTGTTGAAGCCAATCGTCCCCGAAAACGGACGTGCCGGCAACAAAGCCTCAATCGCGTTATGCTGCACCTATGCTTCGGTTCGTTTTCCAGTGGGTCTTCTGGCTCTCGGTCGGCCTGGCGCTTGCCGAGGGCGCCCTTTGGCTCCGTGACGACGGCGCGTTCCCGCACCTGAATATCTACGTCGAGGATGCCGAGCTCGGCGTGCGCTTGCGGCCGGGAGCGACTCAGCGTGTCCGCTTTGGCGGCGGCCCGACGACGCGCGTGCGTATCAACACGCACGGCTACCGCGGCGCCGAATGGCCGGCGGACCTTCGCGACGCCATTGCCGTGCTGGGCGATTCACAGGTGTTCGGCTTGGGCGTCGACGAGGCCGAGACATTCAGCGCCCGCCTCGCCGGGCTCTCCGGCCGCACGGTGCTCAACGCCGGCGTGCCCACTCTCGGTCCGCCCGAGATGCTGCGGATCGCGCGCGAGCTCGTCGCAACCCAGAAGCCCCGCACCTTGATCTTGACCATCAACCTGGCCAACGACCTCTTCGAGATCCGTCGGCCAAACCGCGAGCGACACCGCGTGTGGGACGGCTGGGCGGTACGTGTCGAGACGGCGCCGGAGACCACGATCCCGTTCCCTGGGCGCGACATCCTCACGACCAAGTCCCACTTCATCTACGCGGTGCGGCAGCTGAGCTACGAGAAGAAGGCCGCAAAGGCCGCCCCCTTGTCGCTGCCCTCCGAGGGCTCTTGGAGGGATCTGCTGGCGCTCGAGACCCCGAGCGCCGATGCACCGGCGACGCCGCCACCCGCGCAGGCGGAGCGCGGCAACCCAGTCGACATCGTCGCCGCGTCTCTCATCGGCGAGGCAGCGCGCTCGCCTGAGCTCTCCGCCTTCCAGCTGCAGCGCGCGTTACACGCCCCGCACGCTCATCCGCTATCGCCACTCGATGGCATCCTCGGCGACATCGTCAAGCTATGCCGCCCTCCGAGCTGCGAGCCGATGCTCGTGGTGCTGCCGTTCGATCTGCAGGTGTCACCCGACGAGTGGCGCAAATACGAGCTCGAGCCGCACAACCTCGACGACCTTCAGCCGCTCACCGATCAGCTCGTGCGGAGCGCCATCGCTTACGGCATCCGCGCCGTCGATGCGACGCCGATACTACGCGCTAGCGAGCCTGGCGCGTTCTTGAGCCGCTCCATCCATCTGACACCCAAGGGTCACGCGGCGGTGGCTGGCGCAATTCACGACGCGCTCGCCGAGCCCGCACCGCTTCCGCGGTCGACCGGAGCGCTTCCCGAGGGTCGCACTCGGGCGCCTACCCTGGAGAAGCTCCGCGGCGCCGCCGCAATCGTCATTCGCGGAGCGGGCAAGAGCGGCTGCGAAGCGGTCCAGGTGGACGAATGGCTGCGCGTACGATGCCGGCGCGGACCGCGCAACGTGCCGCGCCGCATCGCCGTCGTCACCGGGAGCAGCGACGCCTTCATCAACGTCGCGAGCGAGGCCATGAGCATCGTCACTCCCGTGCTCGCCGGCGCGCCGCTCACCGTCGACCTGGCCTGGGCGGATCACACGCAACGCTTGCAGGCAACGCGCGGCGCGAACGGCAAGATCTCCGCTGGCCTCACTCCGCCAAAGCGGGCAGTGGCGGCGGCGCTCCCCGCGAGCTCCGAGCAGGAGATGCTCTGCGCCTGTGCGCGTCTGGTGACCCCGGCCAACGACTGCGGTGACCTCCACGGATCGACGCGCCCTCACTGCTTTACGACCTACCCCGTCAAGCAGCCCGAGCTCGAAGCCTGTCAGCATCTCCTCGCGTGTGCCCAGGGCGCTCCCGAAAGCCCACCATCGTGCCCCGACGGCTACACCATCGCGGGCGGCACCCGTCAGTGTTTTCCTCAGTGCAGCGAGGCTGTTCCGTGCAAGTTAGGGCAATGCGTACCCTGGCCGGGGACCCAGGTTTGCATGGGCCACCAATGATTAGTGCCCCAGCAAGAGCTCCCGCTCCGCGAGGCCCAAGCCCATACGCGTAACTTCCCACGCGACGATGATGTCGCGCAGTTGCGCCGCCTCGGTCTTGAGCTTCTTCGAGCGGCGGCCAAGGTATTCGGCGACGAAGCCGTCGAGCTTGTGCGCCAAGAACGCACTGGCAAGGACCGTCTTGGCATCATCGATGTACTCGGTGAAACGCATGCCGAAGCCGGACTTCAACTTGGACGAAGGCCGGCGCTCGTCGATACGCACCTCGCGGACGATCATCCCCCGCACCCGCACCATCCGATCGTCACCGGGCATCTGGAACTCGAGGTCGAGCACCGTGCCCGTCTTCAGAAAGAAATCGGAGGCGAAGAAGATACCTGTGAGGCTGATGTCGGTGGTGTAGATCCGAGCGCTGAACTCACGGTCGCGAGTCTGCACGCGGAGCTGCACCGGGACGCTTTGCTCGACGCGCGGAAACCTTCGTTTGTCTTCTTTGCGTGGTGCCACGGCTCGGGAGCCTCCGTCTTCACCAACCGCTAACGCATCCATCAATCGCGGCGCAATGGCGATCTCGAGCCGTCGCTCTCACGTCGCCTCGTCGCCGTCGGTGGCGCTCGAGCACTGCTCCTCGGCGGGATAGTCGACGACGCCGTCGTCGTCGTTGTCGAGGTCGTCATCGCAGACGTGCGCCGGACCGCGCTCGCTCACGTCGTAGAAGCCCGTGCAGCCCGCGTCGCCGCTCGACGAGCGGAAGTCGGGCGTGCCGTCGCCGTCGTTGTCCAGACCGTCATCGCAGGGCAACCCTGATGCGGTCTCGCTGTCGTCCGTCGAGCCGTCGAGGCAGCCTGGGTCGCCGCTTGCCCCGCCGAAGTCCACACGGCCGTCACCGTCGTCGTCGATGCCGTTGTCGCAGAGCAAACACCCCAAGGTACCCGGGACGCAGCGTTCGTTGCCGTCCGCGAGTGAGGTGCATCCTGGGTCGCCGACGTTCGGATTGATGTTGAAGTCGACGCGGCCGTCGCCATCGTTGTCGATGCCGTCGTCACACACGCTCGAGCCCCGCTCACTAGTGTCACTGGAGCTCGAACAGCCGGGGTCCCCAGCCACACCCCCAGAGTCGATGAGGCCGTCGCCATCGTCATCGACGTTGTTGTTGCAGGCCGCTTGTCCGCCGTTCTCGCTGGCGTCGCTGGGACCGACGCATTGGGGATCGCCGCTGCCGTTCACCACGTAGTCTTTCAAGCCGTCTTGTTGACCTTCGTTATCAGCGTTGTCGTCGCAAGCTGGGCATCCGGTAGTGCCCCGCACACAGCGCTCGCTGTCGTCCCCGGGCCCATCGCAGCCTGGATCGTGAGCGCCTGCGCTGAAGTCGATGACTCCATCACTGTCGTTGTCGATGCCGTCGTCGCATGCCGTCGACCCACGCTCGCTGATGTCGCCCGGGCTGCCGCAGCCAGGGTCCGTGAGCGCCGTATCGACCACGCCACCGGCGGTCACGTGGACGTCGGCGCGACCGTCGTTGTCGTTGTCGAGGCCGTCATCGCACATGAAACCATTTTGACGCTCACTCGCGTCGCTTGGATCCATACATCCAGGATCGGAGAGCACCGCGTCGACCACACCGGCGGTCACGCGAAAATCGGCGCGGCCGTCGGCGTCGTTGTCTTGCCCGTCGTCGCACTCGTTGGCGCCACGCTCGCTGTCGTCGCCGGGTCCACTGCATCCCGGGTCGGACAACGCCGGGTTCACGTTGTAGTCGCTTCGGCCATCATTGTCGTCGTCGGTGCCGTTGTCGCAGGCCGGACAACCGACACCAGGCGCGCACTTTTCGCTAGCATCCGGATCGGCCGGCGAAGCGCAGCCGGGATCGCCGCCGCCGATTGCCGAGAAGCCGACGAGCCCGTCGCGATCGTCATCCACTCCGTTATCACAGACAAGTGTCGGCTCGCGCTCGCTCAGATCCGCGAGGCTCGTGCAACCTGGGTCCCCGTTTCCGTCGTCGCGAAAATCGGCGCGGCCGTCGCCGTCGTTGTCGATGCCATCGGCGCAGGCTGAATAGCCCGTCTCGTCAATGTCCACGGCGCTCGTACACTGCGGGTCGCCGCTCGCGTCGAGTCGGAAGTCGATCGCGCCGTCGGGAATGGCCTCGTTGTCGATGCCGTCGTCGCACGCGGCGCAGCCGACGCCCGGCGTGCAGCGCTCGCCATCATCGATGGGGCTCGAGCAACCAAGATCGCCGGTGCCGTCGAGACGGAAGTCCCGGGAGCCGTCACCGTCGTCGTCGACTCCGTTGTCGCAGACCGCGCAGCTCGGCTCACCGCAGCGTTCGCTAGCGGCGATGAGCGACGTGCAGCCGGGATCGCCGCCGCTCGCGCGGAAGTCCTTGAGCCCATCGTTGTCCTCGTCGATGCCGTTATCGCAGACTTGATCCGGGGTCCCTACCTCGCTCGCGTCGCTCAAGCTTACGCAGCCGGGATCACCAGAGGTACCATCGTCGATGAAGTCGGCTCGACCGTCACCATCGTCGTCGACGCCGTTGTCGCAGACATCGACGCCGCGCTCGGCGGTCGCGGACGTCGGCAGGTTGTCGCGTGGGCTCGTACAGCCGGCGTCGCCGCTGCCGTCGCTTTGGTAGTCGGTGCGCCCGTCGCCGTCGTTGTCGATACCGTCGTCACAGACATCGTTTCCGAGCTCGGACGGGTCCGATGGGCTATCGCAACCGGGATCGCTGCCGGCCGCCGGCGAGCCCAGACCACCGTCGACATAGTCGGCGATGCCGTCCCCGTCGTCGTCCAGGCCATCGTCGCAGGCCAGAGTGCCGCGCTCATTGGCGTCGGTCGATGTCGAGCATCCCGGATCGTTGACGTCGACTAGACCGTCGGCGTCGTTATCCGAGCCATCGCTGCAGGCCGGGAGTCCGCCTTCGTCGTTATCGTTCGGTCCAGTGCATTCGGGATCACCGATGTCGTCAAGGCGCGCATCGATCAAGCCGTCCGCGTCGGCGTTGTCGATACCGTCGTCGCACAAGGGGCAGCCCAAACCTGGATCGCATCTTTCGCTGCCGTCCGTCGGGCCGCCGCAACCTGGGTCGCTGACCTGGTCATCGACGTTGAAATCGCCGCGACCATCGCTGTCGTCATCGAAGCCGTTGTCACAAGCGAAGCCGCCGCGCTCGGACAGATCGAGCAACGAGTCACAGCCCTGATCGCCCATGCCGGCGGGATGGAAGTCGGCGAGGCCGTCGTTATCGTTGTCGTTGCCGTCGTCGCAGACGCGCGAGCCGCGTTCGTTGTCGTCGAACGGAGAGTCGCAGCCCGGGTCGATGAGAGTCGCGTTGACGTTGAAGTCGTGGCGGCCGTCGTCGTCGTTGTCGATGCCGTCGTCGCAAGCGAGCGCGCCACGCTCCGATGAGTCGAGCACGGTGCCACACCCGGGGTCACCCCTGCCGTCGATGGCGAAGTCGGACCGTCCGTCGCCGTCGTTGTCGACTCCGTCATCGCAGACAACCGTGCCGCGCTCGCTGGTATCGCTGGGACCATCGCAGCCTGGGTCGTTGGAGGCACCCTGGCCGGCGTCGACGAGACCGTCGTTGTCGTCGTCGATGCCGTCATCGCAGGCGTTGGCGCCATGCTCCGAGAAATCGAAGATGTCGGCGCAGCCGGGGTCGCCGCGCTCGTCGATGCGAAAGTCGGGGTGTCCGTCGCCATCGTCGTCGATGCCGTTGTCACAGGGGAGCGCGGCGGCATCGCCCCGCTCACTGGTGTCTCCAGCGGCGGCACAGCCGGGGTCCTCCGCGTCGGCAAGCCCGTCTCCGTCGTCGTCGATGGCGTTGCCGCACGCGGGCGCGAAGCGCGACACACAGGTCGTCTGCGAGCCAATGAGGATGCAGACGAAATTCTGCTCGATGAAGCAGTACGGGTCGCAGCCATCTCCCGATGAGCCGTTGCCGTCGTCGCATTCCTCGACACCGAGGCTCGTGATGCGGTCGCCGCAGGTCGCGGCCGCACCGAGCATCACCGTCGCCTCGAGGAGTTGCCGCCGTCCAAGCGTGAGCTCGACGAGCCCCGATGCGACGATGGCGCCGGCTCGAAGCCCATCCGCCCGCAGGATCATCGGGCGGCCGGCATTCTCGTCGTCGAAGACGATGACGACGGTGGCGGAGGCCCCCTCCAGGGGAGCGGGCTGCTCGGGGCGGACGATCGGAGCAAAGATGTTGCCGCCGCCGTGCGCGAAGTTGGCGTAGATCCGCACCTGGTCGAGCCCGCTCGCGTCCGCGAAAGCGATGGTCAGCTTGACCGCGGTCACGACCTCCGTCTCGGGGTCCGGCCTGCACGCGATGGCGGTGGTTAGCGCCAAGCTCAACACGAGGGTGAGTGCGCGCTGTATCGTCATGGAGTGGTTCGGGTGTCGATCGTCTGGAGATCGCCCCGCGGCGGCACGGTCGCGGCGTCGCGCGTCGCCAAAATCACGCTCGTCGCCGCGACGGCGACCACGGTGCCCGCGGCCGCCCAGAACCACCACTTCGCGTAGATGGGTGTCGGTGGCGGCGGCGCGGACATACGCAGGCGCTCGACATCGAGCTCCGCCTGCTTTGCCGCCGCGACCCGCGAGTGCTCTTGCAGCCGCATCGCCAGCTGCTCGTGCTGCCGCTCCGCGCCATCCGCGCGGATCCGCTTGTCCTCGGCCGCGGCCTGGGCTGTCCTTGCCTGGTGAAGGCGCTGCTTCACCAACGCGCGCTGCTTGGCGTCGAGATCGTTACCGAGTGACAACTCGTAGAAGAAGATGGCGCGCTCGTGATCGCCGAGCTCGAAGTGGCACTGGCCGATATTGAAGAGCAGCGCCGGCATCGGCTTGGCCTCGTAAGCCTTTGCGTAGCCGTCGAGTGCCTCTTTGAAGCGGCCCAAGGCAAAGCTGGTCTCAGCCGCCTTGAAGCGGGCTCGCGCGGTGCGCGTCGCCTCGTCCTCGACCGGACGTGGAGCAGCGGCGTGCGCGTTGGCGGACAGGAGCGCGGACACCAGCGCTACCGCGACGAGGCGTCGTGCGGTCGCCGGGATGGCTCCGCGTGGGGGGGACTTCATTCGCCGAGAGGCGCGTGCCTGATCGTACCGAGGGAGTCAATGCCACGGCCTTGGGACGGCTTACCTGCCGAGCTTCCAGTCTTCGGGCACGGCGACGTTGAAATAGAAGTCGACTTGGCTGGTCTTGCCGCGGGGCACGTCGAGCTTCCAGGTGACGAACCCGCGGTCGGTATCGATTTTGGCGCCCGCGGTGCTGCGCTTGTCGTCGAGCCGGACTTCGATCTCCGAGCGCTTGGACACCGGAAAATGCTCACGGATCTCGACGCTCTCCGCCCGGGTTCCGCCGTTGCGGACCGTCGTGCGGAAGCCGCGCTCGATGGTGCGCTTGGAGCCGAACAAGGGGGCTTCCTTGTGCATATCGATGAGCGCCACCCGCTCGAGGTGCAGCTCGTCGTCCGTGCCGAGGGAGACCTCCATGGGCGCGCCCGGCGCCGTGTAAGGGAGCTGCGAGTCGCCCACGTAAGTGCCGTCGCGGAAAGCGTGGAGCGTGCCCGCCGGCAGTGCGAAAGGGGCCGGGCTCTTCAGGGAGATGACCTGGTAGACGTGCGCGGCGAGCTTGGAAATGGCGACGAGCTTGGAGTTGGCCTTGGTGGCGAATGACTCCGCGGGAAACCACTGCCTCCGCCCATCGGAGACGACATTCACGGGTTTCTTGAGTTGGAGGCGAAAGGCCACGCCGCCGTCCTCGACCGTAACCCCATCACCTGTGCCGTCGCTCGCGGCCCCGCCGCCCTCACGCAGACGCTGGCGGCGCTCACTCCCCTCGACCACGACGCGCTCTTCTTGGACCTTCGCGCCGCTCACCACGATGGGCGCGAGCTCAGGAGCCGCGGCTCCGAGACTCGGCTTGGCGGTGGTGAGCGCCAGCATGACTCCAGACCAGTCTTCGCCAGTCGTTTGGCGCACGACGGCGCTGATGACGAGCTCGGCTTCGCCGTCGCCGTTCTTGCGACCCGGCGGGCTCGTGAAGCGAATATCGTACTCAGGCGCCCACGTGGCGCCCTGCACGACATAGCTCAAGGTGACGCGCGGGCTCTCGGAGGTGCAGCGCAGGCTCACCGCCGCGACGCCTTGCTCCTGTCGCGCGCGCGGCACCAGGCTCGCGAGGTAACGTTGTCGTTCGTCCAGCTGCGCTTGCAGCTTGCGCGCCCGCAGCTCGAGCGCCTGGGTCCGACGAGCCTCGCCGCGACGCTCCTGGGCCAAACGATCGAGGGTACCGCCCCAGCGGTCGAGCGGTGGCGTACGGTTGCGCATCTCTTCGCGCCACAAGCTGACGAAGACCTGCTCGAGGCTGTTGGTCGACTGAGCCCGCGTGGCGAGCGCCTGCGCTTCCTCGTGGATGGGCGCAAGCTGCGCCTCGAGGGCGCGGACGCTCGCGTGGACTTCCTTCACGCGCTCATCGATCTCTTCGTCCGTCGGCTCTACGTCATAGCGGAGCCCGAGCACATCGGCGCCGCGGGCATCGGCCCGCATGGCTTTCGCATCGAGCGTCGGAGACAGCCCGGTGAACTGCGCCTTGGCGGCGCCGCCTTGGCAGGTCACGGTGAGCTCGCGCGTGACCTCGGCGCGGTCCGTGAAAACGGTCACGCCGGCGATCGGCGCTGGGGCCGGCAGCGTCGCGAGCAGATAGGTCAAGGCCGTATGCAAGTGCATGAGGGTCACATCTGCCAAAGGCGCCAGTCGGCGGGACGGGTGATCTCGTAAGTCAGTCTGATCGTCTTGGTCTTGCCGGGAGCGACGTCGACGTCCCAGTGGATCATGCCGCGGGGGTCCGGACCCTCACTCGGCGTGGGCGACATATCCTTGAGCTCGATGCGGACGCTCTGGGTGTTCGTGGTCGGGATCTGATCGCTGACGCGGACACGCACGGCCTGACGCTTGTAGTTGGCGACGTCGATTTCCAGCTCATAGCGGGTCACTTCGTCTTTCGAGATGAGACCCTTGGTCTTCGTGCGCGGCACCAAGCGCCGCTCCAGACGGACGTCTTGATCGGCCCCCAGCGGCAGCTCGATCGTCGCTCCCGGGCCCGTGGTCTCGAGCGCGCTCTCCGCGATGAATACACCCGAGGCAAAAACGGAGAGCTGCCCAGTGAGCAGCGGCCGCTGGCCGTGATTGGCCACCGCGGCGTGCAGGAACGCCACCTTCTCGAGTGCCGGGGTCGCCTCATAGGTCGGCTTCACCGGGTAGTGCTGAGCGTCGAGGGGCACATCGACCGCCTCACCCGTGCTCGCGATGCTGCTGGCCGTGGCGGCTGACCACACGTAGTCGAGGCCGCCAGCCGCGACCGCCGGCAACGACGGGTCCGTGAGGCGCGGGCGAGCTGGAGGCTCATCGAGCCCGAGAGCCATGCCCGCCGGCGCCGGTTTGTCCGCCGCCGCGGTGCGCCGCTTGCTCGATGGTGCCGCGCTCGGCTCGGGCGCTGCCATCTCCCTGGCGTATCCGGCATCCATCTGCAGCGCGTCGGCAGGGGCACCACTTGGGGCCGCGTTCGGGACCGGGCGCGCCTTCATCGGCCGAGGCGGTGGCGGCGCCATGGGTGCCGCGGAAGCTCCCTGGGCGCTGTTATTGCTCTGGCCCAAGCCAACGCTTGGCTCCGCTAGCCCGGCCAGGCGCTGCACTCGCTCTTGCAGCTCCAGCTGCGACGCGTCGAGCGAGGTTGCCACCACCAACGCAGGAGGCGGAAAGCGCGACGGCGGCGCTTGCCCGGGCGCCGGCCGCGCCACCGGGAGAAAATCCCGCTGCTCGCCGATCGTCCAGGTGAGCAGCTCCGGTAGCTCGACCCCTTGTCCGGGCATCGCCGTGGAGAAGCTCAGCTTGGCCTCGTCCCAATCTTCTCCCGATCTTTGGGTGACGCTCGCGCTGGTGAGGAGCTTCGCCGTGCCGCTCTTCGCGTCGAAGTGAACGTCGTAGCGCGGGTGCCACGATGCCTGGGCGACGAAGTATTCGAGCTCGAGCGTGACGCGACCGGCCCGCGCTGGCTCGAGCACGGCGCGCACCCGCGGCGCCGTCCGAACGCTGGTATCGAGACCACGCCGGCTCGCCTCGGCTGCGAGCTTGGCCAGCTTTTCGCCGACACTTTCCTGTTTCGCCGCGAGCTCACGCCGCACTTTGCGCGCCGCGGTCATCCGCGCTTCGACGAAGTCGAGCACTTTGCCCCATTGTTCCGATGCCGCGCTCATCGACACCTTGGCGTCGAGGCGTTTCGCCTCCTCGGGCACCGGCTGCGGATGCGTGCTCGCGAGGAGCGCCAGCTCTCGGTCGACGACCTGCACCTCGCGCGTGAGCAGCGCGGCCTCGTCGCGGAGAGCCTCCAACTTTTCGATGAGCTGGTCGACCTCTTGGCGTGAAAGGCGTGTTCCGAGGCTCGGAACGACCTCGACCTCGACCCGGCGCACCGCGCCGCCGTCCGCGCTAACCCGCACCGTCTCCGCGAAAGCGTTCGTCGGCAGCTCGCCGAGGTCGACGGTGTTCATACCGCCACCCACCTCGATGCTCGTGCGCCGCAACACGCGCGCGCGATCGCTGTAGACGGTCACCTCCGCGACCCGCGTCGGGGCCTGAACCATCGGCGTGTTTGCTACCGTTTGGCCCTTCGCCGCGCCGAGCACACCCGTGATGCAAGCGAGCGCGGCGGCGAGCGAGAAAATTCCCACGGGGCGTTTGGGTCTTCGTCGCACCGTCGATGGATACCAGGGTTTGCGGGCGCGTTGACACGGGAATCACATCACGTCTGGCGCCTTCGCTGGCCCGTGACCGAAGAGCCACCTGCGGAAGCGTCGCTTCTGGCGAGGACCCTCGGGGACGTCGAGGACGGTCTGCACGATCGTCGGGACGTCGCCGCCGATGACGACCGATTGGGCTCCTGCCTTGGCGATGTCCGCGAGAGACGGGCTCGGCACGTGATGATCGACCGCGAGCGGTTGGCCTGCCACCACCGTGGCCACGCACAGCGCCGCCGGCCAGAGGACGTGGCTGCCGATGCTGCGCCAACGATCCGCACCCTCTAGGGCACGGATCTCGGGAAGGCCCTTGTAAGCTGACCAACCGCAAACCACGGCACTCAGCCCAATCGCATAGGGCTCAGGGTCGACCCCAGCCGCCATGAAGCCGGCACCAAGGGCGCCGATACCGCCGAGCAGCATGCCGTATTGGAGAGGCTTGGCTTTAATCGCGTGCCACGTGTGCTTGGGGCCGACGCGCAGTGTGCCATCGGCGAGCGCTGACGCTGCCGCCGCGACTCGGCTGGGCAGGGACGCAGGCTTGTCATCGGCCACGGCGAGCGACAATCGCGGCTCGGGCGAAGGCAACGGAAGGCGAGCGCGGCGTGGGGCGAGGGACTCCACCGCGAAGTTTATCGTTTCCGAATTACCAACGTCGTGTTTGGCCAAGTGACAAGGCGGCGCTCGCCACCCTACTCCGCGCACGCGTCCGCGTGCCCACCTGGCGCGCGACGCATCACAACGTTCTCCACGCGTCGTCGATGATGAGGCACACACATCACTAAGGGGTGCTTGTCCGATGCGCGCAATTCGAGCTGGTGACGGCGGTTGTCTCCGTAAAACGCAACCTTCGACTCCCAAGGTGGTGCTCAGGCGTCGCCCCGGTGGTTGCTGGCTGCCATCGCCAAGCACGCCGACCAAGCGTGAAGAAGCCAAGCGCCGCAAGACCGTCGGCGACGTCGATAGGCCCGCGGCGAAGCCCGAGCCCGGCATGCGCAAGGTGGATGACAAGCTGCTCGCGAAGGACATCGGCAAGCTCGTGGACGACGTCTCGGTCTACGAGGGCGTCGCGAAGCGCAAGATGGAGAGCATCAAGGCTCTCAACAAGCTCGCCGGGCAAATCGGCGCCGACCCCGAGGCCCCAGGCGGCGGGTCGTTGACCGTCGACACCTTCAAGGCGGTCACCGCCAAGCGCGCCGTTGCCATGCTGTGCAACGCCGAGAATTCGCGCATGGATGAGTCATCGCGTGAAGGCGACAACGTTCGTCTCTACACGAAGGGCGAGGCCACCAAGATCGTCGACCACCTGCTGGCCCAGGCAGGGCGTGGTGGCAAGTTGTATGTCGCGGAGTGGGACGACATCAGCTCCGAGTACATCGGCTTGATGCTGGCGGCGGTGAAGCCCGACCAGGTCCAGGCGACCTTTGGCCAGGTCATCTCCTTCCGGCCCTAGGCACGGCAGCCGCGGCGGACGTCACACCGATGGCTGGCTGACCTTGTCCGCCGGAGCGACCGGGGCACGACCCTCGAGCTCATCGAGCAAGGCGCGATAGGCGTCACGCATGGCGCCGATCTCGGGCGCTTGGCTGGCGCAGACATCGAGCTCTTTGCGATCGACGCTGCCCGAGGTGCGCATCGCGAGCAGTTGCTTGCCGCGGTGGCCATCGGCATCGATGTCGTCCGGTATAGCGGCCAAGGCTTCCGCGATCGGGAGGGTTTCGAGCCGCTTCGACACCTCGGCGCCAACCGCGACGATGGCGTAGTAGCTCTCGAGCTTGGCGAGGTTCTGGCGCAGCGGCTCGATGGCTTCAATGCCAAAGGCGCTGATGGCGGCGACCCGGGCGCTCAAGGCTTCGGGCTTCCCGTCCCAGCTGCGCATCAGATCGTCGAGCGACGCGTAACGGTTGCCCTGCACGCGCGCGATTGCCGCTCCAGCGAGGTCGCGAATGCGGCGGGCCTCACTCCCGACTTCGGTGCCGGTCGCGGCCGCGGCGAGCTGCTTCTCGGCCTGCACAAGCGAGGCGATGTGCTCTTGCGGGATCTTGGCGATGACGTCGTCATGCAAGGCATTGAGCAGACGGACGCCACGTTGCACGTCGTCCTTGCCGCCCGTGACGAGGGTCGCGGCGTGAGCCGCGAGGGTGGTCGCGATGCGCGCGTGGTCAGCTGCCGCCGGCCAACGCACGATGTCCTCGATGACATCGAGGAAGCGACCCTGGACCTTGGCGTCGGTGCCGCGACTGTAGGCTTCGCAGAGCTCGGGCAAGGCGTAGACGCCGACGAGCCGCAGGTCGCTCTCCGCCACACGCTGCTGCCTGGTGTTCGCGGGCGTGCGCACGATCTGCACCAGCTCGGGGACGCTAGCCAGGGTCGGCCGGGTCAGGCTCTCGACCAGCGGGCCAAAGGCGGCCTCGGCGGCACCCTTCACGGTGCCCGCCATCGCAGCCTCGCGGCCAGCGATGCCGGTCAGGAGCGCGGTGCCGATAGCGAGATTGACGGCGGCGGTTACGGTGCGGCGCTTGCGATTGAAGCTGTTCACCTCGGAGTCGCCAGACCCCGAGCCGTTGCCGAAGCTGATGCGGAAGCCGGTGAAGAACGCGCCTAGCGCCGCGAGGCCGCCGCGCGCGAGGTAGGCAACGCCCATGGTGATACGCGCGGCGTCGATGTCGTAAAGGGCGACGGCGGCGGCGCCCATCGCCGCGTCAGCAGCCTGGCCAACGAGGGTCGCGGTACTGGCGTGTTTGGTCTGCGCGACTGGCGCACCGCGCGTCGCGGCGGCGAGGTATTCGCTCGCGGTGTCGGCGACGATGCGGGCTTGAAAGCGAACGGACATGAGGCTCTCCAATTTCTCGTTTTGCGTTGTCCGGTTATCGGAAGTGCTCCGGAGGTGGTGTGGCTTCCGGCCATGCCGAGCTGACACGTCCAAAGTGACAGGGGCCGCAGAGCGAAACCTCGGCGTGGCCGCCCCGATACTGTGCCTCTCGCCCTCAAGGAGCTCACAGGCCATGGATATTCAGCTGCCGATTTCCGCTCTCGCATCGCCCGACAGCGCCGAGGGGCGCTTCCTCAAGGCCGCGGACCAGGCCGGCGATAAGAACGAGAAGGTCGGCGTCGCGGAGCTCCAGAGCTACGCCGCCGCCAAGCCCGAGCAAGCCGATCTCATAGGCCGCGCGCGCATCGCCGACTGGACCGCCCGGATCGGCACCGCGAACCCGTCACCGGCCACACCGCAGCCGCGTGATGCAGACCTCTATACGGCGCCGCTAGGGCCGAACGCCCTCGGTCTTGCGACCCGTTACGCGGAGCTGCTCAAGAGCGCGGGTCTCAAGATCAACGACGTCCGCGCCATCCGACGCATCAATGCCGGCAAGATCACCGGCGCCCGCGTCAGCTACGAGACCGCCCCAATGAACGCCGGTGTCACGGCCGCGCGACGCTCGCAGAGCGTCAGCGTCACCATTTTTGGCGACTGCATCGGTGAAGCAGCACGCGCGCTCGCCGCTCTGCGCGTGGCCGACGCGGTGATCCTCGATATCCCGATCACCAGCACCTACAACCTCGGCAGGATTGCCTCGATACGCATCGACTACTGCACGCGCGCGGACTACGAGCGGAACACGACGGGATAGCTCGATGTCGTCGCGAACCGTCGGCCTTCAAACGCGCACGCTGTTGTTGGGCTCGACCAGTTGGGGCGTGCTCGAGCGACGCATTCCCCGCGTCATCGTCGACAGAGTCGCCAGCGGCGATCACTTCGTCACCGGCGGCGGCAACGGCTGTCGTCCCGCCGAGTCGGCGCATCGGGACGCGGTCGCACGCGGCATGGAGCGGTTGGACGCAACCATCGCGGCCTGGCTGCGCGAAACTCGGCCGGCGGCGCCGATGTTCGGCTTCGAGCTTTTCGCCGCGATAGCGGGTGGCTTCGATCTCGGGCTCACGTACGACGTCGATGCCCTCGCCTTGGCTCACCGCAAAACAGGCGCTCCGCTACTGCCTCCCACATGCAATCCGCTCGCGCGGACACTAATCACCGCCCTGCGCACGCGGGGTGCCAAGGTTCGCTTGAGCGGCAACGCCCTCGAGCTGCTTGCGCCAACGCCCGCGACGATCGCCGAGCACCATGAGCGTCTCGAGACCGCGCGACGCGGCCGCACAGTCGGAGGGATGCCGATCGCCGGCGTCGATGTCACACGGATTTGGTACGACGGCACGACGCCGCTAGGCTTGGACGCACTGCTGGGCGACGTTACTCCCGAGCGCCGCCTGGTCGTCGAGCGCGCCACCGCGATGGTGAGCCACCGCTGGCGAGCAAGCCGCGCCAACATCCATCACGGCCTGGGCGTCGATGGCGTCTGGAGCGACACGCCCGACGAGAAGTTCGTGGGCGGCGGCTTCTGTCTGGGTGGCAAGATCAACGTCGGCCTGCCCTACTTCTATGGCGGCTTCAGCGATCTCGCCTCCTTCGACCGAGGGATCGCCGCGGGTCTACCCGCCGGGCACATCTTCGAAGTCACGCCGACGTTTCGCGAGGACAACGCCTTCACGCCCATCGGCGTTGGCGTCGACTGCTCGGGCTTCGTGGCGCGCGCCTGGGACCTCGAGCACAAGATCGCGACCGGCGGTATTGCCGAGGCCACGACACCGCTCGCCGATTACCGCGAGCTGAAACCCGGCGACGTGGTGATGAAGGTCTGGCAACACGTCATGCTGTTCGTCGGTCGTCGCGGCGACCAGCTGCTGTTCATGGAGTCGACCCCACCGCGCTGCATCGGCCTCGCGTACACGGCGGCCGAGCTCGAGGCGATGCAGATGTTGCCGCGGGCCGCCAAGTGGCTCGACGGCTGAGGGAATCGACCAGGAACCTTCTCGTGCCGCGCTGTCGCGCAACAAACCTGCGGTGCCAACGATAGTTCCGTTGCATGCAGACAAAGACCGTAGCGCCGCCCCCTTATATCGCCGAACGTCCACGACAGGGGTTGGCCGCGGCAGTGCAAACCGCCCCGGTGGCCGGCTCCGACCTGCCAGCGGTCATCGTCGCCAAGCCCGTCGAGAAGCAGTTCTCGTCGGTCGACAGCTTGAACCGCGAGATCGCGATCCTGAACGCGGCACAGCCCATCGCGCTGCTCGGCTGCGCCGTCGCTTTTGGTGTGACCCAAGCAATGAATCCGGACAGCTGGCGCGAGGCGCTCGTATGTCTCGCACCCTTCATCGCCGGTATTGCCGGCCCCATGCTCGCGGTCGCCGTCGAGTCGAAGCGTCGCGCCTTTCACGAAGCACGCCGTCGTTCCCAGTACGAGTAGCCGACTCGACGCCCTGTGCCGCCATGGCACCGCTCGCCATGCCGCTCCCTTCGTCGCGGTCCCGATAACGCCGAACGCCACGCCGGGAGAGCGTCTTGGAACCAGCATCACGTGCCAATGCAGGTGTGACACCTCGCCCGACGCACGCTCCGCCACCGCAAGCCTCCACGCCGACGTCGCGACCGATCCCCGCGCAACGACGAGCCAGCGCCGCTTTAGCGGACGGACCCGATCGTCCTTGCAAGGCAAAGCCCCAGCCGGCGCCTCCATGGGTCGATCCAGCAAGCAACCGTGAGTGCGATCTCGAGATCGTCAACCTCCAGGACCTCGAGCAAGACGCCAAACGTATTCTCTCGCCGCGGCGCTACTCGTTCATCGAGCCCGTCGGCGACGGCGTGAGCTACCGTGAGAACCTGCGCGCTTTCGAAGCGCACCCCATCCTGCCTCGCCGGCTCCGCGGCATCAAAGCCATCGACCTGCGCACGCAGTTGCTCGGGCAAGCACTGCCCTTCCCGATCATCACCTGCCCCATGGGCTCACACGGCCGCTTCCACGTCGAAGCGGAGAACGCCACGGCTCGGGGCACCGGTGCCGCGGGGACGCTCTACGTTTCCTCCGGAGCGGCCAACCAGACGATGGAGGACATCGCCGGCGCCACCAGCGGGCCCAAGTGGTTCCAGATCTACATGAATCGCGACATGGAGATTAACCGCTGGCTGTGCAAACGCGCGCGCGAAGCCGGCTACACCGCCATCGTCTTCACTGTCGATGCGCTCGGCGCCAGTCAGTCCGATGCCTACGTGCGGCATGGGCGCTATACGCCCCCAGACCTAACCATCGGCAACCACGATCCCAAGCGCGGTGGCCGCGGCGACTTCCGGGACCAGAAGCGGGACATCACCTTCGAGGACATTCGCTTCCTGCGGGAAGAATCCGGGCTGCCGGTCGTCGTCAAAGGGCTCACGCACCCGGATGACGTCGACAAGGCGATCGGCGCCGGCGCCGCGGCGGTGTGGATCTCGAACCATGGTGGTCGACAGATCGACGGTGTGCCGGCATCGCTCACCCTGCTCGAAGCGGCCGCCAAGCGCGTCGCCGGTCGCGTGCCGGTCATATTCGATAGCGGAGTCCGCCGGGGCATCGACGTGTTCAAGGCGATCGCCCTGGGCGCTGACGTCGTCGCGGTCGGCAGACCGGTTCTTTGGGGCCTGATCAACGGGGGCGCCGGCGGCGTGAAAACCGTCTACGAACACATCGTTCGCGAGCTCAAAGAGGCCATGTTGCTCGCCGGCCGCGCCAACGTGAAGGACATCACCCGCGATAGCGTGGGCTGACCGCTCTCCGCGCCCGATTTGACCTCGTTCGCCCCCTGAACTACTCCCATTCTCGGGGTGAGGGGCGGAGTAAAATGTAATGAAGCGCCCTCGCGGGTTTGGCGTGGTTGCGTGTCGTTGGGTGGTTGGTCTCGCTTGCGTCGGCAGCGTCGCCTGCGGCGGTGGCGGTGACGATGGGCCTACCCATGAGGAAGAGGAGAGCTTGGTCCAAGCTTGCCCCGCCGACATCGCAACGGTGCTGTTCGACCGGTTGCCGGTCGCGGCCACCGCCATCAACGAAGTCATCGTCTTCGGCGAGCTCGACCCGGGCGGCGATGATGTCATCCCCAACAACCAGAGCGGCATCCGCTTGAACGGACAGGGTGTTCCTCTCGTCGCCCCCGGCAACGTGACTGTCGTCGGCGTGCGCTCCTCGACCTTCACGGTCTCACCCTTCCGGCAGGGCGAAACCGACTTCGGCTTGATCATCCGCCCGTGCAGCGAGGCCACCGCGACGTTCCTGCACGTGATCTCCCTGGTGCCGAAGTTCGCCGACCTGCTCGCCGGTGCCGTGTGTTCCGACTATTCGACCGACTCGGAGACGGTGCACGACTGCAAGATCGAAGGCCTCGAGATCGCCGTGACCTCGGGCGAGGCTCTCGGCACCGTCGGCGGCGCCACCGCTGGTGGTTTCGACTTCGACATGCACGACACGCGCTCGGTCGCATCCGTGACCGCCCGCGCGAACGACCTCTACAAGAACGCGGTCTGCTTCAGCCGCTACTACGACGCGACGAACCGCGCCCTGCTCGAGTCGCGCACCGGGCTGTTGGGTGTCGTGCGTACCGGCGAGCCGGCCTGCGGCAGCATCGAAGTCGACGTTCCTGGGACTGCTCAGGGTGTTTGGGTGAAGGCCTCGAACCCTGTTCCCTACGATGGCGGCGCCGACAACTATCTGACGCTCGCACCCCACTTTCTCGACCCCGACAACCGCCAGGACATCGCGATTGGCGGCACCAGCCCCATCCTCGAGGACTTCGTCCGCGGCGTGGCGCGCACCAATCGCGACTTCGAGCAGCTCACCGAAGACGGGCTCCTCTACTGCTACAGCAACGGCGGCACGACCACGCGTTCGTACTTCGTGCGCTTGAACGCCGGCCAGCAGCTCACTCTCGAGGTGAAGACCCACGCCCCCGGCGTGACTCCTTGTCTCGACGCTCCGGGAACCTGGGCTTTCTCCGGGGCCGCTGTAGCGTACATCCGTTAGGCGCGACGACCGGCGCGGGCATGCCTTCCGCTTTCGTCTCGGTCGCGCTATTCTGGCCAGCTCGCGTCGTGGTTGCGAGCGGAGGTTAGGCCCATGATTGCGAAGCGCGGAGTGAAGAAAGCGGCAAAGAAGTCACCGGCGGCCCGCGCCGCCGGGCGTAGCGCCGCCCCGCCACAGGGGGCGCTCCTGGACCGGCAGCTCCAGGACGCCGAGTTTGCCGGCCACTATCTCACGGAGAGCTTCGCTCTCGGCGCGGCGCAATTCACGACCGCGCTGACCAATGTCGTGCGCGCCCGTCGCAACGCGAAGCTCGGGCACAGCCCGACGATCGCGGAAACGATCAAGCTGCTCGCCGCCTTGCGCATCGACGTGACGTTCACGCATCGCAGCAGGCGCGGCGTCCCAGCGAGCTCGCAACGGCTCAAACCCATCAGAACACGCGCCGACCTCAAGGAAGCGCTGGCACGGCTCGATGTCCTCCTGAACAAGGACGAGAGTGACACCGAGGCGATGAACGACCTCGAAGTGCTGGCGATTCTCGTCGAGTCCTACGAGCGCGAGCAGCACCCCGTCGAAGCCGTGGCGGCAAAGAAACCGCGCTAGGCGGGCACCCCTGGGCTGCTAGGCAACGCGGAAGCGGCTAAGATCGGTGCGTATGCGTTTTGTGATGATCGTAGGCCTTTGTGCCGCGTGCGGGCGCTCGTCGCTGCCCGATCTGTCGCCGCCGACCGCCGTGCCGACCCTGGGAGGCGTCCCGCTGGCATCATCCTCATGGTCCACGCCCCAGCGACTCGTCGATGTCGAAGCGTTGCTCGAAACCGTGCGCACCAATGTGAACACCAACATGTTCGATCCCGTGCTCTCTGAAGACGGCCTGTCTTTGTTCGTTACAACGGACATCGGCGGCACCTGGGACGTCTATGAGCTACGGCGACCGTCGCTCACCTCGAGCTTCGATCAGATCGCGCCGCTGGGCACCGACGTGAATCCCACGGGTGTGGTCACCTTCGGATACCAACCGTTGCCCTCGCTCGGCTTCGTCGCCGCGTTCGGTAACTATCCCCTCGAGGGCATCGCGGCGGGCACCTTCGTGGTCGTTTTCGCGGACGCCGCTGAGTCGCCGTTCAGGTGGCGCGCGAGCACCGTCAGCCTGCCCTTCGAGGTCGTCATCGATCCACGCCTGACAGCCGACGGGAACACGATGATGTTTGCCGTGGCGACGATCGCCGACCCGCGGCGTTCACTCTACGTGAGCGAACGCGCGACGACGGCCGACGAGTTCAGCGCGGCAGTGCCGGTCGAAGGCCTCACACAACAAGACAACAGCGCGCCGTGGCTGTCAGCGGACAAGCGCGTCCTGTTGTTTGCCAACGCCGATCCGAACGCGGAGACGACCTCGGAGCTGTGGAGCGCCAGCCGCATCGATGTCACGGGCCCCTTCACCGACGCGGCGCCAATTCCGGAGCTCAACTCTCCGGACTTCGATGGCGAGCCCTATGTCTTCGAAAGCGCGGAGGTCTGCGAGCTCTACATCATCTCCTGGCGCCCGGAAGCTCCGGGCTTTCGCTTGTACCGCTCGCTCCTCACGGCGGCGGAATGAGCCCGTGGACGACGAGCTCTTCACCTTCGATGGTGCACCAGCGCACGTTGTTCCATGCCGCGATCGTCGGACGATTGGGGTCGAGCAGAAACGGCTCGAAGTCGAACGAGTGCGCGCTGTCGCTCTCGCCGTAAAAGCAGACGTCATCGAGCGCGAGCGTGCCCGGGCGCCCGTCGGTGTGGAAGCGTAGGCCGAACGAGCCGCCGCGGATGAGCACGTTCGTGAGCCGCACGTCGACAGCGTAGGAATCAGCGATGAACAAGGCGGAGTCGGTCCCGGGCAGTGCGCTCAAGGTCGTGCCGCTGATGTTCAAGGCGGCACTCGCGACGTTGTTCGGGTCATAGCACTGGATGGGATCACCACCCTGCGACTCGATCCAGCTATCGACGATGTTCATCGTCGCGGTGCCACGACAGCGATAGCCGTCACCGATGCTGCCTCCGCCAATGCGGACGCGCGTCATGGTGCTGATACCGCCTTCGCACAGGTTCACCACGGCGGACCCTGCACCGCTTTCGGTGATGCTCTGGTCGGCTACGGATTCGCAGGCGAGCTCTCGCGGGGCCGAATCAGTCACCTGCGCGAAGAAAGCAACGTCATCGAAGCTGAACGGGAATGGTCGGGGTGGCGCATCGTCATCGCCTCCGCAAGCCGGCCAGCACTCCGCGAGCTCGTCTTGGACGGCGCCAAAGCCGCCGCGGCCACACGCGGCCGCGAGCAGCACGGCGGTGAGCAGGCACAACCGCGACGTCATCGGGTCGCCTCGGAGAGCCGGCGCAGGTAGTCCGCCACCGCCTCGATCTTCATACCGCTCGGAAAGTCTCGCCGATACCCTTCCAGGCATGCCCGCGCCTCGGCCCCGGCCGAAGAGCGCAGCAGCAGCTCGCAGCGGCGAAAGGTCGCGGCGTCCGCGAAACGTCCCTGGGGGTACCGCTGCAAGTACGCTTCGGCGGACGTGATGTCGCCCTGGAGAGTCGCCATTTCGAAGACCGCGGTCTCGGCGCTAGCCGTCCACGGATATTCACGCGCGACCTTCTCGTAGAGCTCGACGGCGCCTTGCTTATCGCTCTTGCGCACGGCGCATTCAGCATCGAGCAGCAGCGCCTGGGCCTTGTCCTCGGCGAACTTGCTGCTCTTCACGAGATCCGCGACTTGAGCACGCAAGGCGTCGCAGCGCTCGGCTCGCAGACTGGTCATTGCCGCGTCCCACGAGGCTCCAGCCGGGACGGCGCGTGGGTTTGCCGACGGCTGCTGGCGGCGCGGAGGCCGAGCTGGATCAGGAGAACGCTCCACCGCGACGGACTCCGCCGGGCGCTCGAACGCTTCGCCGGCGCGCAGGGTACGGCTCGACGACTCGCCTTCGAGCTTCAGCTCGACGACTCCCACGGTGACGGTCACGCGCTCGACCCGCGCCTCCTCCGCGAACACGGCGAACTGAGCCTCGTAGACCAAGACTTCGTCGCGCCCCACTTGGACACGGAAGGGCTCGGTTTCGCGTGAGTGCCGCGTCACCATGAACGCGACTTCTCCCGCATCGAGGTGAGCGCGCGCTCCCGCCGGGAGCTCGACACGCGCCCCTTCGCGCGCGGCGGCGGATTCTCCCGCGCCCGCAATCTTCACCTCGCCGCTACGCACGACCAAGCGCACCGGCGCTGGTTCCGGCGCCCGCTCCAACACGCGAGGCCATAGCAGCAGCATCACCACGGCAGCTGCGGCCGCCGTGAGCAGGGGCACGAGCCAGGGCCAGCGCCAGCCGCGAGACACGCGCCGCCCACGCATCCGGCGCACAACGCTATCCCGGACTGCGCGGAGCTCCGCGTCGCCGAGCCCGGCTTCGGTCTCCCGGCGCACCGCATCGATCGCGGCGTCGTAGCGTTGCGTGCCCTCTTCGCGTTTCACGACTTGGCTCCACTTCCCATGCGCTTCTGGATCTTCTCGCGCGCGCTCTCGACACGCGCACGCACTGTCTGCGGAGAGTCACCGGTCAGCTCGCCGATCTCCGTCAAGGTCATGCCTTCGAACACATGCATCGTGAACGCCAGGCGCTTCTTCGCCGGCAAGGTATCGAGGATGGCATAGACGGCACGCACGGCGGCGCGCTGACCGGCCTGGTCCTCGGGGCTCGAGGTCGGCGCCCGGGCGCCGTCGAGCTCGAGGTCGCTGCCGGAGCGCAGCCACCAGCGCCGGCGCTTCGCCTTGAGGTGTCTTGCCGCGACGAAGTAAGCGAAGCCATGCAGCCACGCGCCGAACGGCCGGTCGGCCTCGTAGCGTTCGAGGGCGCGATGCAGCTCGAGGAAGGTCACCTGCATGACGTCGCTCACCTCGTCTGGGCGGCCCAACATGCGTAGCAACCTGCGCGACAACGCCGGCGCGTGACGCTCGTAAAGCTCCGTGAACGCACGCTCGTCACCCTCGACGCTCCGGGACACCAGCGCCCAATCGGAGGCCGCCTCCTCCGAAGGGTCACCCGCGCCCACACTCCTCGCCACGCCGGGGTCCACGGAGCTATTCCTCCGCGACGCCTGGGCTTTAAAAAGGAAACGCATCTAGAGCCGAAGCTCGAGCACGGGCCCCAGGAAAACGTCGATCCGAGCTTGTCTTAGCAGCTCCTGACCCTCGACCGAGAGCCAATGGGGACGGGCCCACACCGTCGCCTGCACGATGCCCCCGACCGCCAACCGCTCGCCCCGCCATAGCCACATGAGGCCCGAGACGGCGGCGCCATAGTCGACGTATGCTCGAGCGCCATTGCGGACGTTGCCGTTCGTGCCCGAAATCCCGATGCGCGTGACTCGCCCGCGCAAGTGCAGTCCGAGCTCGACGAGGTCCCACCAGCGCTTGCGCCCCGCGAGCTCGAGGTGAAGCTCTCCCCCGCTTGCCGTCACGCCGAGGCGCTCGGCGCTAGCCATCGTACGCAGGGCCAGCGTCCCCACGAAGCTCATGGTCGCGCGTTGCCACTTTCCCGCGAGCTGAGCTTGCGCGGCGACGCCGAACGGATCCGCGAGAAGCACCGGGCCCGCGTGGGCCTCGATGGCGACGGCCCCGGCCGCCGCGACGGGCTCCGCCGTGGTTTCTTCGGCCGGCGCGACCCTGGGCGCTACAGCGGACACCGACTCTCGCACCGCCTCGACGACGTGCAGCGCCACCAGGCGGCTCACCTCACCGGCGCGCATCTCGTGAACATCCAGCTCGCTGTTCCACGTGACGTCGCCTTCGATCGCCAGCGCCAAGACGTCGTCGCCCGCCGAGCGCACGGTGACCCGCCACGTCGCGGACCCTTGCTCGGAGTCACATCGCGCGACGCGAATCGGGCGCCCCTCCATGCGGACCCGCACCGCATCGACGATGTCGTCCGCCATAGTGGCCTCGGCATCGACACACAGCACCGGCTCGGTCGACGCCAAGAGAGCGACGAGCGCCGCGACAAATCCCATCTCCGTCTTGATAACGCGCCACTCTCGCGCACCGCACTTCTTTTTTTAACATTGCCCACACGCGGAGGAAGGCAAGGGACCATTCACTCAGGAGATGACCATGCGCTATGCAGGCTCGACCGCAGTCGGCGTCGCACTCGTGTGCCTCGCCGCATGCGGCAACATCGTGGAAAGCGGCATCCAGGATGACGTGGGCACGCAGCTCGATGTCGGTGCGACGGACGCCACGGCGCCACTGCTTCAAGGAATCGGCGTTACCCAGATCACCGCGAGCAGCGCGACTGTCTCGTGGAGCACGGACGAGCTCGCGACGTCGCACGTCCAATACGGCGCCACGACCAGCTACGGGCAGACGACGCCACTCTATGGTTTGGCCCTCACACACAAGGTGACTTTGAGCGGGCTCACCGGGGGCACCCTCTACCACTACCGCGTGAAATCACTCGACGGCGCCGAAAATCTCGCGACGTCCGCGGACTTCACCTTCACGACGGCCGGCGGCACGGCCGACACCACGGCGCCCGCGATCAGCATCACCGCGCCGGCGGCGTCAGCCACGGTCAGTGGAACCGTGACGGTCAGAGCGAGCGCGTCGGACAATGTCGGCGTGACCGGCGTGCAGTTTCTGATCGACGGCGCCAACCTCGGCGCCGAAGACACGACGACGCCGTACGAGGTCAGCTGGAACACGGCGCTGCTCACCAACGGGAACCACACCGTCTCGGCGCGCGCCCGCGACGCGGCAGGCAATCAGCGCACCTCGTCGGTGGTCACCGTGGCCGTCGCCAACGCATGCGCGCCGCAAGCAGCCACGACCGCGGTCGCGAGCACCTTCCAGGACCCGAATGTCGCCGCTAACGTTCTCGACAACGACTACGCGACGCGGTGGTCGGCCTTGGGGCTCGGTGCGACCCTCACGCTCGACCTCGGAGCGACACGCAACATCTGCTCGATCGCCATCGCTTGGCATATGGGGACCTCCCGGGCCGCGTCGTTCGATGTCGCGCTCTCGAATGATGGCTCGTTTTTCTCCGAGGTCTACTCGGGCACATCGAGCGGCACGAGCACCACGCTCGAGAGCTACGATTTTCCGAATGCCGACGCCCGCTATGTCCGCATCATCGGCAACGGCACGACCACTGGTGAATGGAATTCGATCCTCGAAGTCCGTGTCTTGGGTGGAGCGCCAGCCGGCTCGCCGATTCCGGGCGGTGGCGGCAATGGCGGCGGAGACCACCGCTTCCCCTACAGCTACGGCGACCAGGAGTTCTTCGCCAATGCCACGGCGGGAGGAACGGCGTCTCTTTCGTGTGGCGCCACACTAGCGGACCGCAGCATCACGACGGCCAACAACGGCGATGCCGTCATCGCCAACAACTGTAGCAACGGCACCACCACCGTATCGCGTGTCCGCCTTGGCGGAGACGGCGTCAACGGCGGCGTGCGCGAGGGCTACCGTTGCGGCGGCAGCAACGCCACCATGAACATCGTCGACAGCTGGCTGGAGTCGAAGGGCGTCGGCGACGACCACGCGGACACCATTCAGTGCTACCACCCCAACAACTCACCGTCGGTCATGAATCTGAGCAACACCACCGTTCGCGCTTACAACGGCGCGGCGACGGCTGGGTTGTTCGTCGCCGACGCGTACGCGGTCGAGCTGCACCTGACCGACGTGCTCTTCTGGGGTGGACCCTACGGTCTGCGCTTCCACACCGATGGTCGACCGGGGTCGTTGTACATGAAGGACGTCTGCTTTTACGGACAGGGGCCGAGCAACCACTCGTTCGGCTACAGCCCGTTCCTGCTCAATCCCACCCCGCCAGTGATTCAACAGTGGGAGAACGTGAACTGGTGCACCATCGAGAATGGCGCGCTCGTGGTTCACGGCGCGATTGCGCGACCGTATTGACTTCGGCAACGTGACGGGTTGGCGGCCGCATGGGTCTACAAGCACGCGCGACAGGTGCTCGTGACCCAGTGGCACGAGGCGTCGCAGCTACGCGTCTGGGTTTGGGTCGGGCAATTTGCACATGGGCCGATGACCTCGCTGTCGCCAGGTGAGCAGGCCGCCGAGTCGAGCGGCACGCACTCGCCAACGACGTCCCAACCGCAGCCATTGCAGATGGCGGTTTGGGACCCGGGGAGGCCACACGCCCAGGTGCAGGAGCGACTCTGGATGGCATTGGGAGTACAGGCATCGGGGCGCGGGGCACAGCCCGACCACCCGCCCCAGTCGCACGTTCCGGAGCACGTCCGTGATTGCGTACCGCAGGCGCCCGACGCCGTCGTGCAGTCACCCTGCTCTGTTTGCCCGGCGCTACACTGGGGGCACGAGCCCGAGGTGCTGGTGGACCAGCCGCAACCGTTCGCGTTGCACGTCGAGACCTGGTTGATGGTCGCGCCGCAAAGGCCGCCGCCGCAGGAGATGGGCGTGCTCGTTTGTTGTCCGGGCAGGCACGAGTCGGCCCGCGGGACGCAAGCGGACCAACCGCCCCAGTCGCAGACCCCTGAGCACGTCCGCGTCTGGATTCCACAACGACCATCGCCGGTCGTGCAGTCGGCGGTCTCCTGCTGGCCTTGGGCGCAGGTGGGGCACGAGCCTTCGTAGGTGATCGAGAAGCCGCAGCCAGCCCCATTGCAGGTGGAGACTTGGTCGTACGTCGCGCCACAGCTATTCGGCCCACACGAAAGAGGTGTCCGCGATTGCGTTCCCGGAACGCACGAGCCGGCGTTGGCGACGCACCCTTGCCAAGTGCCCCAGTCGCAGCTCCCCGTGCAGGCGCGCGTCTCCGTACCGCATCTGCCCTCGATGGTCGTGCAGCCCCGCGCTCCCGTGTCGCCGACGTTACACACCGGACACCCGGCGCCATCTTGCGACGACCAGCCGCAGCCGTTGGACTGACACGTCGACGTCCGCGTGAAGGTCGCGCCGCAGGCGTTCGCGCCACACGACACCGGCTCGGAGGTCTGGGTGCCGGGGATGCAGGAGTCTGGTCGCGCGGTGCACACGCCGCCGGCCAATGGCCAGTCGCAGGTGTTGCTGCAAATCTGAGTCTGGGTACCGCACTGTCCGAGGCCGGTCGTGCAGCCGACGTCGCGTGACTCGCCGGCGATGCACTCGAGGGTGACGCAGTCGTCCCGAAGCACGACGGTTTGGATCTCGCCGCGGGGAAGCTGCCCACCGGAGCAATCCTCGGAGCTGCCGGCCGCCGCGCAGCTCTCCTGGACCACGCGCTCGCCGCAATCAGCGCCGGGCACGCACTCGGTGGTCACGACGTGGGGAGCCGCGGTCATGTCGCAACCGGCACACTCGCTTTGAACCCACATGCACTGGTCGCTACAGCGGATGGTGGAGTAGTGGCCTTGGGCACAGCTCTGTCCGCCGCACGGCGCGGCGAAACTCTCACCGGGAGAGCACACACCCTCGTCTTCGCACGCTTCGTATTGGTAGTAGCAGCCGTCGCACGTCACCTTGCGGACACCGCAGCGGCCGCACGGCTCGTAGCGCTCTTCGTCCCGATCACACTCCGCGTTGACCGGCAGGCAAGACGCCTGCGGAGCCCATTCGCAGTTGTCGTTGCACACGACCTCGGTGCCCAAGCATGCCGGCCCACAATTCACGCCGGGCGTACAAGTGTCGCACCTCTGCGTGCGTCGGTCGCCGGGCTCACACGCGATCGCCGACGCACAACCCACGGGAGCCTGCTCCTCGCAGCCACTGCACGCACCGAAGAGCCAGCGCCCCACATCATTGCAGCGGTCGTGACGTGCGATGCCGCAGCCGCAGTCCGCTTCACGGGTTTCACCAGGGTCGCATTGGTGACACAAGACGCGTCCGTTTTTGCAAACGAGCACCCCGTCGTCGCCACCCATGGAGCACGACACGCTGACGAAGTCCTCGTCGGTCAGACCATCGAGGTCGTTGTCGAAGCCATCGCAGACCTCGACGTACGAAATTGGGTCCGGATCGTCGTCACTCGCCACGGGGTCATCACTGTCCGGCGTGGCCCACCAAGCCTCCGGATCCTCATCGGTGCTCTTGATGACAAGGCTCTGCTCCGCCGGCTCGCGGCAAGCGCCGGTGCCGAGCAAGACGAGCGCGCACGTCCACGCGGCTGCGTGGCGACCACGTCGTTTCATCGACTAGCGTACCGGCACCGGCACCGCCGTGGCGGGAAGAGCGTCTGCCAAGCCGCCGTCGCAACGCGTTGCGCCACCCAACCATGGCGGTCAGTCCGGCAAGTGCAGTAGGACACGGGGCCGTGATGAGCAAGAAGACCAGCCCGCTCGTGGACGCCGCCGTCGCCTTGGAAGAACAGCTCGAAGAGCTCGATGCCTTGGCACGCAAGGCCCAGAAGCTACCGCTCGACGACCTGGACAACATCCGTAAGACCACCGAAGCGCTGAGCCAGGTCGGGGCGATGGAAGAGCAGCTCACCGTGCGCCTGCAGGCGCTCATGTCGGCCATCGGCGCGCTGGCACAGCGTCAGCAGCAGCAAGGCGAGGTGCTCCGCGCCCGAGCCGATGAGCTGGTCGCCCGCCGCGAAGCGCACGAGGCATTGGCTGCTCGCTATGGCGACCTGGGGCGCCTCGCTTCGGAGATCAACGCGTCGATGCAACAGCTCGTCGAAGCGCAGACTCGGGCGCCGGCAAACGAGGCGCGCGCCGCCGCGGTCCTGACCGCGCGCCAGATCAGCCTGCAACTCGAGGGTCTCATCGCCACCGCCGACGAGGTGCACGCCGCTGCCGTGGCGCAAAGCTTTCGCGAGATCGAGCGTCAGGTCCATGCCCTACGCCAGCAGCTCGCCGCGGCTCGCGCCCGCATCGACAAGCACGTGACGCACCTCGAGGGCGAGCCGAACTGATCCCCGGCCTCGCCGAAGCGGCGTAGCAACGGCGACGATTACTTCACGCCGAGAATGAGTCCGTGTTGCTCCGCCATCGCGAGCAACGCTTCGGCATTGCCGCGAGCATCGTCCACCGGGTGATGCGTGTGCTCGGTGCGGCGCAGCGCCTTGAAGCTCGCGACCTCGTTCTTGGTGAGGCCTTTGTAGAGCGAGTTGAGGTTCTGCGAAGAGAAGCCGAACGGGTTGCGGCCCAGGTAATGGTGAAAGTACCAGTTGATGAAGCCCCAGTCGTAGCCGTTGTTGTCGGAGATGAAGACGAGCCGGCGCGCTTGCAGATTCGCAAGCCACTTCTCGAAGGCATCCATGACCTCGGCGGGCTCGTCGAACGTCAGGGTCTCTTGGCGCGTGAAGCCCGAGATGGCGAGAGCTTCCGGCAACCAGCGGTCGGAGATTGGTCGCGTCCGCCCGTAGAAGGTCCGAGATAGCGACGGCTCGACCGCGATCGCCCCGAAACAGATCATCGAGTAATCGCCGGGAATCGGGCCGTCGGACTCGACGTCCACCATGACGTACATGTTAGGGGGCTTCCCAGCCGTCCTCGAGATGCGGGTGCACGAGCTCGTTGCGGTATGCGGTGGTGTTGGAGTCGTAGTGCGTGCCCGGCCGTTCGATGTGAAGGACCGGAAAACCATTGTCGCGCAAGACCTGGAAGCGGGCGCGAACGTCGGCGATGGCGTACACACCGTCGCTGGTCTGCGAGAGATGGACGATGTTCAGCTTCCAGGCAGCCGCCGCCATCCCGGTGTTGAGACCCGAGGCGCTGTAGGCTGGGATGGAGTTGGTGCAGAGGATGCCGGCGAAGTCACCGGCGTGGCGAAACGCCGTGTAATACGCGAGGTCACCTCCCGACGAGTAGCCGCCGATGTGCACGCGCTTCGCGTCGATGTTGAAGTGGGTTTTCAGGTCCGCGATAGCGTCCATCACCAGATCGGCGAGACGTGCTTGGTCGTCCCAGCAATCGCCCTCCGCGCCGCCGGGAGCCATGCCGATCCACTCGGTGCCGCCGTTGCTGGCGGCCCAGACATCACCGCTGCTGAAGCCGCCGCAACCGTGCAGGTAGACGTAGAGCTGCGTCGGCGTGTTGTGGGTGCGGTCGTAGGTGCTCGGCATGACCACCCAGTAGGCGCTGGTGCCGCTATCGAGCTCGAGGGCTTGGCCGAGCGTGAAGGTCAAGGGCTCGGTCGGAAACGAGCTCGGCTCGGGCTCTTCTGCTTGCGTTGGAGTCGTGGGACCGGGCCCCGGCTCGTCGCCCGTCTCGTCGTCGTTGACGATGGGCTCGGGCTCGCCGCCAGGCTCACCGGTCACGGCGTTGCCACAAGCGCAGAGCGCCACCAGGAGGCAGCTGATGAGTGGGCGGATCGACATGGGGGACGGCGTGAAGATACCAGACGACCTAGCCGTTGGCGACGGACCAGAGATCCTCGGGCGACACGGTCCGCGGGTCGATCACTTGGCTCAGCGCCGTCACGATCCAGGTAGCGACCGAACCAGCGTCATCGGCGCGCGTGAGCATGGTCACGAAGAGATCGCCTGGCGTGACACCAAAGAGCCCCCGCGGATCGGTGACCATGAGCACGCGCCCCCCTGGGGTCAGTTTTCCGGCACGGACGAGGGCCGTGTGCACGCGGTGCTCCGCGGCGGAGGCGTTGGCTGGCTGGGCGTGCTCGACGTTCATGCGGGACTTATCGCACGTTGCCGCCTTGCGGTGCAGACGTCGACCCTGACGTTGGCGAGCCTTGCATGTGCTCCGACGCACACTAGTCGAGCGCGTTCCCGATGTGTAGAAGCTGCGCTTGGGGGACGCGCCGCCGGGACGTGTCGATGTCGTTTCGTAGTTGCATTGGCTTGCTGCTGTTCACGGCGGCATGCGGAAGCTCTTCGCCGGGTGGTGGCCCCGACCTCGATGGTGCCGACGTCGATGGTACCGACGTCGATGGCGCCGACGTCGACGACCTCGGCGACGTCGACTTGCCGGGAGATTCGGTCGTCGGCGGCGATGGCTCGACCTCGACGCAAAGCTCGATACCGGCGAACCCGGTAGCCTTCGCGCCCGGTGAGCGCCTGACCCTGCAAAGCTCGCTCAGCGAATACTTCGTGGTGGTGCCGCGCGCCTACGACGCCACCCACCAGACGCCCACGCAGCTCTTCATCTATTTGCACGGCTGCGGCGCCACGAGCGGCGAGGACGTCTGGGCCGCCTCCAACATGGACACCACGTGGATCGGCATGGCGCCGGGCGGTAACGAGGGACCGTGCTGGGACGATCAAGCCCACGGCGCCGAGCTGACCATGTCCGCTCTCGCGGACTTGAAGACGCACTTCAACATCGACCCGAGGCGCGTCCACATCGGCGGCTACTCGTCGGGCGGCGACCTCTCCTACTACACGGCGTTTCGCAACGCGCTCTCGTTCGCCGGCGTGCTCGCCTACAACTCGTCGCCCGCTTACACCATGCCGGAGCTGCAACAGGGCATCAGCGCCGCGGCATGGGCATTCAACATCGTGCACCTGTCGCAAACCGAGGACGGCGTGTACCCGATCGCGGACGTCCGCGAGCAGATGACCGCGCTCACGAACGCCGGGTTCAACGTGCTCCACATCGAGCGCCCCGGGCTCCACTACGACGACAACACCACGGGCTACCGGAACGAGCTCGTCTACCCACACTTGAATGACGGCTGGCACGCTCCCTGAGCATCAAGGCGCCCGCCAGCCGTCCCACAGGTGCGGGTGCACCAGCTGGTTGCGAAACGGCGTGGTGTTCGCGTCGTAGTGCGGGCCGGGGCGCTCGATGTGCGTCACGTCGAAGCCGCCGGCGCGCAGCATCTGCATCTGCGTTCGCACCGTGCCGATCTGGTAGATGCCGTCTTCGGTCTGCGACAGGTGCACCACGTGGAACGGTCGCGTGGAGCCCTCGATGACGGCGGCGAGGTTCTCGTAGCCGTAGGCAGGCAGCGAGTTGACCGCGAGCACCCCGGCAAAGGCGTTCGCGTTGCGCATGGCCACGTAGTAGCTGAGGTCGCCGCCTGACGAGTAGCCGCCGATGTGGACGCGCTTCGGGTCGATGTTGAAGTGCGTCCTCAGGTCCGCGATAGCGGCCAGGACGATCTTCATGCCGTTGGCTTGGTCGCGCCAGCAACCACCTTCGGTGCCGCCGGGAGCCATGCCGATCCAACCGGCGTCGATGTTGCCGGCCGCCCAGACATCGCCGCTGCTGTAGCCACCACAACCATGCAAGTAGACATAGAGTTGGATAGGCGTCTTGTGGGTCGCGTCGTAGCTACGCGGGACGACGATCCAGTAGTTGGTGGTACCGCTGTCGAGCTCGAGGCTCTCGCCGGGGCGATAGGCGACCGGCTCGCTGGGCACGGTCAGCGCCGGCGGTGGTGGCGGCGTGTCCTCGGGAACGGCGCCGCCCGCGGGCTCGCCGCTGCCGGTATCGTTACCCGTGCCCGTGTCGGTCGGCGAGTCGACGGCGTCCTCGGCGTCGGCCGCCATCGCGTCGTCGGCCGCGGCTTCATCGTTCGCGCCATCGTTGCCGGTGCTGCTCGTGGTCTCGGGAGCCGGACCGCTGTCGGGGTCACCGAGCACTTCACCGCCACAGGCACAGAGAGACACGAGCGCGACACCGAGCAATGCACGGAACAACATGGGGGGCCTCGAACGGCTGAGGTTGGGGGGACGCCAACGTTGTAGCGTCTCAGCTCGAAACGTCACCAAAAACGTCAATCTTTAGGCTGAAGTTCATGCCACACATGGGGCAGTCCGCCCCATCTAGGCCACTTGTGTAACCTTCGTGTAAAAACCGTCGCGGGGGGGACGCCCGACGAGGTGTCTCGATGTTCGTTCGCGCTCTTTCTTGCCTCGCCATCTTGGCGACTGCCTGCGGTGATGGTGGCGGCGATGACGCGCCTGACGGCGCGGTGCCGACCGATCCGCTCGAGTTCGAGCCCGGCGACGCCCTGCAGATGCGAGCGAACGGCATCACGCATTTTGTCTTGGTGCCGCGCGGCTACGACGCGACCCACCAGACGCCCGCGCAGGTGTACGTTTACTTGCACGGTTGTGGCGGCGCCAGCAGCGGCGATGTCTACGCGGCGAGCAACATCGACGCCGACTGGATCGGCCTCGCGCCGGGCGGCGCCGAAGGCCAGTGCTGGGACAACCAGAGCGCCAGCGCCGAGATCGTCATGGACGCTATCGCGGAGCTCAAAACGCACTTCAACATCGACCGCCGCCGCGTTCATATCGGCGGCTACTCGTCGGGCGGCGACTTGAGCTACTACACAGCGCTGCGCAACGCCTCGTCGTTCGCCGGGATTCTCTCGTACAACTCCATCCCCTCGTACAGCGCCAAGGGGCTGCAGGATGGAATCACCGCCGCGAGCTGGAAGCTCAACATCGTCCATCTCTCGCAAACCGAAGACGGCGTCTACGCGATTGCCGACGTTCGCGCGCGCTTCCAGACACTCCGCGACGCCGGCTTTCCCGTGACTCACATCGAGCGCCCGGGCGCCCACTACGACGACAACACGACGCAGTACCGCAACACGCTGGTCTACCCGCACCTGGAGGACGGCTGGCGCGCGCCCTAGGCGAGTGGGGCATTGCACTGATGGCGTCTATTTTTGTCACTCCTCTTGCGGTCATCCTCCGCCGTTTGCTTCTTTCGGTTCATGAAGCGCGCTGCATTGATCTGGGTATCGTTGCTCGTCGGCTGTCACGCGACGAAGGGTCCCAGCTCCGCCGATCGAGCGGGTGACCCAACGCGGCTGCGAGAGCCTGAAGCCTTCGCGGACATGCGCGACACGGCGGCCCGCTCGCAGGCCCTCTTCTTGGAAGCCAGCAAGGTGATGCTGCATCCCCGATGCACCAACTGCCACCCACCGGACGACACCCCGCGGCAGCTCATGGCGCAGCGCCCGCACGATCCTCCCGTCACGCGCGGCCCCGACAACCATGGCGTCCCCGGGATGGAGTGCTCGTCCTGTCATCAAGACACGAACCTCGAGCTGGCGCGCGTACCGGGTGCGCCGAGCTGGCACCTCGCGCCCATCGAAGCGGTCTGGCTCGGGAGAACACCCGCGCAGATCTGCGAGCAGCTCAAAGACCCGGCGCGCAACGGTAACAAGGCCGTGCAACAGATCGTCGATCACGCAGCGCACGACGCGCTCGTCGCCTGGGGTTGGAATCCCGGCCACGACCGCGAGCCGGCGCCGGGCACACAAGAGGTCTACGGCAAGCTGATGCAAGGATGGCTCGACACCGGCGCGCACTGCCCGCGAGGAGAGGCGTTATGATCCAGCTCACCATCAACGGTGTCGCGCACGAGCTCGACGTCGATCCGGAGATGCCTCTACTGTGGGTGCTGCGCGACGTGCTCGGCCTCACGGGCACGAAGTACGGTTGCGGCGAGGCGCTCTGTGGTGCTTGCACGGTCCACCTCGACGGTCATGCGGTCCGTGCTTGCGTGACACCGGTACGCCGCGCCTCCGCCAAAGCGGTCACCTCCATCGAGGGCCTCTCGGCGGACGGGTCGCACCCGCTGCAGAAGGCTTGGACCGAGATGGGCGTACCGCAGTGTGGCTTTTGCCAGGCAGGTCAGCTGATGACCGCCGCGGCGTTGCTCGCCAAAAACCCCCAGCCGACGCCCACCGACATCGACCGCTCGCTCGCCGGCAATCTTTGCCGCTGCGGCGCCTACAACCGCATTCGCGCCGCCATCCAGAAGGTCGCCGTGGAGACCAAGCAGCCATGACGCTGTCGCGACGCGTCTTCCTGAAGGGTCTGGGCGTCTCCGCTGGAGGCCTGCTCATCGGCGGCGGTGGCAAGGTTTGGGCGCAGGCAGCGGCGGGGTCATTCGATCCCAATGTCTTCGTCCACATCGGCACCGACGGCGTCGTCACCATCGTCTGCCATCGCAGCGAGATGGGTCAGGGAGTCCGGAGCACGCTGCCGGCCCTCATCGCCGACGAGCTCGGCGCCGATCTCGCGAGTGTGCGCGTGGTCCAGGCCATCGGCGACAAGAAATACGGTGACCAGAACACCGACGGCTCCTCGAGCGTTCGCCGCCGCTTCGACGAGCTTCGCGAGGCCGGCGCGGTCGGCCGTGTCATGTTGTGCACCGCGGCCGCCCGCCGGTGGCAAGTCGACGCCAAGACCTGCACCACGGAAGGCGGCTTCGTCGTCCATTCCCAGTCCAAACGCCGTATCGCTTTCGCGGACATCGTCCGGGACGCGGCGCGCGTAAAGCCGCCCGCGAAGGTGGAGCTCAAGGCCCCCGCGCAACGCCGCTACATCGGCTCCTCGACCCTGCCGCTCCTCGACGGGCCCGACATCGCGACCGGCAAGGCGATTTTCGGCGCCGACGTGAAGCTCCCCGGGCTGCTCACCGCGGTCATACTGCACCCGCCGGTCGTCGGCGGCACCCTCGCCTCCTACGACGCGACACCCGCCTTGGCCATTCGCGGCGTGCGCCAAGTCGTCGAGCTGCCGGCGCCGCAACCGCCGTACAAGTTCCAGCCTCTCGGCGGCCTTGCCGTCATCGCGGACAACACTTGGGCTGCCTTGCGCGGACGCAAGGCGCTGGTCGCCACATGGAATCACGGCGACAACGCCGCGTATGATTCGACGTCGTACCGCGAGCAACAGACCGCGACCATTCGCGGCAACTGCACCGTTGTCCGCTCGCGCGGCCGCACCGCGGATGCAATGAGCGGCGCGGCGTCACGCCTCGAAGCGGAATATTTCATGCCGCACCTGTCGCACGCGCCGATGGAGCCGCCGGCGGCGACCGCGCACGTGAAAGACGGCAAGTGCGAAGTCTGGACCTGCACCCAGAACCCACAGGAGTCACAAGCGGTGATCGCGGCGGTGACCGGCCTGCCTCCCGCCGACATCACCGTGAACGTCACGCTGCTCGGTGGTGGCTTCGGCCGCAAGAGCAAGCCCGACTACGTCGGTGAAGCCGCGTTCTTGAGCCAGAAGGTCGGCGCTCCGGTCCGCGTGCAATGGACACGCGAAGACGACATCCGCCACGACTATTTCCACACGACGAGCGTGCAGCGGCTCGAGGCCGGTCTCGACGGCGAGGGTAAGCTCGTAGCCTGGCGCCACCGCACGACCTTTCCACCGATCGCGTCGACCTTCACCGAAGGCGCGACGCTCGGCCGAGAAGGTGAGCTCGCCCAAGGCTACGCCGACTTCCCGCTCGATATCGCCAATGTGCAAGTCGAGAACGGACCCTCGAAGGCGCACGTCCGCATCGGCTGGCTGCGCTCCGTGAACAACATCCACTCGGCCTTCGGCATCAACTGTTTCATCGACGAGCTGGCGGCGGCGCGAAAGGTCGATCCGAAAACACAGCTCCTCGAGATCCTCGGCGCCCCTCGCAACGTGACGCTAGAAGAGCTCGGCATGGAGAAGATCCCGAACTACGGCCATCCTCTCGAGGATTATCCGCTCGACGTCGCGCGCATGCGCAAGGTCATCGAGCGTGTGACCGCCATGGCAGGCTGGGAAGCGCGGGCGCAGGACCCGGACCGCGGGTACGGCCTCGCTTTCCACAAGTCGTTCCAGTGTCAGACCGCGGTCGTCGTCGCGGTGAAGAAGCAGCCTTCGGGGAAGCTCAAGGTCGACGAGGTCTGGCTCGCCGCCGACGCCGGTCTCGTCGTCAATCACGAGCGGGCGCAGTCGCAGATGGAGGGCGCCGTGCTCTTCGGTATGAGCATCGCGATGTACAGCGAAGTCACCTTCAAGGGCGGCATCGCCGAGCAGTCCAACTTCGACGGCTATCGGCTCACGCGCATGCCCGACGCTCCGCGCGCCATCCACATCGACATCGCGAAAAACGAGGAGCGCCCCGGCGGCGTGGGTGAGCCGGGTGTCCCGCCGGTGGCACCGGCCATCGTCAACGCGGTGTTCGCCTTGACCGGCAAGCGCGTGCGCGAAGTACCGCTATCGCGGGCGGGTCTCGTCTGAGCGTCACAGCGCAATGGCTCGTCATCCTCGGCGCCACGCTCGGACCAGCACGCATCGCGGTCATTCCCCGGCCGAACGCCGTGGTGATGGGACGGGGTGAGTTTCGCTTGAGCGCCAAGACCGTGGTCGTCGCGACGGGTGACGCCGTGGTCGAAGCGGAGAAGCTCGCGGCGACGTTGCGCCGAGCGACCGGCTACGCGCTCACGGTGCAAGCAGAGGCGCCGGCGGGCGCGGCCGCTATCGCGATGCGCATCGACTCGACCCGCGCGCAGGAGCTCGGTCCCGAGGGCTATCAGCTCGTGGTCACCCCGCGCGGCGTCGTCATGGCGGCCGCGACCAGCGCTGGGCTCTTCTATGGCGGACAGACCCTGCGGCAGCTGTTGCCACCCGAGATCAACGGAGCAAACCTGGTAAGACGCTCCTGGCGCGCACCGAGCGTCGACATCAGCGACCGGCCGCGCTTCGAGCTCCGCGGCGCGCTCGTCGACCCAGCGCGACACTTCATCGCCCTCACCGACCTGAAGAAGCTCATCGACGGCTTTGCTTTCCACAAGCTCAATCGGGTGCACATCCATTTCACCGACGATCAGGGCTGGCGCTTGCCGATCGAGCCCACGGATGCCGAGCTGACGCAGCACGCGCTGACGCGGGCCGAATTCGACAACCTCATTCGCATCGGCAGCCGGCGCCGCGAGACCATGGTCGGACGCGCGGCAACGACCTTCGACGGTGTGCAGCGCTTCGACGGGGTGCCACACGGCGGTTCGTATACGCGCGCGGAGATCGCCGAGCTGGTCGCATACACGCGCGAGCGCCACATCGAGATCATCCCGGAGGTCGAGATGCCTGGGCACGTCGGTGCCGCCATCGCCGCGAACCCCGGCCTCGGAAACTATCCCGAGCGTCAGCTCGAGGTGAACCGTGCGTGGGGCGTTCACGAGGCGACGCTGCGGCCAACCGAGCGCAACATCGCCTTCATGCGGCTCGTCATCATCAAAGTGATGCAGATGTTTCCGGATTCGCGGCTCATCCACATCGGTGGCGACGAGGCGCCGAAGACGGAATGGGTCGCGACCAACGCCGTGGCGAAAAAGCGCGACGAGCTCCGCCGTGCCGGGCGACTCGAAGCGGTCCTGCGCGAGGGTCCCCTCGACAACGAGGAGCACCTGCAGGCTTACCTCGTGCGCGAGATGGCAAAGCTCGTGGTCGCGAACGGCCGCACCCTCGCTGCTTGGGACGAGGTCCTGGACGCCGAGGTGCCCTTGCCCAAGGACAAGATCGCGGTCTGGTCCTGGCGCGATATCCGGCGCGGAGTGGCGGCCGCCCAAGCCGGTCATCCCGTCGTCATGATGCCAACGGACCGCACCTACCTCGACGCCCCGCCCACCGAAGACCCCAACGAGCCCATCGGCCAGCCCGCCGTGAAGACCGTCGAGCAAGCCTACGCCTGGAACCGCGACCCCGACCCGGTGCCCGACGACCTCCCCCAAGAAGCGACCAGGAACCTTCTCGGGACCATTGCCGCGTTCTGGGGTGAGCACGCCTACGACTTCGACACGCTGCAATACTTCGTATTCACGCGCCTCCCCGCCTTCGCCGAGGCCGCCTGGACCGACGAGCGCCTGACCGAGGCGCCCACGGCCCTTGCCGAGCTCAAGCGCAGCCTCACGGTCCACGAGCGTCGCTTCGATGCGCTCGGCTTGCGCTATCGGCGGCCGGCGCAGCCCCGGATGCGGGTGCGGGACCTGCCCAACTGACGCGTCATTCGGAGCTAATTTTGTTCGCGATTTAGACGGAACAAGAGAGCGCTCCTGCCGAGAATCTCCTCTGTCAACGCTAAGGGGATGTTCCACCATGCACATCTGCAGCTGTCGACCCGCGGACCAACCGCTCACCTCCGGCGAAGTCGTCCAGCAAGTAGCCGCGGGTGCCTCGACCATGGCCGACGTCATCGAACGCACCGGCGCCGGGACCGGGTGCGGTGGCTGCGCCAAGAGTCTTTCCAAGGCGAAAGTGGCGGTCAGGGAAATCGCCGCCGAGCGCGACGCCGCTGCCGCACGTGGAGAAGCCTGGCCGACGCGTGATGAGTTTGGGCGCGCTGATTCCCGGGTGTCGAGCGCGGTGTTGGGTTCGTTCAGAGAGCGCACTTGAACCAGTAGCCCTGTTCGTCGAGACCTTGGGCAGGGCAATGCGCTATCTCGAGCACATGCTCGGCTCCCTGTCGCTGCTCGCCATCGCCGCTACGCCTCTCGTCACCGGCAACGGCCATGGCTTCGCCGTCTACGGTGAAGACGCCGGCGCCCTCGTGAAGCTCTACGCGCACCCCTACTCGTTCACGCGCCAGGATCCGCGCGACGCGCTCGCCGAAGGTATCCCCACCACCAACTTCGTAAAGCGCCTGGGCTGGGACGATCCTGGCAAGGCGGAGGTGAGCTACCGCGAGCAATCACACGTCATTGTCCGCTCCAGCGGCCACAGCACGCAGAGCTTCTTCATGCCCTGGGGTCTCGAGCGCCACGTGCTGGTCACGACCTGGGAAAGCAATGCGGCCAACGTCCCGCCCCTGGTGACCGAGTGGGCGCACACCGTCGCGACGCGCCGCGAGGTCCAGGTCGAAGGCGCCACCATCCGCGTGTCGCGCTTCCACGACGTCGACGAGGTGCTTGTCACCGTGCCTCTGGGACCACGAGCCTGGGCGTTCGCGTCGCTCGAAAACGAAAGCGACGCGGAGCGCGCCGCCGCGGAGATCCTACGCTGGGCCGCTGCTCTCGACGCCCGAGCACTGGTAGAGCGCGAGCTGCGCGAGATCGAGGCCTGGCGCGTGAAGCCGGCGGTGACCTTCGGGAGCGACGACGAGCGCGTCTTGTGGCGGCAGAGCGAGATGGTCCTGCGCATGGGGCAGAGCCGTGAGCCCAACCGGCCCGGCCGCGTCAACAACGGCCTCATCCTGGCGGCGCTACCAGACGGTGGCTGGGTGACTTACTGGGTGCGCGACATGGCCTACGCCATCGACGCCCTCATCCGCATGGGCCATCGCGCCGAGGCGCGCGCCGGCATCGAAGCCTACTTTCATGCACGCCCTATCGGCGCGATGCACAACGATGTCGGCGGTCTCCCCTACCAAGTCTCCGTCGTCCGCTATTTCGGAGACGGGGCCGAGGAGCCGTTCTTCACGCAAGAAGGCGCGACCAACATCGAGCTCGACAACTGGGGCCTCGTCTTGTGGGTGCTGGGCGACTACGTGGCGCGCTTCGGCGACGACGCCATCCTCGACACACCGACGTATCGCGGCTCGATCTACGAGAGCGCCAAGCGCTACATCGTCGATCCGCTGATCAAGAACCTCGACGTCCACGACGGCGGACTCATCACTCGCGCCGATACCTCGATCTGGGAGGAACGCCAGAAGGACGCCAAGCACTTCGCCTACTCGACCATCGCCGCCATCGTCGGCTTGGGCCGCTTCGACGCTCTGGCGCAGCGCCGTGGCGACGCCAAGCTCCACGGGGATCTGCTGGGCGTGCTCTCGCTCTTGCGGCAGGGCTTCGACGGCGCCTACGCCAAGGATCATCGCCTGCGAGGCACGCTCGAGCGCGGCATCAAGAACGACATCGACGGCGCCGTGCTCACGGCGTTCAACTTCGAGGTGGTGACCGATCGCGATGTCATGAAGAACACCGTCGACGCCATGGCGCGCCTCGCGGTGGCGTCGGGCGGCTACCGGCGCGTCACCTGCATCCTCACCGATCCCAAGATCTTCGAATATTGGTACGAGCGTCAGGAGTTCGTCTTCGTCGACTTGTCGCTGGCCGAGGTCTACCGACGCTTGGGCGAGAAAGCGAAAGCGGACGCCCTGCTCGGTGTCATCGTGAGCAAAGCCGCGCGCGACCACTTCTTCGTGCCGGAGATGTACGTCTCGGTCGGAAATCCTCTGTTCAAGGGCCCAATCGGCGCGCCGACCGGCGCCATCCCCATGGTCGGCTACGGGGCGGGCGCTTACATCAGCCACCTGCTCGCCCGCGAGCGCATGTAACCCGATGGAGCCAGCGACCGGCAGAGCAGCTCGCATCGCGGCGGTGGCGATCATCGTCTTCAGCGTCGCCCTCGCGCTCGTGGCGGTCTTCGACCACGCCTCGGTCGACCGCTTCCCCGCACCCACGAAGACGTTCCTCATGCTCGCCGCCATGGCGTACACGGGGACAGGCGCCGTTGTGTGGCGCTTGGCGCGGGCCGCGGAGCCACCGACGCTGCTAACGCGCTACCGCCACGCGCTGCTTGCCCTGCTCGCGGCCTACGCGGTCTCCTTCTTGCCTCTCGGGGTCGCCGTCCTGCCG
>JBGGMJ010000188.1:0-137287 GCA_041288095.1 Myxococcota bacterium
TTCGACGCGCAGTACCTGCAGCTCGACGCCGCGAAGCTCGAGCCGTCAATTTGGCCGGGCGAGCTCGACGAGGGCATGTGGCTGACGCCGCAGTCCGCTTTGGCGTCCCATGACGCGGGCAACATCTTCATCTCCTATCCAGTGCTCGAGACCATCCGGACGATTCGCGCCGCCCACAACGACCTTCCGACCGCGGCACGGGCCATGGAAGCGCGGGGCGTCAACCCTCCGAGCGGCGGCGAGATGCTCACCGGCGTCCACGTCTTGCCGCTCAAGAGCCCGACCTTGCCGCCGGCGACGCACACCAACGTCTATACGCTGGGTCACCACGACGTCGTCATCGTCGACCCGGCGCCTACCGAGGCCGAGCCGCAAGAAGAGCTCATCCACTACCTCACGAGGCTCCAGGCGAGCGGCGTGCGCTTGCGCGAGATTTGGCTCACGCATCATCATCCCGACCATGTCGGCAGCGCCATGCTGGTGCGTGACCGCTTCGGCATACCGATCGCGGCGCACGAGATCACGGCGAGCGATCTCCACGGCATCGTGAAGGTGGATCGCTTCATCGCCGACGGCGAGGTGTCGCGCATGCCGCTCATCGGCGACCACTTCGCCGAGTGGACCGCGATCTTCACTCCGGGGCACGCCCGCGGGCATTTGTGTTTCTTCGACACCCGGATGCGGACGCTGCTCGCCGGCGACCTGCTCGCTAGCCTCGGCACCATCATCGTTGCCCCACCGGACGGCGACATGCGCGACTACATGGCGTCACTCGCCAAGGTGCGGGCTCTGAACCCGCGCTTGCTCTTCCCGGCGCACGGCCCGCCCGTCGGCGCCATCGGCAAGATCGACGAGTACGTCGCCCACCGCACCGCGCGCGAGAACGCCATTCTCGAGGCGCTGCGCACCGCCAGTACCGCCCACGACATCGTGCCTTTGGTCTACACTGACGTACCGGAGGCGACCTGGCCGCTCGCGGAGATCAACGTGCAGGCCGTCCTAGACAAGCTCGAGACCGAAGGCCGCATACGCAAAAGCGGGCACGGTTACTTGCGCAGCTCGGCTTGACCGCGGGCACCTTTGGCGCGCAGCGCGTTGAAGATCGACTTCGGCGCCTTGTAGGCCTCGGCGAGATCCATCGCGGTGCCTTCCGGCGTCGGGAAGTTCACTAGCGCCCCCGCTTTCAGCAGCGCATCCACCATCTTGCTGTTGTGCTTGACGATGGCGAAGTGCAGCGGCCCGAAGTCACAGCCGGGTATGAAGAGACCCGCGTTGGGGTCGGCGTCGTTGGCGATGAGTCGCAGCACCTCGTTGGTCTCTCCCTGCGCGGCCGCGGTGCGCAGGGCGTCGTTGCGCGTCGGTCGCGGTGATTTCATGAGCTCGATGGTGTCGGGGCGCGCCACCAGTTGGGCGAGCTCGAGCGGCGTAATGTCCGACTTCCCGGCGACATCGAACGCGACGCTATTGCGGACCAACGTCACGAGCAGATCCGCGTCCTCGGCGTGCGCGGCGTAGTGGGCGAGGGAACCGGCGGCGAAGTCCTGGGTCGCGTAGTCCTTGGTGCAGCCATGGTCGGGGAACCGCTCCGCGAGACGTTGACCTTCGCGCTGCACGATGTAGCGCGGCACCTCGACCTTCGCGGGATCGATCCCGGTGAGCTCCGCGGAGGCGCGCGCCGCGAGGTTTGCGTCGCGTAGCTCGGTGAACCCCAGCGGATAGGCCGCGACCGACGCCGTGTGCCTCGCCTTGTCGCGCAGCCAGTAGCCGCGATGCTCCTTGGCGTCGAGGCTCGGTGCCACGGTGATCACGCGGCCATTCTTCCGGTCGAAATGCGCGAGGGTCACGTCATCTTCGACCCGCGGCCCGGCCCACACCACGCCCACGGCCTTCTTGATGCCGTCGATGACGAGTAGGCCCATGCGCTCTTCCCGGAAGGTCACCGGTGCCGCGAGGACCGCCGGCCCGGTCGCGAAGTAGTCGTGCACCGCGCTACGCATGTTCGCTCCAGCGAACAGTGCCGAGGCGCGGCCGTCGTCGAGATAAGCCTGGCTCTGGGCCGCGAGGTAGAGATGCAGCGCGTCGCTCGCGGCGTTGGTCTCGGCGGCGGCGAGCCGTGAGCCGGCGGGGCTCGTCAGCGTCAGCTCGTGCAACGCATCGTAGCCGGCGCGCCGCGCCGTGGTGAGCACCGCTGCCGTTGTCGGCGGAATGGCGGTGTTGTTGAGGAGCCACGAGTTGTGGAGGCGCTCCGAGACCGACCACTCGATGGCGCGGCCCGCGAACACCGGCATCGACCATTCGACCTTCATGGTCGCGAGGTCGACGACCGCGACGCCGCGCTCGCGGCGCACGAGCAGGTTGCGGTTGTGGAAGCTCAAGTAGTCCGGGAGCCCGCGCTTGCTCACGAGCTCGAGCGGCAGCTTCGCCTTGGCGACCATCGCACCGGAGCGCGCGTCGATGCGCATGGCCTGCGCCGCGCTGGTGACGACGATGAAGCCGTCATCGTCGATGACGGGTCCGCCGTGGATCTCGGCGAGCGGCTCGCTGTGCCAGATGAGCGTGCCGACGGTGTCGTGCAACGTGAGCTCGCTGGCGATGGCGCTGGTGGTGTGCGTCCAGGCCACGAGGAGGTTTACCCCCGCCATCCCGACGGAGATCGGCTTCAAGCCCTCGCGCGCATGGCGCCAGGTGACGCGGCCGTCGACGGTCGAGAAGCTGGTGACCGCGGCCGAGCCGACGGTGATGAGCTGATCGGAGATGCGGATTGCCTGCGTGACCGGACCGTCGACGTTCTCGTTGCTGGTCCAGTCGAGGCGACCACCATCGATGGAGAGACGCTGCAGGCGGTCCGTGATCACGTACACCGCGGGCTCGGCGAGCCAAGCGCTGAAGCCCAATGGCGTCGCGCTGGCGGCAATCGGCGAGCTCCAGCGGTTGACGCCGGTCGCGAGCTCCACCGCGTGCACGGCTTGGTCATCGACCACGACGATCGCTGGCCGCGCCAGCACCGGCGACAGCACGTAGGCCGAGCGCCGCCCGAAGCGACGGTTCCACAACAACGTTCCGCTTTCGCGTTCGATGCCGGTGACCATCATGGCGTCGCCGGTGATGGTGGCGATGACGATGCAGGGATCACTCGTGACCACGACGGATTGGCCGCTGGGCAACGCCGCGGCCTCGACTTTCCAGCGCTGCTTGCCGGTCGCGAGGTCGAGCAGCATGAGGGGGCCGCGACGGTAGGCCGCGAACTTGTCGGTCCACGTCAGGGCGCCGACCAGCACGGCGTCCTCGCCGATGGGCTCGAGGAGGTCGGCGAACGGTGCCTCGAGTGGCAACGACCACGCCGGCGCCGGCACCGTCTCCTTGAGCTTGGCGGTCGCGGCGAGCACCTCGGGCCGCAGCTTCACCGGGCGCGCACAGGCCAGCGCGGAGATGCAAAACACAGCGGCGACGAGGGCTTTCAGCATCAGTTTGGGGGCTGTCACAGAGACTACACGCTTTTGACCCAACCTCTACACGCGTATGGTCCGGTCATGGTTTGCCTCGTCTTGCTCGCCGTCATGGCCACCCCGGCTCCTTCCCCCAAGGAGGCCGACATCCGCCGTTTGATGGAGCTGACCACGACCTCCGAGCTAGCCGGGCAAATCACCCAGCAGATGCTCGAGTCCTTCAAGGCCGCCTTCACGAAGGTGCCCGACGCCACCTGGACCGAGCTCAAGAAGGAGCTGACTCCCGACGACCTGCTCGCGAAGATCGGGGCCGTCTACGACCGCCACTTCAGCCACGACGACATCAAGGCGCTCATCGCCTTTTACGAGACGCCGCTCGGCAAGAAGCTCTTGAAAGAGCTGCCGGCGGTGACCCTGGAGAGCCTCGAGGTCGGCCAGACCTGGGGTCGCGCCATGGGCCAGCGGATGATGGAGCGGCTCGAGGCCAAGGGCTATCGCCTTCCCGCCGCGAAATAGTACTCTCCGCCGCGCATGAGTCACCCGAGATTGCGCTTGGCTCCCGAGGTGGTGACGCCGGCCATGTTGGACGCCGCGTTGCTCGCCGACGGCAATGTCGATCGGCTCGGCCGCCGCATCGACTACATGCGCATCTCGATCACCGACCGCTGTAACCTCCGCTGCGTCTACTGCATGCCCGAAGAGGGCGTGCGGCTCTCGCCGAAGGACGAGCTGCTCTCCTTCGAGGAGATCTGGCGGGTCGCTGGCGCCGCCCACGAGCTCGGCTTCACCAAGTTCCGAGTTACGGGTGGTGAGCCGCTGGTCGTGCGCAACGTGCTGGTTTTCTTGCAGGGCCTGCGACGCGTAACCGGCGACGCCACCTTGTGCCTCACGACCAACGGCACTCTGCTCGATCAGTACATCGACGACCTGCGCGACATCGGCATCTCGCGAATCAACGTTTCGCTCGATACCCTGGACCCTGTCCGCTTCAAGCGACTGGCACGGCGCGACGGTCTCGACACCGTGCTCGCCGCCATCGAGCGCGCGGCCTTCGCCGGCTTTGCGCGCGTGAAGGTCAACGCGGTCATCGTGCCCGGCGTGAACGACGACGATCTCGTGCCGCTCGCGGGCCTCGCCGAGAAGCTCCCCATCGATGTCCGCTTCATCGAGCAGATGCCGATCGACGGCGAGGTGGACGGCGGCTTTCTGGGCGCGGACGAAATGCTGGCGCGTATCGGCGACGCTTATCCGCTATCGCGGTCAGATCCCGACGACAGTCGTCAGGCCGCGCAGCTCATGTACGAGTCGCCCCGGTTGCGCGGGCGCATCGGCGTCATCGCGCCGCGATCGAAGAAGTTCTGCGCCTCGTGCAACCGCTTGCGTCTCACCCCGAACGGCGAGCTCAAAGGCTGCCTGCTCTCCGAAGGTACGCTCGACCTGCGTGACGCTTTGCGGGCCGGCGTCGACGACCAAGGTCTCGCTACGCTTTTGCGGTATGCTATCGGCATCAAGCCCGCCGAATACAAAGACGAGCGCTATGGCCTCGACCGATCGATGAGCGCCATTGGTGGCTGAGCGACGCAACTTCCGCCGGACCCTCCTCACTGGGTTCTTCATCATCCTGCCGTTGGCCGTGACGCTCTGGTTCTTGCAGCTCGTCTTCGGGGCGGTCGACCGCGCCATGACGCCGGTCATCCTGCGCACCTTCCACCTCGTCGGCTTCGGCGAATGGAGCACGGTCGCCTGGGTGAAGGTGTTTCTGCCCATCGCGAGCCTCACCGTCGCGGTGCTCTTCACGTGGCTCCTCGGCCTCGTTGGCGGCAACGTCGTCGGCCGTCAGATCGTCGGCTGGCTCGAGCGTCTGGTGCAGCAGATCCCGGTGGTCCGCAGCGTCTATTCCGCGACGCGCCAATTCGTCGACACGTTCTCGTCGGGCGACGGGCGCTCGTTCAACCGGGTCGTCCTCGTCGAGTGGCCGCAGAAGGGCTCATGGACCATCGGCCTCGTCACCCAAGACACCGCCGGCGAGATCCGCCAGAAGCTCGGACTGAAGAAGCTCCTCTCGGTCTACGTGCCGACGACGCCGAATCCGACCGGCGGCTATCTCATCTTCGTGGCCGAGGAGAGCGTCATGCCCCTCGCCATGAGCGTCGACGAGGCCCTGAAGATGGTGATTTCGCTTGGCGTTCTCGGCGGCGACTCGCAAGATCCAGTGACCTGATTCGCGGCGGCACGACGCGGCTTTTTTGCCGCTGTGGCGTCGCTTCTGTAGGTTCGCGGCATGCTGTCGCTCTTGCGCTTCGCGTTCTACATGGCGGTCCTCGTCTTCGGCGCCTACTTCGTCTTCTACAAGGATGTCGGCGGCAAATCGCTCGCGGGGCACGTCGCGGAAGTGTTCGATTCCGACATGGTGCAGCGCAAGATCGCCGGCATCAAAGACGACATGCGCGAGGACCTCGAGGTGCGGCTCGCGAAGGCCAAGGCCGACCGCGCCGAAAAGTCCGGTAAAGTGGACAACAAGAAACACGACGGCTACGACATCATCAACGAAGCCGACCGCGAGTCTCTCTCGCAGCTCATCGAAAAAAAGACTCAACCCAAGAAGTGAGCGGCAAGCGCGAGCCCTGGCGCGAGGTTCTCCTCGTCGTGGCGGTGCTGATCGCCGGCATCGTCTTCGGCATGTACGCGTACACGCGCAACCGCGAAGACGATGGGGTGACCGCCATCGCGGTAGCACGCCACGTCAACGTACGCGGCTATCGGCTCGAAGAGATGGTGCAGCGCGACAACCCGGGCGCGACCCTCGATTGGCAGACGGTCGCGGGTGACAACGCCATGGTGCGCGTGGCGGTGAAAGCCGTCCGCGAAAACGGAACAACGGAATATCGATTCGACGTCGACATCCCTACGGGGCGGGTCCACGCGGCGAATCCACACGCCCGTGAGCTCCTCGACCAAGGCCCGGACCCGCGGGAATAGAGAGGGGCCGGATGTCGGTTGCATGGCGGGCCGAACGGCGTAACGTTCACGCCCGCAAGGCTTTTCAAGGACCGACTATGCGCAAGCTCGTGCTTCCCCTCGCGGTGGCTTTGATCGCTTCTCCCGCGTTCGCCCAATCCTCCAAGCTCTTCGTGGAACGCCCGAGCGGCGCCGCACCGCTCACGCAGATCCCCAACTTCGCGGCGCTCGCCAAGCAAGTGACCCCCGCGGTGGTCAGTATCTCCGTCGAGGCGCGCACGAAGATGAGTCGCGGCCGCGGCGGGCAGGACTTCCACTGGTTTGGTCCCGAAGGTCCCGGCCAGCGTGGGCCCGACCGCGACTTCGCCAAGGGGCTCGGCAGCGGCTTCGTCATTCGCCCCGAGGGCCTCATCCTCACCAACAATCACGTGGTCGAGGACGCCGAGCGTATCGAGGTGACCATCGAGTACCCCAACGGCGGCGAGCGCAAGCTGTCCGCTAAAGTGTTGGGCACGGCTCCCGAGTACGACGTCGCGCTCATCCAGACCGAAGAGGACGCGAAGGCGCCGGTCGCCTACCTCGGAGACTCCGACGCCGTCGAGATCGGCGACTGGGTGATGGCCGTCGGCAATCCCTTTGGTCTCTCGCACTCGGTGTCGACCGGTATCATCTCCGCCAAGGAACGGCGCGACATCGCGCCCTCGGGCCGCTCGGGGCTCTACGATTTCTTGCAGACCGACGCGTCGATCAATCCCGGCAACTCGGGTGGCCCGCTCATCAACATGAAGGGCGAGGTCATCGGCATCAACTCGGCGATCAACGCCCAGGGCTCGGGCATCGGCTTTGCGATCCCCATCAACATGGTCAAAGCGATGCTGCCCGACTTGAAGAGCAAGGGTCGCTACACGCGCAGCTGGATTGGCATCCGCATCCAAGGCCTCAGCCCGGAGCTGGCGCAGAGCTACGGCTTGTCGGGAACGTCGGGCGCGCTGGTCAGCGAGGTCGTGCCGCAAGGCCCGGCGGCGAACGCGGGTCTCAAGGAGGGCGACGTCATCTTGACCTTCGACGGCAAGGAGCTGCGCCGCTCCACCGACCTACCGCTCTTCGCCAGCATGGCCGGGATCGGCAAGGAAGTGCCGCTCAAGATCTGGCGCGACCGCAAGGAGCAAACCGTCAAGGTGAAGCTCAGCGAGTTCCCCGACGGCATCGCCAAGGCCGACGACGGCACCCCAGCCGGCGAGGCGACTCCAGCTCAGCTCGGCATGACCGTGGGTGACATCACGCCACAGGTGCAAAGGGAGCTCGAGCTCGATAGCGACAAGGGCGTGGTCATCCGTGACGTTCAAGCGTCGGGCTTGGCTGGCCGCGCCGGCTTGCGCCCGGGTGACGTCTTGCTCAGCGTCAATGGCCAAGAGGTCCGGAATTCCAAGGGATTTGTCGCCTCGGTCAAGGCCATCAAGAGCGGCGGCGTCATGCGGCTGCAAGTTCAGCGCGGAGACGCTAAGGTCTACGTGGCCCTGAAACAGCCCTGAGCCGGGTTGATTTACGGTCGTTTTCCCGCTGACAGGGGCAAGCGAAGCAATTCAGCCCAGTTGGCGGGAGGGCGTGTACAAGTTAGAGCACGGTCTCGATAGGGCATCCTACGCGCCCGGTTCGCACGAAAGGTCGCAATCGCCATGGCCATCAATCGCATCGACCAACTCCAGCGCACGACGGCCCTTCCGACCGCTGAAGATTCGCAGGCTGGGCGCTCCGCACGGCTCGAGCTCAACCAGCAGTCGAGCTTCGAGCGCGGCAGCGACTCCGACTTCGATCCCGCGAACTTCCAGTCGAGCTTCACCGACGACCAGCGTCGCGAAGCGCAGGCGCGCTTCGAGAGCTTGCCAATCGAGGACCAGGAAGCCGTCGACACCGCGGTCACGAAGGTTTACCTCGGGCTCAGCGGCGTGCGCACCGGTACCACGACCACCGCCGAAGTTGGTGCCTCGCTGGCCGAAGGCCTCTCGACTTACTCGAACGCGCTCTACGGCGTGCGTGGTTTGCCCGCCGCCAACCGCGTGTCACGCGGAAGCGGTGGCTCGGGCGAAGTCACCGACATCATGGTGCGCGTCATGGGCCGGGTCGAAGACACGGTTGCCCAGTTCGCGATCGACCTCCAGGGCAAGATCAACATGAAGTCCGAGCTGCGCACCCAGCTCGCCGAAGTTCGCGACATGGTCGCCAACTGGCCCGAGGGCGCGGAGACGCAGACGTTCACCTATACGTCGTACGACGTCGACTCGAGCACCGGTAAGGTCACCGAGACCGTTCACACCGAAGAGCTGACGAAAGAGCAAGCGATGGCGCTGCAGGAGCGCATGCAGTCGCAGCTCGACACCCTCTCCGACATCACCCAGATGCAACAGTTCGAGCTGCAGCAGAAGTATCAGCAGCAGCAGGAAGCCATGCAGACACTGAGCGAAATTCTCCGCTCGATGCATGACACCATGAAGAACACCATCGCCAACGTGAAAGCGTCCTAGTCCGCGTTCGGCGTCATCACGCACTTCACGCAGCCTTCACGCTTCTCCATGAAGGTGTCGTAGAGGTGCGGCGCGTCCTCGAGTGAGCCGCGGTGCGTGACGATGAACGACGGATCGATGTCGCCACCGTCGATGCGCGCGAGCAACGGCTCGAGGTAACGGTGGACGTGCGTCTGACCCGTGCGCAGCGTCAGCCCTTTGTTCATCACCGCGCCGAACGGCATCTTGTCGAGGAAGCCGCCGTAGACGCCCGGGACCGATAGCGTGCCGCCCGGCCGGCACGCGATCATCGCTTGGCGCAGCGCGTACGGCCGATCCTGCTCGAGCTTCAGCATCTGCTTCACCTTGTCGTAGGCGAACATGAAGCCGGTGCCGTGCGCCTCGAGCCCGACCGCATCGATGCAGTGGTCGGGTCCGCGGCCGCCCGTGAGTGAGCGCAGCTCGTCGAGCACGTCTACCTCTTCATAGTCGAGCACCACGGTAGCGTCGCTCTGACTGCGCGCCATCTCGAGCCGCGCCGGCACACGATCGATGGCGATGACTTGCTCGGCACCCAACATATACGCCGAGCGAATCGCGAACTGACCAACAGGCCCACAACCCCACACCGCGACGATGTCTCCCGGCGCGATGCCGCAGTTCTCGGCGGCCATATAACCCGTCGGGAAGATGTCGGTGAGGAACAGGACCTGCTCGTCGGTGAGCGTGTCGGGCACCTTGAAGCAACCGACGTCGGCATGCGGTACGCGCACGTACTCCGCTTGGCCGCCGGCGTATCCACCGGTCATGTGCGAGTAGCCGAAGAGCCCCGAGGTCGAGTGGCCGAAGAGCTTCTCGGCCATCCAAGCGTTGGGGTTCGTGTTCTCGCAGAGCGAGGTGCGGCCGTTGACGCAGTTTTCGCAGTTGCCGCAGGCGATGGTGAACGGCACGACGACACGGTCGCCGACTTTCACGCGTGTCGTCGAGGAGCCAACCTCGACGATCTCGCCCATGAACTCATGCCCGAGCACGTCCCCCGACTGCATGCTCGGGATGTAACCGTTCACGAGGTGCAAATCGGAGCCGCAGATCGCGGTGGCGGTGACACGAACGATGGCGTCGCGTGGATTGACGATACGTGGCTCGGGAATGTCCTCGCAGCGCACGTCCTTGGGACCCATCCAGCAAACGGCTTTCATGGCACGTTCCTCTCCGCCGGCTTCTTCGCCGCGCGCTTCTTCGCGTTGGTCTTCTTGACGTTCTTCACCGCCGCGGCCGCGTCGAGCATGGGCTTCAAATGACTGCCGGGCTCGGCCTTGGGCTTGTCGCGCGCCGATGGACTCTCGTTGGTGGCGATCTCGCCGGTCTCGGCGAGTTGCTTGAAGCGGCGCAGATGCTCCTTGAGCTGGGCACCGGGGTCGAGGCCGGACAAGCCCGAACGCACGGCCGAGAGCCTGCCCATCGGCGCGCTATAGCGGATGAGACCGCGCACCACCGTGCCGCGCGTGCCCTCGTCGAAGGCGACCTCCACGTCATCCATCCATACGGGTAGTCGCTCGAAGTCGTTCCACATGGCGCGCAGCTCGTAAGCCGGCTTGCGGATGGTGACGAAATACTCGGCTTCGATGATCTGATTCGCGCGCCGTGCCACGGCCCTGCGAGCACTATAGGCCGCGATCGCGGACCCCGCCGTTCCCAGCGCGATACGCCAGGCTACCTTTCTCATCGCTTTCATTTGTTCCCTCGTCAGCGCCGACTAGGCGCCCGAGCCGTCCACCAGCTCGTTGTTGGCCCGCTCGGCCTCGCGCAACGGCGCTCGCACCCAGCGCGGCAGATCCTTTGTTTCACTCTCGCTGCCCTTCGCTTCGGCAGTGCCGATACCGCCCGGCTTGGGGAGGGCCCGATCGACCAAGGACAGGAGAATCGCTGTGAGGCTGGGACTGACCGCTTGGGCCAGGACACCGAGCTTCGCGGGCACGCCGAGCACCAGCTCGGCCTTGCCCCGCTCGAGGGCGTCGACGATGCGTCGCGCCGCCCGGTTCACCTCGATCGAGAGGATCGGCATGGTCGAGGCTGTCGCGAACCAGGCGTACTCGAGGTCATTCTTTCCCTTGAAGGTGGCGTGCCGCGGGCTGCCGGTGCGCATGAGACCGGGACACACGGTCGTGACGAAGATGCCGTGCTTGCGCAGCTCCACACGCAGGCCGCGCGACAAGCCGACGAGCGCGAACTTGCTCACCGAGTAGGGCAAGAGGTGCGGCACGGCGATGCGGCCGCCGACCGACGAGACGTTGACGATATGCCCCGAGCCACGCTCCCGCATCGACGGCAGGACGGTGTCGATGAGATGGAGCGGCGCCCAGAGATGGACCTTCATGGCGTACTCGTAGTTGTCGAGCGTCATGCTCTCCATCGGACCGACCTGGATGATGCCGGCGTTGTTGATAAGGACGTCGATGGGCCCGAGCGCGCTCACCACCTCATGGACCATGTCGACGATCTGGCCGGTGTCGGCGAGGTCGCAGGGTACGGCGAAGACGTCACCGAGCTCGGCGGCGACGTGACCGAGCTCTTCGGTGTCGCGCGCCGTGATTGCTACCTTGGCACCGCGTCGGGAGAGCTCACGCGCGAGACACAAGCCCAGGCCCCGCGAGCTGCCGGTGACCAACACGACCTTGCCTTCAACGCTGACGCGTCGACGCCAACCGAACGGCATGTCCTACCCCCAACTGCTAGGAAAAGGTCGGGAGCGCACCTCGGCAAGGGACAAGTTTCCCCGGTTTTCCGACGGGCTAAAGGACGCCGAGGACGGCGAGCTCCCGGCGTAGATCGGCGGCGCTGGTGAAACGGTGGGCGTGCATGCCAACAGCGTGTGCCGCCTGACAGTTCACCTCGCGGTCGTCGATGAACAGATAGCGGTCGGCGGGTCCACCCAGGGTGTCGATGACGTTGGTGTAGGCCTTGGCGTCGGGCTTGCGAACGCGAGTCTCGAACGAGACGAAGGTCCAGGGCATGAACCGCGATACGTTCAGACGCTCGTCGACCAACTTGTACCAGCTCGAGTAATTCGAGAGCGCGTGCATCTCGACCTTTTTAGCGGACAGGTCCTCGAGCAGGGGAAGCATGCCGTCGACGTAGCGGTAGGCGTCACGAACACAGGCTCGGAAGGCGTCGTGGTCGAACGGCCCTTGACCTGCGAAGAGCCGGTTCAGACACTCGGTCTCGCTGATGGCGTCGACTTCGAACGAGCGCCAAGCCGTCGGGTCGCGCTTCGCGAACAGCTCTTGCGTGGTGATGCCGAAGAAGCCCGGGAGCTCCTTGTGCACCGGATCGACGACCACCGTATCCATCATGTCGAAGAGCAAGATCACATGACCACCAAGACGCTGCCGATGAAGCCCAAGAGCACCGCGACGAGCTTCATCGGCGTCAGCCTCTCGTGCAGGAAAATCGCCGCCAGCACCACGATGAACAGTGTGCTCGTCTGATTCAAGACCGCCGCGATGGCCGCTTTGGCGTACTTGAAGCCGGCGACCCAGAGCTGCATCGACACGAACATGCCGAAGAAGGCCCCAGGTAAGGCAAAGCGCCAGGCGGGTTGCGGTTTGAGCGCGTCGATGGTCGCGCGCAGCCAGCGTGGGTTCGCCAAGGCAATCACCATGCTCGCCACCAGACCACCGCTCATCCGCACCGTAGCTACCCAGCGCACATCGTGGTCGGGGAGCTGCGCTTTGATGGCGACGATGGCGATGCCGAAGAAGAAGCAGGCGCCGAGGCCGGCGATGATGCCGCGCACCGCGCGGAGTCTGCTGATTGGCGCCGTGTCCTGACCGCGCGCTTCGAAGCCCACGAGCACGAGCCCCGAGATGATGAAGGTCGCGCCGATGAGATCACGCGGCGTTACCTGCTCACCCAGATGCAGGTAGGCAAAGAGCACGACGAACGGGCTGTAGGCGGTTTCGATGATGGCGGCCCGCCCGGCGCCGACGTCGTTCAAACAGAGAAAGTAGAGGGTGTCGGCGATGCCGATGCCCATGGCGCCGCTCACCGCGAAGCGCAGTGTGGTCTGCCAGGGAACATCGGGCGTGAGGGTGACGCCGCTAAACAGCCCGAGGATCACCATGAGCACGAGCCCCAACGCGCAGTTGATGATGCTGAGCGGGATGGGGTGCATCGCCTCGCCGGCGCGTTTGAAGAAGAGCGACGCGACGGACCAGGTGAGCGCGGTGGCGAGGGCGAAGGTCGCGCCGAGCACGGCAGGTGACACGTCAGGGTCCGCCGAAGAAGTGCTCGAGCATGGACGCAGGCGTACGCGAGAGATGGCGGGTGTGGCAAATGACGACCAAGCTCGAGCTGACGCAACGTCCTGTCCCGACGTCAGAACAGCTACCCGCAATGCTAGACCGGTGGGCAGCGATAAAGACCGCACACCCGTTAATTAGGCGGCGCTCATGTCTCGTCTCGCAGGACTTCCGGATTTCATGATCGGTGACCCTTATGCCATCGGCTACAACCCGCGGGACCACCGCGAGCGTGTGACCTCCGGTCGGACGACCCTCGAAGTCGGCGGCGTCTACAGCGAGGCCGAACAGAAGGCCTTCAACCTGCCGCACGGGTATCGCTGGAGCTCGGTGACTCACGGTCTCGACGAGACGGGCAAAGGCGCACGGCGTGCCCTCGAGAAGATCGCAGCGCACGGCGGCTCCGGCATTAGCGGTCTGTAAGCACTCGGCGAAGGTCGCGCCCAGCACGGTGACACGTCAGGGTGCGCCGAAGAAGTGCTCGAGCGTACGCGAGTAGATCCGTTTTAGCGTCTCGAGATCGGCGACGCTCACTTGCTCGTTTACCTTGTGCATCGACTCGCCGGCGAGCCCGAGCTCGACGACCGGCGCGTAGGCGCGGATGAAGCGTGCGTCGGAGGTGCCGCCGCTGGTGCTGAGCTCGGCTGCTCGCCCGGTGACGTCGCGAACAGCACGCTGCACGACGTCGAGGAGCGGTCCGCCGGTGGTTACGAAGGCGCCGCCGCCGCTCACGCTCGCCACCAAGGTGTAGCGCGGGTCGACGGCGTCGAGCGTCTCGCGGATGCGCGCTTCGAGGGACTCGGGAGTGAAGGTGTCGTTGAAGCGGACGTTGAAGCGGGCCGTGGCGCGGGCAGGGATGACGTTGGTCGCCGGATTGCCGACGTCGACGCTCGTGAGCTGGAGGCTCGACGGCGCGAAGTGCTTGGTGCCCTGGTCGAGCGGCGTCGCCACCAAGGCGTGAGCGAGCCTCGTCAAGCGGTGCACCGGGTTGTCGGCAAGCTCGGGATAAGCGACGTGGCCTTGGACGCCCTCGACGGTGAGCACGGCGTTGAAGCTGCCGCGCCGGCCGACCTTGATGGCGCTCCCCACCCAGCCACGGCTCGTTGGCTCGCCCACGAGACAAGCGTCGATACGCTCGCCTCGCGCCGCGAGCGTCTGCAAGACCGGGCGCGTACCGTGGATGGCGCGACCTTCTTCATCACCCGTGATGAGCAAGCTCACCGACCCGGAAGCCGGCGTCGGCGCTTCGGCCACCGCGCCGATGAAGGCGGCGATCGCCCCCTTCATGTCGACGGCGCCGCGCCCGATGAGGTGACCGTCGACGAGCTCTCCCGCGAAGGGCCCGTGCGACCAGGCGCGCTCGTCTCCGGCGGGCACGACGTCGGTGTGGCCCGCGAAGCAAAAGTTGGGCCCGCTCGTGCCACGCCGGGCGTAGAGGTTGTCGACCCGCTCGTCAGCGTCGCCATAGGTCAGACGCTCGCAAGTGAAGCCGAGCGCTGTCAGTGCCCGCTCGACGACCTCGAGGGCCCCGGCGTCGCTCGGGGTGACGCTCGGGCAACGCAGGAGGGCACGGGTGAGATCGACGAAATCCACGTCTTATGCGTCTTAGCATGGAGGGCCGTGTGGTCGCGACTGCAGACCACAGCGCGGACAACGCTCCCCACAAACGCTTGTGGGCCTACCGTGGTGAGCGCGGACAACGCCCCTCAGGCGCCAATGTAGTCGTTCATGATCTCGGGCATGTCGCTGCGTGGCACATGCGTTGCTCTTCCAGAGGGCATGATGAACAGCTACACCCCGAGGGAAATGGGCGCTGACGCGGTAGTGGGCGGGGGCGCTTGGATGCAGGATGAGCTCGATGCCGAGATCGACCGCTGGGCGGAACGGATCGAGGACGAGGTCACAGCCGGCAATATAAGTTTGGAAGAAGCATATGAGCTCTTACGCGAACGCGACGGGTGATCTTCGTATCGTGAAGCGCAGCGGCTGGACTCGCCAGCCATGGCGCAACGGTAAGGGGACGACCAACGAGGTCTTGCGCGACGGCGACAGCGAGAGCTTCGTCTGGCGCATCTCGGTCGCCGAGGTCTCGGAGAGCGCGCACTTCTCTCAGTTCAACGGCGTCGACCGCATCTTGACCCAGCTCGAAGGCGGTCCGCTATTGCTGACAATCGCCGACACCACGGTAAAGACCGCGGCGCTCGGTGAGCCCTGTCCCTTCGCGGGCGAGGTGCCGGTCTATTGCCATGTCACCGGCGGCACGGCGCGGGACCTGAACGTGATGACACGGCGTGATCGGGTACGGGCCTCGATGGCTCGGCTGAGCTCCGATTTCGAGCTCTCGGTGGCGCCGGGTGGCAGATCGTTCGCGTATGTCGCGCAGGGCGAGGTTACCTTCGCCGGCAAGCGACTCGAGGCGGATGACCTCATCGAGGCGACCCCTGGAGAATCGTTGAAGATAGACGTGGCACCGGGGGCCGTGGTCTATCGTATCGACATCGTCGGCCGCGAAGGGGCATGATTCGCGGCAAGTGCAGTTTCTGAACGCCATCTCCGTCGGTGACGGTCTCCTACAACGCGTATCCGACGCCATCGGCGGCAACTCGCCGAACAAGCTGAGCCCCCTGCACCTCGCGAGGCTGCGGCTCACCGACCCGGAGAAGTCCCTCCTCGTCGACTACGGCAAGCGCCAGCTCAATCAGCGCGCGGGCGGTTGGCATCCGCTCGACGGCGCCGGCAACCAGGACCCCATCGAGCAAACGGCGCGGGCGGCGCTCTTCCACATCCTGACAGGGCCGGTCGACGTCTCGACGGAATTCGGCAAGGCAACCGAGACGACGCGCATGCTGCTGGGCATCCGCAACGTCACCGATACGATCGTGCACGAGGGGCTCCTCAAGAAGTACACGGCCAATCACCTCGCCGACTCTTTTGTCTTCTATAACGGGCACGCGACCGCGGCCACCTTGTCCCTCTTCCCGATGCTCGGTGCGCTCGGCCTGCGCGACATCGGCTTCAATGTCTCGAACTACAGCGGCGACAAGGGCGTGCGGAGCTTGTTCAACACCATGCTGCACGAGCGCATGGCCGTCAGCGATGGCACCGATGCCCAGGTGCGCTTCCTCCAGTCGCTCGATAAGAACCCCAAGAAGCCGATCATCTTGATCAACGCCGGGAAGTTCTTCGACGGCATGGTAGCGGTGAGTCAGTCGATCCGGAAACGCATCATGAACGGCGACATCCGCTTCGTGATGCACAACGCCGCCGATCAGAAGGCCCTGGCCAAGATCGCGCCCGGGGCGATCATGATCGACCTCGCCAACAGCGACGCCAAGAAGCTCGAGGCGCAGGTCATCGGCGAGCAATGCGCGGTTCACTGCGGTCAGGCTGCCCTCGACCATCTCAAGATGCCGCTCAAGGACACGTATTGCATCGTCAAGGGTGCCGGCCTCATCGGTGGCAGCGCTCTCAAAGGTTTGATCGCGTTCGGCTACTCGCCGGACCGTATCGTCGTCATCGACCCCGATCCCGAGATGCAGGCGCACGCGAACGAGCTCCGCATCGAACATGTCTATGACAAGGCACCCCCGTGGCTTGCCGCCGAGAAGCACGGCGTCTTGCTGGTGGCGACCAATGGGATGGGTCTCACCGCCGCGGACGTCGATGGGCTGCCGCATCATACGGTCACGTTGACGACAACCACCGGCGGCGGCGGCATCGACATGCGGAGTCTCCAGCAGCGGCTGCCGCAGCTCGAGCGCACGAACGCGCGTTTCATGGCGCACGGCACGGCGCTTACCGATCAGAACATCTTCGAGGACGTCATCCTCCGGGAGAGCAGCACGGGCCGGCGCATCACCGTGGTGAGCTGCCGCTACGACGACCAGCAAATCTGGCGGGCTTATCCGCCGAACCTGCTCGATACGGCGGGTCAGATGAGGCTCGTCACCAGCGCCATGTTGAATGTCGCCGTCTGCGAGGCCGCGGCGGAGACGAGACCCGGCCTGCACAAGCTCTCCCAGGCCGGCGAAGACCTCATCGATAAGGCGTTCGGTATGAGCACCCCCGGGCCGCTCATCGCTGGCCTCATCCCGCCACGCTTGCGTCTCGCGGTGGAGGGCCTCGATTGCCGTCCGCGACAGCAGTTGATCATCGGCTAACCGTTATCGCGTACGTCGCCCCCGAAGTGTTACGTCCCCGTCACGTGCGTGTGGGGGCCATGCCTTGCGCCACCCGTATGAGGGCAACATGCGCATTCAAACCCTCGCCCATGTCTCCGATCTGCACCTGGGCGGCGGCGCGCGCAGCGCCGACATGGCGCGGGCCATCGCTGACACCCTGCTTGCGACCAAGGTCGACCACGTGGTCGTCACGGGCGACCTCACGCACCGGGGCCGAGCATCGGAGCTCGCCGCCTACGAGGACGCCTTCGCGCCGCTGATCGCGCGCGGCCGCGTCACCTGCGTTCCGGGCAATCACGATCGCTTGGGTGACGACGTTCGCGAGCGCATCATGGAGGGGGCACGTATCCAGATCGACAGCCGTGAAGGCCTCCATATCGTGCGCGTCGACTCCACCGGGCCGCACAACCGGTCCTGGCTGCATGGCCATGGACTGCTCACCAAACAAGACGTTCACGCCATCGACGAGGCGCTGGACGAGGCGCCCCGCGATGCCTTGCGTCTCGTCATCTTGCACCACCATCCGTTGCCTCTTCGCGAGGAATCGCTCGGCGAGCGTCTCTCCAACTGGATGGGCTGGCCGTTCACCTTGGAGCTGGCGTCCGGCGCGGGCCTACTCGAGCGCATCCAGGGTCGCTGCGACTTGGTGTTGCATGGTCACCGGCACGTTCCGTCGGCGACGCAGGTCGGTAGAGGAGCCCACGGGCGGCCGCTGCTCGTGTGCAACGCCGGCAGCTCGACGCAGCTTGGGCGCGTGCGCCTGTTCGCACATCGCGATGGCGGACTTTGTCTCGCGCCTATGTGGCTCGATGTGGCCGCTGACACCATGGCGCTGCCGGAGGCGGTGCGGGTGCTCGAGCCGGTCGCTATCGCGGAATCAATCGCCGCGTGAGACGTTGGATCACATGAGCCCACACGTGGCGCCGGACCCACGATTCTAGCGGGTTTCCGCCCACGATCTGAGGCTCGTCGTCTACGCAAAAACGGGTGTCAGGATCGCAATGTCGGACACTTGCAAGCAGGCGCAATACTTGCACATACACGCGCCGATGCTGTCACACCTCCTCGCCGTCTCGCTGCTTGCGGTCGCGTCCAGCGCTCCGAAAGCGGTTCCCCCCAAGTCCACTAAAGCGGTCAAAGCGACCCATGGCGACGGCAGCGTACCGTTGCACGCGGCCCCGGCATCGGCGCCCGTGTACTACGGCGCCGACCTCGACTTGCCGAGGCTCGGGACCGACCGCCGCGTCGTGCTCTCCGAGATGCGCCGGGTCGGCTTGCACATGCTGAACGGCGAAGGCGCCCATCTCGTCTTCGATGGCGGACCGCTCGGCTGGAAGGGTGTCGACAAGGCGACCTTCGGCTTCGAGGGCATGGCGCTCGACCAAGTCGACCTCGACTTCGCGGAGCCCGCCGACGACGCCGCGGCACGCGACACGTTCCTGGCCTTGCGCCGGGCGCTGGCCGACCGCAACGGTCTGCCGTGGTTCGACCGCGTCCGCGATGGCGACGCAAAGGTCGATAAGGGCGTCGACGCCTTGGCTCTGCAGAGCCACCAGACGAGCTGGGTCACCAACGGCGTCAAAATGACGCTGTCGGCGAGCTACGGTAAGCAGCGCGGGGTCCGCGTCAGCGTCGTCCGTGACACGCACAGCGAAGCCGCCTCGGAGCTCACCAGCAACGCGACTGACGACGACCGCACGTGGGCGGCGCAGGATCTCACCAACCTCGCGCTCGTGACCCGCCACGCCGCGGACTCGCTCTTCGACGACTTCGGCGAGCAGCCCGCGGTCATCCAAGCGGCGAAGGCGAAGGGCAAGCCCGTCACGGTGCGCCTGTCGTCCGTGAAGATCCCCAAGGAGATCGGCGGCATCAACGAGCAGGTGCTGAATCGCCGCTTCGAGGCGTTCGCCGACGGCCATTGGGACGTCGACGCCGTCAAGCAGAACAAGCAGTCGGCGGACATCGAGCTCGAGGTCGACGTGGTGCCGCTCAGCAAGTCGCAGCCCAACGTCTTCGCCATGCGCCTCTCCGCCAAGGTGGCGAACGGCAAGCAGAAGGGCGAGACGCTGTACTCGGCAATCCAGGCTCTTCGCTAGCAGCCGAGCTTCAGTCCGCCGCGGCGTCCTGGGGAAGCCGGATCTTCGGCTTCTCCGGATGTTGCCGATACAAGATGACCGTGTGGCCGATGAGCCCCGCGAGATGCGCGCCCGTTTTCTGGGTGAGCTCTTCGGCCGCCGCCTTCTTGTTCTCCGGCCGTTGCAAGCGGACCTTGATGAGCTCGTGGTCGAGCAGCGCCTGGTTTACCGCGGCGATCAGCGCGTCACTGATGCCGGACTGGCCGACCTGAACGACCGGCCGCAGCTGGTGCGCCAAGCTCTTCAGGTATTGTCGTTGCGCCGAGGTCAGCGTGCGACCGACCTCGAGGTCTTCATCCTCGTCGCTCATCGGGTCGCTCTATATACCGAGACGGCGACCTGCTGATAGTGCAGCGCGTGATGCTCCTGAAGGCTCCGTGGCCCGCTGCCGAGTGCAGCCACTTCGTCGACACGTTCTTCTACGGACCCGGCGCGTTTCTGGTCGATGAGGTCACCTTCGCGGACCCGGCCGACGGCGTCATGCAGGCACGCGTCGATACCACCCGACACATGCATTACACGTCCGAGCAGCGCGGGGACCCGACGCTCCATCCCCGCCATGTGAACGGTGGCGACTTGCTCACCATCACGGGCAACCTCGGCTGCTTGCACGCCTACTTCTTCCACGGGTGTCGCTGGGACGAGGGCTGGGTCGGGTTCGGCGCCAAGATCTATCGCGCCGACTTCAAGAACCTGGCGCTACTCGGCCCGCCGCTCCTCTGCCGCTCGGTGGAGATGCAGAAGAAGCGCCTCTCCGACCGCCTGATCGTGCGCTTCGATTTCGAATTCACGCAGGGCGACAAGCTGATCTACACCAGCGAGCAGAGCGCCATCTTCACCAAGGACTTCGTCATTCCGACATGAAGATCCTGGTCACCGGTGGCAGCGGCTTCATCGGCAGAGCGGTGTGCGCTCTAGCGGTCGAGCGCGGTCTCACGGTGACCAGCCTGTCGCGGCACGGACCTTCCCTGCCCACGCACACGCCGGTGCTCGCGAAGGTCAGCTGGTTGCGCGGCAGCGTCTTCGACGAGCAAGGCCTCGATGCCGCCCTCCAAGGGGTCGAGGCAGTGGTCCACTGCGTCGGCATTGGCCGGGAGCGGCCGAGTAAGGACGAGTCGTTCAAGCGGGTGAACGGTGACTCCGCTATCGTGGTCGGCGAGGCCGCCAAGAGAGCCGGAGTGCGTGCCTTCGTTTTCTTGTCCGCCGGCGAGAAGCCGCCTTGGGCGCATGAGGAGTATCTGAGCTCGAAGCGCCGTGCCGAAGTGGCCATCGCCAAGATCTGTGAGCGCTTGGTGGTTCTGCGGCCGGGGCTGGTCTACGGGCCGGAGAAGCGGCTCGCGACCTTCGCCGCTGGTCTCTTGCGCGCCGTCGCGACGGTGCGGACACCGGGCCCCCGGCTCGAAGCCAACACGCCGGTCTCGGCCGCGACCGTCGCGAGAGCGGTCATGCGCGCGGTGCTCGACCCAAACGCGCGCGGCGTGGTCGAGCCAGCGCGCATCGCGGGCTTCGCCGAGGTTGCTCTGGCCGTGACGAGCCTTTGAGCCGTTTCGGCCGCGCGCTGTGCCTGGCTGTCACCGACGCTCCGCCCTGCTTCGCGCATCCGGGGCTCACGGTGGTCGATAACCGACTGCACGAACAAGGAGACTTTGGGATGCGTGTTGTAGAAATCAAAGGCGGTACCGACCTCAACGCCCTCAAGTGGGCGCTCGCGAATCAGCGCCCCGACCTCGGGTTCAAGCGGAACGAGTTCGCCATCGTGCAGAACTCAAAGGTCTACTTGGTTCGCGGCGAGGGAGCATCGAAGCTCGAGTCCGGAACCGTGCTCAAGAGCAATGAGCGAACGCTGGACTGCTACGTGAACGAACGCGGCCGCGGTGGCAGCCTCCTGGGCCAGATGTCACTGTACCTGGGCGGGCTTTTCGGCGGCATGGCGGGCATCGCGTATCCCGCCAAACTGTTGCTTACGGGCGCCGTGGCGAACGGGGACCTCTTTATCGCCGGCCTCGCGTTGATTGGCGGCGCCGTCGCGGCTTTCCATGCCATTCGATCCATCGTGCCAAACCAGCCGGACGTGAGCGGAAGCATCATCGCGAACGCCATCGCCCCCAGCGACCTCGTCTATGAGGACTTCAAGGTCGTTCCCCGCGGCGAGAAGCAGCCAGCGCAGGTTGCCACCGCGGCCTAGTGCCCCTGCTGCGGTGACAGGGTGCGCGGCGCAACCGCTGCCACGTCGCCGCGATACCCCCCTCCGCGCGCAGCTCCGCTATCCCGGGGCTCGTCGAGGGGCGGTTCGATGCCTGAGGCCATGGCAGTCTCGCCGGTGCGGCATCAAGGTACGTCTCCGCAGATCGTGGACGCGACCGATTCTCCGCGATTGGCGACAGCGGGCGTCACCACCGACGCGACGGTGCCGCCGCGGCGGTTGACGCAAGGTCTCTCGCGCCCGCCACTTGCCGCTGCCCCGTCCCCGCCCGGTAGTGAGCCGCCCACGTTACTGGGCGCGCTGCACGTGGCGCTACGCAACGTCAGCTCGGCCAGCGGGCGCGTGCGTGACGCCGACTTCGACGCGCTCACGCAGCGCGTCGCCGCCATCGATGCCCTGAACGACCCACAGCTCGCGGCGGCCGGTCGCACCATCGTCGGCCGTCTCGCTGACCGCAGAGTCGATGCGGTCGACGTCGATGATTTCCTGGTGGCGATAGCGACCATCAAAGCACGTGAGCCGCGCGGGCCGAGCATTCCGGCGCTGCGCAACCTGCTGGCGCAAGTCGCGTTAGCCGCCGTCAACGTCAGCCCCACCCACCTGGATTTCGAGCTCGACATGCGGGCCGTCCGCGACAGCGGCGTCTCGGACTTTCCCGCCGTGAGTCGCATCACCCTTCCCCCCGGTGAGCATGCGCAGCCCCTGCGCCTCGCGGTGGCTGACCGCCTGAGCGTGCGTGAGGTGCTGGCCGACGGCGAGCGCGCGCGGTTTCGCGTGAGCCGCGGCCGTCTCGAGGTCGAGGCCCCGCGGGCGCGGACCCTCGAAGTACGCCACACTGTGCGCGCCCATTTCATCGACACCGATGAGGACTTCGCGACCGCCAGCGGACTCATCGTCGACCGGCGCGATCCGGCGAACATCCACATCACCTCGCTCACCTGGCCCTACAACGCCGATCAGCTCTTCCCGGCGAACCCGGATCCGCCGGCGGTGATGCACGCCGCCGCGCGCCTGCTGGTGCCCGACGACTTCACGACCGTCGGAGCCGAGGTGACGACTCCCGTCCCTGCGTACAGCGTCGCCGTGCGCGCCTCGAACAACCTCAAGGTCATCGAGGGTCCGACCACCGCCGGGGGCGTCAAGCTCAATTTCCATGTATACCGCGATGGCGGACTGCGCCCGGACGGGGACTTCACCGCCGCGTTGCGCGATATCGGCCGGGGGCTCGACGCGGTGGCGGCGATCTTGGGCACGCCCTACCCGGACGGCGTCATCAACTTCGTGCAGACACCGAACCCCTTCGGTGGCATGGAGCACCAGGGCATGCCGGCGATCAACGACTCCGCTATCGAAGACAATAGTCGCGTGCCGGACATCGTGAAGGTGCCTCTGCACGAGGCGGTGCACGGCTACTTCGGCAACGGCCGTGCGATCGACGGCTGGGCGAACTTCACCATGAGCGAAGGATTGACGCAGTACCTGACCTACCGCGGCGTCGAGGCGAGCCTCGGGGTCGCGAGCAGCGCGGAAGCGTGGCAGCGCTCGCGTGAAGTCCTCGCCCGCACGCTCGCCGGCAAGAAGCAGCCGCTCGTCGGCGCGGCCGAGGGCGATGTCTACGATTCATTGAACGCGGTGCCCTACGAGCTCGGTGCCTGGATCTTGCGCATGGCCGAAGAGCGCGTTGGCCGCGAGCAGCTGGACGCCGTCCTCGGCGAGCTGGCGCGGGCGAAGCCCGAACGCCCTCTCTCGGTCGAGGAATGGGTCCGCTACCTCACCCTGCGCACCGGGGTCGACTTCGCGCCGGTCTACGCCGGCTGGGGAAACATTGGCGGCGTCCCGCAATACGACGTCGACGTGCGGCGCGACGCAACGCGAGTCGAGCTGCTCGTGCGACGCCTCGGAGTGCGTCTGCCCAGTGGCACGAAGGTCCCGGTCGTCGTGAGCGGCCAGAACGGCGAGCGCGCGACGGTTCGCGTGAGTCTCAGCGACGGCGAGTCGATCGACGGCGGTTTGCGTCAGAGCTTCGACGTTGGTTTTCCCGTCGCCGGGGTCGCGATCGACCCCGAGCACAGCGTATTGGCGATTGTTCGCAGTCGCGAGCCCTAGTCCCGGGTGCCGACGTGACGACGCGCCAGGCAACGCTCGGACCTAGCCTCCGATAACGCCGCGCCATGACCATTCTTGCCGCCACCGAGATCTCTGGGCCCCGATCCGTTCTACCAGTCCCTCCGGGCGAGGCTCTGCCCGCGCGGACCGCCGTGGATGCGGCTAGCGACCGCGACAGCCGCGTCAGGGCCATCGACCCCAAGATCCTTGGTGCGACTCCGGGCTCGGGTACGCATCCGCGGCTCGGGCTGGCCCCGGCCTCGCGCATCTCGGCACCTACGACTGCGATCGATGAGCAACGTGATTTTGCCGCTCAATCGCGCATGGTCTACATGCGCGAGCAGGGCGGTCAGAAGCACATCTTCTTGACCCGCGGCGACGGCACCGAGCCTGTTCAGCTTACCCAAGGCAACGCCTGGCACTTGTACCCGGACATCAGCCCGGACGGGCGCTGGGTAACCTACGCTCAGGGCAGTGGCCAGAACGACTTGTCGATCGTCCTGCGCGATCTCGAGACCGGCGCGACCCGCACGCTGAGCACGACGGCCGGCATGAACCTGCACCCTCGGTTCGCCAAAGACGGCAGGTCACTCGCCTATAGCGGACCGCTGGGTCCGGACGGCCGGCACCAGATCGGCATCGTGCGGCTCGATGCGCTGCGCGATGGTCAGGCGCCGGAGACGCGCGTCATCGCGAGCGACAAGCCGTGTTACTTCCCGTCCTTGAGCTCGGACGGCAGCACCGTGGTGTTCCAGCGCGACGTTTCGCCCACGCAGCGGGAGCTCGTCATGCGAGATCTCGCATCCGGCGAAGAGCGCGTCATCCAGACGCCGGGACCCATCAGCATGGCTCCAACATGGTCGGCCGATGGCGGCTGGGTCGCATACACCTGCAAGGTCGACGGCGACTGGGAGATCTACGTCACCGACGTTCGCACCAACGAAACGGCGCGCATCACCCGCCAAGCCGCCGCGGACTTCGCTCCGCACTTCCGTGCCGACAACACTCTGTTGTTCGCCTCGAACCTCGGGGGCAACTTCCGCATCTACCAGACACACGTGGGCTCGCTCGGTCAGGGACAGTTTCCCATTCGCCCGCTGGTCGTGGGTGAGGGCGATGACTACGCGCCGCGCACGTCGGGGCTCGTGAACATCGAGCAGAGACAACTCGCGGGGATCTCCGAGCCAGCGCGCTCGTCATTCGGTGCCGCGCGCGTCGGCGATCGCGTCTACATCGCGGGTGGCCACCAGGGGCACGAGCATACGTATCCGCCCGAGTCCTTCATGGCTCGCCTGGAGTATTACGATCTCGCAACGCAGAGCTGGGGCCGGGCCACACCTCGCCCGGTGGCGGCGCACGGGTACGGACTGGCCGCCAACGATCGCTATCTCTACGCCTTCGGCGGCTTCACGTACTCGCCCGACCACAACCCCAGGTGGAAGTCGCTCGACGGCATCGACCGCTACGACACGGTTACCGGCCAGTGGGAGACCGTCGCCAGACTGTCGACGCCGCGCTCCTCGAACGCCGTGGTGCGGGTAGGAAACAAGGTCTATCTGCTGGGCGGTTGGGACAGCACGCCGCGGAGAAATGGCGATTTCGAGGGGCGCTTTCACGAAGACATCGAGGTCTTCGACCTCGAGACGCAGACCGTCTCCAAGGCGCCTTTTTCGCTGCCCCGTCCGTTACGACGCGCTTTCACGGCCTTCGAGAAGGACGGCAAGATCATCATGGTGGGCGGCCTCGGTGTCGGCTCCACCCACTTCGAGCTCCTCGACAACGTCACCGAGCTCGACCCGACGACGGGCACGTCACGCGAGCTACCGCGACTGCCGTTTGCGACCTTCGCTCCGGCAGCCGGCATGATCGGCGACACCGCCTATGTCTTTGGCGGCATGTTCAAGACCGGGACCCAGAGCTACGAGTACGTCAATCACGTCTTCCAGCACCGCCTGGGCACCTCGAGGTGGTCGCACACCGGCCGCTACCTGAGCGAGTCCAAAGGCTTCGCCCAGGTCGTGCCGCTCGACAACCGGACGATCGGCATCCTCGGCGGTCACACCTACCGCGGAAACACTGATACGCCGGTGCCGACGTTCGAGACGTTTGGGGCTTCGTCCGCACGATAAGAGCCGTCGGAATTGGCCCAGGCGCAAGTCGCCGCGACGCAATCGCAGACACCGGCGGTGCACTTTACCGGACACCTCTCCTGCATGGCGGGATAGGTGCACGCCCCGGTTTGGATATCGCACGCGCCAGGGGTCGCATACGTGCGGACTGTGACCGCGTCGGAACAGGTTGGCGGCGGGGGCGAGGAGCACTGGCGCTGTGTGCCAACGCAAACACCGTCGTCATCGCAGATATCGTCGTCCGTGCAGGCGTTGTCGTCGTCGCATGAGGAGCCGATGAGCAAGGTGACTTGCGCGCAGGTACCAGTCGCTGGGTCACACGTCGCCGTGTGGCACGCATCGACCGCCGCGCAGACGATGTTCGTGCCCTCACACCTGCCGCTGACACAGGTGTCGGTCTGGGTGCACAAGTCGTTGTCATTGCACGGCGCGGAGTTTGGGGCGCGCTGACACGAGCCGTTCACACAGTCGGCCGTGATGCATGCGTCGAAGCCCGCGCACTCGTCCTTCGAGGTGCACGAGCAGCTGCTGGCGTTGCAGACGCATACGCCGTCGATGCAGGCCTCGAAGGTCTGGCAGGGAAACAGCGACGACGCGTACATGCAGGCGCCGCTCGCGGGGTCACAGGTGCCGATGGTTTCGTAGGTGCGAACGGCCTGACCGTCACACGCCACGGCCGGCGGGTCGTCGCATTGCGCGCCAGTGTCACGACACGGGTCGGCCCGCGGAAAGCTCAGGCACGCCGGGAGCATCAGGAGAGTGACTGCACCGGCGCAGCGCATGCACGGGAGTATAACCGCTTCTACAGCGCGGGCCCGCGGTACTGCTCCTTCTCGAGCTCGTTGAACGCGTCCAGCAGGTTCTTCGGCCCAACGCGCTCCGCGAGACGCTCGAGGTCGATCTTGATGCCCTTGCCCGGCACGTATTGGCTCGCGAACGTTCCCATCTTCGATGTGTCGACGCCGCCGTCGGTCAGCGTCTCGAGCACGTAGTTACCGAAGAGAAAAGCTTCGTACTCCTGGTTGAGAGTCAGGAAGTCGCAGAAGGACACGGGGATCGCCTCGTCGAAGATCCGCCTTTGAGCGACAAAGCCACTTCGCCACGCTTCTCTCATTGCCGCCGAGCTGCCCTCGTTCACTGCAAAGGCCACCTGAAATTGGTACGCGTGGCGCGTCTCATGAACGAGCAAGAGCAGCGCGTCGTATGGGTTCGCGCTTGCGAGCAGCTTCGCGGGATTCAGGATGACGCGTCCTGGTCCGCCTTTCTTCGGATCGAACTCGAAGAACGCGGAGCGCGCGGCGGAGTCATCGAGGACCAGGTCTGGCGCGGCGCGGCCCGACGCGAGCACCTCGAGCTGGAAGACGCGCTTCATGACGCTCAGCCGTTCGGGAGCGCTGAGCTTGGGGAATTCCGCGACTGCTTTCTGCAAGGCGCGATCACCGCGAATCAAAGCAACGAGCCGGTCTCCGTCCGCGAAGGTCCTTCGCGACGACTGCTTCACGAACGCGAGTGATTCCTCCTGGAGAGCGAACGCTCCGGGGAATCGGCGCTGCGTCGCCGCGTTTGCAAAGAATTTTGGGTCGAGGGGCTCCGGCCCCGCGTTGGCGATACGGGGCAACACTCCAAGCGCACTTACACTCACGACGTTCTCCGGCGAAGAGCCCCTTATCGCGCATGTGCTCGCGCGGTTGCGTGGGAGAGGAGCTCGCCAGGGGCCGAGCGGGGCGTGCCGGTCCTCAGGCCCGCAGCAGGAACGGCAGCGGCTGCGCGTCTTTGACGTCCGGGAACTGCAAGTAGCTGTCCGGGATCTTGAGCGCCCTCGTTACTGTCCGCCATACCGCACTGCCCGGGACGCGACCGGCGTTGGTCGTGACGCCGGTGGCGACGCGCGCGCCGCTCGTCAGATCGGGCATGTGGTAAGCGTACACGTGACCATCGCCGTCGTTACCAGCGACCGAGATGTCGCCGTAGTAGCCACCACGCACCATGCCACCCGCGAGGATGATGGTGTTCTTGCCTTCGTCGCCAACGGAGTTGGCCGCCGGAGCGCGGCTGCCGTCGACGGTGTAGACCGCTATCACGGTGCGGTCGTAGATACCGGCTTCCTTGAGCTTGGTGATCAAGCGCGCCAGCGGGAGCGCGATCTGCTTGGCTTGGATGCGAACCTGCGCCTCTGGCCGTGTATCGTGCATGTCGACATAGTCGAACTCGATGGCGACGGTGCGGCAAAGATCGTTCGATACCAGCTTGAAGGCCCACGCGACTTGTTCCCAGATCTGAGAGGGCGAGGTCACGGATATCTGGTCGGGAACGCCGGCGCTCCAGTAGGCGGTCTCCTCAGCGGTGAGCGGCAGGCTGATGACGCGTGGCGCGGTCGCGTGAAGTAGCCGCTGCGCCTCGTCGAGGTTGGCGCTGTGCTGCACGCCACCGGTGCTTGCGATCTTGCGCTTGGCGAGGAAGGTCGGGTCGATGCGTCGCAGGATGTTGGTGAGGGCGTGGGCCTCCTCGGGCCTCGCCAGCACGTTCAGATTTTCGATGCTGTCGGGAAAGTGAGCGAAGAGCTCCTCGCGGCTGCGCAAGCGGTCGACCTCGGCGTTCGGAAGGCCCGCGCCGTAGTGGTAGACGGTGTGCGCCGAACGGCCGACGCCCTTGAAAGCGATGCCAACCTTCGTCTCTTGGTCGATGACCTTCGCGTAGTGGCTGTGCAGCGCCGCCACGGTTGGTGTCGCCGCGTAGTAGGCCTCGCAGCCCTGCGGATGGTTCGAGCCGCGTTCGTTGATGAACATCGGCCCGTAGCCGGGCTTGTTCGTTTGTTTGGTGCGGCCGGGCGAGCGCAGCGGGTTCGCCGACTCGTGGCCGTGAATGTCGCCCGCCGACAGCTCGCAGCAGTCGATCATCGCGATGGTGCCGACGTGCGGCTCGAGCTCCAGCGAGTCGTTGGTGAGAAAGATGTCGGTTCCCGGGACCTGTTTGATCTCGGACTGCGGCGCGTAGATGGCGGCGAGGCGACCAGTCGAGCCACGACGGAGGTTCACGTCGCGCGCCAGCGACGGCGCCATGAAGACGTGGCCGTGATCCCATTGATCACGCAGGTTGATCTCGATGAAGTACATGGGCTCCGGCGCGGTTTGCGCGTGCGCTTTGCCCATCAGCAGCTCACTGGCGGCGAGCCGCGTGGCGACCGGTAAGGCGGCCGTGGCACCGAGGATCTTGAGCAGGCGGCGGCGGTCGACGACGGACATGCCGTTGATCTCGTGGATCTTCATGGCGCGGCCTCCTTGGGTACGACGGAGCGGACGATCCGCGAGTTGCTGAAGGTCTCGACCGCGATGGTGGCGAGCGACGGATCGGCGACGACGGCCCGCGCCGCCTCGGTCACCGCGTTCAGCGTGTCTTCGTCTACCCTGGTGCTGCCGTCGACCGCTAAAGCATATTCAACGAGATTGCGGGAGCTGCAGGCCACGAACTGCGGGCTCTGTGCCAGCACCTTGGCGGCGGCCGCGAGGTCTTGCACGACGGTGCCCATCATCTGCGATTGCTCGCTCGCCGCCTGGGCCGTGTTCTGGAAGTGCGAGGCGTAGAGCCCGTTGAGCGAGCGTCCGAGCTCGGCATCGGGCCCAGTGTCTTGCTGGCCGGTGGCGGCGGCTTGCCACAAGCCACTTTCGTCGAAGCGCACGAACACCTGGGCGTGCACCGCGAACTGACCATGACAGGTGTAGCATTGTTCGCCGTTACCGAAGCCCGAGCGTGCGCGGTCGTCCGTCTGGTCGGCGAGCGACTCGACTTGGAACATCTTGATGAGCTGCTCGCGCTCGACGCGCGGCTGCATCTCGGTGTCCATGGGATAGCGACTGCAGGCGAAGGCGAGCATCATGGTGCTGGCGCGGGTCAGGTTGAAGCGTCCGGCGCGGCTAGCCAGATAGGCGCGGGTGCCGAGGACGCCGGCGGCGAAGGGAGCACCGGTGTCGCAAGCGCCCTTGTTGCCGAAGGCGTCGACACAATAGTCGGCGGTGAGGATCGTCGAATACGGCAGGTTGTTGGCGGCAATGTACGCGGCGAGGTTCCCCGGCAGATCGAAGTCGATGCCGTCACGCTCGCCGCTCACCAGGAGCTTTTGCGAAATCATGTCGCGGGCGGCGTGCTGGAAGTACGAGTCTTTCGTCCAAGCGTCGACTACGGCGCGCACGGAGGTGGTGGGATCTTGCGCAATGCGGGCGAGCTCTTCGTCGTTGAGGACCCTTCCCGCGAGCATCGGCGCTAGGCGCGCGAGATATGTCGTCGCCTGGGGCGCGGTCAGCACGAAGACCTCGGCGGGCTGTCGTGGCCCGGTCGGCGCTTGCTCCACCGGCGGCAGCTTTTCCATCTCCTGACAGGCGCTGAGAAGCGTGATGGTGAGGATAAGGCGCTTCATTGGGCGACGAACTCGAGCGACGAGAGCACCGCAAGGCAGGTGGTGGCGTCGCGCTCTTCGCCGGTGAGACCGTTCAGGACATCGCCGAAAACCGCGATCTCGTCTTGGGTGAGCGTGCGGCCGGTCGCCGCCTTGTAGAAGCCGTCGAGGTCGCGCCCCGAGAGGTCAGGGAAGCGCTGCGCCATGTCCGCTGAGGCGCACACCGGCTTCAGGCTGTCGACCCAGTTGCTCATGCGCGACGCCGACCATTGGGTGTCGGCGACCAAGCCGTTCGCGAAGTCGTAGTCGCCGAGCTGATAGCGGCGGCTCAATAGCTCAGCGAACATGGCGTCGCTGGTCGATTTGCCGACGACCGCGGCAACCTTGGCGAGGCGAACGCTGAACGGCAGGAGGCGTACTTGCACCGCCGCTTGCGTGTACGCCGGCACGTTGATTTCGGCCGAGGGGTCCGGCGTGGTCTCGGGGACGAGCTGCGACTCCGGAGCATCGCCGATGGCGCCGTCACAGGCGGCAGTGAGCCCGATCCCGAGCACCAAGAGAACACGGCGCATGGCTAAGCTACACGAGCACACATCGTGCGGGTCACCCCCGGCACCCGACGACGTGTCAGGGTAGCCATGCGCCGAGCGCTCTCAACCAAGCTTCTTCTTGAGGTGCTCGATCACCTCGTTCATGGGCCCGCTCGGGCTGAGCTCGATGGCCTCGTAGTCTTCGTCGACCCAAACCGTGTGACCCGGCGGCCAGTAGTAGGCCTCGCCGGCCCGCACCGTTTCCTCCTTGCCGTCGGCGTAACGCACGTGAATCGACCCTTTGACGACCGTGCCCCAGTGCGGCACCGAGCAAAGATTGCCCGGAAGGCCCTGCAAGAGCGGGGTGGCGTTGGCGCCCGCCGGGAAGCGAATACGCGCGACGTTCAAGTCGCCCCAGTCCTGGGCCTGAATGCACACGCCGCCGGCTTCGAGGCGCGTCGGCATGTCGATGAGCTTGTCCTTCATGATGGGCTCCGTGGTTCGAGAGGGCCTTCGCGGGCCCTCGGTTCAGCCCCCTGGTCTAGCGGCGGCGAGCCGGGCTAGCTTGAAGAGCTCCTGGAGATTTGCTGGAGATTGCAGAACCGCCCGTGATCTACCGCTTCGACCACTACCGCTTGAACACCGCCACCCAGGAGCTGCACGCCGGGGAGGAGCTGGTCGAGCTCGAGCCGCAGGTCTTCGCGTTGCTGGTGCTGCTCATCGAGAACCGCGAGCGGGTGGTCGGCAAGGACGAGCTGGTTAGCCGCATCTGGCGGGACCGCGTGGTGTCCGACGCCGCCATTTCGAGCCGCGTCAAATCGGCGCGCAAGGCGGTCAGCGACGACGGCAGCGCTCAGCGTCTCATCCGCACCATCCACGGCGTGGGCTTTCGCTTCGTCGGAGCCGTCGAGTCCGCCGTAGCGGTCGATGTGGCCGCCCCTTCCCGCGCTGTCGAGACGAGCAGCGACCCTACGTCGATGCGGCCATCCATCGCCGTGCTGCCCTTCGCACCCTCGGGCGATCCCGCGCTCGTGTCCACGATGGCGGATGCGATCCCCTACGATATCCTGGTCGAGCTGTCGCGACTGCGCTGGCTGTTCGTCACCGCGCGCGCCTCCTCCTTCCAGTTCAGGCCGCCGGTGCCATCGCTCGAGGCCGTGCGCGCGAAGCTCGGCGTCGGTTACGTCCTCTCCGGCGCGGTCGACGTCGACGGCAAGCGCATCAGCGTCTCGGTGACTCTCGACGACTTGAAACGCGGTGGCGTTCTCTGGGGCGACCGCTATAGCGGCAGCGTCGACGATATTCACGCCGTGCGCGAGCGCATCGTCACGGCGGTGGTGACGGCGCTTGACCTGCGGATCCCGGGAAACGAAGCACGTCACGCCCTCGCCACCCCCGAAAACCTCGACGCTTGGTCGGCCTACCACGTCGGGCTGCACCACATGTACCGCTTCGACAAGGAAGGAAATCGCCAGGCGGCGCACTACTTCAATCGCGCCATCACGCTCGAGCCCAGCTTCGCGCGCGCCTACGCGGGTCTCTCGTTCGCGCTCTTCGAGGACGCGTTTCTGCGAGTCACCGACGACGTGCCCGCGGCGGTCACCTTGGCCCGGCGCTACGCCGAGGACGGGCTCAATCGCGACGCACTCGATCCGTTCTGCAACCTGGTGATGGGGCGTGCCCTCTGGCTGACCGGCGACCACGAGAGCAGCTTGCCGTGGCTCGAGCGCGCCGTGACCCTGAATCCGAGCTATGCGCAAGGCAAGTACTCCCGCGGTCTGACCGAGGCGCTCATCGGCGCCACGCGCGATGCACGCGGTAACGCCGACGAAGCCATGCAGCTCAGCCCGCTCGACCCACTGCTCTACGGAATGTTCGGCGTGCGAGCGCTTGGTCATCTCGGAGACGGCGACCTGGTCGAAGCGTTGCCATGGGCCGAGCGCGCCGCACGCGCACCGCGCGCTCACGCTTTCATCGCGCTCATTGCCGCCGTCGCCAATCAGGTGAACGGTGAGACCGTGAAGGCCAACGGATGGGTCGCCTCGGCGCGCTCACGTCACCCGGGGATCAGCGGCGCCGACTTCCTCGCCACCTTCCCGTTTCGCGATGAGCGCATGCGCGGACTCATGTCGCAGGCGTTGCGGCGCCTCGGTCTCTGAGCAGGCCATGACGGCATGGGGCCATGTTGCCGCGGTGACGGCGCCGCTGTTGTTGGTCGCGGCGACGGCGAGCGCCTTCTCGGTGTCGCGCACTGACTCGAATCACATCATCAAGTGGTACGATCGTGATTTGATCATCAACCTCCAGGTCGATGCTGACGGCCCGACACGCCTGGCACCGGGCTACACCTACGCCGATGTTTCGGCGGCGATGCAGAGCGCCGTGCGCTCGTGGAACAACATCAACTGCAGCGCTATCGAGCTGCGCATCACCAGCACGACGACGTCGACCACCAATGCAGCGTCCGACGGAGTCAGCGGCATCGACGGTATCAGCCGGGCGGTGTGGATCGAGCAGGCTGCGAGGTACCCCTACAGCGCGGAAGTCCTCGCTGTGACCGCGCCGGTATTTTTCCAGGACGGCACCATCGTCGAGGCAGACGTCATCTTCAATGGCGTGGACGATGACTGGGCTGTCTACGCGAACCTTGCCGCCGTGCCTGGCGGTTCGACCGACGGCCAGGCGGTCGACATCGAGAGCGTCGCGGCGCACGAGCTCGGGCACCTCATCGGCCTGGGCCACGTCTTGGATGGCGCCGCCTTGCCCGAGCCACCGACCATGACCCCGACGATCGATCCGCAACTGCGGACGCGGACGCTCGATCAGGACGACCAAAACGGCGCATGTTTCTTCTATCCCGCGGGCGGCGGCACGACCAACCCATGTAGCAGCGATGCCCAGTGTCCCGAGCTCATTGCGAGCCTTGGCGACTCCGAGCAGATCGTCGACCGATCGAGTTGCAGCGACGGCGCTTGCACGAAGATCGAGGATGTACCGTGTGGCGCCGGCAACCCAGGGGAGCGTTGCTGCAGCGACAACTGCAACAGCGGGCTCAAATGCCAATCCGTCGGCGGTGAAAATAGCTATTGCGCCGCGAGCTGCAACACGACGTTCCCGCTCCAGTGCCCGGCCGGGTTCACCTGTCTGGCGTTCACGCCCGGCACGCAGGGTATGTGCATCTCGCAAGTGTTGCTTGGCTGCGCCTGCGACACGAACGACGACTGCACGCCCCCATGCGCCTGTGACAGTGACTGCGGTAGCCCCGTGACCACCGGCGGCGCGCGAATCAGCGATGTTGGCTGCGGCGCCGGCGGCAACGTTGCACTCTGGAGCCTGCTGCTTCCGGCCCTGCTCTCGAAGCGCGCGCGCCGGCGGCCCGTGTCACAGGCGCGCGGCGCAACGCCGTCGTGAGCCCCTCGATACTGTCCGCCATGGATATCCAGTTTCGTCGCGCCATTGGCGCGCTACCTGTCGTCGCCGCGTCATCGTCATCATCAGCGCGCGAGCGTGCGCTCCCCGCGCCGCCGCCATCGCCGTTGCCCGCAAGCTCTCGCTTTGCGCAACTGGACCGCGCCAAGGCGCCAGCGCTGGTCAGCGCCGGCCGGGATGCGGCCCTCGGCGCCCACCCGCTGGTCGGCAACTGGGTCATGCACATTTACCTCACCGACGAGCAGGGCAAGCCCGTGCTCTTTGACGACCTCCTGCGGGTCGAACAAGGCCCCAACGGCCTCACCGGCGAGCTCGAGGTCCCCGACCGCTTCAAGGCGAAGCTTCGCACCGTCGAGACCTCCGGCGACAAGTTCTACATCGACATCGAGGCCGTCGAGCGCGGCAACAAGATCGAAGTGAAGTACGAAGGGGTCTTCCACCCGACCAAGGACACGTTCATCGGCTTCGCCCACGTGCTGCCGGGGAACGAGCTCCTCGGCGGCTTCGTCGGCCAGCGACTAGCGTCCGCGACGCGCTAAAATAGAGCGTACCGGTCGCTTCGCTAGTTGGCCGCGACCGGTCGCTGCACCTGCGCGCCGCCTTCGTCACGCTCGTCGCCGTTGGCGATGACCGCCGCTTGCGCCTCGCGTACGCGCTCACGCATCTCGACGCGCCTCAGGTTCACCTCGCCGTCGCGCGTGACACGCGAGAACAGCGTCACCTGCGGCTGGAACAAGAAGAGCAGCCAGAGCTTGGTGTACGAGTTGTAAGACTGGAGCGTGTCGTACATCTCGGGCGCCAGCTTCTTGAGCGCCGGCAAGCGGTGCCACGGCACGAACGGAAAGTCGTGGTGCTCGTTATGGTAGCCGACGTTGAGCGCCAGGATGTTCGCCGGTCCGTAATAGCTGCCGGTCTCCTGGTTGTGCTCCCAGGTGAGGTAGTGCTCTTGGATCCAGCGCGCGCCGGCGGGATGCGGGCCGATGCTGAAGATGAGCGACGCGCCCATGTAGAGGATCGCCATCGGGCCAAAGAAGTAGAGGATGGCGGCGTCGAACGCGAACGAGAGGGCGATGTTGGTGATGACGCCCGGGGTCACGAACGAGATGTTCCCCGCCTTCGAGAAGCGAATGACGCGCAGCGATTGGAAGATGGGGAAGAAGAGCTGCCAGAGGAGCTTGCCGAAGATGGACGAGCCGATGAGCTTCGCCTCCCAGTGCGAGGGCAGGTCGGCATCGAGCAGGTAGTCACCCTGAAACTTGTGGTGCTTCAGGTGATAGATGCGGAACGATTCCGCGGAGGGCACGAGCATCGGCAGGTTCGCGAGAATGCCGAAGGCGCGGTTGGTCCACTTCTCTTTGTTGATGAGGTTGTGCGTCGCTTCATGGATGAGGACCCACAAACAATGGGTCGCCCAAGCGCCGACGACCCACGCGACCGCGAGCACGAGCCACCACGGTTGATTGCGCAAGGCGAAGGCGAGACCGACCTGCAAAGCGACGACGCCGCTGACGATCAGCGCCGAGAGCGGCTGGCGGCCGAAGAGCTTACGAACTTCGGGGTGATCCTCGAGGATCTTGCGCGCCCGGTCGCGGTGGGGCTCGGGGTACTCGACGTGGGTGAACTTCTTGCCACGGAGGGGGGCAGCGGCAGTTTCCATGGCGCCTAATGCGATTCCGAAGGGCTTTTCGTCAAGCCATTAAGGGACCAGGACGACCTTCCCCGTGTTCTTGCGGTCCTGGATGTAATGGTGCGCCGCGGCGGCCTCCGCGAGGGGGAAAGTTTGGCCGACATGCGGGCGTATCTTGCCTTCGCGCGCCCACGCCATGATCTGCCGCATCCAGCCGGCGACTAGGTCTTGCTGCTTCCACAGGTGGCCGAGGTTCACACCAATCACCGCCTTATTGGCATTCATAAGTGCGATGGGGCTGAACTGGAGCCACGGGACCTTCACGAAGTTGGTGAGCGCCGCCATGACGTTGCGGCCTTTGCTTTGCGCGGCACCGGAAAAGCCGATGCAGGCAAGACGGCCGGTGGGTGCGAGGACCGCCATGCTCTTGGTCCACGACTCGCCGCCAATGGGGTCGATGACGAGGTGCACGCCTTCGCCGTTGGTCAGGCGCATGACCTCGCTCTCGAAGTCCTGAGTACGGTAGTCGATGCAGTGATGCACTCCGCGATCGCGGAGGAACGGATGTTTGGCGGCGCTTGCCGTGCCGTAGATCTCGGCGCCGACGATGCGCGCGATGTCGATTGCGGCGAGGCCGACACCGCCCGCGGCGCCGTGGATGAGGATGCGCTCGCGCGCCTTGAGAGCGCCCATGACGACCATCGTCTGATAAGCGGTCACGCCGTTCACCGGCAGGGCGACCGCCTCCGGGAAGGTCATATTGTCCGGAATAGCGAACACCTGGCGCGGCGACACGCAGACGACATCGGAGTAGCCGCCGAAGCGGCAGAGTGCGACCACTTTGTCGCCCACCTTGAAGCCCGAAGACGGATCGTCGAGCTTGTCGATGATCCCGGCGACCTCGTAACCGACGACACAGGGCATGGGCGGCGCGTCGGGATAGACGCCGATGCGAGCCATGATGTCGGCGAAGTTGATGCCGCAAGCCTGCACCTGGATGCGCAGCTGGCCCGGCCCCGGCTCGGGGTCGCGGTCTTCGCGGAGCTGCAACACCTCGGGCGGGCCGACGCGGGTGATCCAAACCTGACGCATGCTATGGTCGCTCCCTCATGAGTCTGCGCATCGAATCACACACCTTGGGCGTCTTCGGCGTGAACGTGTACCTCGTCACCGACGAGGTGACTGGCACACAAGCGATCATCGACACCAGCGAGACCGACGAAGTCCTCGAGCTTTTCAAAGACAGCAATCCTTCCTTGATTCTGCTCACCCACGCGCATCTTGACCACGCCGGTGCGTTGCCTTTTTTGCAAGAACGTTTCCCGAACGCGACGACGGTGTTGCCGCGGCTCGAGCAAGAGTTCTTCATGACGTTGAAGCAGCAAGGCTCGTGGTTCGGCTCGCCCCACCTGAACCGTCCGCTCGGGCGGATTGACCGCCTCGTCGACGATGGTGATGTTATCGGCGTGGGCGCGACGTCATTGAAGTTCCTCTCCACGCCCGGACACACGCCGGGCATGGGCTGCTTCTACGATGACCACGACATCTTCGTCGGCGACACGCTCTTCGCCGGCAGCATCGGCCGCACCGATCTGCCGACCGGCAACCCCGCGCTCATGAAGGCGAGCCTGAAGAAGCTCCTGGCGCTCCCAGGGCACCTCCGTGTTCACAGTGGCCACGGTCCGATGACGACGCTCGGCGAAGAGCTCGCGACCAATCCTTTCCTCGGCTTCATCCGTGCCGAGCGCGGCATCGACGGCGACGACGGAGTCGACTGGTGACCGTGTTCGTCGAATATTCGACGGATCCGATCCGTCTGACCGAGCAAGGTGTTTGGATGCACGGCGACGACAGGATCATTCCGCGCGTCGCCGAGCTCTTCGCCCGCCACCTCGCAGTGACCCCGGAGGGTCGATACCGCATCGTCATCGATCGCCAGAGCGCGCCCATCGAGGTCGCCGACACGGCTTGGTTCGTGCGCAGCCTCGATGCGGTCGAAGACGGCGACACGCTACGTGAGGTCGATCTCACGCTGTCGGACGGCAGCACGCACCGTCTCGACGGCTCGACGCTGATGCAGAGCGACGCCCATGTTCTGTATTGCCGGGTCCCTTGCCGGACCTACGTCGACGGGGCGCTGCGCGGTGCATCGATGGTGCCTTGTCGCTTTCCGCCGGGGCTCTATCACCAGCTGGCGCTGCGCGCGGAGCTGGAAGACGGGGCCGGCGTTCTCTCCATCGCTGGGGTACGTTATCGCTTCGGCCCCTATGATCCATCGCCGAGACCGACCAAGAATGAGTAGATTAGAGCTGGGGGGTGTTCGCCCATGAACACGATTGGCTGGTTGGTGGCGGTGTTGGTGTCGGCAGGAACGCCGAAAGTTGGTGATATTGCGCCGGATTTCACGGCCAAAGACGTCGAGGGACGCGACATCAGTCTCTCGCAGCTCGCATCGCAAGGTCCCGTCCTCTTAGCGTTCTTCCCCAAGGCTTTCACTCCAGGCTGCACCAAGCAGCTCTCGGCTTACGCCACCGAATATGCCGAGCTGCGTGAGCGCAACGCCCAGGTCGTCGCGGTATCGATGGACGATCTGAAGACCCAGAAGAAGTTCAAGGAATCACTCGGCGCGGGTTTCATCTTCATCGCCGACCCGCAGGGAAAGATCGTGCGCTTGTTCGACTTGCGTGACCAAGCGCAGGCGAAACGCGCCGCTTTCGTGATTGACCGTGAGCGCCGGGTCTTGCGCGTCGACCTTGGTGACCACGCCATGGACGCTACCGACAAGACCATCAAGTCGTGCGAGACCTCCGGCTGATCCGTCGATCACCTCTGGTCAAACCCCCTCCCATCCCCTACATAGCGCGGCTCTCGGAGCTTCTGCCCCATGCCGCGCCACCCCCTCACCGAACAAGCACATCACGTCTGGTGGAGTGATGTCTGCGAACGCCTCGACGCCATCCGTCACGACCTGCCCCCCGATCTCGTCGGTCGCTTGCAGTTCGTCACCGAGACGGTCGCGGGCGGGGATTTCTTTTACCTCGTCGTCGATGGTGTCCGCTCGCGCACGGGTGTCGGTCGGCTTTCGGGCGCTGATGCGTTCATCGAGATCGATCGCGAAGCGCTCGCCGGCATCCTCGCCGGTGACGTCAAAACCGCCCCGGCGTTTCGCGTCGCCGGCAGCGACCGGCTGTTCACGCGCCTGCACGAAGAGCTGAGCCGCTTCGCCGAGAACGATACCTGGGTGAAGCTGACCAACTAGGGGTGCTGTCGGGTGCGCGCCGGCGGTTTACTTCTGCTTGTCTTTCTTTTCGTCTCTGACGACGCGCTTGCTCGGGCGCGACAAGCCGTTCTGGTACTCCTCGAAGGACTGGTCGCGAAAGACGGCGTCGACGAGCTGCGCGGCGGCGCCCTCGTCATCGTTCTTCGCGAGGTTCTTCTGGATCCAAGGTCGTAAGAGGGCTTTCGCGGCTTCCATCTGCTGCGGTCCGATTTGGCGGACAGCGGCGTTGTATTGCGCGGCGATGGCTCTGTACTCGTGCTCGCTGATGCGGCCCTGGGCGTTGCGCGCCGCCGGCTGACTCGAGGGCTGTGTCGCTTGGCTCACCGCCGTGCGGGCGACGTCGCGGAACGCTCCTGGGTTGAAATCCACCATGGCTCTAAGCGCTCCTTACGTGCTGTGCCGTCGGTTGATGCCGATGCGTGTCGCTTCGGGCGGCTTGAAGGCGCCCTTGACGCTGCTGCTCGCCTCCTCCGGGAGTGGCTTGGGCGGCCGGCGTGTCCCGCCGTGCGTCATGGCCGCGAGGCTCGCGGCTCGACTGCTCACCGCCGGCAGCACGCGCTGCATGAGGATGCGCGCGACCTCCGGCCCGTCGCCGGCGTTGAAGAAGGCGGCGATGCAGGTGATCTCACCGACCAAGTCGTAGAGCTGCACGGCGTCGTTCACGCCGAGGAAGTCGCGGGTGATCTCGGCGATGTCCATCTCCGTGAGGAACACCGAGCCGTTGGCCCTGCGGCGCATGCGGCTGGCGACGATGTCGATGGCTGGCATCATGGCGGAAAACGGCCTCTTCTGACGCTAGTTTACGCTATCAGACCTACACAGCAGAGCCCGGAAACGTGCAAAAAACGCGGTCCGGCTCCATCCTGGACTCTCGCCGCCCCCGAAAGTAAGCAAAGACATTGAGGAAGTGGGCCGCCACAGGCCTGGGAGATCATGCGCGTTACGGTCATCGGCACGGGGTACGTTGGGCTGGTCACGGGGACGTGCCTTGCCGACATGGGCAACGATGTCGCCTGTCAGGACATCGACGCCGCCAAAATCGAGAAGCTCGAGCGCGGCGAGATCCCCATCTACGAGCCGGGCCTCGCGGAGCTCGTGACGCAGAACCTACGCGGTAAGCGCCTCGCCTTCACGACCGATCTGGCCACGGCCCTTGCGGGCGCCGAGATCGTCTTCATCGCCGTCGGCACACCGCCCGCCGAGGACGGCAGCGCCGATCTCAAGCACGTGCTCGGCTGCGCTCGTGATGTCGCGCGCGTGCTGCGGGGCGCCGCTGTCGTGGTGGTGAAGAGCACGGTCCCGATCGGTACCTGCGATCTCGTGCGCGACGCCATGAACGAGATCCTGCGCGAACGTAACGCCGGCTTCACCTGCGAGGTCGTGTCGAACCCCGAGTTCCTCAAGGAGGGGTCCGCGATCGAGGACTTCATGCGCCCGGACCGCATCGTCGTCGGCGTCGCCGGGGAAGAGGGCGCCGCCGTGATGCGCAAGCTCTACGCTCCCTTCGTGCGCAACAAGCATCCGCTCATCGTCATGGATGTCCGTTCCAGCGAAATGACCAAATACGCCTCGAACGTCATGCTGGCTGCACGCATCTCGATGATGAACGAGCTCGCGGCCATCTGCGAGCGGCTCGGCGCCGACATCATGAGCGTCCGCGACGGCGTCGGCAGCGACCAGCGTCTAGGCATGGCTTTCCTCTATGCCGGTGTCGGTTATGGCGGATCATGTTTCCCCAAGGACGTGCAGGCATTGGCGCGCATCGCCCGCGGGGTCGGAGTAACGCCGGACGTTCTCGACGCGGTCGAGCGCGTCAACGCCCGGCAGAAGCTCCTGGTCGCCGAGCGCGTCATGGCCCATTTCGGGGGCCAGCTGAAGGACAAGCGCATTGCCTTGTGGGGCCTCGCCTTCAAGCCCAAGACCGACGACATGCGCGAGGCGCCGTCGCTCGTGATCATCGACGCGCTGACGCGGGCGGGCGCGACCATTCACGCATACGACCCGGAAGCGATGCCCAACGCACGCAAGCTCCTCGGCGGGAACCCGCGGGTGACCTTCGCGTCCGACGCCTACGGCGCCGCCGAAGGCGCGGATGCCTTGTGCCTGGTCACCGAGTGGGGTGCTTTCCGCGCCCCCGACTTCGAGCGCATCCGCGCGTCGATGCGGCAGCCGTTCATCGTCGACGGGCGCAATCAATACGAGCCGCAGGAGATGCAGCGCCTCGGTTTCACCTACGTCGGAGTGGGGAGGGCGGTGCAATGAGTCGCGTGCTGATCACTGGTGGTGCGGGGTTCATCGGCTCTCACCTCTGCGAGCGCTTGATCGCGGATGGCCACGAGGTCATCTGCCTCGACAACTTCCTCACCGGCCGCAAGGCGAACATCGAGACCATCGCGCGGCACCCGCGCTTCGAGCTCGTCCGCCATGACGTAGTTGAGCCCCTGCTCGTCGAGGTCGACGAGATCTACAACCTCGCGTGTCCCGCGTCGCCTCGGCACTATCAGGCCAACGCCGTGAAGACGGTGAAGACCAGCGTGCTCGGCGCCATGCACGTTCTGGGCGCCGCCAAGCGCTTGAAGGCGCGGGTGCTGCAAGCGTCCACCAGCGAGGTCTACGGCGACCCGCAGGTCCATCCGCAGTCCGAGACCTATTGGGGACACGTGAACCCCATCGGCACGCGCGCCTGTTACGATGAAGGCAAGCGCGTCGCTGAGACCTTGTTCTTCGACTACCGGCGCCAGCACAACCTGGAGATCCGCGTGGCGCGCATCTTCAACACCTACGGGCCGCGCATGCTCGAGAACGACGGCCGTGTGGTGAGCAACTTCGTCGTCCAAGCGCTGCGTGGTGAGCCCCTCACCATCTACGGCGATGGCTCGCAGACGCGCTCGTTTTGCTACGTCGACGACCTCGTCGAAGGGCTCATACGTCTGATGAACAGCGACTTCCACGAGCCGGTGAACCTGGGCAATCCCGATGAGTGCACGATAGCGGAGGTGGCGACGAAGATCGTAGCGATGACCGGCAGCAAATCGCCGCTGGTGATGCTGCCCTTGCCCGCGGACGATCCTCGGCGTCGACGACCCGACATCAGCCGCGCCAAGAAGATGTTGGATTGGCAGCCGGCGGTGTCGCTCGAAGCGGGTCTCGAGAAGACGATCGCCTACTTTCGCGGAGCACTGAAATGAGCGTGGTGAAGAAGCGGGCGCTCATCACCGGCATCACCGGCCAAGACGGCAGCTACTTGGCGGAGCTGCTGCTCTCGAAGGGCTACGACGTCTACGGCCTCATTCGCCGGGCATCGACGTTCAATACGTCGCGTATCGATCACATCTACGCCGACCCGCACGAGAAGCCGCCGCTTCGCCTCATCTACGGTGACCTGAGCGACGCCTCGAGCTTGAATCAGGCGCTGCGCGAGGCGCAACCCGACGAGATCTACAACCTTGGCGCCCAGTCGCACGTGCGTGTCTCGTTCGACATCCCCGAGTACACGGGTGACGTCACCGGCCTCGGCACCCTGCGCATGCTCGAGGCGATCCGCGAGACCGGCATCAAGGCGCGTTTCTATCAGGCCTCGTCGAGTGAGCTCTACGGCGCGGTCCGCGAGGTGCCGCAGCGCGAAGCCACGCCGTTCAATCCGCGTAGCCCGTACGCAGCCGCCAAAGCGTACGCGTTTTACGTGGTCGCAAACTACCGCGATGCCTACGGCATGCACGCTTCGAACGGCATCTTGTTCAACCACGAGAGCGAGCGCCGCGGCGAAACCTTCGTGTCGCGCAAGATCACGCGCGCCGTCGCGCACATCAAGTATGGCCTCCAGGACAAACTCTACCTGGGGAACCTCGATGCGCAGCGCGACTGGGGCTACGCGCCGGACTACGTGCAGGCCATGTGGCTCATGCTGCAGGCCGAGTCGCCCGACGACTACGTGATCGCCACCGGCGAGATGCACACCGTGCGCGAGATGGTCGAGGCCGCGTTTGGTCTGGCGCAGCTCGATTGGCAGAAGCACGTCGCTATCGATCCCAAATACTTCCGCCCAACGGAGGTCGAGCAGCTCCTCGGCGATTCCACCAAGGCCCGGACCAAGCTCGGGTGGAAGCCCCAGGTCGGTTTCCAGGAGCTCGTGTCGCGGATGGTGAAGCACGACTTGGAGCTCGTGCGACGCAAGGTCGAAGGCCACCGCGAGCGCGCCAACGAGACGCGGAGCGACTAGAGCTCCGCATGACACGCGGTCGCTCCCTCTAAGGCGCACCACCACGGTCGCCGGACCGATATACCGAGGACACAAGGGAACTTCGGAGCCACTGGTGAGCCTCACGCCGATTGCAAAGACGCCTCTCGCAGCTACTGCTAACCCGCGCTGCGATTGCGCCACCGACGCTCAGCCCACGGTAAAGGCCGAGGCCCCCACGGTCGCCCCTTCCGCACCGACTCCGCCTCTTCACAAGCTCGCCATGAACGCCACCTCCGGGGCCCTCATCACATTCGGCAGCATCGTCCTGCTCGGAACCCCCGAGATCACCGGCATCGTCGGCGGTCTCATCACGTTCGCGGCGCTTCAGGCGTTCACCAAATAGTGCTCGAGCCACCGAAGATCCGACAAGTCATCTTGGCGTCGTCGGTCGGCACGCTCTTCGAGTGGTACGACTTCTATCTCTACGGCTCGCTCGCGGCTTTCTTCGGCGGCCTGTTCTTCCCCAAAGGTCACGACACCGCGGCGTTTCTCGCGAGTCTTGCGACCTTCGGTGCGGGCTTTGCGGTGCGCCCGTTCGGCGCGCTCGTCTTCGGACGTCTCGGTGACCTCGTCGGTCGCAAGCACACGTTCCTCGTCACCATCGTGATCATGGGTGTGTCGACGGCGGCGATCGGCTTGCTGCCGACATACGAGAGTGTTGGTTTGCTCGCGCCGATTCTGCTCGTGACCCTGCGACTCGCACAGGGGCTCGCGCTCGGCGGTGAATACGGGGGGGCCGCGACCTACGTTGCCGAGCACTCGCCGGATGATCGACGCGGCTACTACACGAGCTTCATCCAGACGACGGCGACGCTCGGGTTCTTCGTGTCACTCGCGGTCATTCTCACGGTGCGGCTCGCTTGCGGTGACGAAGCTTTCACGAGCTGGGGCTGGCGCGTCCCGTTCCTGTTGTCGTTCGTGTTGCTGGGCGTCTCCGTCTACATCCGGCTCAAGCTGCGTGAGTCGCCGGCCTTCTTGAAGCTCAAGGCCGACAACAAGCTCTCGAAGAATCCGCTCAAGGAGAGCTTCACCAATCCGGTGAACCTCAAATACGTCTTGCTCGCGCTCTTCGGCGCCACTGCCGGCCAAGGCGTCGTCTGGTACACGAGCCAGTTCTATGCGTTGTTCTTCTTGCAGAGCACGCTCAAGGTCGATTTCGTCACGTCGTACGTGCTCATCGGCATTGCTCTCGCGATCGGGACACCGTTCTTCGTGGTGTTCGGCCACCTCTCGGATCGCATCGGACGCAAACCGATCATCTTGGTAGGGTGCGCTTTAGCGGCCGTGCTTTACTACCCGCTGTTTCGCGCATTGGCGGTAGTCGCGGCTCCGCCCGATATCAACATCTTCGCGACGCTCGCCATCCTCGTCGTCTTCGTGCTGCTCGTGACCATGGTTTACGGGCCCATCGCGGCGTTTCTCGTCGAGCTGTTCCCGACGCGCATTCGCTACACATCGATGTCGCTGCCCTATCACATCGGCAACGGCGTCTTCGGTGGCTTCATGCCGCTGATTGCGGCGAGCATGACCGCCGCCACCGGCAACATCTACGCGGGTCTCGCTTATCCCTGCTTCATCGCGCTCACCACGGTGATTGTTGGTGCCATTGGAATTCGGGAATCCAAGGAGCACCGACTCATTTCGTGAGCCAAGGCGTAAGCTCGAGGATAGCTCCCGAGCTTGCAAACCCGGCGTCACCGAGCTCGCCGCCGGTGTCGTCGCCCCAGCACTTCAAGACTCCCTGAGTCGTCAGGCCGCAGGCCGAGCGCTTGCCGCGGGCGATGGCGCTGTAGGTCGTTCCTGAATCGACGGCTTGCGGTGCCTGTGCCGACGCGAAGCCGCCGTTGCCGATCTGGCCTTGGCCTCCGCCTCCCCAGCAGCGCACCAAGCCCGACGTCGTGAGGCCGCAGCTACCGATGCTCGCTATGCCGCCGTTGTTGAAACGCGTCAGCGCCACCGCGGCGTACTGGGCGGCGCTGTCGATGGGAGTCGGTTGCGGGCGCGGCGTCGTGGTTCCGTCGCCGAGCTGGCCAACGCCGTTGCTCCCCCAGCACTTGAGCTGACCACCGACGACCACCGCGCATGTATGGGCGCTCCAGGCATCGCACCCGACTCCCACGTGCGAGTACGCCACACCGCTATCGACGACAGTCGGCGTGGTCGTCGGCGTCACAGAGGTCGTGCCGTTGCCCAACTGACCGTAGTCGTTCGCGCCCCAGCACTTGAGCACGCCGTTGGTAGTGACGGCGCAGGTGTGCGTGCACGCGGCGCTCACTTGAGCGTAGGTTGTGCCGACGTCGATGGCGAGGGGCGCTGACACCGTCGCGGTTCCGCCGCTGCCAACCTGGCCCGACGCGTTCGTGCCCATGCACTCGAGCCCTGCGAGGTCGGTAATGGCGCACGCGTGCCCGTTGCCCACGGCCACTGCGACGTACCGTGACGCGGACGAGATGACGTGCGGCTCGAGCGGCGCGAACGGGCCAGAGCCGGCGCAGGTGAGCTGACCCGCGGCGACGCCACAGGTCACCTGCTCGCCGAGCGCGAAGGCGGTGTAGCCGCTTCCCCAAGATGCCGCGAGCGCCGGCCAGCCACCCCAACAATAGGGTTGTCCGCTCGAGAGGACACATCCATGTCTCGTGTGTGGGCCGAGGGACAGCTGGTCGTAAACGCGCGCGTCGTCGATCACCGCCGGCGCGCGCCGATAGGTGAGCACACCATCACCGAGCGACGCCGGCCCGTAGCCGGCGAGGAAACAACCGACGGCTCCAGCAGCGTCGCTGCCGCACAAGGCACGCTCGCTGCCCGAGAGCGTCGTCCAGGTGCGGCCGCCCTGTTGTGGAATGGGCTGACTGGCAAAACATCGCAGCTCCGCGCCCGTGGTCACTCCACAGGTCGAAAACAGAAGGCCGGCGTGAATGTCGGCATAGCTCGTCCCGGTGTCGGCGGTGACGGGGGTCAGTTTCTGAGTCGTCGACCCGTCTCCGAGCTGGCCGGATGAGTTGTAGCCCCAGCACCGCGCCACGCCGGTGCTGGTGACGCCGCAGGTGCGCATCGTCCCCGGCGACACCATCTGGTACGTCGTGCCGCTGTCGATGGTGACCGGCGTTTGCTGGTCGGTGGTGGAGTTGTTGCCGACCTGACCGTTCGAGTTCCAACCCCAGCAGCGGAGTGCGTTCGCGGTGGTGATGCCGCACGTCGTGTGCATGAACGTCCGCAGGTCGCGGTAGCTGACGCCGCTATCGATGGTGAGGGGCAGCGGAGCCGAGGCGCTCGCCGCGTTTCCTAGTTGCGCGAACGAGTCGCCGCCCCAACATTTCACCGTGCCGCCTGTCGTCAGCGCGCAGCTGTGATAGCGGCCGACGGCGGCACGCTGATAGCTCGTGCCCAGGTCGATGGGCACCGGGCTCGCGCGCTGCTGGCCACTGCCGTCGCCGAGCTGTCCGCCCGCGTTACTGCCCCAGCACTTGAGCACGCTACCTTGCGTGACACCGCAGGCGTGACCTTCGCCGACGCTGACATCCGAGTAGGGCACTCCGCCATCGATGACGACGGGTTGCGGGCGATCGATGGTCGTCCCGTCTCCCACTTGGCCGACGTCGTTGATGCCCCAACACACCAGTGTCCCGTCGCTCAAGACGGCGCAGCCATTGGTTGCCTCGAAGTTCATGGCATGGCGACTCACGGTGAGGGGCGCACCGCTCGAGCGGATGCCCAGACGTGTCGTCGCCGTGTCGTCAATCCTGACGCGAGGTGAGTCGACCGCGATTGCGCGCACCTCCATGCGAGCCCACCACGTCGTTCCGGGACGTGCATCGAAGACGTCGAACGTGACCGGCGCGGTGACCTGGCCGGCGGGAATGGTGATCTCTCGTCCGTTTTCGAGATCGTGGTCGAGCCCGTACACAGCGTCTCCGAGCACCTCCAGCGTGACGTGCACGTCTTGCAGCCGCGTCGCGGCTAGGCGCAGCGTGAGCGTTTGCGCGCCGCTCGTCGACGCCACGATGCCGTCACGCTCGACGAAGCCGATAGTCGTCCACGCTTCGCTCACGGCGAGAGTGATCGCCCGCGCGGTCATGGGCGTCACGTGACCGACAGCATCGCGAATCCAGAGGTAGACGGCTTTGGGTCCGTTCGCGCCCGGGAGTTGCGTCGATGTCAGCGAGGTCAACGGAAGCCAACCGGCGTCGGTGAAGACCGGGCTCGCGGAGAGACGTGCCTCCATGGGACTCGCGTCGCTCGCGTTGATCGCCACGGTGACTTCCGCGGACGCCGTGCTCGCCGCGCCTCCCGCCAGCAAGAAGTCTTCGAGCACGGGAGGCTGGCCATCGATGCCGAAGGGCGTCGACACCACGGGCGCTGCCGTGTTGCCCACGGCGTCGGAGAGGCTCACTCGCACGAGTGCTTGGCTCGCATCGGTCGCCGGCACCTGCCAGTCAGTGCCGCTAACGTGGTCGTTCATCGCGGTCGCACTGGCCTGCACCGGGGTGAGAAGACTCCAGCTCGCCCCGCCATCGACGGAGACCTCGACGGCAAAGCTCGCGAGCGGCGCGACGTGCGGTTCTGTCGTCGACCATGTCAGTGAAAAAGGAGCGGCCCCGGCAACGAACGCCGGCGGCGCCCGCACCCAACGCAAGTTGGGAGGAGTTGTATCGAGGGTGACCTGGGTGGTGCCCGGCGCATCGGAGATCGCGCCACCGGCGTCACGGCCCCACACCGCTATCGTGTACAGGCCGTCAGCGCCGCTGAGCGTGTGCCCCGCCGTGCCCGCGCACGCGACCCAGCGCGGGTCGTTCGCTGCCGGCCGCGCCGTGCTCTGTGTCACCAGCATGCTGCCGTCAGGGGAGCGGCAAACGATGCTCAACTCGACCTCCCGTGACGCCGTCAGTCCGGGGGTGCTCAGGGTCACCGCGGGTGCCGAGCCACCAGCTTGCAGGCCATCGTCGAGAAAGCCGCTGCGCGAACAAGCGACGGAGGGCGCCAGCACGCAGATCAGGGCACCCGCCACCAGCCGACGCGCCATGTCATGAGTGTAGCTTGGCGACCCTGACGGGGCGACAGACAACGCGCCCCACGGCTCGCCGATGATGCCTCCGCGCTTTCGCGCGTTTTCTTGGGGTCGCGACATGAACATCGGCGGAATTGGACAGGTTGGACACGTCAACGAGGCGGCCCGGGCCGAAGTGGCGACCGCAAGTGCGCGGGCACAACCGGTCGTCATCGGTTTTGGTCCGATGACCGAAGCCGCGCGCGACAATGGCTTGGCGATGCCGCGCGCTGGTGTGAGCGCTGCCCGTCCGCCGATGATGCGAGTCGCGGGCGGGGAGGGACACCTTCTCGCCGAAGCGCGTGCGCATTTCGTGCGCGAACGTCCCGAGGTGGTGAGCGCGCTGCGGCGCGCCTATGCGGACATCACTCAGCCCGTGGTCGACGAGATCGCCGACGAGTGGGTTGCGCGCTCGCTGCGCCGCTATAGCGCACTACTCGACGGGCGCAACGACGGGCTTCAGTACCTGACGCCCTCGGGGTTGCTTCTCACCATCGCTTTCGAGGGTCAGCGGCCAGAGGGCGACCCGGTGCGCGTGCTCGCCGAGGGGCACCAAGCGAGGTTCATCGAATCGCTTGCGCGCAACGGCGAGTCCACCGAGGAGGCCACCTTCCAGGCGCGGACGATTGGAGCCCGCCTCGCGCGCAGCACGGCGGGATGGGAAGCGGAGCTAGGTCGCTAGTCAGCTGCGCGACCCTTGTTTGTTGAAGAGATCGGCGATGACCAGAAAGCGGCGCAACGCGTAGAGCGAGCGATGCCACATCGTCACGAGGAACTCGGAGGGCACGGCCACGGTGTTGCAGACCAGGGCAACGCGGGGGAGTAGGCCCGAGGTATCCGGAGCCAATGAGAGCATGATGGTGAACGCGTCTTCGGCTTTCTGATCGATGAAATAGCGGTCGCCGGCGTCGTTCAGCTTGCGGCCTTCTAGATCGTAGAGGCTCGCGAGGGCTGCATTGAGCGGCGCGGGGTCGGCGAGGTCTCCGAACGCGACACGCACGCTGTCCATGATGAAGCAGGCGTGGGACACGAGGGCCGGATCCCGCGCGGTCGTTTGCAAGATGAACTTGCGAACGTTCTCGATGAGCTCCTCGCGCGAGCGAAAACCGGGCATCAAGGTGTTGAAAAAGCGATAGAGGGCGAGCGACGTACTGGCCCAGTCGTAGCTACGCAAAGCCGAGTAGACCGTCGTGTAGAGGCTGTTGCTGTCGGCTTCGGCCTTGGAGATGTATCCGTTGATCTCGTAGCCCTCGAGGATCTGCCGCTGCGGAGCCTTGCCGGGCTGACCGGTGCGGATGATGATCTGCGTCACGTCGTTCTTGAGGGCGCTGCGGATGTACGAGCAGAGCTCGAGCCCAGCGGTGTCGGTCTCCATGATGACATCGACGATAGCCAGAGCGATGATGGTCGAATCCGCGAGGCCCTGCAGGTACTCGAGCGCGGCGCCTTTGTTCGCAAAGGTGGTGATCTGGAGACGCGCGCCGGCGTAATTCAGACGCTTGAGCACGAGGTCGCTCACCGCGAGAACGCTCGGATCGTCGTCGACGATCATGACATTGAAGTATTCGCGCCTGAACATGCGAGCCTCGGCCATAGCTTCGGGTGGGGACAGCCGTCATGTCAAACCCGAGGGGCCGCACTAGCCACACCAGGGGGCCGGGCCGCGCCGATACACTAGGTATGCGGGTGCGTGAAGTTGCGACCAAACCGGTGATCTCCCTGGCGGAATTCGCTAGGGCAGCGGCGGATCCCGACGCCAAAGCCGGCTCATTGGGCCAGCGCGCTCGCGCCCACGTGGGGACCCTGTCGCGGATAGTCCATCCGGCGCCTTCGGGCCCCGCGGCGCCCGTGCTGGACCTTGCTCCCGCCCTGAAAAACGCCCGTCAGAATGCCGCGATGCGCGCCCTAGTCGAAGCCATCGAGGCCGCCGTGCTGCCGCCGCCCCAGAGTAGCTACGTCATCGACCCGAGCCACGTTTTCTACGTCTCCTAAGGCCCCGGTGAGCAGGCGGCGGGTTCCTTTGACCCCGCGTTTTTTCCCGGTACCCTTCCCCCACAATGTCCATTCCAGCGCGCCTTTTGACCGCTGCAGCGGTCGCTTGCTCTCTCCAGTTGTTGACGGCGTGTGGTCAGGATTGCGGCGAAGGCACCGTGCGCCAGGGCGACGCCTGTGTGCCGGTGGGTTTCTCCTGTGGCGCCGGAACGGTCCTCTCCGACGGCGTCTGCGTGTCCGAGATCGACGCCTGCGGTGATGGAACCGTGGTCGACGGCACCACTTGCGTGCTCGACGACGGCTCGGTCATCTGCGGCGAGGGAACGCAGTTCGATGTCGCGCTCGCGCGTTGCGTCGCCACGGTCGCGGGCGCCTGCGGTACCAACACCATCGCGGTCGACGATACCTGCGTGGTGGCCGCGCATCTGCGCTTGATTCACGCGGTGTCGGCGCCCAATGGCGAGGTCATCGATGTCTACGTCGACGGCCTGCTGGTGATGAACGACATGACCTATCTCGGGGCCACGCGTTTCTTCGACGTCCCGGCCGGCACCCGCGACATCGCCATCGCCCTCCCGGAGAGCGGTGCCGCCATCGGCGACCCGGTACCGGACGACGCCATCGCCACGTCCGTCACCGTAAGCCCCGTGACCGACAACGTCGCCGTCCTCGTCGGCTTCGATAGCGACAGCTTCGCCGCCGCCGGCCGTCAGTTGCCGAGGTCCGTCGAAGCGGACGACCTGGCCTTCACGGTGGTCCAAAGCAACCCCGATGCTCCAGCGCTCGTCGATGTCGAGCACGAGGGCGCCGATCACTACAGCGAAGGCGACGACGCGACGCTCGTCGACAACCTCGCATTCGGGACGGCATCGCCAGTCGTGACCATGTCCGCGTCACGCTTCGTGATGGGCTTCGGGGGCAACGGCGGTGCCGATGTCGACCGCTACCGCGCCTCGTGGGAAGACCTCGGCGGCGAGACCTTCACGCTGGTCATCGGTGCTCCAGAGGACGACTACGAGCTCGGCCGCGTCTGGGTCTACTCGCGCAACGCCGACACCGGCGTCGAGCTACCGCTGTTCGACTGAGCGCTGCGCAAGGTACCAGCGCACGGTCCGCGTCAGGCCCTCCTCGAGCCCGACCTTGGCACGAAACCCGAGCGCCGTGAGCCGTGACACGTCCATGAGCTTGCGCGGCGTGCCGTCGGGCTTGCTCGCGTCCCAGCGCACTTGACCGCTATAGCCGACGACCTTGGCGATGAGCTCGGCGAGCTCCTTGACGGTGACGTCGACGCCGGTGCCGACGTTCAACGGCCCAGGTCCCGAGAAGTGGTCGAGCAGATGCAGCGCCGCGTCCGCCATATCCTCGACATAGAGAAACTCGCGCCGCGGCTGTCCGCTACCCCAGAGCGTCACCGACCCGCCGCTCTCCTTGGCCTCGACGAACTTGCGGATCATGGCGGGCACGACATGGGAGCTCATGAGATCGAAGTTGTCGTGCGGCCCATAGAGGTTCGTCGGCATGGCGCTGATGAAGTCGCAGCCATATTGAGCGCGATAGTGATCGCACATCTCGATGGCGGCGATCTTGGCGACCGCGTAGGCGCGGTTCGTCTCCTCCAGCGGACCGCTCAGAATGTGCTCCTCACGGAGCGGCTGCGGCGCGAGCTTGGGGTAGATGCAACTGCTCCCGAGGTTCAGGAGCTTCTTCACGCCGCTCTGGTAGGCCGAGTGGATGACGTGGGTCGCAATGGTGAGATTCTCGTAGATGAAGGTCGCCGGGGCCGTGGCGTTGGCGTGGATGCCGCCGACCTTGGCGGCGGCGAGGACGACGATCTCGGGCTTTTCGGTGGTGAAGAACGCGCGCACGGCGGCTTGGTCGAGGAGATCGAGCTCGGTCCGCGTGCGCAAGAGGAGGTTCTTGTGGCCCTTGGCTTCTAGGGCGCGGAGTACGGCGCTGCCAACTAGGCCGCGGTGGCCGGCGACGAAGATGCGGCTAGATGCCTGCATGGGCGACGAGCTCCTTGCCCAGCCTTTGACAGGTTCCCGATTGGCTGACTAGATCCATATGTGCGTCCGTTTCTCTTGCTCACCCTCCTGTCTGCGATGGCCTGTGGCACCAGCACGGCGCCAGCGGCAAGGGTCGGCGGTGCAGCCAAACCGCCCATCGAAAATGCCGTCTTGGGGCCTGGCGACGTCTTCGAAGTGCGGGTCTTTGGTGAAGAGGGCCTTTCAGGCGCCTACCGAGTAGCAAGCGACGGGACCATTGATTTTCCCCTCGTCGGCAAGACGAAAGTCGACGGCCTCACTGCCAGCACGCTGAGTGACCTGCTGCGTGCGTCTCTCAGCAGGTACGTGAACAATCCGAGCGTTTCGGTCTTTCTGAAGGAATACAATTCCCGGAAGATCTTTGTCTTTGGTCAGGTCCGGGAACCCGGCACGTTTCCTTACGAGCAAGGCATGAACATCGTGCAAGCAATAACCTCGGCGGGTGGCTTCGATAAGCTTGCTGATCAGGATGGCACCTCCGTCACGCGCGTCGTCGATGGTCACGAGCAAAGGTTGAAGATTTCGGTCAAGGCGATTGCCGAAGGCCGCGCGCAAAATTTCACGCTCGAGCCGGGCGATATCGTGTTCGTTCCCGAGACGATCTTCTGACCCATGCCAGTGCGAGTGTCGCGGCTCATCGCCTGCGTCTGCGTTGCCGTGCTCCCCATAGCAACCGCTCTAACGGCCCCATGGCGTGACGCGCTGCTCTGCGCCGCGTTATTCGTTGGTGTCACGCTTCTCGCGATGAGCGGCAGAGGTATCCGATTTCTGCCCAATCTCGTCGCCATCGTCATCCTCGGCGCGCTAGGGGTTACTTTGCTCCAATGCGTGCCGCTCCCCAAAGCCCTGCTCGAAATGCTCTCTCCCGGCGCGGCGGAGGTTTATGCAGTCACGATCCCGGACGGGGCGTTCCTCCCGCTAAGTCTCGATGTGCCAGCAACGGCTCATTGGGTCATCAAGCTTCTCGCGCTGTACGCCGGAGCGGTCATGGCGCCGGTGCTGTTCGGCACCCGTGACGATCGACGGTGGATTATTGCAGCGGTTGCGACGAGCGGTCTGGTTCTGCTCGTGCTTTCCCTCATGACCGCGGGCGTGGTCCCGGGCACCACGCCACTGCGTGGACCTATCAACAACCCCAACCATGCCGCGACGTTCTTCGGGCTCGCGAGCCTGCTTGCCGGCGCGGGGTGGACGCGCGACGATGAGCCTCGATGGCCTTTGTACGCGATAGCGTGCGTTGCGTGTGGCGCCGCCGTGCTCCTTACCTTGTCGCGCGGCGCGGCCCTGAGCTTCGTCGTAGCCACCGTCGCGGCTCTCGTTGTTTGGTATCGTGGATCGCGTAGGCGAAAGTCCGTCGGGTTGGCGTTAGCGGCCGCCGCAATTGCCTTGGCTGGCTTGGTTTTCTGGATCGTGCGGTCGGAGTCCGCATGGGCGGCCGATCAAGTGGACAAGACACAACTGTGGCCACTAGCGATGAGGATGATTCCGAGCTTCCCTTGGGTGGGCATCGGTCGCGGTGCATTCGCGACTGTGTTCACGCGCTATAATGAGTTTCCACTCGACGTCACCTTTACTCACGCCGAGAATGAGTACTTGCAGGCCATCATCGACTTGGGCGTGCCATTCGCGCTGATCATGATGGGACTGCTCGCGTTTCAGGTGTTGTCCATCATCCGTCGCGCACGACGCCGCGTCGATATCGTCTTGATTGTTGCCTTGCTCTTCGTTGCGTCGCGCGAGCTCGTCGACTTCGGCAGCACGCGGCTCGCTATTTCACTGCCCTGTGTCTTTATTATGTCCGCGTTAGCGAGCGACAGGCGTCCGCGAATGGACGGCTTTCGTGGCTGGCGCGCGTTGCTGGTTCCGGTCGGAGTTGCCCTGTTGCTCGTCGCGAGTGCAGCGCAGGCAATCCCCTTCGAGCTAGGTCGAGATACGCGCGTGATGGCGGCGTTGCCGTACGATGCGCACTCGGCCGCGCGGCGCATCCTAGAGCGCCACCCCGCGGACTTCGTGCTGCGCGCGCTGCGCGTCTCCCGCGGCCTGGAGTCCAAGGCCTTGGACCGCGCTCTCTGGCACGACCTGAATGCGGTGTTGTTTCTCGCTCCCATGCACGCGACGCCACACCGACTCACCGGCCGAGCGCTCTTCATGGCTGGCCATCACGCACAGGCCCTGAGCGAATATCGCACGGCGATTCACATCGACCGCGCCAAGACTTCTCAAATCATCGAGGAGCTCGCGCGCACGCAGGCTAGCGACGACGAGCTTGCCTCTCTGGGCGATGAGCCAGCCGCCCGAGAACCGCTCGGCATCCACTTTCTGCGGCGGCATCAGCCAGGTCGTGTGCTTGCGGTGCTGGGAGAGCTCGATGAAAAGAGCTCAGCCGTAGCAGTGGAGCTCACCGCGCGGGCCGCCTTGGAGCTTGGCGATGTCACACGCGCACTCGACTTGGCCGGTACCCTGATCGCGCGTGCGCCGAATTATCACGCTGGCTACGAAGTCGAGTACCGGGCGAGATCGCGGCTCGGCGATAGCGAGCAGGCAGAGGCAATCCTCGCGCGTGGCACGACCATGTTGCCGACCTCGCGCGAGCTCGCGCAGCTTGCAGTCGAGCGCGCGCTAGCCGGTGGTCGCGCGCAGGAAGCGCGCGGGCTCGCCCAGGGATATCTCATGCGTGCCGGATCGGCTGCCGATATGGCTCAGGCCCATGTGTGGATTGCTAGCAGCCATGAGCAGGAAGGCAACCTCTCGAGGGCGATGCGCGATGTCACGCGCGCGGCCGAGCTCGCACCGGACGACGCTGTCGTTCGCGTTTCGATGGTGCGCCTGTTATGCGCCATGGGAGACGCGGCGGGAGCGCAGCGTGAGCTGGCCGTCGCTCGCAGGATCCTCGGCGACACGGACGCGCTAAAAGCTCTCGAGGCGCTCGTCGCACGAACCACCGACTCTCATTGAGCGTTTGCCACGCGCTCGACCACATCGCAGAACCCGCCACAAAGGCGTTGCTTACTGAATCTATGCTCGGCCAGTTGCCGCGCTTTTTTTCCCAACGCGTCGAGCTCGTGCTGAGGCATCACTGTGACGCGCTCAAGAAGGCGCTCTGCCGCGTCAACATCGCCGTGGGCAACGCGCCAGCCGATGCCATGGTCTTGGACCACGCGATCGATATGGGAGGCCGCGGGGCCGAGATAGATGATTGGCCGGCCAGCGGCCAACGCACCGTACAACTTGCTCGGGTGGACAATGCCGCGCATGGCGTCACCCAAGGAGACCAGGTGAACATCCGCGGCGGACAGCGAAAAACGCAAGCGCTCCAGCGGTTCGTACGGCAGGCTCACCACGTTGGCGATGGGGTCCCGCGCGAGCTCGGCGTCGAGGCGCTTCTTACCTTCTCCCCCCCCCACCACGTAAATGCGCAAGCCTTGAAGGTGTGTCACCCGCCGCGCAGCCTCGATGAACGTCGTCACGGGCGAGGCAGTGCTCAAGTTGCCGCTGAACATCACGACGCGCTTCCCCACGAGGTCGTGCTCCGCGCGAAAAGGGTTTTGCGCGTGCTCGACCGGCTCGATGTAGTCATCGAGCGGCCACGGCGGTAGCACCGTCATGCGATCAGCAAGGGCCCCCTTGGCGCGCATCCGAACGGCCATGTCATCGTCGAGCACCACGAGGTGATCTGCCGTGCGCGCGATACGATTATTCCAGGCTCGCAGCGCGATGACCGCCGGATGGCGCTCCGAAAGTCGTCCGAGAGCGACGATCTGATCAGGGTTCACGTCCATCACCCAGTACAGCAGCGGCACTCGGTGGATGCGCGCCAACGCCTTCCCCACGAGGGACGACAGAGGTGGTGATGTGCCAACGATGACGATGTCAGGCTTGAAGCCGCGCAGGCTGCGCAGGGTGCTCTGCAGCACGAAGCCCGCCGACCCGGCAATGCGATGACCGACGCTACTCTTCCCGAATGACGACCACGGCACGCGTAGAACCTCGACGCCGCCCATCATCTCGTGTGCTGGAAAGGTGAGCGTCGGATCGTCGTAGCCATGGCGCGACGTCACGACGCGCACGGTCGCGCCGCGCTTGGCGAGCTCCGCCGTGGCCTGGAACAAATGCTCGCCGACCGCGCCCGGCTCCGGCGCAAATACCTGAGAGACGAGCAGCGCGCGCATCAGAGGTCATGCCACCCTGGGTCGCGGACCTTGATGACGCGCGAGGGAACACCGACCGTGGTGACATTCGCGGGTACGTGCGTGGTCAACGAAGCTCCGGCACCGATGATTGACCACTCTCCGACCGTGACGCTCTGGATCGTGGTGCTGCCGATGCCCATGTCGCTGCCGGTGCCTACGCGCGTGCCGCCGGCGAGGCTGACGCGGGGCGCAAGGGTGACGAAGTCGTCGAGGACGCAGTCATGGGAGACCGTGGAGCCAACGTTGACGATGACGTGCGACCCGAGCTGTACGTCGCAGGTGATGACCGCTCCAGCGCACACCATGGAGCCGGTCCCGATGCTCACACGCGCGCCTATGCTGGCGCGGGGATGAATGAGTGTCGCGAAGCGCGCGCCATGAAGGGCCGATACGACCCGCCGGCGGTGAACGCTGTTGCCGATGGCGACGGTAACCGCGACCGACGAGCGCGACCGCAGCCAGTCCCCTCCACCGAGCACACGACCTCCACCGAGCGTCATCCCGTGTCTCGCCGCGTCGTCATCGAGAAAGCCCAAAAATGACCACGTAGGCCGGGCGGCGTTCACATCGTCCACCAATTGGGCAATCTCTCGGGCGTGACCGCCACTACCGTAGATGACGAGCTCATGCATGATCATTTCCCAGGAACTCGGGCATCGTCGCGTGTCCAGCTGCACTGATACCGTGACGCATGAGTACGCTCCAGGCCGTCTCGACGAGAATGCGTGCGTCCAGAAGGAGGCTCCAGTTGTCCACGTACCAGATATCGAGATCGAATTTCTGCTCCCATGTGAGCGAGTTACGGCCACGCACTTGAGCGAGTCCCGTGAGTCCGGGTGGTACCTCGTGCCGTCGCGCTTGGCGATCGCTGTAGCGGTCGAGGTACCGCGTGAGTAGGGGCCGGGGTCCGACGAGGCTCATGTCGCCATGCAGAACATTCAGCAGGGTAGGCAGCTCATCGATGCTGGTGGTCCGTAGTAGAAGACCAAGTCGTGTCAATCGCTCGCCGTCCGGCGCACCCTGAGGCTCATCGCGCATCGTGCGGAACTTGCGCAGCTTGAACGGTCTTCCGTGCAAGCCGGGCCGCTCCTGGACGAACAGCACTGGACTGCCCATCGACACACGAATTGCCAGCGCCGCCGCCGCCACGATCGGCGATGAGACGGTGAGACCGGCCGCCGCGATGCCTATGTCCACAACCCGCTTCAAACGCCGTGATTTGATGATACGTGCCAGCACGAGTTAGTTGAGGACAGGGGGACGAGTGGTGTCCGCTTTCGCGACGTCGCCGCCCGCAGGCTTGGTTTGGGGATGATACTCCGGAACGGCCGCGCTCAGCGCTGCGCGAATCTCGGACGGGTCGGCTCTGCCAATAAGGCTCGCCATGCGCTCGACCAAGGCGGCGGCTTCTTCGAGCCCCCTCGTCGTCGTACGCGCCACGAAGACCTTGTCGTGGGTCGTGCGCTCCGCTGACTCACCGTCGAGCACCAGCTCCTCGAAGAGCTTCTCACCCGGACGAATACCAGTGAACTCGATTGCGATGTCTTCGTCGGGCTCCAATCCTGACAGCCGAATCAAGTCGCGCGCGAGATCTACGATCTTCACCGAGTCTCCCATGTCGAGGATGAAGATTTCGCCACCGCGGCCCATGGTCGCTGCTTGCACGACGAGCTGACAAGCTTCTGGCACCGTCATGAAGTAGCGGCGCATTTCTGGATGCGTGACGGTGATCGGCCCGCCGCGAGCGATCTGTTCCTTGAAGAGCGGCACGACGCTGCCCGCCGATCCCAAGACGTTGCCGAAGCGCACGGCGACGAACTTGGTGCGACTGCTGCTCGAAAGAGCTTGGATGTAGATCTCGGAAAGGCGCTTCGTAACTCCCATGACGGAGGTTGGGTTGACTGCCTTGTCTGTCGAGATCATGACGAACTGACGCACCTCGTGGCGGTGCGCGAGGTCGGCCAGAGTACGCGTCCCGAGCAGGTTGTTCTTGATGGCCTCGCCGGGATTCCACTCCATCATGGGCACATGTTTGTGCGCCGCGGCATGAAAGACCACCTCGGGCGTCTCGCGCGAGAATATTTGGCTCATCGTCGGCTCGTCGCCAACGTCGGCAACGAGCGGCAAGATCTGGAGGCTTGCCCACTGCGCGACGAGCTCCCGGTGAATCTCGAAAAGGGCGTTCTCCGAGCGCTCTACCAGGAGCAAACGCGCTGGGCCGAAGCGGCACACCTGCCGGCATAGCTCCGAACCAATGCTGCCGCCGGCGCCCGTGACCATCACTACGCGTCCGCTAACGCGGTCGGAAATGGAATGCTCGTCGAGCAAGACCGGGTCACGGCGCAAAAGGTCATCGATCGCCACCGAACGAATGCGCGTGAGGTTAACCGTGCCACCGACGATCTCATAGAGGCCAGGAATCATCTTGGTCGGTAGACCGAGCTGCCGGCAGCGGCTTTCGATACTTCGAACGACCGCGCCGGGTGCATTGGCGATTGTGATGAGCACCTGGTCGAACTCGTGCTCCTCCGCGATGCGCGGCAGGTCGTTCATCGTTCCCAGCACCGGGATTCCGAAGATGTCGGTACCGATCTTTGTTGCCTCGTCATCGATGAAGGCGACAGGCACCATGCCCAAATCCGGTCTTCGGCTCATTTCACGCGCCACGGCAACGCCGCTCTCTCCCGCGCCCACCAAAAGCGTACGCAATCGCGCGTTGGAGAGTGGCATGCGTCGTTCGCGCTCTGCATGCTCGCCCAGGATGCGTCGGATCGCTCGCAAACCAGTGGTGCCGAGCAGGACGAGAGCCGCGTTGATCGAGAGCACGCCGAGCGGCAGCGACGCGAATCGCGCCCACTCGCTTTCGTCCGTGTGCATTCCGGCGATCAAGCGCACGAACACCAAGAACGAAGAGCTCGCCATGACCGCAACAGCGATGCGGCTTGCCTCGCGCAGACCGATGTAGCGCCACGAAAAGCGGGTGACGCGAGACGCTAGAAGGACGAGGAACTCCAGGACGATGACATACGGCCAAGCGACGAGGTGTCGCGAGAGCATGTCTTCGTCGGGCTGCCAATCGAAGCGCAGCGCCACCGCGAGCCAGAACGCGAGCGACAGGACCGCCACATCCAGCGCGTTCTGCGTCGTTCTGTTGAGGAGCTTCGTCATTCCCGGCGTGCTTCCAAGATATGGCCGATGACTTCGTCGCGCTCGTGGTCAGTCATCGACGAGCCGCTAGGCAAACACAGACCAATTTCAAACAAGCCCTGAGCGACTGACCCGCCGACGCAGCGGCAATCCGCGAAGACCGGCTGCAGATGCATCGGCTTCCAGACAGGGCGCGCCTCGATGAGGCGAGTATCGAGATGCAAACGAATCTGTTCGCGATCGCGGCCAAATACCTCCGGCTCCAGAAGGAGGCATGTCAGCCAGAACGTGCAGCGGCCATAGCTCGCCTCGGGCATGAACGTGACACCAGGAAGTCTCGCGAGGTGCTCCCGATATCCTTGATTGTGAGCGCGGCGACGCGCGACACGCGCGTCCAGGGTCTCCAACTGCCCGCGTCCAACCGCCGCGAGGAGGTTGCTCATGCGATAGTTGTAGCCGATTTCGCGATGTTCGTAGTGCGGCGCTGGCTCGCGCGCTTGTGTCGACAAATGCCGGGCACGCGCGATGAGCCGCGCGTCTTGGCCGAGCAGCATGCCACCGCCGCTCGTCGTGATGATCTTGTTGCCATTGAAGGAAATAACCGCGAGCGACCCGAACGAGCCCGCCGGTTTGTCGCCGCACGTTGCACCCAGGGCTTCAGCGGCGTCCTCGATGAGTGGGACGTCGTGACGCTCGCAGATCTCAGCGATTCGCGAGTAGTCACAACATTGCCCGTAGATATCGACGGTGATGACCGCCCGGATGCGGCGGTTGGCGCGCCGTGCGGCGGTGAGCTCCTCGTCCAAAAGGTCGGGGTCGAGAGTCCACGTGTCGCGCCGGCAGTCGACGAATACCGGCGTTGCTCCGGTATAGCGGACAGCGTTGGCGGTTGCGGCAAAGGTGAGCGTCGGTAGCAAGACCTCGTCGCCTGGTCCAATGCCGTAGAGCACTAGAGCAAGATGAAGGGCGGCTGTACCGCTCGAGAGGGCCAAGCAATGCTCGACGCCTGTCACGGTGCTGATCTCGCGTTCGAAAGCGTCGACGTGAGGGCCCAGTGGCGCGAGCCAATTGGAATCGAAGGCGTCGAGTAAGAGCTCGCGCTCACGGGGACCGGCGTCGGGCGGCGAAAGGTAAAGGCGCTTCGTTCTCATCCGTCGCCCTTGACCGCTAGAGCGGTCGCTGCTGCAACCAGTGAGCTGTATGACGCCGATGCTCGTTCGGCAAGGAGGCGCTGGGCGCGGCTCACCTTGCGCGAGCGTAGGTCGGGGTCTGCGAGCATCCGTGCGATGCTGTCTCTTAGCGATGCGACATCGGTTGGATCGAAATAGTCGGCCGCATCACCACAGATCTCGCGCGCGTAAGGCCGATCCGCCGCCAGAATAGGCACACCGAGACTCATCGCCTCGAGCAAGGGCAAGCCGACTGTCTCGACCAATGAGGGGAAAACCAACAAGTCGCTTGCTTCATAAGCGGCGCGCAGTTGACCACGGGTCGACAGCTTCAATACCTCGACGCCAGGTTGCGTCGTGGAAAACGCATCCGGAGACGCAAGCAGCAGCCGCGCGTTGGTTGTGCTTCGTACGCCCGCGAACGCATCCAGCAGCCGCTCGAGGTTCTTGTAGGCGATGGTGTTGCCAACGTAGAGCAGGGTAGCGCGAGTCGGAGCTCGCAGTTGCGCGAGCAACATTTCGTCCACCGGCGGAAAGGATGGCGGCGGTGCTTGGAAGACCCGCACCCGCGCGTCCGGCACATCGAACGCCTGCACGACCGCGTTGCGCATGACTTCGGTCTGAACTCCAACGAGATCGGCACGCCGCGCCGACCTTCGCATCACTTCACGGATAGCGGCCACGCGCCATCGTGCTCTCGTCGGCAGGGCCCGGAGAGCCTCGGCGGAGAACGGCAGCGATTGCTGGATGAAGAGAAGGAGCGGCACCCGACTCGCGCCGACACCGCCGTTAGCCAGACACAGGAACGCGGACGCTCCTTGCCGTTTGGCCGCAATCGTGGACAAGCCCAGGTTCCACGCAACCCGCGCCATGGTGTTGCTCGAAGCCGTGTCGCACTCCACGACCCGCAGCTTCCGCGAAAGAGGAAGCTCGAACCGGCGGTCGCGCCGCGGAGAAGCGAAGACGACGACGTCGTCGACGGAGTCGTGCGTGATCGCCGCCTCGACGACGCCCATGCCCACGACCGCGACGCCGCTATGACGTGCGCCGACGATATCGATTGCTAGGCGCATGGGCGGATGCGTCAAGCCCGAGCCGGCGCGCTTTTGTCTCCTTCGCCGTACACGTAGTAGCCATACTCGTAGTATTGGTGCTTACCCTTGCCGCCAAGGTCGACGTTGTTCAGCACCACTCCGAAGAGCTTCGCGCCGACATCGTGCAAACGGCGTCTCGCCGCCCGTGCTGCCGGCCACGTCGTCTTGTTCGCGTGCACGACCAGCACGACTCCGTCCACCAAAGCGGACAGGACCTGTGCGTCGGTGACCACCCCGACCGGGGGTGAGTCGAAGACGATGCGGTCGTAGCGCTGTCGCAGCGACGTCACCAACGCGCGAAATGCCTCGGTGTGCAGCAGCTCCGCGGGGTTCGGCGGAATTGGTCCGCACGCAACGATATCGAGGCGATTGACAGTGGTTCGTTGAATTGCCTGCTCGAGTGTCGCCTCACCCAGCACCAGGTTGGAAACGCCGATGTCGTTGCTGACCCGGAAGCTCTGGTGCAGACGGGGGCGACGCATATCGGTGTCGACGATCAGCGTCCGGGCTCCCGATTCGGCAAGCGTGATGGCAAGATTCGCGACGAGCGTGCTCTTGCCTTCGCGCGGTCGGCTGCTTGCGATCAGCAGGCACTTCGCTGGTGCCTCTGGTGACGCGAACATGAGGTTGGTCCGCAGCGTTCTACAGCACTCGGCCACGCTCGAGCGTGGGTACTCGACGATGAAATGATCGCGAGTCGTGTCGGTGTCGCTCCCTTGCCCCTTGATGGCGGGGACTATGCCCAGGAACGGCACTCGCAAGAGACGTTCGACCTGCTCCTGGGACTTCAAGGTGTTGTCGAGGAGGTCCACGATGAAGGCCGCGACGAGACCGAGGAGCAAACCCGCAACGACCCCGACGGCGATGTTCATCTTGGTACGCGGTCGGATAGGAGCGTTCGGCGCGATGGCGTTCTCGAGCACGCGCACGTTGTTGACACGCAGCATTCGCGTGAGGTCGGCCTCCTTCTGCCGGTTCAGCACCAACGAATACAGCTGCTGATTGTTGTCGCGCTCACGTCGCAAGCGACCGTATTCGATCTCCTTCTTGTTGAGCTCTAGTGCTTCGACTTTGACTCCTTCGATGGCGGCGCGCAGTCGCGACTCCGTCTCGTGAGCGGTCGTGAACTCGCCCTCGATGGCGAGCGTGATGTTCTGGATTTCGTCCGCGACCTGACGCTCGAGCGTGCGCTCGCGCTCGCGGAGGGCAAGCACACGTGGATGCTCGGCGGTATAGCGAACGAGCAGCTCTGATTCTTCTTCGCGGAGCTTCGCGAGTGTGACCTTCAGCTCCTGGACCACGGAGCTCTGCCGGACTTCGTCGAGGCTATCGAGCGGAGCTTGCGCCGCCACGACCCGTTGTAGCTGCGCGCGCCTGCTTTCCAAGGTGATGCGTTTGGCCACCGCGGCGGAGAGCTCGCGGTTGATCTGCTCGAGCGTTTGGGAATTCATGGTCTGACGGTCCTCCATGGACGCCGAAACCATCCCGCTCGCGCTCTTGAACTCGTGGAGGGCGAGCTCGCTCTGCTCGAGCTTGCGTTTGAGGTCGCTCACCTGGTCGCCGAGCCAGGCGACCGCGGTCTCGGTCAAATTCAACTTGGTTTCGAGGTTGGCGTCCACATAAGCGGACGCGACTGCGTTGGTGAGAGCAGTGGCAACCTCCGGGTCGCGATGCTCGATCGCGACGCGCACCAGCTTGCTCTCCTTGACCGGCCGGACTTGTATCTTTCGTTGCAGGACGTCTGGGCCATCGAGTGCGGGCAACACTTCCAAGAGCTCGCTCACCGTGCTGTCAGGATCGAGGTCGAAGACCACGAGCTTGTGAGCGAAAGTTGCGCGCTCGTTTTCGGGAAGCAGCTCGACTGCCGGCCGGTCTACTCCTCTGCTCGCCGTATCGGCGGCGAGCACGCGCAACCGGTCCGCGAGTCCTTGGGGAGAAAGACCGAGGCGCTCGAGCGCGGCCGCGGCGACGGCTCGCGTTCGAAGCAAGTTGTATTGGGTCTGAAAGTACTCTTCGTTGGCCCAGAACCCAGCCGAGCCTAGGTCGTACACTTCATGAACGCCTTGCAGGACTTGCGGGGCGTTGCTCTCGATGAACAGCATCGCCTGTGCCTCGTAGATACGAGGCGAGCGAGCCGTCGAGATGATGGCGAACGCAAGGATGAGGGCGCTCGTGGCGACGACGACCCACCGCCGACGATTGATGACTTCGAGCCAACCACGTAGGTCGACGATCGGCATTTCGTCCGCTTGGTAGGGTTCGCCGGCCGTTCGGTTGCTCTCACCAGTCAAAGTCGTTCACCATTCGTGCGCAGCTTCTCCTCGATTGTATCGAGAAAGCGTGCGACGGCTCCTTCGGTCTGCCAGAAGCGTGCCCGCACCAGCGAGCTCTGTCCCATGATTGCCAGCTTCTCCCGGCTCGCTTCGAATGCTGCTTTGGCTGCGCGGAGGGCGTCCGCTGAATCGTCCGGTTCAAAGCTGAAGCCATTTTCACCCTGGCGCAACGCTTCTGGCAAATTACCCAAGCGTCGCGACACGAGCAGCGGTAGCCCCGCGTGCAGCGCCTCAACCACGGAGAGTGGGTTCGGGTCGTACAAAGACGGCAGCACGAAAAGGTCGGCTGCGCGGTATAGCGCCGGCATGCGTTCATACGGCAAGTATCCGATAACACTCACAAATCCAGAAAGTCTGGAGGTGCTGAGCCACTCGGCGATGGATGGTCCCAGGGGGCCCTCGCCAACGATGCAAATGCGCCACTCCGCGAGCGAAACGTGCTCGAGGGTCTTGAGCAGCTCCAGGATCCCTTTTTCGGGTGCCAACCGTGCTGGCAGCAGGGCGAGCTTCTTCTCGGCCGGTAGACCCAAATCCCGCCGTATCGAATCGGCATCGTCCGCGGTTGCGTTCCGGAACAGTGTTTCATTCACGAGGTTGGGCAGGATGACTGTGGGCTGAGGAACATCCAGCAGCTCGCGGGTGAAACGCACACCGTCTTCCCCCGGCACGGCGATGAGGTCGAAGCGCGAGAGAATGAAGCGTTTCAAGACGCGCGCTGGTCCACGCACACGGCCGGGCGTGCGGGTGTTCGGTTCGTACCAAGCGATCCGCAGGCGACCGACTGGTAGCGTCGAGGCAAGCAGGGTGCTGGGCGTATCCCAGGGCCCGCCCACCATCACGACCGTGGGCCGAGCGCGCGCCAGGGCCAATGGCAGGGTGGGATTTACGTGGAGCTGGCGCCCAAATGCTACAGGGCCGATGTCACGCGTTACGCTCGCCGAAAACGCAAGACTCGCTGGATCGCGTTCCCAGGTCGTCGGGCGGTCGGCATGATTGCGCGCCAAGAAGTGGACGTGAAAGCTTCCTCCGCGATTGCGGATCTGAGAATCGAGGTGCGTGAAGAGATGCAGCCGATATGGCGACGGAATGTTGTGAACGACGTGGAATCGCCACATCAGACGTCGGTGCTAAGAAAAGGGCGTTCGCGCCGGCGGTTCGGTTCGATGAAGCACTCGATGGTGATCCCGCAGTCGATCGCGGGGATCGAGAGGTTCGCGAGCTGCGCGATGATGTTGATGGCACCGATGCCGCCAGCGACGAGCGCGATGTCGGGCTTGTCGTCGCCAGCATGGTGAACCTGGTCGAACATCGCTCGCGAGCGAGAGATCGGCAAGAAGCTCACTTCGCGCGCGCCGGTGGCAATGAGGCCCTTGCGAATCGCCTCGTTCCGCCGGCTCTCGGCGAACGTAGCTACGAGCACGTGCCTGCCGCCGAACAGCTCGTGCCGGCGCGGCCCGTTGAGTAGGGCGTAGACGAAGTAGAAGGGGACATAGTTGCGTTCCGTCAACGCGATGCCGTGCTGCTCGAACCACCGCAGCATCGGCTCTACGTATTCGTCGCCCCAGCGATCCTCGCGATGCATGAAATAGGCGGCCACGACGCCGTCGTTGCACAACGCGGGCAAGAGCTCCGCGAGGCGGTCCCGCGCGCGAAGAATCTCGGCGCGCGAGAAGCGTTCGCCCCACATGGTCCCGAAGCCGCGCAGACGCAGGCGCGAGGCGCCCTCGACCAATACACCCTTCGCGCGCGCGCGCAGGGAACGTCCAACGCCGCGTGGCCGGCGATAGCCCAGTAGGAGCGAGAACTCTCCGTCCGCCATCCGATAGATCGGTAGGTAGCTCTTGCCCGTAGCGGCGATGACACGCGTCGCGAATGCGTCGAACTGGGTGTCCGCTGCAGCGGTCGTGACGGAGCGAAAGGCGAATCTGCCGTATTGGGTCCAGGGCGGAAATCCGCGCAGCGAGAAATCTATGTCGTGGGGGAAGACTGCTCGACCTCGATTGCCGGCCGTGTTTCGCAATGCGCGCCGCGCGAGATCCCGAATCATGTGATCGTCACCTTGGAGCGGCTGACCGCCCAGAAAAGCCCGGAGCCCCAATAACCGAGGAGCGCGCCGTAGTCGCCCGGTGGGAAGATGATGGGAATGACGGCGATCGTGTAGACGATCCACGCCAGTACCCACGCGGCGGCGGCGGTCCCACGCTGTTGCAGGTGATCGCGCCAGGCAAGAGCGAAGGCGAAACCCAACAACAAGAAGAAGAATGGTGTGCCGATACTCCCGAGGTCCGACCAGATCCAAGCGTAGACGGTGACCCAGAGCGACGTCGAATACCCATCTTCATCGACGAGTCGCGAGTAGCACGAGAGCGAGTTGATGCTCGAGTCCCCTGTGAGCTTCTCCCAGGTACGAAGCAGGAACGCCGAGTGTCCGAGGCCGAATCCGACGCCGATGAAGGGCTTGTGAAGGCACGCGGCGAGCCCGTCGAAGCCATGGCTCAAGTAGAACGATCCCGACAGTAGGATGGGCTCGAGGGACGCGGGAGCACCGCTGACGAAAACGTGGTCGAAATCGAGGTTCGACGACGTGCGGATGACATATCGCGAGTAGTCGATTGTTTTCTTCGACGCTCGCTTCGCGCTGACGTAGCCGGCATAGGCAGCGAAGCCCGCGATAATCACGGCGCTCACGATCATGAAGGTGCGCAGGCGTAGTGCCGCGCGTCCCGTGAACGCCGCGGAGAAGTTGAAGAACAGGGCTACGACGATCACCGCGTGCATACCGGCGCGCGAGCCACTCCACACCGCAATGAGCGACATGCCCAGGACGGTCGTCAGCGCGAACCACTTGGCGCGTGTGCGCACCATCTTCCAGTGTCCGAAGACGGTGGCAACCAACGGGAAGTGCGCGACGCTCAGCGCCAAGGCGACGTAGGTCAGTAACGACGTGCCGCGACGATCGATCCAATCCTGGCGCACGGTCGCCGGATCCGTGAGCGCGGTCAGTATGGAAATGCCGGACTGGTATTGCTCCGCCAAGCCGATGAGGATGCCGAGTGTGGACATAACGCTCAAGACGCGGACGCATCGATCGATGGATATGACGGACGTCGTTCGCGGTGCTGGTCGCGACAGGCCGAGCGCATAGCCCACGACGCTGGCGACGTGCACGATGAAGATGAATCCGTAGAGAGTGGGATCGTTGCGGTACTGCCACTCGTATGGGCCGAAGCGATAGAGCGCCATGAGCCCGGCGAGGTACGCGGTCCAGAGCACGAGCGGCAACCAATACACATGGTTCCTGCGCCGTGACGCGACGCTATCATGCGTCGCCATGGTCCCCGCGGCAGCGCTCATCACCCTTTGCTCTTCGTGTGCGCCAGCGCCGCGATGAGACGGTCCGCTTGAGCGTTCCAGGAGCGCGTGGCCGCGAACTTCGTCGCGCGCTCCCGCGAATCACTCAAGCTCGATTCATCGAGCGCTAGGCACTCGTCGATCATGCGACCGAATGCGACCGGGTCGGCGTCCGCGACGTGGAGGACTTTTCGGTAGTCGTTCGTGAGCCCGGCCGTCCACGTGGAGACGATCGGCTTTGCGTAGGAGATGTACTCGAGCAGCTTCGACGGGAAGTTACGTTGGTTCTCGATCAAGTCGGGGAGCCGTGGATTGACAAGCACGCTCGCGCTTTTCAATGCCTCGGCGAGCTCGGCCCCGCTGACCAAGCCATGGACGACAATGCGCGGGTCGCGTGCCGCCAGGGCGCGAATACGTTGCGTATCGCCTTTGCCATAGATGGCGAGCTGCGCGCCGGTGCCTCGGACGTGGCCGAAAGAATCGATCGCGAGCTCGACGCCCGCGCCGCGGGTCAATGCTCCCGCGTAGACCACGAGCCCGGTGCGGGTAGCGCCCGTGGTGCGAGGTGGCTCGATACCACCCTCCATATGCAGGTCGTCGGCTTTCGCGAATTGCTCCGCCATCGCCGCGGACAGAAACACGCGCAAGTCCGCCCGTCCGAGCGCCAGCCACTCTGCGGCGGCCAAGGGGCTCACGCGGTTTTCGTGCAAGTCCGCGATCACGCACACCCACGGCGCTTGCACGGCGCCGCGCAGTGCGATTGCAGGCAACGTGACGTTCGGATGCGCATTGTACGTGACGATGGCCAACGGCGCACGAGCGCGTCGGCGCCGCCGCTTCAAGCCTCCCAAGACACGTTTGCCCGCGAGCGACATCACGCGCCACCCCGGTAGATTGTGGTAGCCGAGTTGCTCGACCGTGACTCCGCTCCCGTCCTCGCGCGCCCCCCGAAGTGCCAGCGTGCCTTTGGGCCACGCCGGCACGATCGTGTAGCTCACAACCTCGACGTCGATGCCCCGGCCGCGCAATGCCTCGATCAGACCGCGTTGCCATCGGTCCGCGGCGGGGCTCATGGCATCGCCATCACCATGCAAGCGCGCGTCCAGCAACGGTCCGAACCAAAGAAGGTAGTCGGCCTGCTCGCTATGAGGCTCTCTGTCCAACGCTGTTGCTCGTACTGCCGCACTAGCCAAACTGTCAAAGTTAGCGCGTTGCATGCGTTGGCTCCCTCGCGTACTTCAAGCTAGGTGAAGCGTGTATTGCAACGCCTGACGGCTGGACACCGATCTCTAGAGCGGGCGCGTCGGCTCCTCGGGACGGTTCGTCAGCAGCGCGAGTACACCCATTTGTTGTCTTCGATGGCGGCGGAGGTCGGCGGTCGACCTCACGCAACGCCCGACCAGCGTCTCGTCGAGCTACGTGCGCATCGCCGTCCAATCGACCGTGAACGCCTGCGCGTGCTCGCTTTCGGCGCCAACCAATGGGAGCGCCATGGCTTGTGGCAGGCATTTGCAAGCCACAGCGACTTCCATTTGTCCGAGTATGGCGACGGGCGCGCGGAATCCATTGGTGCCGATGAAGACGGCGGTGAGCGTCGCGCCTCACATCGTCGTGGTTTCCTCCAGAAGCTCGACGAGCTCGAACGCGAGCGCCCCGTCGACGTGGTCTTCATCTACGCCTCGGGTGAGCATCTCGACGACGAGCTCTTCGACGCCCTCGCTGAGCGCCGCATCTGGACAGTGATCATGGCGCTCGATGACAAGCACCAGTTCACCAGACCGCTCGGTAAAAATGGGGTGCCTCATCAGCTGCGCGCCGCGCTTCGGTGTGATCTGTACTGGACGACGTGGCGGCTTGCGGCCGCCGTGGTCGGTGCCCGTGGCGGGGCGGCTTGGGTTGCTCCAGAGGCAGCGGATCCGAGCTTTCATCGTTTCATACAGACGCACCGCGATATCGACATCCTGTTCGTAGGTGCGGCGTATGGTCGCCGCAGAGAGCTCGTCGAATATTTGCGCGCCCGTGGATTGAGCGTGAGCGCGTTCGGTCGTGGGTGGCCCGACGGCTTCGTCGATTTCGAGAAGACCATCGAGCTCTACAATCGCGCGCGTATCGTGCTCGGTGTTGGCGACGTCGGCCACATGGCCGGCGTCAAGCATCTGAAGGGGCGCGATTTCGAAGTGCCGATGACCGGCGCCCTCTATTTGACGAGCTTCAACGCCGAGCTCACCGAGCACTTCGTCGTGGGTCAAGAAATCCTCTGCTACGGTTCATTCGAAGAGTGTGCCGAGCTAGCGATCGAAGCGTTGGCCTCACCCGGCCGCGCCGAGGAGGTGCGGCTCGCCGGAAAAGCGCGAGCATTGCGCGACCACACATGGCAGCGTCGCGTTGGTCAGCTGCTCGACCTGTTGGCGTCCGCATGAAAGACAGACACGACACCAAGGCCCTGGCCAAGCAAGCCCTGCGTCTGGCCGTACGCGTCGGGCGCGCGGGGCGTCGCTCTCCGTCTCCGGCCAAGTGGCTCAAGTTCGCGCGCGATGCTTTGCGCCTGCGCAAAACTAGTGACGCCAGCCTACCGCTGCTCGATCTCTTTCCGATGCTCGGCGAGGAATCCGATGCAGCTGGCGTTGCTCGCGGCCACTACTTTCATCAAGACCTTTGGGCCGCCCGCAAGGTCAAGGAATCGCAAGTCGCGCACCATGTTGATGTCGGATCGCGCATCGATGGGTTCGTTGCGCACTGCAGCCTCTTCACGCCTATCGACTACGTCGATCTGCGACCTCTCGATGGCGTCATTCCAGGTGTCCGTTTCGTCCAGGGGTCGGTGCTCGAGCTTCCTTACGAGAGCGGCTCGGTGATGTCGCTTTCGTCTCTGCATGTCATCGAGCACATCGGCCTGGGTCGTTACGGTGATCCCATCGATCCGCGAGGTAGCGAGCGGGCGCTGACGGAGTTGGGACGAGTATTGGCGCACGGTGCGAGCTTGTACATTGGCTGCCCGATCGGACGAGAGCGCGTTTGCTTCAATGCCCATCGCGTCCTCGCTCCGACACGCGTGCTCGAAACCCTGAGCGACCTCGCGCTCGTGTCGTTTTCCGCTGTCGATGACAGGGGCGATTTCGTGGAGAGCGCAACGCCCGAGTCGTTCGTTGAAGCGGACTATGCCTGCGGCCTCTACCACCTGCGACGCGCGTGACGTCACCGGGTAGGCGCCGCGCCGTAACGTCAACGCTCGTCGCCGCGTATGCGTCCGTGCTGTTGAACGTGGTCAACGGCATCGCGCTCGTTCCTTTCTATTTTCGCTTCTTCGATCTCGAGACCTACGGTTCCTGGCTAGCCTGCCAGAACGTGGTCACCTGGCTGAGCGTGCTGGAGCTCGGCTTCAATCTCGTCTTCACCCAACGGTTGGTCCAGGAGCGGCCGTCACCCGAAAGGTTCGCCGCCACCGCTGGCACGGGCCTCGTTGTGACGTTGGCGTCCGCTTTCGCGGTTGCACTTGCTGGGGTTTGTTTGGCCTTCGCCGGCGACACGTGGATGCCGACCCTCCTGGGCGCGACCGCGAGCAATGTGGATGCGCTGCGCCTCGGATTGTGCCTCGCGTCCATCGGGGCGGCCATGACCATGAGCCAAGCCGGATTCACGGCCCTCGCATCGGCGTGGCTCGACATGGACCGTATCGGCGCGATCAACGTCGCGTCCCTCGCGTTGGGTATCGCTGGTTGTTTCGTTGGCCTCTGGGCTGATTTGGGGGTGGCATCCCTTGGGGTCGCCGCCTGCGTTCGCGGCGTTGCCGGTGTAGTGGGCGTGGCCTGGCATGTCGGGAGCGCGTACGGCTCGCGATGCTCGGCGCCACTCAGGTTCAGTGCGGCGGTGGCGCGCGACCTGCTGCGCACCATCGCCCTGCCCGGGCTCGCGCGTGTGTTTTCGACAGTCGCCTCGAATAGCGAAGCCACGGTCGCCGCAGCCCTCATCGACCCGGCCGCGGCGGCGGCCCTGGGCTTGTCTAGTCGACTGTACGACGTGGCGCGGCTTCTTCTCGTACCGATCAGCTATTCCGTCTTCGCTCCATTCGCGGATGTCGTCCTACGAGACGGTGTGCCACGCGCACGCGCGCTCTACCGCGAGCTGTCGGCGACGACCCTCGGCTTGACGATGCTGTTGTTGCTGCCTGCTCTCGCGATCAACGCGTCTTTCGTGCGCGTCTGGCTCGGAGCCGAGGTATTCGTCGGCGAGCGCGTGAGCTTGGCCCTGGCCGCCGCGGCGTTCTTCTACACCTTTACCAACCTGCAATCGGTGCTCATGACGGCCATGGGCCTCGTGCGAGAGAGCGCAATCATCAGCATCGTCGACACTGTCCTTCGCGTGCTCTTGCTCATGAGCTTGCCTTACGTGGTCGGCGTCGTTGGCATTCCGATTGCCGGTGTCGTCGCGGGGAGCGCGACGTTCGTGTTCTGCTCTGTGCGCTTGGCACGTGGTCTAGGCTCCCGCGTCAGCGACTTGATGCCGATATCCGAGCTCCTAGCGTTGGCAGGCGGCGCGCTTGTCGCGGCCACGATTGCTTGGTGGATCGGACCCGTTGGCTCGTGGCCCGAGTTGGTCATCGCCGGCACCGTCTGTGCCGTGGCCGCTTTGGCGTACACCGTGACGATTAGTGCATCGACACGAGGCCACGCGGCTAGCGCTGTGCGAAAACTCTGGCGATGAAGCGCTGTGGCCAGTCCGGACGCATGCAGGGCCGCTCGATTGCCAAATAGAACAGCGTCGAGATGACGACGACGGTCGGAATCGTCATGAGCGCCATGCAAACGTACGCGGTGAAATAAGAGGCTTGCGGCAGGTCGCGGAACGCCGCGCGCCCGACCATCGAAATGAGCGGGTAGTGGAGCAGATAGATCGAGTAACACATTCCGCCGATGGCAACGAGCGGCCGCGCGGACATGACAGATCGCAGCCACGTCGCGTTCAGCGTCGCACCGACGAAGATGATTGTCGTCGCCGCAAACACGAGCTCGTGTAACAGCGAGGTCTCTCGCTCGATGGCGATCATGCCGGCGAGAGCGAGGACGCCCAGCGCCGAAAGGAGATGCGCGGGGGTGCTACTCGAGCGACTCAAGCGCAGGTCTGCGATGAGAAAGCCGCCAATGAAGTAGTGCCCGTGCGCGAGAATCGTCGCGCGAGAAAGCGGCATCAGCCCGCTGCCGAGCGCCAACGCGAAGCATGCACCAAGCAATATCGCGCGACGCCACGACGGCCGCGAGATAGCAAAGACCAAGCTCAGCAGCGGCGCGAGTAAGTAGAATTGAACCTCGATCTCGAGCGACCAAAGGACGAAGTTCACCCAGGGCGTTTCGGGTGCAAGCAGCGCGTGCAGGTATGGAATCGACGCGAGGAGACCGTAGGTCAGCCCTTCATGGTCGACGTTTGGGCGAATGATGAGAACGAGATAGCAGCCGATGAGCGCCACGAGGTATGGCGGCTCGAGGCGGGTGAGCCGGCGCAAGTAGAATCGCCGCAAGTCGACGGCAGGCTGGCTCTGCAAGTGCCGTGCGGCGAACGGCGACCCGAGGATGAAGCCACTGATGACGAAGAACAGCTGTACGCCATTGTGGCCGTGCGCTATCGCGGCGTCTGCAAGGCTATCAGCAGAGAAGCCGCCGCGGTCGAGCACGTAGGAACGGATGTGAAAGAGCACCACCCAGCTGATGGCGATGAAGCGCAATCCGTCGACCGCCGGATCGAATCGACCGGACGAGGTGACGCGTTGGAGGCGGGCATAGAGCCACGCCAGTCGTTCCTGCCCTCGGCTAACCTCGGGCCGGGGACCTGGTTCCATCCTCAGGGCAACGACGGCAGTTGCGTCGAGCTCCCGTCCGGTCCGACGGCAATGAGACGAATCTCTCGATCCGTCGATCCGACCGGCGGCGTGACGTAGCCCGCCGCGACCAGCAGCACGGATTGACCAGCAGCTCCGGTCAGATCCAGGCTACCTCGAGCGGGTGGCGCGAAGGCATTGCGCTCGGCGTCGGCGGCCTCAACGCCGTATGGCGCCGGCACCAGGTTGAAGGTGATGACGCTGAAGGCCCCGAAATCGACACCGAGGCCGAAGGTCGTATCGTCGACTTCGCTGGACGAGTCGGCGCCCTCGTTCTCGAAAGCGAGCGTCGCGTTGGAAACCGCATTGAACAAGCGCAGGTCGGCGAACGACGCCGACACGCCGGTCTCTTGGCCTGCAGTCGCGGTGAGCCCGACCTCAGCGAGCGTACCTCCGTAGGCGACGATATGGTGCGGGACGCCGAGCGCGAAGTTGGGATTGGTGAGCGTCGCGAGCACTGGCGTCGCTCCTGGAAGTGCCTCGCCGAATACTGCTCCGGTCGCCGCCGGTAAAAGCGCCAGAGTTACGTTGCTGCCCCCGGGAACGCCCGCCATCGGTGTCGCCGCAGTGTAGGCCAGGTCGTTCACGGCAAGGAAGCCGTTGACATAGACGTCGACATTGGCGCCCTCGGCAAGGCCGGCGGCGTGGACCACCTGCCCGCGCGCTGCTTGCTCGGCGAATGCGAACGAGCCACCTGTCGGAGGGATGAGCGCAAACCCGATCGCGGCGGGCTCGCTTGCATCACCCGTAGCGAACAAGAGCCAAGCGCCGCCCGCTGACAATGATGTGTAGAATCCGGCCGCGCTCGTTTGGATGGAGCCCAGTCTGTCTCCACCGCTCGTCATGTCGAGAGGCAGCTTCGTCGGTGGCAGGTCCACGTAGCCGGATGACGCGCCGTACGCGGTCGCGGAGAAGAGGGCCGTTCCAAAGCTCGATGCGGCGAAGGGCAATGACGCTGGGATACCGTTGAACAGAGCAACGCTCGCGACCGTGCTCGAGGTCGCGGTCGTGCGGGCGTCCGCGATGACATGCAATGCGAGGGCGTCATCGGCGGTGGTGGGCGCGCTGCCCAGGCCGTCCAGCACGACGACGGATGCCGTGGTGAGGGTTGCTTCGGTAGCGATGAGTGGTGTTGCCGTGGCTGGATCGTCGCCGGCCGCGAAGACTCGCATCAGAGCGTCGCCGCCTGGCGCGGCGACGAATGCCGTCGCCGCGCGGTAGTCCAACCCCTCGGCGACTAGAGCTTCACCAATGTAAGCGTCGACCGCGGCCACGTCACGCGCGTTGTGCACGAACTGCAGTCGTGTACCGCTATCGAGGACATACAGCGGTCCGCCCGTGGGCAGTGCCGCCACTACCGCCAAGGATGGCCCACCGTTGTTGGCGACGGTGTCGAAAAAGCCGGAGGTGAGCACGATGAGAGCCGTGCCCGCGGGGACGCCATTCGGTGCCGCGATCGGCGATGCGCCTGCGCTGGTCTGCAAGCTGAGCGGAGGTGTCAGTACGCTGGAGCCGACACTCAGGAGCGAGACGCCGCGAGCCAGAGCTTGGTACGGCGTTAGGGTGCCGTAGGCGATGCCGGGAATCGCCGTTCCACCGACAGTCGCGGTGACGGTGCCGACGTCGGGAGCTCCGTTGTAGACGGCGAGGTTGTATTGATTCGCCGGCAGGCCGTCGTCGGCACTGCTCCGTACGCCGGCGATGGTGTCGAGCGCGAGCGCCGGAATGCCTGGGGCAAAGTCGCTGGTGTCCACGACGCCGCCGACGATGACGGCGATACGGTCACCTGTCCCGATCGTGAACGTCGTTGTTGCGGCCGGTGTTACCGGTGTCGCGTCGGTCGAGCTCGACTCCGCGATCACGACTGTGACTTCGGTGCCCGATTCGAAAGGAATGAATGGGGAAGCGGTGCGAAACGCCGCGTTGTCCACGATGAGCTCGCCGTTGACGTAAACGTCCACGGTCGTAAGTGCCGGGTCGGGAGCGTTGTGAATGAGCTGCAAAGCACCACCGTCGATGCACTCGTCGTCGATGAGCACTTGGCCATCGGCGCACGGCTCGAAGGCGAGGACGCACACGCGACCCTGTTGGACCGTACCGGGGCCGCAGATGACCTCGGTCGTTGGGACACAGGCGTTTGCTGTTTCGTCGAAGCTGGTGCCCGAGCCGCAGAGCGAGCCCGACGGCACGCATTCGCGCGTGACAGGATCGAGAGCGGTGAACGGTCCGCAACCCGTACGGCTTGCGACGCAGATGTTGCCGTCCGTCAGCGTCGTGCCCGGCCCGCATTCGGCCGGAATCAACACGCACTCGCCGTTATTTTCGACCGTGCCGGCGCCGCAGTCATCACCGCAGCTTGCGAGCTCGCTGGCCGCGATGGTCAGACCGAGGCAAGCCACGAAGTAATGCCTTTTAGAAGCCATGTCATCGCCCCCGATTTTGTGCCCTGGGAATACCCCGCTTCGGCGGCGATCTCCAGAAACCCACCCCTTGCGTCAAGCGCTAGGGATGCGGACCGTGAACGAGCTGCCCTCGCCGACCGTGCTCGTTGCCTCGAGCTTTCCGTCATGGGCTTCGACAATGCGGCGAGCGAGAGCGAGCCCGAGGCCGAAGCCCCCGGTAACGCGAGAGCGACTTCGGTCGCCCCGGAAGAACGGCGTGAACAGGTGATCCATGTCTTCCTTGGGGATGCCCGCACCCCGGTCCTCGACGACGACGACCGCCGCGTCGTTGATGCGCGCGAGCGTCATCCGCACCGGTGTGTCCGCCTCTGAATACTTCGCCGCGTTGTCGAGGAGGTTGTCGATGGCCCGACGCAAAAGGACCCGGTCGGCGGCGAGCCGAGGCGCATCGTGCCCGATGTCGAGGTCGAGCTTACGCTGCGGATGCGCGGTCGAGAACCTAGTCGCCGCCTCACGAACGACCTCGTCACTAGCCACATCCTCGATCCGCAACGGCGGCAATCCGCTATCGCGCCCATCCGCGAGCTCGAACCGCGCCGTCGTCAGCACATCCTCCACCAGCCGCTCGAGCTCCGTGATGTCCGTCGCGACTTCGCCCATGTAGCGCTTCGCCGCCGCCGAGTCCCCCTCGGCCGCGAGCTCCAGCGCTACCCGCATTCGCGCCAGCGGCGTTCGCAGCTCGTGCGAGACGTTCGCGAGCAGCTCCTTCTCGTTGCGCAGGAGCTTCTCGATTCGATCCGCCATCTCGTCGAACGCGCGCGCCAGGTCGCCGATGTCGTCGCGGCGGGTTATGCCGGTGCGGGAGCGGAAGTCGCCGCTACCGAGGCGTTGGGCGGCCGCGATGAGGCTGTCGATGGGGTTGGCGATGCGACGGGCCAGGGGCAGCGAGACGATGGTGAGGATCGCGAGCATCACCAGGATGATGGTGAGGATGCGCCGCCAGCGGTCCTCGTCATGTGACCAGGGCGGCTTCCACACCAGGACGGCGTAGCTGCGCGATAGCGTCATGGCGCCGATGGCGTCGGGCTTTTTTGGCAGCTGGAAGCCGGCGGTCTTGTCGAGGGCCGCGTGGCGTTCGGCGCTCCAGGGGAGGGGCGGCTCGCAGTTGCTGGCGATGAGCGCGTCGTTGACGTCGTAGACGGTGGCGTCGACCGGCAGCGAATCGAGGAGAACCTTCACGCGCGAGGGGTCGCGCGGCATCTCGGCCACCAGGTGATCGAGGCGCTCGGCGAGTAGGGTGATGCTGCGGCGGTGGCGCGGGTGCGAGTCGATGGGGCGGATGACCTGGCCGACGGCGACGACCGCGACCGACGTGAGCACGAGCAAGCCGATGCCGTGCAGGTAGATGCGCCAGAACAGACGGCTGCCCGCGGGCCTGACGCTGTTCTTCACTCGTCGCTCGCCGCCAAAACGTAGCCCGCTCCACGCACGGTCTTGATGAGCTTGTCGCCGTCAGCGACGGCGGCGAGCTTCTGGCGCAGCCGCGAGATGTGCACGTCGATGGAGCGGTCGAAGGCCTCCTCGGCGGTGCCTTTGGCTAGCTCCATCATTTGCTCGCGCGACAGGACCCGGCCGGCGCGCTCGGCGAGCACCCGCAACAACGTGAACTCGTAAGCGGTGAGCGGCAGCTCCTGGTCGCGATAGGTGGCGATGCGTCGCGTCGGATCGACCAGCAGTCCGCCAGCGCGGACGGTCCGGGTCGGCGGCCCAGCACGGCCGCGGGTGCGCCGCAGAATCGCGTGGATGCGGGCGAGGAGCTCGCGCGGCGAGAACGGCTTCGCCAAATAATCGTCGGCGCCGAGCTCGAGACCCAGCACGCGATCGGCTTCTTCACCCCGCGCCGTCAACATGATGATGGGCACGTCGCTCTCGGTGCGCAGGGCGCGGCAAACATCCACGCCCGAGAGCTTGGGCAACATGAGGTCGAGCAAGATGACGTCGTACCGCAGCTTGCGAGCTTCATCGAGACCGGCCTGGCCGTCCGCCTTGTGCGTCACGCTGACGTCGTGCTGTTGCAGGTAGTCCGCCGTGAGCCGCGCCAAGCGCGCATCGTCTTCGATGAGCAGGGCGGTGGTCGTCTGCGCCGTCATGGGCTCCCCGAGCGACGTCACGCCGCCGCCTCCGGGGAGCCTATCGCACGTCCTGGCTCCATTAGAAGCGGCCGAAGTGACCGTGATGCTCGCGCACCCGCTCGGCGAGCTCCTTGCGCTGCTCGGGGGTGAGCTGCGCATGGATGCCCCTGGCCGCGGTCACGGCTTCGTGCGCCAAAGCGGTCATGCGTTGCGCGCGCTCGTCGATCAGACGATCGATCTCGCGCGTGTCCGGATTGTTGCTCTCGATGGCCGCTGCCACTGCGTCGGCGAGCTGCTTGCGCTCGCCCTTCGCGTGTTCGGCCTGCACCTTCGCCACCAAGCCGTCGACGATGGCGAGGATCTGGGAACGCTGCGTGTCGGTCGCGTCGATGTCGTCGAGGGTTTCGTTGACTCTAAAGTCGACGAATTTCTTCATGCGCTCGGGGTTCTTGCCGTGGCGCGGGCCACGCGCGAAGGCGCTCCCGAGCCCAATGACCAACGCGCAAGGCACCAGAACGTAAAGGGCGTAACGGAGAACAGGCTTCATGGGGTGATGGCTCCAACGCGCGCTCGCGGCTGTGGATCACCACGTTCGCGCCCTACCACCATGGGCAGTCGCCATTACGTCGCCATGTCCTGATCTTTAAGAAATGTGACCGGCGAGGGTTTAGCCTCGGTGGCCAATCACCTTGCCGCCGCTCACGACCTCACCTTTGCGGGTGATGCCGTCGATGACGACGAAGCCATCCTCGACGATGACGGGACCGTTGCCGAAGTCGACGCGCGCGTTCTCGAGGAGCTTCCCCTCCTGGACGGCGACGAAGCGCTGGCCGACCTGGAAAACGCCGTGCACGTCCTTGGGGATCGGCTTCCGGGCCACCTTGTACTGCTCGTACCAGAGGGGCGGCGCGACCGCGTCGGGCTTCGCTGCCGGGCCGGAGTGTGGCTTCGGGCGGACGACCTTCCAACCGGGGAGGGCCTTCTGGGCAATGCGCTCGGCTTCGGTGAGCTTCTCGGGGGTCGGCGCCGGCTTGCGAGTGATGCGGGTCATGACGGTCTCCTGCAGGCGGAGGGTGTCGGCAGCCGCGGAAGCGCGATGCGAGAAACGGCGGTGCCACGGTTGTCGCGTCGACCCGCGGCAGCCAACCGCCAGCAACAACGAGGCTTTTCTCGCGATAAGCCCCTTTGTCGCTGGAGGAAGTCGTTTCGCGTGTCGTTTTCCGTGTTTGGGTTGCATCCCGGTATCGTCGCCGCCGTCGAGCGGCAGGGTTACACGGTCCCCACCCCCATCCAGACGGCCGCCATTCCGCTCATCTCCTCGGGGCGTGATCTCCTGGGCTGCGCCGCGACCGGCACCGGCAAGACCGCTGCTTTCGCGCTGCCCATCATCAATCGCCTGGTCCAGGACCCGAAGCGCCGGCGCCTGCCGCGGGCCCTGGTGCTGGTGCCGACCCGTGAGCTCGCGCTGCAGATCGCCGAGAGCTTCGACGCGTACTCGAACGGCAACGTGCGCTGCGCCGTGCTCATCGGTGGCGTCGGCGCCAATCACCAGGTGGCGTCCTTGCGCAACGGCTGCGAGGTCATCGTCGCGGCACCCGGCCGCATGCTCGATCTCATGGAGCAGGGCGCCGTCGATCTGCGGGTTATCGGCGTGCTGGTGCTCGATGAGGCCGATCGCATGCTCGATATGGGGTTCATTCGGCCGCTAAAGCGGATCATCGCCGCGCTGCCCCGAGAGCGTCAGAGCCTCCTCTTCTCGGCGACCATGCCCGAGGACATCCGCAAGCTCGCCTCCGGCCTCCTGCGCGATCCTGCGAACATCGCCGTCAACCGCGTAGCCGAGCCCGCAAAGACCGTCGACCAGCGGGTCTATCACGTGCCGCAGCACGACAAGTCGCAGCTCTTGAAGAGCCTCTTCAGCTCCGAGAACATGACCCGCGCCATCGTCTTTACGCGTACCAAACATGGTGCCAACCGCCTGGGCCGCCGCCTCGAGCAGGCCGGCATCGCCAACGGCGTCATTCATGGCAACAAGTCCCAGAATGCGCGCGTCCAAGCACTCGATGCCTTCCGTCGTGGCTGCGTGCCCATGCTCATCGCCACCGATGTCGCGGCGCGCGGCATCGACGTCGACGGTATCTCGCACGTCGTGAACTTCGACCTTCCCAACGAGCCCGAGAGTTACGTCCACCGCATTGGCCGCACGGGTCGGGCGGGTGCGGCCGGATCCGCTATAGCGTTCTGCGATCCGAGTGAGCGCGACTTCCTGCGTCAGATCGAGCACCTGACCCGGGCCCCGTTGAAGGTCGTGGGCGAACGCCCACCCGAGACCGTAGCTCCGGGAAGAAAACGCTCAGCGGGTCGGCGTTAGCGACCGTTTTACTTCTCAAGCCCTCCATCCCCCACGCCGACGGCCAATGTCTCGGGTGCGCGTGTATGTAGGCAGAGCGGTACCCATGAAGGCTTTTGCGCCCCCGAAGATCCTTCCGAGGCTTGAATTTCGCATGCGAGCGGAGTTTTCGCCTTGTACCATTCTGAGTGTCGGGCCCCTGGAGGCGAGCTTCGTACCCGCGAAGCGATCACCTCCCTCGACGGAAGGTTGGTTCAGGAAGGGTATGCGCGTGTTGTCCGTTTTCGCGCTCGGGTTCGTGGCCGCTGCCTGCGCTTCGAACAGCTCCATCGCCCCCGATATCACCGTTTCCAAGCAGCGCGCCGACGGTCCGCTGGTCGCGTCGATGCAGCCGGTCTCGGCCGAAGTCTCCGATGCCCCAGTCACCGAGGGTGACGCCGACGAGTCCGCCGGCGGGCTCCTCGAGCGAGCCTTCGCGCAGTTCAATCGCGACCAGTATGCTTCGTCCGCTAAAACGTTCTGGCGGTCGATCGGCACCAACAACCTCAACGAAGCCGGCCGCGCGCTCGCCTACTGGCACATCTACCTCGCCGAGAAGCGGATGAATCACGAAGACAAGAGCACCGAAGCGCTGGCGAGCTTCACCACGGTGGCGCAAGAGCTCATGGAGAGCCGCGGCTCGTCGGGTGACTTCATCGAGCGCTTCAGCCTCGACGCGCGCCTCTCGCGGGCGCGGGCCATCCTCTCGGCGACCTGGGCCAAGCGCGTTCCCGGCTACGGCCGCACCGCCGGTGAAGCGGTGCCGGTGTTCGACCAAATCGAAGCCGACTACTTCGCGGAGATCGCGCCGCCGTGCGCCAGCGCCAAGCGCCGCCAGACCGACAAGCGCACCATGGCTGGTCGCGCCGGCAACGAGCTCCAGCGGGTGACCATCTACTGCGAAGGTCAGCGAAACGGCACCGACTACTATCTGGAGATTGTGAAGAACACGGTGGAGTAGGCATACCTCCGCGGTATGCCCGTCCCTGCTTCTCGCATTCGCGCCGTCAACGACGCGCCGGTTCGCCCGGACCGCGACTTCGTCCTCCATTGGATGACCGGCGTGCGCCGCATCGACGGCAACTTCGCGATCGACCGCGCCGTCGAGCACGCCAAGGCCTTGAACAAGCCGCTCCTCGTCTTCGAGGCCCTGCGCGCCGGTTACAAGTGGGCAAGCGACCGGCTGCACGCCTTCGCCATCGCTGGGATGCGCGACAACGCCGCCCGCCTCGAGGGCACCGGCGTCGGTTATTACTGCTACCTCGAAGCCAAGCACGGCCACGCGCGGGGGCTCCTCGAACAGCTCGCGGGCCACGCCTGCGTGATCACCACCGATGACGTGCCGACGTTTTTCCTGCCCGCGATGGTGCAGGCCGCCGGCGCGAAGATCGACGTCCGCCTCGAAGCCATCGACGGCAACGGGCTCTTGCCGCTGCGTGCCACCAGCAAGGTGTTCGAGCGCGCCCAGGATTTCCGCCGCTACATGCAGAAGACCGTGGTGGCCGAGCTCGAGCACACGCCGCGGGTGAATCCGCTAAAAGACACAGAGCTGCCCGCGTTCAAGCATCTACCGAAGGACATCGCCGCCAAGTGGCCGCACGGCTGTGACTTGCCGCTGGAGCGGATGGCCATCGACCACGACGTGCCCGTGGCGCGGCTCGAAGGTGGCTCGGTCCAGGGTCTCGCCACCGCCAAGCAATTCATCGCCAAAAAGCTCGGCAACTACGGGGAAGGCCGCAATCACCCCGACGAGGGTGCCGCGAGCGGGTTGTCGCCGTATCTGCACTGGGGCTTCGTGGGGGTGCATCAGATCTTCGCCTTACTCGCCGACCGCGAAGAGTGGACCCCCGCGAAGGTCGGAAAGGCCAACGGCAAGCGCGCCGGCTTCTGGAACATGAGTGAAAATGCCGAGTCGTTCCTCGACGAGCTCATCACCTGGCGCGAGGTCGGCTACAACTCCGCAGCCCTGCGAGTCGACCCCGAGAGCTACGACTCGCTACCTGCATGGGCGAAGACGACGCTCGCCAAGCACGCCAGCGATAAACGCGAGCACAGCTACGACCTCGAAACTCTCGAGTCCGCTAAAACGTATGATGAAGTTTGGAATGCCGCACAGAACGAGCTCCTGCGCGAAGGCCGCATGCACAATTATCTGCGCATGTTGTGGGGCAAGAAGATCCTCGAATGGTCGGAAACACCGCGGCAGGCGCTCGAGACGCTGCTGCACTTGAACAACAAGTACGCGCTCGACGGACGCAACCCCAACTCGACGAGCGGCATCTTCTGGGTGTTCGGCCGCTATGACAGACCGTGGGGCCCGGAGCGCAAGATTTTCGGCACGGTGCGCTACATGACCAGCCAGAGCACGCTGCGCAAGCTCCGCATGCGCGACTACATGGCGAAGTACGGCCGCTGACGAGCTACTCGGGACGCCCCACGTGAGGGGGCGCCCGCGAGCAGCCTCGCCGGCGGTAATACTACCGGCGTCACAATACGGATCGTTTACCGCCCCGCATCATGCCCGAGACCAGCGAGACGATCGCCAGCGCCAGGAAGACGAAGAACAGGATCTTGGCGATCCCCGCGGCGCCTGCCGCGATGCTACCGAAGCCGAAGAACGCCGCCACGAGCGCGACGATGAAAAAAGCGATTGCGTAACCCAACATCGCTATTACCCCCGTTGAAGTGGTGGCACCGGCCCGAGCTGGCACCGATTCCTTGACCCCATCCTGTGCAGCACATGTGCCAAAGGGTGAGAAACACCCAGGAACGGGCGAATCAGTGAGGCGGCGCCACGGCGCGTGCCCCATCCGACCCCAAAGCGCCCCACGCAGGCGACCGCCAAGGGTCGGGGTTCCACACGAAGCGGCGTCGTGCTACGCCAAAGCCCGATGCAGCCCAACCCTTTGGTAGAGCCGACGTTTCTCGAGACCGTGAGTCATCACTGGAACGGCGGCGGCCCGTGGATGTACCCGATCGCCGTCGCCAGCATCTTCGCGATCGCTATCGCGTTCGAGCGTTTCGTGTACCTGTTCATGCAGGCACGGACCGACAAGGACAAGCTGGTGGGCGAGCTGCAGAAGTACGTGCTCGCCGGTGACCTGCGCGCCGCGACTTCGTTCGTCGCCGGCCAGAAAGCGACACCACTCGCTAACGTCATCAAGGCGGGCCTCGTCAAAGTGAAGAGCTCCGATGCCATCGTCCAGTCGGCCCTCGACGAAGCGACGTTGCGCGAGTTGCCGAAGCTCGAGCGGCGCACCGGCTATCTCTCCGTCATCGGCAACATCGCGACCCTGCTCGGCCTCCTCGGTACCATCGGCGGCCTCATTCAATGCTTCGCCGCGGTCTCCAAGCCCGGCGCCGATCCGACGCTCAAGTCGGCGGTGCTCGCGAACGGTATCGCCGAGGCGATGAACTGCACTGCTTTCGGTTTGATCGTCGCAATCCCGTCGCTCGTGGCCTTCGCGATCTTGAACGGCCGCACGCAGCAGATCGTCGACGAGCTCCACGAGACCGCGGTCTCGGTGATGAACCTCGTCGTCAACAACCGCGACAAGCTGCGTAACTAGCTCTTGGCGGGAATGGCACCAGAGCAGTCGGGGGGCAGGCGCCCGGTCGATGCCGAGATCAACCTCGTGCCGTTCATCGATCTGCTCTGTTCGCTCATCGCCTTTCTCTTGCTGACCGCCGTTTGGGCGCAGATCGCTTCGCTCGAGCTCCAGCAGACGTCGACCTCTGACTCCATCGCGGACGAGCGCGAGACGCTGGGGCTGCGCGTCTTCGTCATGGAGAAGGGCTTCAAGGTAGTCGGCAAGGACACCGAGGTGGATCTGCCGTGCTTGAAAGAGCCCTGTGTCGAACGCACGACTCCAGGCGCCACCGACTTGCGCATCGCCGGTCGTGAATCGCCGCGCGCGCAGAGCGGCATGGTGTCGAACTACGACTTCGGCCGCCTCGCCAGCCTCATCGCGGAGAAGCGTGCGCTCTTTCCCAACGACCGCGAAGTCTACATCGACGTCGCCGACGTCGTGCCGTACGACGACATGATTCGCACCATGGATACGTGCATGGCGGCGGGCCTGACCAGCATCGCGCTCGGAGGCTCCGCGCAATAATGCCGATCATCGTCCCAGGCCGTCGCATCGGCACCGCGTTCGCTTCGCACACCGTCGTCGCCAGGCGGCTCGCCAAGCGCCGGCGCAGCGTCTACGCGACGCTGCTCTTGACGTCGCTGGTCGACATGTTCGTCATCTTGGTCCTCTATTTGATTCAGCAGTTCAACGCGACCGGTCAGATCCTGTTCATCGACCCGGACATCAAGCTGCCGAAGGCGCAGACCGCGAGCAGCCTGGTCGGCGCGCCGCCGGTCGTCACCATCGGGCAGTCGTCGATCACCGTGCAGGGAAAAGCCGTGGAAGACGCGACCATCCTCGCGAAGAACGGGGTGTGGGAAGCGCCGAAGCTCGAGCAAGCGCTGCTCGAGCTGCGCACGTCCGCGAAAGCGGTCCGTGACGTGAGCGCCGCCGCGCTTGCCGTGCCGGCGGACGAGACCCTCGTGGTGCAGGCGGACCTCGGTGTCCCCTACATGCTGGTGAAGAAAGTCATCTTCACGGCGCAGAAGGCCGGCTTCACACGTGTCGATTTCGCGGTGCAGCAGGCGGCGCGCACTCCGCCCGTTACTCGATGACGAAGCCGACGTTGTCGATGAAGCACCAGCTCCAGGTCTCACCCGGCTCGAGCGAGCTGATGATGGGGTGCTTGGTGGCCTTCCAGTGCTTGGTGGCGTGCTTGCTGGGTGAATCGTCGCAGCAGCCGACGTGACCGCAAGAGCGGCACAGGCGCAGATGCACCCACTGTCCGCCCGACGCCAGACACTCCTCGCAGCCCTTGGGGCCGCGTGGCGCATCGACGGTCATTTGCGCCAGGTGCGAGCACTCGTCGCTCATACGCTCTTTGCCGCCTTGCGCGCGAGCGCGGCCTCGATGTGCTCGTGTTGCGGGCGCACGCCGGAGATGCGCGACACCACCCACTCGATCATCGGGAAGAGCCTGAGCCACTGCATGGGCCGGTCCATCCAGCCATTGGTGATGCAGTAGTGGCGGGCATGGGGCGCCACGTGGTGCACGTCGTGGTGCTTCGGCGACAAGAGTAGGCCGGTCCGCTGGAGCAGTCTGACCAAGCGCGGCGGCGCGTCTGCGTGCGCCCAGGCGTGGAACTGATTGGTGCCGAACACCCAGAGCGCCACGCCGAGCGCGAAGACGCTGGTGAACAACCCAGTCTCGGGCTCCATGACGTCGCTCGCGTAGCCCGCCGCGAAGAACACCGGGATGCTGACGATGCAATTGTTGCCGTTCAGCTCGACGAAGTCGTGACGCGTGATGTCCTTCGGATCGACGTGGTGGTTGCGGAACGGTTGAATGAAGCCCGGCCCGAGGATGGGCCAGCTGGGGTCGCCCCAGTTGTCGGCAGCCCAGTGCACGAGCCCCGAGAACATGTCGGCGGCGAGCAGCGCCGCGAGGATGCCTCCGCCGAGCAACCAGCCCCATTGCGCCGGGTGGTGGACGCTGGCGTTCGCGTAGATGCGGTACGAGGTCCAAGCCGCGAGGAGCATGAAGGCGGCGATGCCGGCGATCTCGAGGCTACGCTGCAGACGGCTGTATCCGTAGCTGCGTTGCTGCTCGGGTGATGCGCCGTGAGGTGAAGCGGACATCGCGAGAAAGTACCTTTCGCGCCGCTTTAAAGCGTTCGGAAGACGTTAGTGTCCACCAAATTCGGCGCCTGCGCATGAGCAAATCATCAGACCTCCGCCATGGACAAGGGTCTAGCGCGACTTACCCTGCCTGAGTGTCGCCGCGCGCTACCTACCGCCTCCAGCTCGGCCCTCACCTCGGCTTCGCCCAGGCCGCCGAGCTTGCGCCTTACCTCGCGGATCTCGGCGTCAGCCACGTTTACCTCTCGCCCCATCTCCAGGCAGCCGCCGGCAGCACCCACGGCTACGACGTCGTCGACCACGCCAGGGTGAGCGCTGAGCTGGGCGGCGAGGTCGCGCACGAGCGCATGCTCACCGCGTTCGCAAAGCACGGACTCTCGGTGGTCATCGACGTCGTGCCCAACCACATGTCCATCGCCAAAGCGTCGGCGAACGCGTGGTGGTGGGACGTGCTCGAGAACGGCCGCGAAAGCCGCTGGGCGGAGTTTTTCGACGTCGACTGGGATCATCCCGAGGAGCGGCTGCGCAATCGCATCCTCTTGCCGGTGTTGGGTGATCATTATGGCCGGGTGCTCGAGGCGGGGGACATCGAGCTTGTCCGCGAAGACGGACGGGCCGTCGCGCGGGTCCACGAGCACGTCTTTCCACTTAGCCCGCGCTCCGTCGCCGAGCTGCCGCAAGACCTCACGCCCATCAACGCCGACAAGGAGCGCTTGCACGCCGTGCTCGAGCAGCAGAGCTATCGGCTCGCTTACTGGCGCAGCGCGCGCTACGACCTGGACTACCGCCGCTTCTTCGACGTCAACGAGCTCGTCGGCCTGCGGATGGATCGCCCTTCCGTGTTCGACGCGACCCACGCGCTGGTGTTGCGCTGGGTCGACGAAGGGCTCGTGACCGGCCTGCGCATCGATCATCCCGATGGGCTCATCGACCCGGTCGGGTATCTCGAGCGCCTGCGCGCCAAGGCACCGCACTGCTGGATCGTGGTCGAGAAGATCCTCGCGCGTGACGAGTCATTGCCCCGCACCTGGCCGGTTCAGGGCACCACGGGCTACGACTTCGCGAACCGCGTTTGCGGCCTCTGGATCGACTCGACGTCCGCTGGAGCGTTCGATGCCTTGTACGGCGAGCTTACCGGCGCCGCGGACACGAGCTTCGCGGCGGTCGCGACGACGAGAAAACGCCGCATCATGCGGGACGTGCTGGGGGCCGACGTGCGGCGGGTGGTCGAGCTCTTCATGCGGGAGTGCGAGAAGAATTTGGCCTACCGTGACACGTCGCGCGAGGAGCTGCGGCGCGCCGTCGAGAACCTCATGGTGGCGTTGCCGGTCTACCGCACCTACGTGCGGGAGGGAGTACCCCCTACCGAGAGCGAGCGCGCGCTGATCGGCGCCATGGTCGTCAAGGCCAAGGCGCAGTGCTCCGATTGCGATGCGCGGCTTTTCGATTTTCTCGAGAGCCTGTTGGCGACCCCCGTCGAGGCGACTCTCCGGTTCCAGCAAGCATCGGGACCCGTGACCGCGAAGGGGGTCGAGGACACCGCGTTCTTCGACCACCACCGCTTCATCGCGCTCAATGACGTCGGCAACGATCCCGACGTCTTCGGCACGAGCACCGCGGACTTCCACGCCCACAACCTCGCAAAGCTCAGGGACGCGCCGCAGTCGATGCTCACGACCTCGACCCACGACAGCAAGCGCTCGGAGGACGTGCGGGCGCGCCTCGCGGTGCTGAGCGAGATCCCCCACGAGTGGCGTGCCTGGGTGATGCGCGTGCGCGAGCTCACTGGCCGCTACCGGGTCGACGAGGTCGACGCCGGCACCGAGTACCACCTCTATCAAACCCTCGTTGGTGCCTGGCCCATCGGGGCCGATCGTGTCGCTACGTATCTCGAAAAGGCGATGCGCGAGGCCAAGGACAAGACGTCGTGGCTCGCGGTCAACGAGCGTTACGAGCACGCGGTGCAAGGGTTTGCCAAGCGCCTGCTGGCCGACGACCAGGTGAAGGGCGAGCTCGATGGTCTACGCGAGAGGATTAGCGGCGCCGGTGAGCACAACGCCTTGGCGCAAAAGCTCCTGACGCTGACGTCGCCGGGGGTACCCGACATCTATCAGGGTAGCGAGCGCTGGTACTTCGCGCTGACCGATCCCGACAACCGGCGGACGGTCGATTACAGCGAGCCGGAGGACGCCAAGACCGCCTTGGTGCGCAAGGCGCTCGCTGTACGTCGCGAGCATCCGCATTGCTTCGACGAGCGCGGCGGTTACGAGCCGATGTTCGCGGACCAACCGCGCATCGTCGCCTATCGCCGCGGCGAGCGCGTGTTGGTCATCGCGCAGCGCCTCCGGCTGACGCCACTCGAGGTCGAGCTCGTGCTCCCCGAGGGGACGTGGACCGACGCGCTGAGCGGCGAGCGTTACAGCGGACAACTACGCTGGCGCTCGAACGGCGCCATGCTGCTCGTCAGAGTCTAAGACGGGCGGCCATTGTTGGTGTGCGTCCAAGTCGTCGCCGCGGGCGTGTCCTTGACCCGGTTCTGCGCCGGGCGCCGCTCGCTTTCGCCCGACCACGGTTGGCTAATGATGCGCGAGCCGCGTGCGTTGCGCAGATAGACCCAAGCCCACTCCATGATGACCAGGAATCGGGTACGGAAGCCGACGAGGAAAAAGATGTGCACGACCAGCCAGGCTAGCCACGCCATGAGTCCGCTCCAGCGGAGACCCTTGAACTGCATGACCGCGCGGGACCTGCCCACGGTCGCCATGATGCCCTTGTCGACGTAGTGAAAGGGCCGGCGCGCCGGGCGCTGCCAGCTCGTGTTTTTGTCCTCGATATCGTCGTTACGGCGAGCGCGCGCTTCGCGGTCGATGAGCTTGGCGACGTGCCGGCCTTGCTGGATGGCGACCGGCGCGACTCCCGGCAACGCCTGCTGCCCGCCCTCGGGCACGAAAGCCGCGATGTCGCCGATCGCGAAGACCTCGGGATGCTCGGGGAGGGAGCAGTCGGGTCCGACGATGAGGCGCTGCGTGTTGTCGCGTTTCGCGGCGATGCGCGTCGCGAGCGGCACGGGCGCGACACCACTCGTCCACGCGACCGTGCCCGCCGGCACTTGCTTGCCGTCGATGATCACACCGTTGGCGTCGATGGCGCCGACCGAGCGGCCGAGCTGCAGCTCCACGCCAATCTCCGCGAGCTGACGCTGGGCGGCCCGCGAGAGCCGTTCGTCGAAGGCGGTGAGCACGCGCGGCGATCGCTCGACGAGCACCACCCGCACCATGTCGGGCTTGAGCGAGCGGAAGTCGCGCAGCAACACGCGCCGTGACAGCTCGCTGATGGCGCCGGCGAGCTCCACACCCGTCGGGCCACCGCCAATGATCACCGAGGTGAGCAGCACCCGCCGCTTCTGCGCGTCCTCCGTGGTCTCGGCGAGCTCGAAATTGCGCAGGATGTGCTCGCGCAAGGCGATGGCGTCGTCCGCCGTCTTGAGGCCGAAGGAGTGGGCGGCCCAGGTATCGTGTCCGTAGTAGTTGGTGCGCGCGCCGGCAGCGAGCACCAGGTAGTCGTAGGGCAGCACCGCGCCGTTCGCGACTTTGACGTGGCGCGTTTCGAGGTCGACCCCGGTCACTTCACCGTAGAGGGTCCGGACGTTGGGCTGGCTGTCGAACACCGCGCGGATGGGGACGGCGATCTCCGGCAACGACAGGCCCGCTGTCGCCACCTGGTAGAGCAACGGTTGGAAGAGGTGATGGTTCGTCTGATCGATGAGGGTGACGTCGACGGGCGCGCGCTTGAGGCCGCGGGCGAGGTTGAGGCCGCCGAAGCCGCCACCGACGACGATGACACGTGGACGACCCATGGCGATGCCTCCGGTAGCCGACCGCCGCGTTAGGTTAACACTCGCGTGTCACGACGGTAGCCGACTGGGGCATGACGCCGCCACCACGAAGCCGATTCAGCGTTGGTTGGGTCAAACAACCCCACGCCGGCCCGGCTTGCCTTGGCTCTTCGGCACGCCGCCGCCGCTAGAAGAGCGGAATCGGTTCGGAGAGGCTGTCCACGGGGTGTCACGGATGTTGGCTCGCCGATTGCTAGGGGCACGATCACGGGAGCTGCACCACAGCCGCTCCTGTCCGAGAAGGCAGTCAATATGAAGCTCGATACCCTCCATCCCAAAGCCCGCATCCGTGCCCGACGTGCCTTGCGCGGACGCGTGAACCCCAACGACGTCGTGACGCCGCTGCCTTTCTCCGGCGCGCTAGACGACCGTCGCGGTGACGAAATGCTGCATCGTGGGCTCTTTCAGTTGAACCGCCGGCGCTTGAAGCCCGGCATCGTCAGCGAATCGACGCTCGAGTTCCGTGAAGCGCTGCGTGAGCTCGCCACCATCCAGTACTTCGAGACCCGCATCCTGGAGGGCGCCCGTCACGCCATTGGTCCGCACGCCAGCGAGGCACCGAAAGACGCCGCGGGTCTACTGACCTGGCTCGATGGCCTGCGCGTCTCGGGGCCGGGCCAGCTCGACCCGATCTGGAGCTGGCTTGCCACCGAAGCCAGCGAGCACGAGCTCCATTGGTTCGTGTTGCAGGAGCTGATCGCCGAGGTCGCGACCGCCGAGCTCGTGCAGGTCGTACTGGGAAACAAGGCGACCTTGCCGGCGCTCGAGCGCTTGCGGCACATGGCGATGCTCCTGGGCGTAACCATCCCGCACGTGGCCTCGGATTCCGATGAGGTGAGCTGGGAGTCGATGGGGCGCGCCAACCTCGTGACCGCTTTAGCGGCCAATCGCCGCTCGCAAGCCAACGCCGTCGGCGCCCTCGCGGCGATGATGATGGTGCAGCCGGCGCGCCTCGCGCTCATCGACTGTGCCCTCACGCGCTTGGGCTACGAGGTCTATCCGCCGAGCCCACCGGTGGATCGCCAAGCCGTCGCCCGTTTGCTCGACCAACAGCTCGTGCAAGACCGTGCTTCGGCCGAGCACATTGCCGGCGGTGCTCTCATGTGGATGCGCGCCAGCGTACGCTGCCTCGACGGCTATCGCAGCCGCATGCTCCACGACAACGCCGCCTAGAACGCGCGGCGGATGCGGACGGTGGCGCCGGTGGTGTAATCACGCGCCGTCGACACGGCGATCGAAGCGTAGAAGTCGACCTGCAGCGTGTCCATGACGAGGAAGTGCAAGCCTGGCCCGAAGGCGTTCACGACCTCGGGCTGCGGCCCGCGGCCGGCGATGACGTGCTCGCGAAACAGCGCCGCTTCGTCGAAGATGCTGATCTTGAACATGTCGCGCGTGAGCGAGAAGCGGTACTCGATGCCGGCGGACACGACGCGGTCGAAGTAGAACAGGTCGCTGTAGACGCCGCGGACATACGTGCCGCTCATCGGGATGGCGTCCGCGATGCTGAACGAGCCCTCGATGAGGCCGATGTTGCTCGAGAGCCAGAGCTCGTTCCAGCCGAACTCGAAGACCTTTTGGTAGTCGATGTAGAGGGTGCCAAAACCGCCGTCGCTGCCGAGGAAGTAGCGCCCTTCACCGGTGAGGCGATGGACGCGGTCGCGCCGAGCCACGATGCGATCGAAGCTGATCTGCACCGCCAAATTCACGAACGGCAGGACGTTGGTGAAGCCATCCACGGGCGTCACGCGGTCCGCGATGTAGAGCTGCGGCTCCGTGATCTCGTCGAGCGGCACGTTCTCGACGTTCGACAGATTGCGGAACTGGAAGCCGAAGCCGGCGTTGATCTCGGCGTCTTCGGGCTCGACGCTGATGCTGAGGCTGCCGTCGAGGCGGTTGAAGAAGTAGCTCTGCACACCCACGTCTTGGCGCTGCCGGCGTAGCAAGTCCTCGCGGATTTCGAAGAGCGGACGCACGCTCTGGCCGACGATCGGCGGTGTGTAATAGCGGACGCGGCCGATGGCGCGGTTGGGGCGTAGGTCTGATCCGTTTTCGCGGAGATCGTCGAACCGCTTGAGCCCGAGCTGTGCGTCGAGATCCCAACGGTCGCGCTCGCCGAGGAGCGATGCGAAGGTATAGCCGACGCCGAAGCGGTAGCCGTTGTTGTCGATGGCGACGCTGACGCGGGCGCCTTCGGCCTTCTCGGGATCGGTGGACATGTCGATGTGCAGCTCGTAGCGGTCCCCTTGAACCAGGGGCGGCTGGCCGGGGACGATCTGCGTGATGTCCACCTGCGGCCCTACGTGTGGCTTCTCCTGCGACGGCACCAGCTCGTAGTCGAACTGACCCTCGGTGGCCGACGGGTAGAAGCTGCGCAAGACGCGCTCGAGCTGCGGCCGGTTGAATACGTCGCCGGGGAGGCTGATTTGGGCGCGATAGGAGAGAAGCGCCGCGGGCGATTTGCCGCGCAGGACGATCTTGGCGAGCCGACCCTCGTCGATGTGGACGTGGATCTTGCCCTCTTCCAACACCTCGGCTTGGACGGTGGCGAGCGCGTAGCCGGCGCCGCGCAGGAAATCGAGCAGGACGGTCTCGATGTCGCGCGCAGTCTCCTCGTCCGCCGTGCTGTCGGGCGGCACCTTGAGCACCTCGAGATAGACCTCGTCGACCATGACCACGTTACCGTCGAGGACGATGAGCCCGTGATCGGCGGCGGCGGCCGAGCGCGCCACGGCGCACGCGACAATGCAGGTCAGGACGGCGGCGCGCCGAGTCGACAACATGCGTGCCCAGCCCCCTGCTGACGTCGTGGATCTACTCGGTGCTACGGGCGGCTTTGCGGATGTCGGAGACGACGCGGCGGAAAGCTTGGCTCGGGTTCACGAACTGCACGGCGAAGCCGCGATCGGTATGGCGGACCACCTTGGCGTTCGCCTGGACCTCGCCCGCCGACGCCCCCTGGTCGGCACCCTTGGGCGCGAGCAGAGAGAGCACGATGACTTTGCCGACCTCTGGAGGCTTCTTGCCGATCAACGCGGCGCCGTCGAGCGAGAGGTCGATGAGCTTGGTCTTGTTGCGCTTGCTCTTCCACCAACGCTTCGGCGCGTCGTCCTCGGGTGATTCCCACTCGACCGCGGTGTCGATGCTGACGCGCGCGTTCTGCTGTTGCGGAACGTAGCGCGACAGGAGCTCCTTGAGCTTGAGCTCGAAGTCGACGCTGGGCTCGACGAACTCGAGGCCGACCGTGCTCTTGGTGTCCCCGGCGATGCGCGCCTTGGTGCGGATGCGCATGCCCTCGTGAACGATCTCGACGTCGACCGTTGTCCCTATCGGCCAACGCTTCGAGGTCCCAATCGACATGCCCCCCGGTGAGAGTGTGTGGGAAAGGCACGGTTCGCTTTTTCCGTCCCAGCGGACGATGACGCCAACCGAAATGTCGAAGCGCTGCTTGGTGCGTTCACTCATGTTCGCGATTCTGTTTGTAGAACACCAAGGGGGGGTAGGGCCAGTTTGAGGATGGCCCGGAGCGGCAGGTGATCGCTGGCTCGCCGGGCGGTCTCGGTCGCGACCACCTGAGCCCCCACCAGCGCCTCCCGGGGATGGACGTATACGCGGTCCAGGGCGAGAAATGGGCGCCGGGCCGGAAATGAGCGCAGGGGCGGCGTCCCCGCGTACGCGCCCTGGAGCCGGAGGAGGGTCGCTGCCCGCCAACGCCACTCGTTGAAGTCGCCCAGGACCACGGTGGGGGTCTTGCCGTCCACTGCCGCGAATAGAAGCTCGATTTGGCGGTTACGCTCCCCGTAGCGCAGGCCGAGGTGGGTATTGACCACGCGTAACGGGCCAAAGGGGGTTTCGAGGTCCACGTCGAGGGCGCCACGGGGCTCGCGGCTCTTCACCGACAGGTCGATCCAGCGGCGCTCGAGCACGGGAAAGCGGCTCAGGATGCCGTTGCCGGTGCTCACGTCCTGGCGGCGCACCAGGGGGCCAGCGACGCCGTGCATCTGGGTGAGCTCGGCGAGACGCTCGAGCTGGTTGCCGCTCGGGTTGTCGACAGCGTGGCAATCGATCTCCTGGACGCCGACGATGGCGGCGTCGACCTCACGCAAGACGGTCGCGATCCGTCCGAGGTCGCATACCCCATCGGTCCCGACCGCCCGGTGGATGTTGTAGGTGGCGACGGCGAGCTCGGCCGCCATCAGGCACGCACGGCCGCGGCGCCACGCCGTTCCGGGTAGACATCGCGTTTTGGCGTCCGCCCCAGCCGCCGGCGTAGCCAGATGCCGACGCCCAAGAGCGCGAGGCCCACCGCCGCCGCGGTGACGAGCCCTTTCGGGTCACGGGTGGCGATGGCTTCGAAGACGCTCGCGCCGAAGACGTTGACGCTGATGATGCCGGGCATGATGCCGATAGCGGTGCCGAGGATGAAGCGCGAGAAGCGCACGCCGGTGGCGCCGGCGATGACGTTGACGATGCTGAAGGGCGCGATGGGCATCAGCCGAATGCTGACGACCGCGATGACGCCGCTCTTCTTGAAGCGGCTCACGAGGTAACGCATGCGCCGGCCGCCGAGCCGCTGAATCGTGTCCTTGCCGATGAGCCGGCCGATGCCGAAGGTGAGCGTACCGGACAGCAGCGCGCCGGTGAGTGCGATGGGAATGCCGCGCAGGGCGCCGAAGACCAGGCCGGTTTGCAACACCAGCAAGGTGAGCGGGAAGCTCAATAGGCCGGCCCCGATGAAGGCGATCACCGCGGCGCCCCACATCCACGGTTCGTTGCGCAACGGCGCGGCGAGCGCGGCGAGCCGCTTGGGATCGAGGATCTCGTGCAGCGGGGTGAAGCGATAAGCCACGGCGAGCAGCAACATGCTCACCACGATGGCGATTGTCCGCCATAGAGGACCAGAGGCCGAGCGTGCCTGCTCCTCGGGCAGCAGGGTGTCGAGCACCTTGTCGACGTCGATGGCGCTTTCCGGGTCGACGAGGCGCTCGTTGGGCAAGACGTCGTTCTTGAGCATGCTCGGCTCGGGAGGCCCGATGGGGGAAAGGCTGCGGGCGTTGCTCTGGCGCAAGCTATCGACCGCGCCGATCATGCCGAGTCGCTCCTCCGCTTGAGCGTACATGTCCGGCGTGAGACCTAGATGCTCGGCGATGAGCCGGTGGCGCAAGCCATCGATGTGCTCGCGCGCCGCGAACGTCGTGCCTTCCCAGGCGATGTCGCACTCGCTGTCTAGGCCCATCGAGCGGTTCGACAGGTTCGACGAGCCGATGCGCGCCAAGCGGTCGTCGACGATCATGACCTTGGAGTGGACGTTGATGCAGCCACCCTGGACGCCCGGCATGGTCGGGCAAAGGACGCGCAGGCGCTTGTGGCGGTCGGCTTCCGCGAGGAGCTCGAGCAATCGGCCGCGCAGGACGCTCATGGTGTTTTGCTCGAGCCATCCGGAGGCGATGCGCGGCAGGACCATGACGATCTCCGGGCCCTTCGGCGCTGTCAGCGAGCTGGTGAGCGCCTTGGTGATGCTGCGCGAGGTCAGGTACTGGCTCTCGATGTAGATGCGCGTCTGGGCGGCCGCGATGCTGTCGGCGTAGAGGTGCTCGACCTCGCGCACTTCGGCATGCTTGCCGCGGGCGCCGAACGTCCGGCTGATTCCGACGTCGATGTTACGCAGCTCGATGCCGAAGTCGCGCGGCCACGGGAGCTCCGAGCCGTCGACGACGTTGGCCTCGCGGTTGGTGACCGGCGCGAGACGCTTGCCGGTGGCGGCTCGCCAGCGCTCCCGCGCGAGGTCGCCCAGAGCTTCCGCGGCTTCGCCGGCCACCATGACCTGGACATCGTGGAACGGCGCGTAGGGTTTGCCTTCGTGTGTCCTTCTTAGCGGATTTTTCGGGGAGTGCTCAGGGGTGTCCCAGCGGCTTTCCGCGAAATCGAGACCACCGCAGAAGGCGACGGAGTCGTCGATGACCACGACCTTCTGGTGTTGCGAAGCACCGACGGGGTGCTCGGCGTCGAGCTTGAAGTGGACGCGCCGATGGGTGCGGGCCCCAAACGAGAGACGGGGCAGCACTTCGCGCTCGAGCGCGTAAATGAGCGAAAAGTCCCACGCGAGGATGTAGACGTTCAGGTCCGGTGTGAGGCGCACCAGCTTGTCCAGGAAGGGCCCCAGGCGGTTCGGCAGCGCGTCGTGTGGGTCCGCCGGCCGGGTGAGCTCGAGCCGGCTGTCGATGTCCCAGCCCAGGATGAGGATCTGCCGTTGCGCTTGGCGCGCCGCGTCGGCGAACGCTCGATAGTAGGCGTCGGCGTCGACGAGGACGGAGAGACGCGACGCCCGGGCCGTGCGCCAGCAGTTCCTTCCCGCCGTGAGTATGTTAGAAGACGCCATCAGTTGTCGGTCCTGGGATGTTAAACAGCTCGGGGCCCACCGCAAGTTTGCGAGGTCTGCGATGCATGACGCCGAACCGGTAGGGCAGGCACGACGGCAAGATGCCAAGGACCTGGTCCAGCTCGATCCCGACCATCCTGGGTTCCGCGACGCCGCCTACCGCAAGCGCCGCAACGACATTGCTCGCATCGCCGCCGAGTACAAAGAGGGCGATCCTATCCCAACGGTCGAGTATACGCCCGAAGAGCACGAGGTCTGGCGTACGGTATGGCGCTCGCTTGCGCCGGTCCATCAGAAGCACGCCTGCCGCGAGTACCTGACCGCTAGCGCCAACCTGAACCTTTCGCGTGAGCGCATCCCGCAGCTCGGCGAGGTCAGCGCGCGCGTGACCAAGCTCTCCGGCTTCCAGCTGCTGCCCGTCGGCGGCTTGGTCGAAGCCCGCGACTTCATCGGCAATCTCTCGCGCAACATCTTCCTGTCGACGCAGTACATTCGTCACCACAGCGTCCCGCTGTACACGCCCGAGCCGGACATCGTGCACGAGCTCGTCGGTCACGCCGCTAGCCTCACGGTTCCCGAGTACGTCGAGCTCAATCGCGCCTTTGGCCGCGCGGCCATGCGGGTCGACGACGAGACCTTGAAGGCGGTGGTGAACGTGTACTGGTTCACCGTCGAATTCGGTTTGGCGATGGAAGACGGTGACCCGAAGGCCTATGGGGCCGGGTTGGTGTCGTCGTTCGGCGAGCTCGAGAGCTTCAAGAAGAACGCGGAGCTCAAACCGTTCGTTATCGAGGACATCGGGCGGACCAGCTACGACCCGACGCAGTATCAGAAGGTGCTCTTCGTGGCGCCTAGCTTCGAGCGGATGGTCAAGGAGCTCATGGCTTGGTTGGACGCGCTCTGAAATCCCCCGGCAAGTTGATATTCCCAATCCCAGCCACCCGCGAAACGAGATCCCCCTCGCACAACAAAGCCCGAGCCCGCCGCTCTCCGCGTGCCAGCAGCGCCTCGGCGATACGCCCAAGCGCCCGATGATAGATCGCGCAAAGCGGCTCCACCCCACGCGGTGAAACCCAAGCAACCGCCAATCGCCCTCGCCGCCGCTCCGTCGCCAAGCGCGTGAAATCCTCGGTCGCGACCCCCGCGAGGTCACAAGCAACGACGAAGACCCACGGCGCACGCGTTACAGCAAGCGCCGTCGCAATTCCACGGAGTGGACCCTCATCGGGCCGCGAGTCGGTCACGATTCGTAGCGTACGCGATAGCGGATGATCCGCCTGATCCGCTCGGCCAACCGCGAACGCATCATCGACGAGTGGCCGAAAGGTCGCGAGCAGCGTCTCGGACGTAGTCAGCCCCGACGGCAGCACCAAGCCCGCCTTGTCGATCCCACCCAACCGCCGGCCATGCCCACCTATGAGCAACGCCAGGCTAATCAAGCGCTGACGCTGGTGCCCGCGCTGATCGAGCTCATCTCGCTACGGGCCGACACCAAGTCCTGCAGCCACTTCTCCCAAACGCGAATCACGGGCTCCCGCATCTCAGCCGGCGCGTTGGGATCGAAGCCACCGCTGTAGCCGGTGAGGAGCTGGAGCTCGCTGAATGCGATGCGCTGCACATGTGGGCTCGGATGGCGGAGGCTCGCGACCAGCCAGCTCTCGCGCGGACGGTTGTAGCTTGCCTGCCACCACTCGGCCCAACGGGCGACGTCACGGCCGTGGGCTTGAGCGCATATGACCGCCAAAGCGGACGCAGACGCCGAGGCCAGCTCGGGTTGCGGCGACACCACCAAGGGAATGAGCGAGGGTACGGCGCGCGGATCGCGTAGCTGCCCCAAGACCTGCACGGTCGTGACCTGAACTTCGTAGACCGGCACTTTGAGCTGCTCGCGCAGACTCTGGAGGATGCGGGCGTAGCCAGGCTCGCGCGTGTAAGAGCGCAGGGCGTCCGCCGCCAGGAACCGATTGCGTGGCTCGGTGTCGTAGAGGCGTCGCGCCAGGCCTTCGAGCGCGGGCGGGTAGGGCGTAACGAGCAGCATGTAGATGGCGAAGAGCCGTTGCGTGCGGTCGGGGCTGTCGAGGTGGCCGAGGACGACCGGTATGGCGTCGGAGCCGCGCGCGACCAGCAACGCCATCAAGCCGGAGCATTCGGCGAGCGGCGGGAGGGTTTGGTCGGGAGCGAAGGGATCGACCAGCAGCTTGCCCGGGAAGCGCGCTCGCAAGCTGTCGTCGAGCACGGTGCCGTACGGCAGGAGAGCGCCGATGGACGCGAGGCGGGCCTCGGGGTCCAAGGCGTCGAGCCCGTCGAGCAACATCTCGCGTGGATCGACACGTTGGCCGGCGACCTCGACGTTGGCTTGGACCGCGGCTGGCGCACCGAGGGGCGCCGAGAGCGACGGGGCCTTGCGGGCCTCGGCGATGACGTCCTCCCAAGTGACCGCTGGGGGGGCGGACGATTCGCTCGACGCCGGCTCCGGAAGCGGAGCCGCCTCGGTCTGCACGGTTTCGACCAACACGTCTTCCCAGCCGGAGACGGCGTCCTCGGGACTCTCGCGGTCGATGTCGGCGAAAGCGACATAGGCGCCCGGCTCGTGCTGCCGCGTGTGCGGTACCATCTCGATGTCGTCCGAGACGATCTCGGGGATCTCCTGGTCCGGAGCGAGTGGCGGCGTGTACATCGCCGGCTGCTGATCACTGGTGGCGTCGTAGCTGCCGTAAGCGGCCTGCGAATCCCCGGCGGGCTCGAAGGTCAGTGACGTCGCGTCGTGATGATCGTAGGTCACCGGCGTGCTGTAGGAATCGGGCGCATCGTAGCTCACCGATTCGTAGCCATCGTCTGCTCGCGCGGATGCCTCCTCCGCGGCGGGCGGGGTAGGCTCACTCATGCCGGTCTCGTAGCTGACGTCCGCGAAGCTCTGTTCGTTGCTGGCTCCGCCTTCTTCGATGTGCACCGCGATCTCTTCGTCGGCGGGCGCCACCGTTGGCGCGGGCGGCGGCGGCACCAACATCGCCTTGCGGCGGCGGATGAGATTTTCGAAGCACAGGCCGACACGATGGGTGAGGAGCAGCACACCCGAGACGCGGCGGGCGAGGACGCCGCGCGAGCCGTTGTCGGCGTAGAGGATACCGATGAGGCGCCCGCCCACGGTGAGCGGCGCGACGAACGCCGTCCGCGGTGGCGTACGACCGAGGTCCTGCAAGAGCTTGAGGTTGGCGGGTGTCTGCGGGATCGGTCCGAGGTAATGACCGCGCGTCTGCTGCACCGTGGCGAGCACGGACGGGATGACGAGCGGCTGCGACAGGCGCGCGACCCGCTGCGTCGCGGTCGGATCGGTGCTGCGCCAGCCGTCGATGCGGTCACCGTGCACCAGGAAAATGGCGACGAACTCGAACGTGCCGAGGGCGATCTCGAGCAAGATTTCGACAACGCTATCGCGGTCATTCGCCGAATCCAGGCGCGCCAAGAGGCCCGCGACGTCCGGGCCGCCGCGCCGGGTCTCGCCGCGTGCGCGGCCGGGGCGGATCCGTGAAGCCGGCAAGCCCCATGACAACATGTGATCGATGGGCGCCGGCTCATAGAGCGGCGTTGGCCCGGTGCCGTCCAAGCGGGTGAGCAGGGCCGCGAAGCGCGGCAGCAGGCCCACGCCGTAGACGCGATGCATGGCGTAGTGCATGCGCGCCTCGGTGGTGATCGTGGCCGAGGGATGCAGACGGAGGCGCTCGCGGATCCGCGCGAATAGATCCTCGTCGGTCGCGCCGTTCACCAAGACACCGAGGTTGCCGCCGACGAGGCGATACGGCACCAGGCGATAGGTCTCCGCGAACACCAACGGAAAGATGCGCGGGATGTGCGGCTCGATGGCGTCGATGTCGCTCTTGTCGCCGGTGGGCATGCGGTAGGCCTCACCGAGCGCGCGCAGAATCGTCACCTCGGGCACACCGAGCTCGAGCAAGTTGGTGTCGAGGCTGCCGCCGTGGACGACCTGACGCCGCGCCGCCTCGTCGATGTCCGCCGCGGACACGAGGTGCTCGCCGAGCAGGGCTTGAACGAGCTGTTGCGACATGAGCGGTCTCGACCCTCGTCCCGCTAGAATGCCGACTGCAATACGTAGGGGAACACCACGGTAACCGGCTGACCCGTGAACTTCGGAAACTTCCAGGTCTTCACGCGACGCACCGTGCACTGCCCCATGGTGGAGCTCTTGAACTGCGCGGTGTTGATGTCGGCGCCGGTGACGTCGCCTGACGGGTCGATGGTGAGCTGAACTTCCATCTTGCCGGCGAGCTTCTCGCCCTTACGCGCGGCCTCCGCGTAGCAGAGCTTCATCGAGGTGTTGTTGTCGTTGACCACCTTGTAGATGGCGTCCTGCGTGAGACCCTCGGGCAGGTTCGGCGTCTGAATGGAATCCGGAGCCGCGAGCTTGACGTTGGCTTCCTGCTTGTCCTTGTCGTTGAAGAGCTGCTCCGCCATGGCGCGCTCTTCGCCCTGTGCCGGCGTCTCGGTTGTGCCCTCGGGGGGCTTTGCCTCGCCTGAATCCTTGGCCTCGCCGGCGCTCTTCGTGTCGTGCTTCGGGGCCTTGTCGTTCTTGCCGCCGGTTTCGCCCTGATTGCTGCGATCGAGCAGCTTGCGGCGGAGGCTTTCGAGCTGCGCGCGCTTCTTCGGGTCGAGATCCTCGGCGGCGAGCTTGTTCTCGGTCCGCTCGAGCGCACGGTCGACGTTGGGGTCTTCCACCCCGGCGACGTCGTACACCGCGCCCATGCCCGGCAGCACGATGAGCCCGCGCATGTCCATGACGATGAAGCCGCAAATGAGCAACAGCACGACAGTGGTGATCACCGCGGCGATGCGGTTGTTGCGGCGCTTCTTGTAGATGCCGGCGGTCGCCATGTAGACGCGCGTCGAGTCGCCCGGCGGCTTGTCGAGGTAGTTCGGATCATCGACCAGGTGATCCATGCCCGAACCTTCTTCGGGCAGAGGCTGCTGGCCGCTCACGTCGTCGAAGGAGCCGAGGCCGAGATCGCCGGTCGGCTCGTGTTGGCCGATGGTGGCGCTCGCGAAGTCGTCGGTGGGACGCTTCGGTGCGTCGTCGATGATCTCGATGCCCTCCTGGAGTTGAACCGTGTCGGCGCGGCGCGATTCCCCGGCAGGTGGGGTGCTCATGACCGACGCGGCGAGAGCGGCGACGCGCGCATCGGAGACCACCATGGTCTCGGCCTTGTAGAAGCCGTGCGGCTCCTCGTCCGCGATCGTGATCTCGTCGGCGCTGGCCGCGAGCGCGTTGGGCGCGGCCGGCTCGCCGTTCATGATCGACGTGGTCTCTTCGAAGATACCGCTCGAGACCTCCTCGAGGTCGGTGATGGCGATGTCGTCGGTGGGACGCCGTGCGGGGTCGTTGGCGGCGGCGCTTTGCGCGGCGGCTCGCTCCATCGCGTACTCGGTGACCGACGGATCGACCTTGGCTGACCCGCCCACCAGGGTTTCGGCGGCGACGACCGGAGCCGTCGCGGCGGCGAAGCGCTCGACGCTGCCCAAGCGCTCCCAATTGCCCATGCCGCTCTTCCACAAGAAGGTGCGGCGATCGATCTCGTTCCGCGACAACATCGTGTCGACGTTCGCCGCGGTCATGGGACCGCGCTGCTTGCCGGCGATGAGCACGAACCACTCGGGAGTCTCGCCCGACGGTCCAGGCTGGATGGGACGAGCTTCTTCGGACTCCGGTTGGACCTGGTCACCTTCGGCCGCGGCGGCGCGCAGCAAGTTGATCTGCTCGACCGAGACGATGCGAGTCGCTTCGCCACCGTCGTCGCCGAACGACACGTCGGGGCGTTGCGCGGCCTGCATGCCGACCTTCGTCGGTTGCGTCGACTGATCGCGCAGCTTGTTGATCTCGGCGACCGAGGCGATGCGTGTCGTCTCGACTGGCTCGAAGCTTCGCGCGGCCAGGGCATTGGCGGCGCCTTCGAGGATTTGCGCTTGATCGCCCCCATCTTTGCGACGCAAGCGAACCACGTTGCCGCAGGTCTTGCAGGGAAACTTCAAGACCTTTCCCGGCGGCACCTTGTCGTCGGAGATGGAATAGCGCGTGTTGCACTTGGGACAGGCGAATTTCACAGGATGCTCACCAGGTACTGTTTGATCTGCTCACGCACTTGAGGGTTCGGTGCTGCCGCAAGCGAGCGCTCCCACATTTCTACAGCCTTATTGCGAAAGCCACGCGCTTGATAGAGCAACGCCAAATTCTTGGTTGCTGCGAACAACTTCGGGTCGAGCTCGACGGCCCGTTCGTAGTGATACACGGCCTGGAAGACCTTCTGGTCCTGCTCGAGGGTCCGGCCAAGCATGAACTGAATTTTGGCCGAGAATGGCTCGGCGGCTTCGGCCAAGCGCAGCTCGTCGAGAGCGGCGCGGTAGTCTTTGCCTTGGTAGGCCTCGACGCCGGCGGCGTAGTGGGCAAGGGCCTCGGCACCCAGATCATCGCCCGCCGTGGCGGCTGATTTGCCCGTGGCCAACAGCTCCTCGGCGACGCGTCGGAGCTCGCTGATGCGGAAGGGCTTCTCGAGGAATGCGTCGGCCTTGTAGGTCGCCTTGATGTCCTCGGCGATGCGCCAGCCGCGATAGATGGCGGAGATCATCAGCACCGGGGTGCCGCCGAAGCGCTTGCTCTCCTTGATCTTGCGACAGATCTCGAAGCCGTGGACCTCGGGCAACATGGCGTCGAGCACGACGAGGTCGGGTTTCACGGTCTTGATGAGCTGGAGTGCCTCGATGCCGCGGGCCGAGGCGGTGACGTCACCTCCGAGCGCGCGCAAGGTGTCGACCAGGAGTCGCTGAATGTCCGGATCGTCCTCGACGACGAGAATGCGCTTACCGGAGGCGACCTTGCCGGGGGCGCCAGGCAGAGGTGCCGGGGCGGACGCCTCGGTTTCGACGATGTCGCCGGCCTCGGCTTCGAGCACGTCGTCGACCTCGACGATGGCCAGTGGCTCGGCGGCCAGGGGAGTGACGACGGGGAGCGGCTCATTCGGGTTGCGCGCCAGCGGCCCTTTGTAGGCGACCGCCGGGTTGCGGTAGGCCGCCGTCACGACTTCCTTGATGCGCATCTGGAGCGCCACGTACGCGATAACGGACAAGCCGGTGACGAATGTCACCTCGTCGCGCACCCGTTGATCGTTGGGCGCCGTCATCGCCACCACGAGACTCGGGCCTTCGACGCGGATCGGCACGATGCCCTCGCGCTGGGCGACCGAGAGTGGAATGCGTTGCAGCACTCCGGGTTGGATGGTGACGCGCGTGAGGTCGATACCAGGGACGCCGAGGTGGGTCGCCAAAGCGGACAGTGCCGTCTGTTCGTCGATGAGCGCGCCGCGCACCGCGGCCGACAAGAAGTTCAGGCCGGTACCGGCGCGAGACGACTCAATGACGTCGGCCGTCGCCGCATCAATGAGGCCGTGGGCGACCATGAGATCACCTATCCGCGGACGGTCCGGCATGACGATGGCACGATAGTAGCCCTGCCATATCGCTCGAGCAAGAAACGCAGCCGTGCGGGGCGCGCGAACAAGATGTAGAGGCGGGGCGACTGAAAGGACCCGGCGTCAGAAGGGAATGTCGCGTGGATCCGGGAGCTTGAAGGGCTCCCCCGGCGTTCCGGGGTCGTCCGGGACCGCGAAGGGGCCCTGCACGGTGGGGGCCGCGACGCGCGGCTGGAAGCTCGTGTACATGCCGTTGAGCTCGCCGGCGTATTGCTGAGCCTGTGGCTCGAAGCACTCGAAATAGAGCGAGTAGGCTTCGGTGCCGATGATCACGAAGATCTGCTCGATGAGACGCGGGTACTGCAGGTTGCCTTGGAACGCGTAGGTGGCGATCACCGAGGCGGCGGGTTGGCCGGCGAGAGCGACGTCGCGCTTCTGCATCACCTGGAAGCGTGGCAGTCGCGACAGGCGCTGGTCGATGGCGTTGAGCACCAGCTGGCGCGGGCGCGCTTCGGCCGGTACCACGAACTTGCGCACGATGAGGGTCGCGTCGCCGCCGCGCAGGTTGTTCTTGAACTGGATGGCGTTCGGGTCCTTGTCGACCGTGTAGGGCGTCCAGCCGTAGGGGATGTTGATCTGGAAAAGCTGACCAGGGGCGACGAACGGCGTGGTCGACGGGGCACCGATGCCGTCGAGCTCACCCGGGGTCGAAATGAGGATGGCAAAAAGGGCTGCTGCAATCATCGCCGTACTCGTTCGACCTCGCCGGCACGCACTTCCGTGATGCCCCTGTTAGTTTCAACGCACAGCTCGCCTCGGGCATTCACACCCCGGGCCTTGCCTTCCAGCTGCGTTCCATCTGTCGCCGCCACCCGAACGTCACTGTCCTTCAAAGCATCGAGGTCTGCATAGATATCGGTAAGCTTCGAGAAACCATGAGCTTTCCACCGATCGTACCACGTGGCCAGCTCGTTCATCAGCACCTTGGAAGTGTACACCACCGGGAGCTCGCCCGGCTCGGTGGCGCCTTCCCACGGCGGTTTTGCGACGTGATCGAGCAGGCCGGCGTAGATGCCGGCGATCTCGGGGTGCAAGGACCGCTCGGCGGCGCGGGTTAGGTTCAGGCCGATGCCCACGAAGACCGTGGCGCCGTCGCTCTCGAGCAGGATGCCGGCCAATTTCCTATCGCCGATCAACACGTCGTTGGGCCATTTGAGCCGCGCCGCGGCCGCGCCCATCGCCTGTACGCTCTTGCAGACGGCGATGCCGGCGACGAGGGACAGCTCCGCGAAGGTGGCGATGCGCTCGGCCGGCGGGCGCAGAATCATGGTCATCCACACGCCGGTATCGGGCTCCGCGACCCAGGTGCGTCCGTGCCTGCCGCGGCCGCTGGTCTGCGCTCGGGCGAGGATGGTGGTGCCTTCGGGAGCACCGGCGTGGGCCTTCGCCTTCGCTTCGAGCATGGTGGTGGGCAGGGTCGTGTGGACGATGAGGCTCGGTTTCATGGCATGTCGAGCCCGAGGTCGGCGGGAGTGACGGTGTGCGTGAGGGCCCCCATCGAGATGCGTTGTACACCCGTCGCCGCGAGCTCGGGGATGCGCTCGTAGGTGACGCCGCCCGATACCTCGAGCTCGGCTTTGCCGCCTACCCTGGCGACCGCGGTTTGGATGTCCGCGAGCGAAAAGTTGTCGAGCAGGATGATGTCCGCTTTAGCGACTAAGGCTTCGTCGAGCTGAGCAAGGCTGTCGACCTCCACTTCGACGGGGAGCTTGCGCCAGGCGCGCGCCGCCGCGACGGCCTTGGTGATCGAGCCGGCCGCCGCGATGTGGTTGTCCTTGATGAGGACGGCGTCGAAGAGACCGATGCGGTGATTGCTGCCGCCGCCGATGCGAACGGCGAGCTTGTCGAGCTGGCGCCATGCCGGGAGCGTCTTGCGGGTGTCGTAGATGCGCGCCGTGCTGCCTGGCGGCACGAGGCTCGTGGCGCGATGGGCGTTGGCGGCGACGCCGCACAGCCGCATCAAGAAATTGAGCAGGGTGCGCTCGGCGGTGAGCAGCGCCCGCACGTCGCAGTCGATGGTGAAGATCGTGGAACCGGCGGGCACGGCCGTGCCTTCGTCGGCCAGCGCCGTCACTTCGGCATGCGGATCGAAGCGCCGCAGAATCGAGAGCGCCAGCGGGCCTCCGCACACCACGGTGGACGTGCGCGCCACGACCTTGGCTTGCACGCGTTGCGGTGCGCGAAAGATCGCCTGCGTGGTGACGTCACCGGCTCCGATGTCTTCCCGTAGCGCCAGGTCGACGAGCATCTGCACGTCGGCGTGATCGAGCGCGTCTTTCCACTCGGTGGTCACTGCGGTTTGTCGATGAGCGAAACTTCGACCGAGTGAACTTGTTGCGTGCGCGGGTGTTGCATGGTCACTGACATGATGCCGTCCGCGTTCACTTTCAAGGTAACTGTCACCTTCGTCTTGGTGATGACGAGGCTCTGATCGGCGGTCATGCGCAGGGTGCCCAGGAAGGTGTTGCCGGCGGCGCTGTCGCTATCGCCACGGAAGAGCAAGGCCTTGTAGTCTGCTTTGGCGGACTGATCTGGCAGGATGTCGAACTTCGCCTCGGCGGGGAGCTTGGTACCGCGAGAAAGCAACACCTTGGTGCCGTCCGCGCCGTCGCCGATGCGAATGGCCGCCGCGAGGATGTCCTTCAGCTCGAGCGGTGACTTGGCGTACATGGCGTTGGCCACCAGGGCCGCGCCGAGCGCCACGGCTTCGTCGGGGTGGACGTTCTTGGCGGGCGGCTTGCCGAAACGTTCCTGGATGCGCCGGCGAACATGCGGGCTGCGCGACTGACCGCCGACCAAAATGACGTCGTCGAGCTGGCTCGCGGGGAGCTTCGCCTGATCGAGCACTGCTTGGACGATGCCCATGGTGCGGTCGACGAGATCTTCGGTGAGCGTCTCGAGGATGCTCCGCGATAGCGTCATTTTGAGATCGACCGCGCCCTTGTCCGTCTTCTTGATGAACGGCAAGTCGATGCTCGCGGTCTCGACTTCGGAGAGCTGGCGCTTGGCGAGCTCGACGGCGAAGCGGATGCGCTGCACCGCCACTGGGCTGTCGCGAAGCACCACTCCCTTCTCGCGCTCGTACGACATGAGCACGTATTCGGTGAGGCGGTCGTCGAAATCCGAGCCACCGAGGAACGGGTCGCCGTGGGTCGCCAGCACCTCGAGCGTATCGCCGTCGATCTTGAGCAGGGTGGCGTCGAAGGTACCGCCGCCGAGATCGTAAACGAGCGCGGTCCGCTTCATACCGCGCCCGTTACCGTATGAGACCGCGGCCGCCGTGGGCTCGTTCAAGATGCGCTCGACGTGCAGGCCGGCGAGGCGTCCGGCTTCGCGGACAGCGCCGCGCTGGGTCTCGTCGAAGTACGCAGGGCAAGTGATGATGGCGCGCCGCACGGGGGTGTTGAGCTCTTGCTCGGCCATGTCGCGGAGGGTTTTCAAGATGTGAGCGGCGACGATCTCGAGGCGCACAACGACGTCACCCATGCGCGCCGCGGCGCGGCCATCCGGCCCTTCGGCGATCTCGTAGTTGAAGAAGTGGCCGAGCGACTGCACTTCCTTCGATTGGAAAGGGCGCCCGAGGAAGCGCTTCGAGCCGTAAACCGCGCGATGGGGCTCGAGGATCATGCGCTCGACCGCGGGATGTCCGACCAGGATGTTGCGATCGGTTCCAACGTACACCACCGAAGGAATGGTCTCGTAGCCGCGCTTGCTCTTGATGACGCGCGGCCGTCCGTCCTGAACGATGGCGACGCAGCTGTTCACCGTGCCGAGGTCGATACCGACGACGATGCCGTCCATGCGCGCGGGTGTCTTGTCGGGCGCCAAGGTGTCGATGCGGCTCACGGGCGCGCCGGGCGCCGTGGGCGGTGTTGCCGAGGGCGGCTGCTTTTGCTTGAGCAGCTGCGTGAGCTGGGTCGCCGTGGCGTCGAGCTCGATGAACTGCAAACCCATGCCGGCATTGCGTTCGCCTGGCGTGGTCGCGGGACGTGAGTGGACGACGCGGGCGCTGATGCGCGCGAGCGGGGCGCCCCCGGGAAGCACGAACTCGACCAGCACGACCTGGCCGATGGCCGGAGGCGCGTCCTCGCGGATGAACATGCCGCCCTGACTCAGGTTCGAGGCAAAACGTTCGATGATTTCGTTTTTGCCCTGAACGGCGATACGCACGTGCGAGCCGAACTGCTGCCGCGCGGCCCGGGGCGGAGTTCCGGTGCTCACCGGCACACGTTACCATCGGTCGATGCCGCGCGCTTGGTTTGTGTGCTAACTTCAGGGCTCTAGGGGCGGCGCCACGTTACTTGTCGACATAGGTCTTTCGGCGTTCATCGGGAGCAGCATCGCCTGGCTCGCGCGTCGTAATTTGGCGCAGAGCACCTTGGTGCGCGCCTCGTCGTTCTGGGCGCTGGTCATCTACGCCATCTTCGTTTCGGTGCCGGTCGCGACCCTGCTTTCGTACCGTTTTCCGATGTGGCGTGTGTGGAATCTCTTCGAGGCGCAGCCGCGCACCGCCATGATGCTCGGCGTCCTCGGTCCCATCGCCTTGTTCGCGGGCTATCTCGCCGCGCGCCGCGCCTTGCTCGCCGGTCGGGGAAAGACCGCCTGGTGGATCATCCTCGGGAGCGCGGTGCTCATCGCCACGAATGTGGTGCTGTTCCTCTTCGTCGACCGCTCCGGCCCAGTGCCACGTGAATCGGGACGTTCGCTCGGCCATCTGGCGATTGGCGGCCTTGCGGTTTGTGTCGCCGGCTACGTCCTCATGATCTGGCGGGTCCTGCTGCTGGCGTCGAGCGAGCGTCCGGCGGCCAGCGTCACCCAGCTCCCGCCACCGGCCCGCGATGGGCGGACCAAGCCTATCGAGGCGGCACGCAAGAGCGGCGGCAAGCGTTGATTGGTGGCCTGGGCCCGTGCTACCGCGAGCGGCATGCACGTGCGTTTCCCGACGTCGCTTCTCCTGCTTCTCTTGGGCGCCGCGTGCAGCCCAATCAACGCCACCCGCGAGATTAGCGCCGCTCAGAGCGCGCTGACGGCGGCCAAGGACGCCGGCGCGAATCGCCTTGCGGTCTACGAGTACACCTCGGCGACCGAGTACCTGCACAAGGCCCGCGAAGAGGCCAACTACTCCGACTACGACGCCGCCCGTATCTACGCGGCGCATGCCCGTGAGCTCGCGCAAGAAGCTCGCGCTCGCGCCGACCGTGAGCGTGGCGCCGTCCCCGCCGAAAACGCGCACGAGATGGACCCGGTGCCCCCGCCTCCGGACAGCCAAACGCCGCCCGAGAGCTCGACGTCCGCTTCAGTGGACGATGCATCGGCGAGCGACCAGCAGAAGAAGGCGCGCGGGAGAGCCAAGTGAAGCGCCTACTGCTGGTGCTCGCGCTCGCCGGGTGTGGCAACGCCGACACGTTGACCAAGGACAGCGTCGCCGTCGACGGCACCCTGAAAGATGCGCGGGCGCATGGCGCTTACGACTGCGCCCCGCAGGAGCTGGCTCGCGGCGAAGCCAACATCGAGTTCGCCCGCTACGAGCTCGAGCGCGGTGACCTGCAACGCGCGCAGAAACACATCGCGGTGGCACGCGCCGAAGCCGACCGCGCCGCGCAACTCTCGGACAGTGAGCAATGCAACCGCGTCATCATCCCCGACGACCGCGACGGTGATCGCCTGGCCGATGGCAAGGACAACTGTCCCGACGAGGCCGAGGACCGCGACGGCTTCCAGGACGACGACGGCTGTCCCGAGCGTGACAACGACGGTGACGCCATCGAAGACACGAAGGACAAGTGCCCGATGGAGGCCGGCGACGCGAACCACGGTGGCTGTCCCGCCGACGACCGCGACAACGACGGCATCAGCGACGCCGTCGATCAGTGCCCGGACATTCCCGAGGACAAGGACTACGTGTCCGATCATGACGGCTGCCCCGAGCAAGAGCGCGGCGACCGCGACACCGACGGCATCACGGACACACTCGACCGCTGCCCCGGCGAGCCCGAGGATCGCGACGGCTTCCAGGACACCGATGGTTGCCCCGACCCCGACAACGACGGCGATACCGTGCTCGATATAGCGGACAAGTGCCCAATGGACGCCGGCCCACCCGCGAATGACGGCTGCCCAGCCGGCTCGAAACCGCGCCCGAAGAAGAAAGGCACGCGATGAACAAGCTCACCAACTCGGCGCTCCAGGAGCGCCTGCTCGACGTATTTCTCTACCTGGGCTCCGAGTGGATTCTCTGGCTGCTCATGATGCTGTCGGTCATCTCGATCGCCATCGCCATCGAGCGGCTTGCTCACTTCTTGCGCTCGACGGAAGACGTCGATCGCCTGCGTGCCCAGCTCGGTGACAAGCTCGCGACCGGCGGCATCGCCGATGTGCGCGCGCTCTTGGGTGGCAAGCGCTCGCACGTCGCCGCGGTGCTCAACGCCGGCCTCGACGCGCTCGATCGCGGGCCCGAAGCGGCCGAGCAGGTGTTCGCGAGCGCGACGCTCACGCAGCGGGTGAAGATGGAGCGCGGCCTCGCGTTCCTGGGCACGCTCGGCAACAACGCCCCTTACATCGGCTTGTTCGGCACGGTGCTCGGCATCATCCGCGCGTTCCGCGATCTAGCGACCAACACCATCGAGGGCTCGCAAGCGGTCATGGCGGGCATCGCCGAATCGCTGGTCGCTACCGCGGTGGGGCTGCTCGTCGCGCTACCGGCGGTCGCGGTGTTCAACGCGTTCCAGCGCAAGATCCGCACGCAGCTCGCAGGGTCCGAGGCTTTGAGCCGCATCCTCCTGTCGCGCGCCAAGCAGGGTTAGACGTGGCCAAGAGCTTTTCCGGCGGCGACGACGAGATGATCACCGAGCTGAACGTGGTTCCGCTCGTCGACATCGTGCTGGTCGTCCTCATCATCTTCATGCTGACGGCGAACCTCATCGCGCGGCCGTCGATCAAGGTGAAGCTGCCCGAGGCATCGACGGGAGAGGCCGCCGAGCCGACCACGGTTGCTTTGACGCTCACCAAGGAAGGCGCGCTGTATCTGAACGGCGCGCCCACGGACGAAGCGGGGCTGCGTGCCTACATCCCCGGTGTCGTCAAAGAGGACCCGGACGCCCAAGCCATCATCGCGGCCGACAAAGAAGTGCCGCACGGCGCGGTCATTCGTATCATCGACTTGATCCGGCAGCTCGGGCTCTTCAAGTTCGCTTTGAACATCGATCCCGCAGTCGCCGCCTCCGTCACCGTGCCATGAAGATTTATGTGGTCACGATTGTGGTCTCGGTGCTCGCGCACTGGGCGCTCGTCGGTGGTCTGTCGAAGGCCGCCCGCGAGGCGCCCAAACCCGCGCGGGTGATCGAGATGGCGGTCGTGACTCCGCCGCCACCGGCACCAGAGGTCGTCCCCGAGCCGCCGAAGCCGGTGGAAGAAAAGGCGAAACGACCGCCGAAGCCGGTGGACGTGCCGGTCGCGGCGAAGCCCGAGGAGCCGCCGCCGGCGAACGAGCAGAAGCCCGCCGAAGAGCCGCCGCAGCCGGTTTTCGGGATCAGCATGAGCTCGACTGTGAGCGGAAACAGCGGGTTTTCGGTGCGTGTCGGTAACACGACGATGAAGGAGCCGGAAAAGGACCGCACCGATCCGAGGGACGTAAAGCCCTATGCCGGTGGCGCGCCAAACATCGTGCCGGTGCATTCGCTCTCGCAGCCGCCGATGCCAAAAGGAGCCTGTCCACGCGAGTTTCCCCCTGCCGCCCGAGCCGCCGGGGTGAATGGCTCGATCAAGCTCGAGCTGCTCATTCTCGAAGACGGCACGGTGGGTGAAGCGCGCCCACTCAACGATCTCGGCTACGGCACCGCGGAAGCCGCCGTGCGCGCCATGAAGAAATGCGCCTTCACTCCGGGCAGCGACGGCAGCAAGCCGGTACGCACGTTGATCATCTACAAGTACACCTTCAACTACGAAGGCGATGACTGAGCGGGCTCGCGGCGCGAAGAAAAAAGTACGCGCGACCTTGATCTTCTTGGTTGAAACCGCGATCGCGCCTGCGTTACCTTCAATGCATGGCGCTGCAAACCCACGTCGATGCCGGGAAGCTCGCGGAGCTCGTCCAGAAGGTTCGCGACATCGAGACGTCGACGGACTGCACAGGCCCTTGCCCGGACGCTAAAGCGGAGGCGCACGAACAAGCACGTGCCCTCGGCATCATCCTGGTCGAGGCCGAGAACGAGAGTCTCGCGCGCCCGCCGCGTCTCCATCCGATGGCGTGAGCCAAACGCGCGCCCGCCGCCTGCTCATCGTCGATGACGAAGAGGGCATGCGTCACATGCTGTCGCTCACGCTCGAGCGGCAAGGTTTCACGGTAAGCTCCGTCGCCGACGGCGCCGCCGCGCTCGAGCGCCTGGCGCAGGGCGACATCGACATCGTTCTCTCCGACGTGCGCATGCCGGGCATGGACGGGCTGACGCTCCTCGACAAGCTGCGCGAGGCAAAGAGCCCCGTCATCGTCATCATGATGAGCGCGTTCGTCGATCTCGACACCGCCATCGAAGCCTTGAAGCGCGGCGCGGCCGACTACGTCTCGAAGCCCTTCAAGCCCGACGAGGTGCTGCTCAAGATTCGCATGGCCGACGAGCGCCAGCGGCTCGCCGAAGATCGCGAGCGTCTCGAGGCGGAGAACGCGCGCCTACGTGGCGAGCCGTCGCTGTCGTCGCTCGGACCCGGCATCGTCGGCAAGAGCAAGCGGCTGGCGGCGATCTTCCAGACCGTGCGCAAGATCGCGGACTACAAGACGACCGTGTTGCTGCTCGGCGAGTCCGGGACCGGCAAGGAGCTCGTGGCGCGCGCCATCCACGACCAATCCGTGCGCTCGAAAGGCCCCTTCGTCGCCGTGAACTGCGGCGCTATCCCCGAGACGCTCCTCGAGAGCGAGCTCTTCGGCCATGCCAAAGGCGCCTTCACCGACGCGAGCCGCAACAAGCGCGGCATCATCGAGGAAGCAAACGGCGGCACGCTTTTCCTCGACGAGATCGGCGAGCTCCCATTGCAGCTGCAGGTGAAGCTGCTGCGCTTCCTACAAGAAGACGAGATCCGCAGGGTCGGCGAGAACAAGGGCATGACCGTCGACGTGCGCGTCGTCGCCGCCACGGCCCGCGATCTGCAGCAGATGGTGGCCGAGGGCGAGTTTCGCGAGGACCTGTTCTATCGCTTGAACGTCTTGCTGCTGACGATTCCGCCGCTGCGCGAACGCAAAGACGACGTTCCGCTGCTCGTCGAACACTTTCTCGCCCGCTATGGCGAACGTTTGGATCGCGCCGGCATGAGTGTGTCACGCGAGGCCTTGAAGGTCCTCATGGACTACAACTGGCCCGGCAACGTCCGTGAGCTCGAGAACACCATCGAGCGTGCCATGGTGTTGAACGAAGGCGACCGCATCGAGGTCGACGGCCTACCGGAGCGCTTGCGCAAGGAGCCCGAGGCGACACCCGAAGCGCTGGCCTTCGGTGACGACCTGTCGATCAAGCGCGCCGTCCGCGCCATCGAGCGTGAGCTCATCAAGCGCGCCCTCGAAAAGACAGGCGGCAACCGCACGCGCGCGGCGGACCTGCTCGAGCTCTCGCACCGGGCGTTGCTGTACAAGCTCAAGGAATACGATCTGTCTTGAGCGGCCACTCGTACGCTCGCCCGACGTCGCCTGCACTTCGTACACTCGAATTTTTTTTGTGACACACTGCGGCGTCGACGAAACCCTCCCCGGAGGTTTCGTCGTCGACGCCAACTTTGCGCAATGAGCTACCGCGCCCAGGTGGGATGATTTGCTTCACTGGCGAGCCGCTATCGCGTTGCTTGTAGGAGCCTTGGTGGTTTGGCACCGAGGGAGTTTGCTTGACCCACCGCTGCGCTTCGAAAATGCACCGGTGCATTTCGGGCGTACTTTTTTTGGGATGAAATCGACGTCCTGAAGACGAATGTTGTTGACGCGTCTCCGCGTTGACACCGCCTTAGCGGACCGGCGGCCTTGCGAGAATGCCTTCTCTGCGCGCCCGCTCGCGCTCTGCTAAATGGGGACACTAACCATTTTCCGTATCAAACCCGTGCGTGCGTCGGAAAAATGGTTGGTGTCCCCAATTTAGCAAAAAAATTTTCGAGGGAACGAAGTGAAAAGGCTCACTTACCGCAGATGAGATGCCCGATCGCCACGTCCACGTTCAGCGCCACCGTCGCCTTGATGGTCGTGGTGTTCTGCGGCGAGTTGCCGTCGACCTCGGTGCCCAGCGAGAAGCTGCCCGCTTTGGCGTAGTCCTTGAGGTTCACGTCGGTGACGTCGAGGCCGACCGTGCGCAGGCCCGCCTGGAACGGACCGCCTTCGGCGATGAGCTCGCGGCGGCCGTTTTCGCCGACTGCGTAGAAGGCAATGCTGTCGATGAACTCGAAGTCCTGCCCGGAGGCGGGCGAGATGATCTCGAGGGTCAGCGAGTCCACTTTGACGGAGTCGACGTCGTCGATGTCGAAGCCGCGGTTCTTGAACTCTTGCTCGTTGCTGACGTCGATGCTGCCGAACTCGACGAAGCCGAGCTCGTCCAGGATGCTGAGGGGCGAGCCGCCTTGAATCGTCGTGTTGGCGCTCTTGGTGATGATGATGTTGTCGAGGTTGCTGCACGCAAGGAAGGCGAAGACGACGCAAATGCGGCCAACGAGGAGCTTGCGGCGGAGATTCGGGCGATTGGTCATCGTGGGCATCTTACGAGGACGCGCCCGTGACGGGAAATATTCTGACGAAGAGGGTTATCGGGGGTGGATGGTGGAGCCGAACGGGATCGAACCGTCGACCTCCTGAATGCCATTCAGGCGCTCTCCCAGCTGAGCTACGGCCCCATGTCCACCCACAGCGCTCTGGGAGCGCTGCGAACCTGTCTCAATTCGTCGACTTGCTTACGCTCGTGCGCGCTTTTTTGCTAGTGCGCGCTTTCTTTGCCGCCGGACGCTTCTTGGCCGGGGCTGTGTGTCCGTTGAGCTCGCCTTCGGCGTGAGCATTCACGCGAACGCCGGCCCGCTTGCTGGCCGCTTGCGGTGCAAGGCTGGTCACGACCTCGTTGAGGCGCTCGACCGTGCGTTGCACGAACGAGGGAAGCGGAACTTTGCCCTGATTGGCGAGCTTGTAGGTCTGCTCGCCGAGCAGCACCATCAAGCGATCGCGCTCCTGCATGAGGCGACGGATATCGGCCTCGATGCGGTCGCCGCGGCGGCGGACGACTTGACGCACGTCGTCGAGTTGATCGACTGCCTGTCGGAACAACGCGCCTACCTGTGCTTTCAACGCAGCCCGCTTTGCCATGGGAAAGGTCTCCGGATCCGCGGCGCGTGTAGCAAACGGCATCTTGGGCTGTCAATTCAAAGAAGTGTGGGTGGTCCGGCTACCACCCAAAAAGATTTTTTCCGTCCCCGTCGTCTGCCGTGTCTAATCGGCAAACATCGCTCACGACCTTTGGGCCGTGCATCGCGAAGGAGACATTATGCGTTGGTCTAAATACCTCATTCCCGCCGGCTTCCTCTTCGCGGTGGCCTGCGGCAAAGAAGAAGCCACTTTCCAGGAGGCCTTGCCCAGCAAGGACGCTCTCACCGTCAACGCGCCTGACAGCTCCAACGCGCTCGCGGTCGGTCAGCTCTCGGGCTTCTACGTCATCACGCGCTTGGCGACCGTCGGCGTGAACGTCACCGTGGCTGGCATCTTCAACCTGCTCGAGGACATCGTTCGCCAGCCGCCGACCACGATCGAGGGCGAGACCGCGATCTGGGGTCCGGGCGCGGGCGACGCGCTCGACCCGAACGTCTATCGCCTGGTCGTGACCGGCGCGAACGGCAAGTTCACCTACAGCCTGGAGTACCGCCGCAAGAATTCGGAGGGCGACTTCATCGTGCTGGCCTCGGGCCACTCGGACAAGTCGAGCGGCGAGGCCGACGGCGTTGGTGACCTCAGCATCTTCGTGACCGCCTGGGGCGAGGCGAGCCTGAACCCCTGCGATCGCGGCACCGCGGTGATCAACTACGACACCACGACCCAGCCGCAGAAGCTCAGCATCGACTTCTCGGACTTCCGCAGCTGCGAAGAGGCCGAGGACGGTGTCTACTCGGCAAGCTACTACTACGACCGTTTCGCCGACGGCAGTGGCAACTTCCAGTTCACCGCGAACGGCGACATCCAGGAAGGCGCCCGCGCCGTCGACGTCCTCGAGGACCTGGTCATCCGCTCGCGCTGGAACGCCACCGGCGCCGGCCGCTCGGACGCCAAGATCTCGGGCGGTGACTTGAGCCTCGAAGGTGTCACGGAAGTGACCACCAGCGAGTGCTGGGACGCGAACTTCGGCATCACCTTCGCGGTGACCACGCCGCAGGTCGTCGACCTCGACCATACCGCCGGCGCGGAGAGCGCTTGCCCGGCAGGCATGCAATCGGCCAGCTACTCGGTGGATGCCTCGATCCTCTAACTAGGAACGACGTGTGCAAAGCCCCCGCAGGTCACTCCGAGTGCCTGCGGGGGCTTCACGCGTCATTCGATCGTCTTCATGGACAACAGCGACGACCGCCCAGACCTTCGCGCTCTCTACGAGCGCTATGGTCATTCCGTCTTCCGGCGCTGTCGCTACTTCCTACGCACCGACGACGACGCGCGCGACGCCATGCACGAGGTCTTCCTCAAGGTGGTCTCCTCGTATGGCGACTTTCGCGGACAGGCTTCGCCGCTCACTTGGCTCACCCGCATTGCCACGCACCACTGCTTGAACGTCCTACGCGGTCGCAAAGCCGGCTGGCACGAGCGGTACGCGCAGGTGGTCGAAGTGGGCGCTCAGTGGAACGAACCTGGACAGGCCTCGTTCGAGCGCGCCGAGCTCGTGCGCCGGTTGCTGGCGCGCCTCGGTCGCGAGGAGCAGGAAGCCGCGATCTATTACTTCGTCGACGAGATGAACCAGGACGAGGCCGCCCGGGCCTGCGATTGCTCCCTGCCCACCCTGCGGAAACGCTTGCGGCGGTTCATCGAGGTGGCCCGCAAGGAGCTCAAGCGCGAGGACGCGACGTTGGTCTTCGGGGAAGCCCCGATCTGACGCCGGCGCCCGTGGTGTGATGGGCGACACGTTTTTCTTTTTCTCTTTCGCAAGCCCACGGGGTCTGTTGATTCGATGAGCACGCACGACGCCATCTCTTCCTTCATGCTCGAGCGCTACGCTGTCGGCGAGCTCGACGGTGCCGACCTCGCGGCGGTCGAAGCGGCCCTCGCGGCCGACCCGGCGCTTGCGGCCCGCGTCGAGAGCATGCGTAGCGCGCGTCAGCAGTTCCTCGCCGACGAGCCCTACGCCACCTTTCGCATCGAGCATGAGCGCCGCCGGGCGCCGGTGAAGAAGCGCTTTTCCTTGTGGCTGCCCACGGGCTTTGCCGCGGCGGCGGCGACGGCGCTCTTGCTGCTGTTTATCGTGCCCGAGGTGGACAGCGAGCGCGTCAAGGGCTCGGGAGTCGGTCTCACGGTGGCCTTGGTCGGGAGCGGCGCGCCCAAAGCGTTGGCCAGCGGCGCCGTGGTGCACCCGGGGGATCGTCTACAGCTCGCCTACGATGCCGGCGACTATCGCTACCTCGCGTTGATTGGAATCGATGGCGGCGGCGTCATGAACGTCTACTATCCCGAGGGTGGCGAGGTGATGGCTCGCCGGCCCGCGGAGTCGCGCGGAGCCTTTCCTTTCAGCCTGACGCTGGATGCGACCTTGGGCACCGAGACCATGGTGGCGGTTTTCGCGGAGCAGCCGTTGCCGCTCAAGCGGATCGAAGAAGCAGTCCGCAAGAATGAGGTTTTGCCGGGGGTAAGCACGGTTCGTGTGACGCTCGACAAGGAGTAGAAGAACGCAATCATGACTGGTTGGCTGCTCAGCATCGCGCTCTTGACGAGCGCTCTGAACGTCAACGAGCCCGTCGAACGCCGGGTCGCTCTACTCGTGTCTCATCCGTTCGGCGGCGACGATCTCACGCCGCTCCGCTACACCGACAACGACGTTGCCCGCATGCGCGATGTCTTGCGCATGACCGGCGGCTTCGCCGAGCGCGACATCGTCGTGGTCTCCGCCGAGGATGCCAACAAGGTACGCGCCGCCTTCGCGGCGTTGCGCGAGCGCCTGCAAGCCGACAAGCGGCCGTCGCTCCTGCTCTTCTACTATTCGGGACACGCGAAGGACGGCGAGCTGCGGCTCGGCAAGTCGACGCTGGCACTGACCGAGGTGAAGCGTCTGCTCGAGCAGACACAGGCGTCGTTCCGCATCGCGCTCCTCGACGCTTGCCGCGTCGGCAGCATCACCCGCTTGAAGGGCGCCACCAAGGGCGAGCCGGTGAGCATCGACATCGACGACACGACGATGCAGAGCGGGCAGGTGCTGATCACCGCCTCGTCCGACGATGAGGACGCGCAGGAGAGCGACGAGATCCAGGGCTCGTTCTTCACGCACTACCTGACGAGCGGTCTGCGTGGCGCCGCCGATCTCGATCGCGACGGCCGCGTGACACTCTCGGAAGCCTACGGGTTCGCCTACGAGAACACCGTGTCGCGCACCGTGGCGACGCGCGGCGGCACGCAGCACCCGACCTTCCGCTTCGACATGCGCGGCGCCGGCGACGTCACTTTGGCGCGCGCCGACGCGCCGACCTCGGGCATCAGCTTCCCCAAGGCGCTCGCGGGCGAGTTCGTCGTCTTCGACAGCAAGCGCCGCGTCGTCGTCGCCGAGTTCGACAAGGACACGAGCGAGAGCCTGCGTGTCGCGGTCGCGCCCGGCGACTACGTCGTCAAGAAGCGCGAGACCGACCACGTGCGCTTGAGCCGCCTCAAGGTGCGCGACGACAACTTCGTGACCGTCGACGTGAACGCCATGGAGAAGGTCGCTTTCGCGGACGACTACGCCAAGGGTCAGACGATCTCCGCGCAAGAGGTCATTCACGGCAAGCTCGGCGTCTTGCTCTCGGCGCAGCTCGGCGTGCAGTCGTTCTTGTCGGCGCCGATCCGTGACGCCTACGTGCCGACCCTCGGGCTCTTCAAGCTGACGCTCGATCTCCGCAACGCCATTCGCCGCAACGTCGGCGTGCGCTTCGACGCGGGCGTCGGCTCGAGCGGCGAGCAGGGTCTCGCGGTGACCGACCCCTTGCTGGGTGACCTCGGCTACCGCGCGCGCGTCTCGCTGTTCACCGCTGGCGTCGGTCTCACCGGCGACGTGCCGTTCACGTCGTGGCTCCGCTTGAGCGGTGTCGGCCGACTCGGCTTCATCCGGGTGGCGCGCGAGTTCACCGGCGCCGAAGCCATCCCGACGCAGGCGTTCTCGACGCTCACGCCCGGGATCGAAGCGCGATTGATCGCTCGTTGCACCAACTGGCTCGAGGCAGGCCTCGGGGCCGGCGTGCACTATGTGTTTTTCAACGGGGACGAGTCGCAGTCGCTCGCTTACGTCGACGGCGGTCTCATTCTCACGGCGGTGCTGCGATGAAGCGCATCTCGATGGCACTCGTGGCGCTCTTGGGCGCGTGTGGAGAGCTCTCGAACGACGATCTCGTCTTCCTGCGCGGTGTACCGCAGAAGGAGGAGCTCAGCCTCGATGTCGAGGAGGCTGTGGAGAACGGCCTCGTGGGCGCGCCGGCCGAGTTCTACGCCTTCCTGATCGCGGCCTCGGAGGAGACCAACAACGACGTCGCGAACCTGCTCGACTTCGTCGACAGCATCGGCAAGGGCTACCCGCCGACCACGCGCGAGCACAACCTGCGGGTCTGGGGCCCGGTGCGCAACGTCGACGGCAGCGGCACTACCGTTCGTTTCGAGGTCCGTCGTGAAGGCGACACGTTCCGCTATTGCCTCCATACGGCGCGGGACAGCGAAGTCACGGGCGAGCCGACCTGCGACGACATCCCCGGGGGCTTCGGCATGGTGGCGATTCTCTACGGCGAGTACCGCCCGCGCACCGTTGGCGGTGGCGCCCGCGAAAGCGACGGCGTCGCGACGCTCGATATGGAGAGCGCGTTCCAGCGTGGCCTCGGCTTCTCGCGCGGCAAGCTAGTCGTCACCCACGCATACGCCGAGGACGGCGACACCAAGCAGCTCACGATCACCGCGGACGCGCCGCAGATCGGCCTGCAGCCGGCGGTCCACGCCGCCTACTCGTACGACCGTGACGTCGACGGCCGTGTGCAATTCTCGCTCGAGGCGCCCGGCGACTTCATCGAGACGACGCGCATCCCGGAGGATATGCAGATCGACGCCTGCTGGCGTGAAGGCAGCCCCGGCCGCGCCAACGTCGTCATCAGTGGTGGCGATCTGCTGGGCTTCAGCCCCGCGACCGCGGTCGAGTGCTGGGACGGCGGTATCGCTCGTACGTACGCGAGCTTCGAGCTCCCCGACTTCCCCATCTACAACTCGAACGAAGGCAACATCGCCGCCTGCCCGCCGCCGAACTGCGAGTGACTGGTTGCCAACGCGGGGCCTTCTGGTAGGGAGGCCCCGTGAAAGCCCACCCGCTCATCGTGTTGATCGTCCTGACGGCCTGCGGTGGAGGCGGCAAGGACGGTCCCAAGAACAACATCACCATCACCGCTTTGGCGGACAGTATGACGCTGCGCCAGGGCTCCCAGGCCTATCTCGGGCTCACGGTCGAGCGGCCCGCCGACTTGGGCGACATCACCATCGTGCTCTCCGAGCCGGAAGGCATCTACGCTAACGATATCGTGCTCGTTGCCGGCGAGACCAAGGTCGTGCTCGAGCTCGCGACGAGCGTCGCGTCGGACCTCGGCGCGTCGAGCTTGCTCATCTCCGCCACCGCGGACGGTGGTGACGGCAGCACGCGCGTGCCCGCCGACATAGCTGCGCCGTCGCCGTCGAGCGTCGACCTCATCAACCAGGCGCTCGAAGGCAGCGCCATCGACTATCCCACGTCCGTGCTCTACCGCGCCTACGCGCTCGTCGATGATCCGCGCTTGCCGGAGGCGTATCGCGGCGTCGCCGGCGAAGAGGATCTGGGTTTCTTCGTCGATGCCGCGGACCCTAGCCTGCCCGCCGAGACGCGCACGGCGCTCGCGCCTTTCCTCGTACGGCCCGCGGATCCGGCGAGCATCTGGCAAACGCTGGCGCCGACGAACCCGGGTGGCCTTACCGCCGCGGTCGTTCCCTGCAACGTTACGGACCCGGGCCAGGACGTGCAGGGCGGCTTCAAGACCGCGCGCGTCCAGGCGCCGATTCGTGTCTGGGTGCAGTGCACCGGAAACGATGCGGAAGACGACATCGTGCTCGCTTCCGGGCTCTCGTACGCGAGCGCCATGTACGGGCCCATGAGCACGCACATGGGACCGCCGGTGTTCGACGATGTCGCGGAGAACCAACCCGGCAATCTCGATAGCGCAATCGACGTCTTCGTCGTCCACGATGGCGGCGCGTCCCTGCGCAGCGGGGTTACCCAGATCGGCAACGGTATCGCGGTGGCGACCGCGCCGTTCGCGGGCGACACCTCGAGCGGCTACATCCTCATCGGTCGCTCACGCGCCGAGAGCGCTGGTTTTCGCTCGACGATGATTCACGAGTTCTTCCACGTGCTGCAGAAAGCGCACAATCGCAAGGTGATGTGGGAGCCGTCGGCGCTGGGCCCGAGCACCGAGTTCTGGTGGGTCGAAGCATCGGCCACCTGGGCGTCGTCGCACTTCGCGCGGAGCCTCGCGCCGGCGAACGTCTATTACCGCTTCGCGGACTTTCAACAGTCGCCGTCGTCGCTGCACCGATCGTACGCGGCCGGTAACCCGAAGATGTACGCGGCATTCATCTGGGGCTTCTGGGAGGAGCACGAGAGCGGCTCGCCGGAGACCATCGCGACCTCGTGGGTCGATCTGGAAGGCGTGAGTGGCTTCACGGCGGCGAACGAAGCGCTCGACGGCGTCTTCGATTTCGAAGCCAGGTTCCACGAGTTCGCGATAGCGAACATCAACGAGGACTACCCGCGGGCGCTCGGTCTCGACAAGCGCCACCGCGGACTCGATTCACGCTTTCCGGAGCCGCGCCCGCGTCCGAGCTACGCCGACGACCAGACCGTCAACGAGACGCGCGAATTCAGGCCCGGAGTCGACATCCCACCCTTGAAGGCCGCCTATTATCGGTACACGCCGCGCGGCGACGTGAGGAAAGTCGTCGTCCACTTCGACGAGATCACCACCCGCGAAGGGCTCGACATCGACGGCGTCATCAAGTCCGACGGTAACTGGGGTGTCGAAAGCTATAGCGGACTCGCCAAGAAGACCTTCTGCCTCGATCGCGACAAGGTCGAAGACATCATCCTCGTGCTCTCGAACCACGATCTGCCGATCACGCAGTTCGTGCTCGGCAACTTGCGCGTCGAGGTCACCGAGGCCCCGTGCAAGGCAACCTGGTCGGGCACCTTGCGCTACGAGATCTCGAGCGACGCTCCAGCCGGCAATCAGCACTCGATCGTCACCGCCAACGTCGTGCTCGAGCAGGACGAAACTCGGGAAAGCAGCCCCTTCCTGCACTTCCTGCCGACCGGCACCTTCACGCTCACCAAGAGCGGCACCGTCGGCGGTTGCGTGCTGCAGGTGGGTGACTACCACGGCACGTTGTCGCCGGTGCCGGAGCAAGGCGAGCTGACGCTCGACCCCGCGACCGATCCCGTTCGCTACCAAGCGACCTTGCAAACGCCGATGTTCGCGCTGCATCAGCATGCGGATTGCGAGCCGCCGCAGGAGGACTACGACGTGGACACGCCGCAGATCTACTCGCTCATGCTCGTGCCGTTCGCGGACGGCAAGACGGCGTCGGAAGACGGCATCCACATCGACGGGACGAAGATGCTCGGGAGCGACTTCCATAGCGAAGTCTTCGAGTGGCACCTGACCCGCGACGTCCCCTAGCGGCGGCGCTTGCTCGACGTAGGCGCGGGCGCGGCTTTCGGGGCTTGCGGTTTGTGCGCGCGGAAATGCTCCCACAAGAGGATCGAGGTCGCCTGCGCGAGGTTCAGGCTCTCGGTGCTGCCGGCGCCGGGAATGGTGAGGTGGAGCGCCGCCCGTTTCACGAGCTGCTCGGAGACGCCCGCGTTTTCGCCGCCCATGCAGAAGAGAACGCGCGGCGGCAGCGTGACCTCGCCAAGGAGCGCCTTGCCGTGCGAGCTGGTGGTGACCACCGCGATGTCGTGATCCGTGATGGCGGACAGGTCGCGGCCGAGATCGCGCAGCGGTACGTGCTCGACCGCTTCGGTGGCGCCTTGCGCGACGCGCACGGCTGCCTGCGAAAAACCCGGTGATTCGCCGGCCGTGAGCAGGTGATGCGCGCCGAAGTAAGCGCACGCGCGCGCCACGGCGCCGATGTTGTTGGGATTCTTGACCCCGTCGAGGAGCACCATGGCGATGGGACCGCGATGGCGGACGAGACGGCTCGCGAGGTTCGCCGCCATCAACGGTTGCTTCTTGCGCGCCACCAGGCAAACGCCGTCGTGGCGCATGGTCTCGGTGAATGCCGCCAGCTCCTCGATGGTGACTTCATACCAAGGCACGTCGTTACGCTCGCACCACTCGAGGATATCGGCGGCCTCGTCCCGCACGCGGTCGATGACGTAGACACGCGTGATGTCGCGCGGACGGCTCGCGAACAAGGCTTTCGCGGACTCGAGGCCGGCGACCTTGATCTCGTGTTTGAGCGAGGGCGGAATTTCGCGGAAACGAGGCACTGCACAACCGCGTAACTCGCCTCGCAAGCACTAAGCAAGTCGCGGATACTCCGAGCGACGCATGTTGCCGCTCGCGCTCCTGGTGCTCATGACCGCGACGCCCGCGTCGGTGCGGTGCGACGACGCACGTCGCGTCGTTCCCAGTGACGTCAAGAAGGGCACGGCGGAGCTGCGCCGGGAGCTTACGAAGCGTCGCTTGCGCATCACCGACCTGCCGAGCGATGGCGTGGCCGCGCACCGGTTGCTGCTGGCACAGATTCGCACCCGCGCCTGGTGCGGTGCCGACGAACAGCTGCGCGTCGTTCGCGCCAGCGTCGAGCGCATGCCGATGCGGAAGGCGCCGGCGGGCAGCGCCAGGCCCGGAGTGACCGCCTTCGCGGCCGGCGAAGAGCTACCCGAAAAGGAGGTTGCCGCGGGTTGCCCGGGCCTCGAGAAGAGCCGGACGGTCGGCGCCGTCCTCGACGACTTGGCTACGAAGCTCGACACGACCCAAGTGCGGGCCATCGAGATCCGCCGCGGCACGAGTCTCCTCGAACAGCTCGAGCAAGCGGTGCGCCTGCACGATCACCCCAAGGCGGTGAGGACCGCCTGCGTGCTCCGCTACCGTGCCGACCAGGTCACCGACGGGCTGGACCGAGCCATGGCGCGCTTCCAGAGAGTCAACGTGCTGCGTGACACGAGGGGCGGTGTCGCCGAGGCGGAGAAGCCGCGATTCGAGTCCCTGGTGAACGAGGCGTCGCGGCAAATCGCCGCGCGCGATTACAGCGGGGCGCGGGCGACCCTGGAAACCTTGCTCGTGTTTCTCGGCGATGCCGAGCGTCCCAGCGGCAATCTTCCGCGGCCGTAGAAGATTGCCAACGGCACTCCGTCTGATAGGGAGCCCGCCGTGAAAAGCCCATTCGCCATATCCTCGATCTTCCTCGCTCTCGTCGCTTGCGGTGGCGGTGACGACAAAGACGGTCCCAGGAACAACATCCACCTGACCCTGGGCGCCGAAGCACTCGAGACCAGCGTCGGCACGGCGGTGTACTTGCCGGTCACCGTCGAGCGCGCGGCGGGCTTGGGCGACGTCGTCTTGCTGGTCGAGGGTCCGGAGGGCGTGGGCGCCGCGGAGGTGATACTACCCGTCGGCCAAGACAGCGTCGTGCTCGAGGTGGGCGTCGCCGAGGACACCGAGGTCGCCAGCGCGGTCGTCACCGTGACCGCTACAGCGGATGGGGGAGACGGCTCGGCGACCCTGCCCATCGATGTGCGGCCCTACGCGCCCTCGAGCCTCGAGCTCATCGGCGCGGCGCTCGACGGCGGAGCCATCGACTACGAGACCTCGCTGCTCTATCGCGGCTACGCCATGGTGGGTGACGAGCGGCTCCCTGTTGCCTACCGGGGCACCAGCATGGGCGAGGACCTGGCGTTCTTCCGCGAGGCGCGAAGCAGCGAGCTTTCACCCGCGACGCAGACGGCGTTGGCCCCGTTTCTGGTACGGCCGATCGATCCCGCGAGCATCTACAACACCCTCGAAGCGACGAACCCCAGCGGCCTCACCGCTCAGACCTCCAACTGCACGGAGTCCGACCCGGGCCAGATCGTCGTCAACGGCTACAAGACCAAACGCGCCGCCGTGCCCATGCGGGTCTGGGTCAAGTGTTCGGGCGACGAAGCCGTCGACGACGTCATCCTCGACTCGGCGGTGAGTCACGCCAACGACTTCTACACCAAGATGACCACCGACTTCGGCGTGCCGGTCTTCGACGGCGACGACGTCGGCACCACGGGGAACCTCGATGACTGCATCGACCTCTACATCGTGCCCGACGGCACCGCGAGCCTGCGCGGCACTCAAACGCACAGCGCCCGCGGCATCACCGTCGACACCAAGCCGTACGCCGGCAACACCTCGAGCGGCTACATCCTCATCGGCCGCGGCCGCGCGCTCTCGAGCGGCTTGAAGTCGACCTATGCGCACGAGTTCTTCCACGTGCTGCAGAACGCCTACAACATGACGTTCATGTTCGAGCGCGCCGGCGCTGGACGGCCGTGGATCGAGTTCTGGTGGGTCGAAGCCTCGGCGACCTGGGCTTCGACGCAATACGTTCCGTCGCTCGCCTTCGACGTCTACAACGAGCGCTTCCCCGGCTTTCAGCGCTCCAGGAAGTCGATGCACCAGTCGTACTCGACGAGCAGCGCCGATTCGCACTTGATGTACGCCTCGTTCATCTGGGGCCACTTCATGCAGCACCAGACGGGCGGCGTCGGCGTCATCAAACAATCGTGGGATGCGCTCAAGCCGATCAGCGGCCACGAGGCCGCGACCAACGCGCTCGACGGCGTCTTCAAGTACAAGGACAACTTTCCCGACTTCGCGGTCGCGAACGTGAACGAAAATCTGCCCGACGCGCTGCCGCTCGCGAAGCGCCACAAGGGTCTGCGCCAGGACCGCTTCCCCGAGCCGCGGCCCAAGCCCAACTACAGCGCCGACGAGAGGCTCGACGCCGTGGTCAACAAGCTCGTCACCGTCGAGGTCGCTCCCCTGCGCGCCCAGTACTTCCGCTACGCGATCGCCGACAACATCAAGAAGGTGGTCATCCACTTCGACACGATCACGCAGGACGACGGGCTCGAGATCCGGACACTCGAGGACATGAAAGACGCGCCGTGGAAGCTCGAGAACCACACCGGCAAAGACAAGCAGACCTACTGCATCGATCGGCCCGGCGAAGAGCTCGAGGAGCTCATCGTGGTGCTCTCGAACGTGACCGTGCTGCCGTTCGAGAAGTTCGTGCTCGGCGCCATGCGTATCGAGACCTTCGAGCTGCCTTGCGCGGCGCGCTGGACTGGTACGCTATCGCGTACGACCACGACCACAGTGCCGGGGCTCACCAGCACCGAGATCCGCACCGCCACCGTCTCCCTCGAGCAAGACACCGAGTCGCTGCTCACGCTCTTCCGGCCGACGGGGAGCTTCACCTACAGCCGCGAGGGGACGCTCGTCGACTGCGAGCTTCGTGTCGACACGTACAATGGCACCTTCAACAAGGACCCCTTTCAAGGCGTCCTCATCCTCCACCCGGACACCGACCCCATTCAGTTCGAGTCGACCGTGGTCACGGGGCCATTCCAGGTCGTGCAGCACGTGATTTGCCCGAACCCCGACAGCAGCTTCGACACCACGCTGCCGCTCGACGAGGACATTTTCGTCATCTTCCGCCAGGATGGTTACACGGTCTCTGAAGACGGCAAGACGCTGTCCGGCACCAAGGTCGAGACCTTCCCGAACGGCAGCGATACCCATACGTGGGAGCTGACTCGCGAGGATTGAGCGCGGGGCGAGGCAACGAAAAGCGCCAACCCGCCGATAAAGTCTCAGGAAGGATCCTGGGATGCGTGTACCTGCGAAGGTTGCTGGTGCCTGTCACCCGCTCGATGCGCCGCCGCCGAGGCAGGATTCCAGCGATCTGACCACGCTCTTCGCGCAGGCGAGCGCCGTCAAAGACGAGCTGCGGGCCATATCGGCGGTCATTGCCGCGGCTGGCGGGGGCAGGGTCGTCGACGAATGCGCCCTCAAGGAGAAGGAGAGTGCAGAGCGAAAGGTTGCCCGCAAGTACGGTGGCGAGACCAACCGTATCTGCGACCTCGTGCGCAATCGCATCGTCTTCCAGACCGAGGCTGCCTTGTATGCCGGTGCCGCGGCCGCCATCGAGCGTTACCCGGGCCTTTTCGTGCAGATTCACAATCGTCTCGTCGAGCCCAAGCCGAACGGCTACGTCGACTTCAGCATGTCGCCGCGCTTGTCGAACCGACACATTGGCGAGCAGCAGCTCCATCTCGAACAGATGCTCGAGGCCGCCGATGTCGAGCACGAGCTCTACAAAGACGCGCGCCTGTTACAGGCGGGCGTGCTCGGCAATCAACCGGGATTGGTCGCGATGTACGAAGCGCGGTCGGCGGCTATCTACAAGGTCGCGGCCGTGGCGGTGCGCGAGAAGCGGCCGCTCAACGAAGACGACCACTTGCGCATGCGCGCTTTCGTCAACGCCGCGTACCCGAACGCGGAGCCCGGTGTTTTGCTGCATGCGCGGATGATGCGCTGACCTGAACGAGTGCCACCGCGGCACGCCTCCTCCGGGCCGCGCAGGCACGCCAAATGGGCCGGGGTCGATAATCCCGGCGCCGCATGAGTCTAATCCGCGCCCCAGAGCCCAATCGCCGGGCACCCGCGCCGCGCCCGGGTTCTCCGGGGCCGGTACCGCGCGATGGGTCCGCTTTAGGCGACCGGATGGCGCCCAACCGTCCGCGACCGCTGTCGCCCCTCGCCAATCAACGGCTCGAGCTCGCTCCTCCACGCCGCTCGGCCGAGCCGGGGGTGTCGCCGTCGCCATTCAACCAGGCGCAAGCCCGCGCGCTGCTTTCGCGCCGGCCTCTCCAGCCAAACCACCTCTATGTGGTCTCCTTGGACGTCAACAACAGCGGCGTCGATACGGTCAACCGGCTCAAAGGCACGACCTACGTGTTCACGACCGATGCGAGCGGCACCCCGCGCTTTCACGACTCCTTTCGCTCCTCGACGCAGCCGACGCACTTCGACCCGCGCAAATCGCAGTGGGGCGAGAGCAATTCCGGTTACCGCTTTCCCTATGTCCGCGATGGCGTATACCCCATGGGCACCGCCATCTACGGCAACACCGCCGGCTTCGTCGTCGGCCGGACCCCCGACGAGCCCCTGCCCGCGTATCGCGATTACGACATGAACGGCCGCATCGGTGACGCCGAGCGCGCCCAGCCGACCACCGCCGACCTGATTCGGGTCCACCGCTCGGAGCTCGGCAGCTCTGGTTGTCACCTGATCGCCACGGGAGAATGGTCCCGCTTCCGCGAGCTCGTCATCAGGCTCGCTCGGGAAGGCAGAAGCGCTTCCTACGTGTTCGAACGCTACGATACGGGGCGATTGCCCGCGGCGCGTACGCGACGCGTGAACTGACGTACGTTCGACGGTCACTTCGGCTTGCCGAGGATCGATCGCTGGTGCACTAATTCACACCAGTGCGGGCTCCGTTTCGCAAGCCGCTTCCCGCGGCTCCCGGTCGGACCGGGCCACGGTCAGGGGTGCTCGCCTCTGGTCGGCGGCGAACCCGTATCTTGGAGCAAGCGCAGTCGCGCATGTTCTGGGCCTGGCTGCTCGGCATGCCGGTGCGCTTCGGCCGTACTCTCGCCGGCTTCGTGATCGCTTACGCGGGCTTGGCGCTGGCCGCGCTCGGGGTCTTCCGCAACGCCAACGAGAGCAGCACGCCGCAGCTCCTCGCCTTGGCGGGTCTTTCGGCGCTGCTCGTCGCGAAGCTGTTCGAGCGCTTGGCCCGCCCGGCCAAGGAATCGGCGCTGATCGCCGATCTAGAGCTCGGTAGCCTCTGCGTCGCCGCGGCCTTCGTGCTCATCGAGCTGACCGGCGGTCCGTCGGGTCTCTTGTATCCGATGGTCTACGCGCTGGTGGCGTTCCTCGTGGCCTTCCACGGGGCGCGCACCGCTGTCTACTTCCTGGTGCTCATCCTCGGCACCGAGACGCTGGTGAACGTGCTGCAGCCCGCGACCCGCGACTACAAGCTCCTCGCCTCGCACGCCTCCTTCATCTTGCTCTTCGGGTTTTTGTACGCCGTCTTCCTGCGCACCGAGGTCGCGCAGCGCAAGAATCGCATGGCGCGCGAGATCGATGAGCACATGCGCAAGGTCGAGGACGAGGCCAAGCAGTTCCGCCTCACGAGTGGGCTTTCGGCGGGTAGCCGGGAGATGTCGCCCGAGGAGATGGCGAGTCGCCGCCGAGTCGGCTCGGTGCAAGCGATCCACGAGTCCTTCTACAACGTGCTCGCTGTAGCGGAGCGCGCCTTGACGCCGCACACGGTGGCGTTGCTCTGGCTCGACAGCGACGAGCGCAAGATCATCATCAAGGAGCTGCGCTCGCAGTCCGATCACGTGGCCACGAAGCCTTTGGTGACCGCCGAAGGTTTCATCGGCGCCATCACCAAGCGACGCGAGCCGCTCGTGCTCACGCAGCTCAAGGCCGGCCACTCGGGTCTCGTCTACTACACGCAGCCACACTCCATCACCGACTTCGCCGGCGTGCCCGTCCTCGAGGATGGTCACTTGCGCGGCGTCCTCATCGCTGACCGCAATGACGGACGGGCATTCGGCGCCTCCGACATCGCCGTCATGAACACCATCGCCGAAGAGATCGTCCGCGCGGTGCAAGTCGAGCGCATCTTCAGCGACATGGACCGCGAGAAGTACGAGAAGGAGCGTTTCTACCAGGCGAGCCGCGACTTCAACGAGGCGCGCACGGTCGACGAGGTCGCGAAGGTGGCCATCCGAGCCTCACGCGCCGTCGCGCACGCCGAGCTCGCGGCGGTCGCGGTCTCGACCGAAGAGGGCGGCAAGATGCGCATCGCCGCGCTCGAATGGCACGGCAACGAGAAGGCGGAAGACTTGGTCGGTCAGGTCTTCCAGGCGGAGGAGGGTCTCGTCGGAGCGTCGATCAAGGCGCGTCATCCGCTGCCCCACGGCACGGCCCGCGGTCCATCGCAGGCGGTGTTCGCCAAGGCCATCAACGCCGATCTCGCGGGTGTGAAGGTGCTGCCCCTGTTGTGGCAGGACCGTGGCATCGGCGCCGTCGTGCTCGGCTCGTCGCGCGAGAATTTCCTCTCGAACGACGCCTTCGAGATGATGCGCGTGATCTCCGACCACGCCACCATCGCCATCGCCAACGCCCAGATGTACGAGCGCATGGAGCGCATGGCGACGACCGACGGTCTCACCAGCCTCATCAATCATCGCTACTTCCAGGAGCTGTTCGATGCGATGATCGCCCGCTGTGAGCGCTATGGCCGTCCGATGTCGCTGATCCTCACTGACATCGACCATTTCAAGTCCATCAACGACACCTATGGCCATCCAGTCGGGGACATGGTTTTGAAGAAGGTGGCAAAGCTATTGAGTGGAGCGGCACGGCGTACCGACGTCGTGGCGCGCTACGGCGGCGAGGAGTTCGCGGTTCTCATGGAAGAGACCGGGCCTGAAGGGGCGTTGCAGACCGCCGAGCGTATCCGCAAAGCGATCGAGAGCGAGACCATGCGCTCCGAGAACGGCACCTTCAAATGCACGATCTCTTTGGGCATTGCGACTTTCCCGAACGATGCCAACGTGAAAGCGAGGCTTGCCGAATGCGCTGACCAGGCACTTTATCAAGCGAAGAGAAGTGGTCGTAACCGAGCTGTGGTCTTCAAAACAGCACGAGCAGGGTGAATGAAAAAGATCTTCGTCCTCGATACCAACGTTCTGCTGCACGATCCGCGCGCGATTTATCAGTTCGAAGATCACGACGTGGTCATACCGATCGTCGTCGTCGAAGAGCTCGACACCTTCAAAAAAGATCTCTCCGAGCTCGGCCGCAATGCCCGTCACATCGCGCGTTCGCTCGACGAGCTACGCACCGAGGGGCGCATCACCGAAGGCGTGGCCATCAACAATGGCGCAGGCACCTTGTCGGTCAGCATCACCAACCGCGTGCTGCCGTCGGAGTTCCAGAATCAGCATCCGGCGGACAACAAGATCCTGGCGACGGCGCTCGACCTGCACGAGTCGCGCAAAGACCGGCTCACCGTACTCGTCACCAAAGACGTCAACATGCGCATCCGTGGCGATGCGCTGGGTCTGCGCGTCGAGGATTTCGACACCGAGCGCTCGAACATCGACGAGCTCTACTCGGGCGTCGCGGAGATCGAGGTACCGGCGAAGGACATCGACACTTTCTACGAGACCGGCAAGCTCGAGCTCTCCGACCCGTATTACTATCCCAATCAGTTCGCGTTCCTGAAGGACGCGTCGAACCCGCAACACACGGCCCTCGGCAAGATCAACCGCGACGCGCAGCTCGTCGAAGCGGTCAATCAAGTCAAAGACGGCATGTGGGGCATTCGCCCGCGCAACAAGGAGCAGGTGTTCGCGGCCGACGTCTTGATGAACGATCAGATCAAGCTGATCACGCTCGTCGGCAAGGCGGGTACCGGCAAGACGCTCATGGCGATCGCCGCCGGTCTGCAAAAGGTCACCGAGGAGGGCGTCTACCAGCGCCTGCTGATCTCGCGTCCGATTTTCCCGCTCGGCCGCGACATCGGGTTCTTGCCCGGAGACGTCGAGGAGAAGCTGACGCCCTGGATGCAGCCGATCTACGACAACGTCGAGTTCTTGATGGGCTTGTCGAAGACTGACCGCAAACGCGGACGGTCGTACCACGAGCTCTTGGACCTGGGCGTGCTCGAGATCGAACCGCTGACTTACATCCGCGGCCGCAGCATCCCGAACCAGTTCATGGTCGTCGACGAGGCGCAGAACCTGACACCGCATGAAGTGAAGACGATCATCACGCGCGTCGGTGACGGCACGAAGATCATCCTCACCGGTGACCCGTACCAGATCGACAATCCATACGTGGACGCGACCAACAACGGTCTCGTTTACATCGTCAACCGCTTCAAGGCGGAGCGCATCGCGGCGCACATCACCCTGTCCAAGGGCGAGCGCAGCGATCTGGCGGAGCTGGCCACGAATCTCTTGTAGGGAGGGCACAGGATTGCCCTTTCAAGGCGTTTGACGGGCGAATCGCGGAAAAAGCTCAGCGCTTTCAACCCTGACCATGTGGCAGGGGGTATGTAAGGCGCTATGGCCGGACCGCAAGCAGTCACAGTACGCGCCGCCGAGCAGATCCGCGCGGTTACGCCGCCGGCGGATCAGCGCACGTTGGCGCCCGGCCAGACACTGCGCCAGTTTGCTCAGGGACTGAACCTCCCGCCCGATCAGCTGCCCTACGCCATACGGGCGTTGAAGAGCCGCAACCCGCATGTGCGCGGGGTCGATGCGCCGGCGTCCACCACGACCATCATCAGCGTGCCCTCGCGGTTGCGACCCGCCGGGACCACCGGGCCATCGGGCTCCATTCTCGCGCCTCCGACCGGCCCCGGCGCTGATCCCCAGGCTGCCGCGCGTGAAGCGGCCGATCGCTTCGTCGGCACCGACCCCGCGCGTGTGCGTGAGCTGCAAGCGCTCGTCGGCACCACGCAAGACGGCGTGTTCGGCGCGGATACGCAACGCCGCCTCGCGGCCCTGACTGGTTCCGGTGAGGTCACCGCCGAGGGAATGAGCCGGTTGTGGGCCCGCCGCGCCCCGCTAACGCGCGGCCCCGACCCGCGAACCCTCCCCGCGAACGATGCCAGCGCCGCGTGGCGTGCGGAGTTCGGCAATCGGGCAAGCGTTCGACCGGAAGCCTTGAGCGGTTGGAACAGAACCTTCGCCGATCGCTTGATCAGCGAAGGCTTGGGGCCAGGGGCTGATCAACGGTCGCAACGCGAGCGTCTCGCCGAGTTCCAGCGCACTCACAATATCACGATGCCGCGAGGGGCGACGCCGGGCGATCTCACCGCGGAGACCGTCGCCCAATTGCGCGCCGCACGCGCCACGCGTGTTGCGAGCGGCGAGCGCTTGCCGGCGACGCGCTTCGACGATCAAGTGCGCGCGTTCATGGCCACCGAGCGTCCGCGTCTCGAGGCGATGGGCATGCCGCCGCGGGTCGTCGACGCCATTCAACGCCGCCTCACCGCTATGATGTTCCAGGAATCGGGCGGCGGTGCCCCGCACTACGACACCCACGTGAACCGCGCCGGCGCCACCGGCCCGCTGCAGGTGATTCCGATCGCCGCGCACGATCTGGCTGAGCGGCGCCACGGCAATCTGCCCAGTGGCGAGTCCTTCCAGAGCTACATTCACCGGACGTACGGTCTGGGTAACGGCGCGGGGTACACACCGCCTCGCGGTGGCAGAACGCGCACGGACCCGGGCAACAATCCGGGGTGGGACAGCACCGCTTTGCTCGAGCGCCAGCGTGGCGACATCCGGCCGGGCGAAAACGGCGTGTCACCGCACATCGCCGCAGCCGGCCTCACCTATATCAACTTCCTGCGACAATCGGCGCGCACCCTGCGCGGTGGCTACCAGAGCCCCGAGTTCTGGGGCCGTGTCGACCGCCTCTACAGCGGTGCGGCGCATGACTACAATCGCAAGGTCAATCGCTTCGAGCGCTTGCTCACCATGGGCGGCTACTTCGATTGACCAGCTCGTTCGCGTTGCGCCGCTTCGGGCGAGCGCACCCACACTTTTTCTTCGCGGTTGTGACCTAGCGCACGGACATGATAGCGCCGCGATGATTTTTTGACGCTTCACCGTCGTCAGCAGTTGATCCGCCACTCCGCTCTTACGGAGTGGACATGAAAAGGAGTCCAACGTGTCCAATGCCCGGGGGACGTTTGGCAGTTGGTTCACCGTTGTTGCAGTTTCGGTATCCGCTATCGCGTGCAGCGATGACAAGAAGAAGGCCGAAGCTCCGCCGCCCACGGTAGTCGTCGATACGACGATGCAGCCGCGCAGCGCGACGATTCCGGGTATCGATGGTGGCGCCGCGCGTCCCGTCGCGTCCGCGGCTGGTTCGACCGGTCCAGCGGCTGATTTCGTCGCCGACGAGATGGTCGTCGGTACCGATGACCCATCGTTGCTCGAGGCTGTCCGCGTCCGCTGGAACGGAACGGTCCTCACCGAGATCGACTTCATCGGCGCCGGCGTCACCGGCATGAAGAACTATTACCTCATGCGCATCGACGCGAGCAGCGCCGACACTTCGCGCATCGCCGACGACATGCTGGCCGTCGAGCCCAATGCCCACGGCGAGCACCGCGTCTCGAGCCAAGCGGCCATGAAGCTACTCGCGGCAGTCTCCGAAGAGCGCACGCGCGGTGACGTCGAGGTCGCCGCCAACTGGATCGTCACCAGCGCCAGCTTCCAAACGCGTTCGGCGGCGGACTCGCCCACGGGCTACGGCGCCGATGGCTGGGCCTGGACGCCGAACATTTATCAGCAGCCTGGCTTCCGCCGTGGTGACGCTCAGGACATCGGCGTCGGCGAGGCGTGGCGCGCCATGGAAGCGGCGGGCCGCTTCAGCAACAAGGTGAAGGTCGTCATCATGGATGGCGGCTTCCAACCCAACGACGACGTCCCGCTCGGCACGCGCATCGAGCCGCCGACCGGCTGGAACCGACCCAACCCCTCGACCTGCACCGGCGGCAGCACCTGCAACTGGCACGGCACCGGTGTGGCCCAGATCGCCTTTGGTGCGCTCGACAACGGCTTCGGCGCGGCCGGAACCGCGGCTCCGGTCGCCGATCCGATCTTGGTGCCGTCGCCGGCCCTCGATTTCCTGCAGATCCTCCAGTTCATCTTCCGCGGCGTCCCGGCGCTCGTCGGTGGCCAGCGCATCGTCAACATCAGCGGCGGCACCGGCATCGGCGCTGGCTGGTACGCGCTCACCTTCGGCGCGCTCGACGCCATCGCGGCGGGTCTGCGTCTGAACAACACGCTCATCGTCGCCGCCGCCGGCAACGACAGCCAAGACGTCGACGACATCGACTGCCTCGACATCTTCGGCGAGATCATCTCGTGCTGGGAAGGCACCGTGTGGATCCCTTGCGAGCTCCCCGGTGTCGTCTGCGTTGGCGGACTGCAATACGACAGCGCCAACCACGACTCGGGCTCGAACCGGCACGGCGCCGACGAAAGCGCCAATTCGGTCGACATCCACGCCCCCTACTGGAACTGGATTGGTCCGAATCCGGACGACGCCGCGAGCGGTCCCAATTCGGCGCAGCTCATCGCCGGCACCAGCGGCGCTTCACCCTTCGTCGCCGGTGTGGCGGCGCTCATCTGGGCATCGAAACCGTCCGCTTCGGCGGGCGAGGTCGAGCGCATCTTGTACGAGACCGCGCATCCCGACGTCGGCCCGATCATCCGTCGCGTCAACGCCTACGCGGCGGTGCGTGAGGCGCTCGGGGGCAACACCGCGCCGTTCGTCCAGCTGCTGACGCCGACTGCGGGGAGTAGCTTCCCGCGACGCCGCGCTTCGGTGCCGCTCCTGTTGACGATGGAAGATGACAACCCCTCGGGCGTCACCGTCACCTGGACCAGCAACATCGACGGCACCATCGGTACCGGCACGTCGACGGCGACGACCTCGCTGTCCGCTGGAACGCACATCATCACGGCGACCATCGTCGATGGCGGCGTCACTCAGACCCGCACCACGACGGTCACCATCTTCAACGAGGATCCGTTCGTCGAGATCGTCAATCCCCGCACCGCGACCTATGGCGCCTTCGAGCAGCAGCTGGTGCGCTTCACGGCGCGCTCGAACGACTTGAACGAGCTCGCCGCGATTCCAGACGCCGATCTCACCTGGCACCTGGGCTCGCCGGGAGGCGCGCTCTTGGGCAGCGGTCACACCGCGACGTACACGGTTCCGGACGGTCAGACGGCGAACTTCCAGGTCTGCGCCGTGGCGGAGAGCTCGGCGGGTCTCGTGTCGAACGACTGCGTCACCATCGACCCGAGCACGGAGCCCGACAACATGCCGCCGGACGTCGTCATCACCTTCCCCGAGGAAAACGCGAACTTCGTCGTCGATGGTGACGGCGACGCCGACCTGGTCTTGAGCGCCACCGGCAGCGACTTCGAGGGCGACCCCGTCACCTTCACCTGGTACGTGCGCCGCGCCACCGGCCCGGGCACCTGGACGGCGTATCAAGGGACGACGCCGGCCACCGGCGCTTCGGTGAACTTCGGCTTCACCGGAAATTGCGGCTCGACGTGGGAGATCTTGGTGAGCGGCTGTGACGACGGCACCACGGCGTCGCCGACGCCGGCGTGCACCGACTACGTCATCACCATCACGGTCGACGAGCTATGCTGACGCGCCGGGGAGTCGTACCGACTTTCCTGGTCGTGGTGGCGCTCGTGGCCATCGTCGGTTGTCAGATCTTCGCGGTGCGCATGCCATCGCGTGCCACCGCTGGGTCGAGCATCGTCATCGAGCTCGACAACCGGCAAACGCTCGCCGATGGGAGCTCGCGCCCAGGAACGCATTGCGCGCGCTTTCCGTCGACCTGGACCGTGACCGCTTCGACATACACGCGCAATGTCGGGGGCGTCGCCAGCAGCGGTACCCTCGTGGGTGCGATGGTCGGTGAGGCCAGCGGCCTCATGGCGGACCGCCCGCTCGCTGGCCACACCTGGGTCTGCCGTCAGGGACCCTCGACGAACTACGGCAACGGTGATTTTGGCACCGCGCGCTGGACCGTGACCGTGCAGACGCCGGGCACGTACGACATCATGTTCGTGACCACCTTGGGTGACGGCACCGCTGACGTTGGCGACACCGCGTCACGCCGCATCGTCATCGACGGCGTCCCTGATTGGCGCTTCGACAGCCGCTCGACGACGTTGCCGGTCGAGCAGGAGAGCTGGACCTCGGTCAACGCCGCCACCGACCTCGCGATGATCGCAGTCGACTATAGCGGCAACGCGCACATCACC
>JBGGMJ010000189.1:0-2863 GCA_041288095.1 Myxococcota bacterium
GGTCATCGAGCAACTCACGGCGAAATACCCCTGGGTCCGCGGCGTCGACCTGATGCGCAACTACGGCCAGCACAACGCGCTCCTCGCCGGCGTCCATTCCGCGAAGCACGACGTCATCGTCACCATGGACGACGACTTGCAACATCCGCCCGAAGAGATCCCCAAGCTCCTGTCCGCGTTGAAAGACAACGTCGATCTCGTCTACGGCCGCGAGAAGAAAGTTCGCCGAGGCTTCGTCCGCCGCACCGGCTCACGCGCCATCAAATGGGCGCTCGCCTGGCTCACCGGCGGTGGCTCGCACCAAGACGTCGGCTCGTTCCGCGCCTTCCGCTCGCTCCTTCGCGACGCTTTCCCACCAGCGCCCGGTCAGTTCGTCATCCTCGACTCGATGCTCGCGTCCGGCACGACCAAGCTCACCTCGATCGAAGTGCAACACGCCGCCCGCAAATACGGCCAATCGAACTACGACATCTCCGCGCTCATCCGCGTCGCCTTCCGCCTGATCACGAGCTACAGCGTCACGCCGCTCCGCCTCTCGGTCGTCTTGGGCTTGCTCTCGATGGTGCTCGGCATCGCCAGCGGCGTCGCCGCGCTGTTCGTGCCCGTGAACTGGCCGGTCTTCGCCATCGTCGCCGCCATTGCCTTCTTCAGCGGCGTCCAGCTCTGCGCCATCGGTGTGCTCGGCGAATACGTCGGCCGCCTGGTCGAGCGTAGCTGGGACCGCGTGCCCTACGCGGTTCGCCGCGAAAGCAAGTCGTCGTGAAGTGCGTCATCCTTCAGCCCTCGTTCATCGCCTGGCGCGGCTACTTCCATCAGGTGCACCGCGCCGACTTCTTCGTCTTCTACGACGACGTGCAATACGACAAGCACGGCTGGCGTAACCGCAATCGCGTGAAGACCGCGAACGGTACGCAGTGGCTCACTGTTCCGGTGCACGCGAAGGGCGCGATCGATCAGGGCCGAGAGATCCGCGAGATCACCATCGACTGGACGGCGCGCTTCGCCGACAAGCACCTGGCGACCATCCGGCAGGCCTACCGCAAGGCGCCGTTCTTCGACCGCTATATCGGAATTCTCGAGCAGGCTTACGAGGCGCGGCCCGAGCACCTGGCGGACCTCACGATTGGCCTCACCGAAGCCATCTGCAGAGAGCTCGGCTCGAAGACCAAGTTTGCCCGTTCGTCGGAACTGCGCATCGGCGGTGCCCCCACCGAGCGCCTCGTCAACATCGTCAAGCACTTCGGCTGCGACCACTACATCAGCGGTCCGTCGGCCAAGGATTACGTCGAGGAAGACCTGTTCGCCAAAGCGAACATCAAGCTCGAGTATCAGACCTACGACTATCCCGAGTATCCGCAGCTCCACCCGCCGTATGATCCGCAGGTGTCGATTCTCGACCTGCTCTTCATGACGGGTGCGGAGGCGCCTCGCTACATCTGGGGCGCCTCACCATGACCGATCCATTGGACTCCGTGCGCGCCTACTTCTCGCGGCGCATGAAGGAACACGGGTCGTCGCCGCGTGGTGTCGATTGGAACACCGTCGAAGCACAAGAGTTGCGCTTCGCCCAGGTCATGAACGTCCGCGATCACGATGGCCCCTTCACGTTGGTCGACTGGGGCTGCGGCTACGGCGCGCTCTACGACTTCTTGAAGCGCTACGGTTTGCCCTTCACGTACGTCGGCTACGACATCACGCCGCCGGCGCTGATGCGCGCGCGCACCGACCATCCGGGTGTCATGTTCGTCGGCGGCGAAAACGAGATCCCCGAGTGCGAGTTCGTGGTCGCCAGCGGTGTCTTCAACATCAAGCTCGATACGTCCGCGGAAGCGTGGCGCGATTTCGTCCACGATCAACTCAAGCGCATGTTCGCGAAAGCGACGCGCGGTATCGCTTCGACCTTCCTCACGACTTATTCGGACCCGCCCAAACGCAGACCCGATCTCTTCTACGCTGATCCGCTACAATTGTTCGACTTCGCCAAGCGCGAGCTCTCACCCAATGTCGCTCTCTTGCACGACTACGGACATTGGGATTTCACGCTCGTCGTACGAAAGGCAGCCCCATGAACGCGCCCTACGATGGCATCGATTTCCACCGACCGACGCAGACCAGCAAAGACGCCGAGTACATGTTGCAGGCGCTCAACGCTCGCCGTGTCGCCGGTGGTGGGCCGTTCACGCTGCGCGCCGAGAAGCTGCTGCAAGAGCTCACCGGCTCTAAGCGCGTCCTCCTGACGACCTCGTGCACGCACGCGCTCGAGATGGCCGCGCTCCTCTTCGACATCCAGCCCGGCGACGAAGTCATCTTGCCGAGCTTCACCTTCACCTCGACCGCCAACGCCTTCGCGCTCAGAGGCGCCAAGATCGTTTTCGCGGACTCCAGAGTCGACACCTTGAACCTCGATGAAAAAGAGGTCGAGCGCCTCGCGAGCAAGCGCACCAAGGTCATCGTGCCCGTGCACTACGCCGGCATCGCCTGCGAGATGGACGCCATCAACGCTGTTGCCAAGACGACTGGCGCAAAGGTGCTCGAAGACAACGCGCACGGTCTGTTTGGCGCCTACAAAGGCAAGCCACTCGGCAGCCTCGGCGCCATGGCGACGCAGAGCTTCCACGAGAGCAAGAACATCACCTGCGGCGAGTGCGGGGCGTTGGCGTTCAACGACACCTCCTACCTAGCCCGCGCCGAGATCATTCGTGAGAAGGGCACCAACCGTAGTGCCTTCTTCCGCGGCGAGGTCGACAAGTACACGTGGGTCGACGTCGGCTCGAGCTTCGTCATCTCCGACCTGCTTGCCGCGTATCTCACGGCGCAGCTCGAAGGCGCAGCGACCGCGCAAGCGCATCGCAAGCAAGCATTC
>JBGGMJ010000190.1:0-37818 GCA_041288095.1 Myxococcota bacterium
GCGAAGGACAAACACGTCGTCATCCTCGGTGGTGGCGATACCGGCGTCGACTGCCTGGGCACGGCGCATCGTCAGGGCGCCAAGAGCGTCACACAGCTCGAGCTCCTGCCGCGGCCGCCCGACAAGCGCGCGGCGAACGACCCCTGGCCCAACTGGCCGACCATCTTTCGTAGCTCGGCGGCTCATGAAGAGGGCGGCGAGCGGGGCTTCGCGCTGCAGACGACCGCTGTCCTCGGGAACGGGAAGATCGAAGGCCTTCGCCTTGCCGAGGTCCGCTGGGACGGCGGCAAGCCCGTCGCCGTTGCCGGCAGCGAGCGCGAGATCCCGTGCGACCTCTTACTCATCGCCATCGGCTTCACCGGCGCCGAGAACGCGCCCCTCCTGGAGCAGCTCGGGCTTTCGTTGAGCCCGCGCACCACGGTGCCCGACACCGCCTATGCCACCGCGACTCCCGGGGTTTTCGTCGCCGGCGACATGCGCCGGGGAGCCAGCCTCATCGTTTGGGCGATCGCCGAGGGCCGGGAAGCGGCCCAAGCGGTGCATGCGTTTCTCACGCAACCGACATAGCGCCAGGCCGATAACCAGGGTCGAGCGCGACGATACTGTGGGGCTTGCACGTGAACCTGGACCCTCTTGATGGTGGGCTTCGCCGAGCGACCGGACTTCCCAGAGGGCCACGCGTCAGCTACGACCACCCCGTACGCACCCTCTCCGGCAAGCCGGCCAATCTCGCCGACTATCGCGGCCAGGTGATGCTCGTCGTGAACACCGCGAGCGGCTGCGCCTTCACGCCGCAATACAAGGGTCTCGAAGCGCTCTATCGCCAGCACAAAGACCAGGGCTTTGCGGTCCTCGGGTTCCCGTGCAACCAATTCGGGCACCAAGAGGGCGGCACCAACGCGTCGATCGCGACCTTCTGTGAGATCAACTACGGCGTCACGTTCCCCATGTTCGAGAAGGTCGACGTGAACGGCCCGAAGGCGCACCCGTTCTATGCCCAGCTCAAGGCGCTGGCGCCCGGGCTCCTTGGCACCGAGGCCGTCAAATGGAACTTCACCAAGTTCCTGGTGGATCGCGAGGGCCGCGTCCTCGCGCGCTATGCACCGACCGACACGCCCGAGAGAATCGCCGCCGACGTACGCACGGCCATAGCCCAGCGCGTCTGACAGCTGACACTTGCGGGGACAGGGCTCGGAGGGGTAACGCCGCGGGATGCTGACTCTCGCCGCCGTCCTCCTGATCGCCGCACCCTACGACCTCGACGCTCAAGCCAAGGCGTTCCGCGCCAACCTCGAAGCGTTCGTCAAAGCGGACACCACGAACCCGCCTGGTAACGAGGCGCGCATCGTCAAGCTGGTCGCCGCGCGACTCAAGAAAGAGGGCATTCCCTACACGGTGCAGGACTTCGCTCCCGGCCGGCAGAACATCATCGCCCGCATGAAGGGCTCGGGGGCCGAAAAACCCTTGCTGCTGCTCGCGCACATCGACGTCGTCGGCACCGCGAACCAAGCGTGGAGCACCGACCCGCACACGGTCGTCGAGAAAGACGGCTACCTCTACGGCCGCGGCGTCATGGACGACCTCGCGAGCGTGGTGCTCAACCTCGAGACGTTCATCGCCCTGAAGCGCAACGGTGTGAAGCTCCGGCGCGATGTCATCCTCGCGCTCACGGGCGACGAGGAGTCGGGCGGCGCCGGCGCGCGCTATCTGCTCGAGCATGACGCGTCCATGAAAGAGGTCGGCCTCGTGCTCAACGAAGGCGGCGGCTTGGTGCGTGACGTTCCCGGAGGCAAGGCGCGCTTCGTGGCGCTCGAGGTGGCGCAGAAGACCTACCAGGACTTCGTGCTCACGACCGCCGGCATCACCGGCCACTCGTCGCTGCCGCAGAAGGACAACGCCATCAATCGCCTCGCCGATGCCCTCGCGCGTCTCGCCAAGGCGGAGCAAGAGCCGCGGCTCATGCCCGCGACCCGCGCCTTCTTCAAGGAGCGCGCCCGCTTCGAGGACGGCGAGATGCAGAAGGCCATGAACGCCGTGGCCGCCGCGAAGGACAAGCTGCCGCGCGAGGCCGTGCAGGTGCTCGAGAAGAACCTCTTGTTTAGCGCGCTATTGCGGACAACGTGCGTCGCCACCATGGTCGAGGGCGGCACCAAAGCGAACGCCTTGCCGCCCAAGGCGAGCGCCAACGTCAACTGCCGCATCTTGCCCGACGAGACCATCGAGCAGACGGAAGCCCGCTTGAAGACGATCATCGGCGACCCGCGGGTCGAGGTGACGCGCGCGCCCGAGTTCGGCACCAACATCGCGTCTTCGCTCGAGGGTGAGTTTCCGACGGCGCTGAAGGAGCTGCTCGCCGAGAATCATCCCGGCGTGCCGATCATCCCCGCCGTCATGACCGGCGCTACCGACTCGCGCTTCTTCCGGCAGTACGGCATCCCCGCCTACGGCTTCGTGCCGATGGTCATCGTCGAAGGGGACGAAGCGCGTTGTCACGGGATCGACGAGCGCATCGAGGTCGAGTCGATCCGGCCGGCGCTCGAGCTCAACATGAAGATGATGGTGAAGCTCGCGGCGCTCACACCCGGGAGCTGATCAACCCGGCAAGAATTCGCTGTACGACACGCGCGCAAGCTCTCGTGGGAGCTCGGCGTGCCGCGTCACCGCTTCGCACAAGACGATGAGCTTTTGGCGCAGGCCCGGTCGCTTCTCGACGAGCTCGCCGATGCGCGTGGCGAGCGGGTGCGCGACGGCGGTCTTGCTGGTGGCGACCACCAGCACTGGGGCGTCGAGGTTCACCTTGCTCTTCGGGTCGCGCAGGTCGGCGAATGCCCAGCGCCTATCGGTGGCGACCTGACGCAGCGCCGCGTTGGTCTGCTCGGCGGACGCTCCGGTGAAACCCAAGATCGCCACAGCTGACATGCCGCCCAGATCTTCGATCAGGCGGGCGGTCGGCGAAACCAGGTCGAGCTCGATGAGCTGCGTCATCCGCCTAGTTGGTACACGCGCGAGGCGGTCGGTGTCACCATGATCGCGACGAGCTGGCCCCGGCGCTGGACGATGCGGGCGCGGCCGGCGACGTAGCTCGAGCTGCCGACATGTTCCCAGCGGCCGGACAGGCTGTTCAGGTCGAGCTGGAAGACCTCTTTGCTGGGCTTACCGTCGGCGTCGAAGCCGCCGACATAAGTGATCTTCTCCTCGGAGAGAAACACCTGGCCCATGCCCACTGCCTTGGGTAGCGCGGGCAGCGTGTACCATTTCTCGCCCTGCGCGGTGTCGCACAGGTAGAGCTTGCCGTCGCGCGCGTTGCCCGGTCCGACGACGAAGACCCGGCGGTCGCTGGCCACCGAAGCGCCGGTCGTGTCCTCGGGCGGGGCGCTGCGCTCGATCCACTTCTGATGCTGGAGGCGGCGGAAGGCGCGCTCGACGATCGGCATGCGGAAGTCATCGCCCTTCTTCTCTTCGGCGAGCTTGGTCACACCGTCGGTCACGTAGAGGTTGCGATCGACGATGGCGATGACCGGCCAAGCCGCGGGCTTCGCCATCTCGGTACCATAGCGCCACTGGTCGGGGGCGAAACCGGTGTGCGCGGCGTTGCTCAAGGGATACGTGAAGACGGCTGCGCTCGTCTTGCCGTCGGTGTAAGCGCCGCCGTACAGCCGCACCTCGTCGTCGATCACGGCCATGGACACGCCGTTCGGCGGGAGCTTGTCGGGCGTCGCGATCTCGCGGAAGCACGCGCGTCCGTTGACGCTGTCTTCGATCCACAGGCGCGTCTGGCCGCCTTCGGTGCGCTGGCTCGTGAGCAGGATGATGCGGTCACGCCACACCGCGACTGAGCACAAGTCGTCGGCGAGACCGGTCGGCGGGCCGGGCGCTTCAGTCGCCTTGAGGCGCGGCGCGCAGAGGTTACGGAGCAGGCTCGAGAGAGGCTGCGCGCCGGTGCTGCCGGCGCCGAAGTTGAACAAGCCGCCGAGAAACGACTTCTCCACGACCTGGGGCGTCTGCGCGGTGCGTAAGAGCAGATCGACGACGGACACAGCCTCCTTGGCGAAGGGGCCTTCCTCGACGACATCGCTGCCGCTCATCAGCGTGGCGTCGCGGTCTTTGACGTAGAGCGTGGCCGGCTGCGGGCGATTTCCGCTATAGAAGACAGAAAGCCACTTGTCGAGCGCCGCGCTGCGCATCTCTTCTTGCTTCCAGGAGGGGTAGCGCTGGGTGCCCATGTCCGAGAAGGCGGAGGTCGCCTCCCTCAGGTAATCCTGAGTCACGCGGTCGCGTGCGACCGGAGGGAAGACCCAGGTCTCGCTGGCTCGCGAGCCTCTGCCGACGACGATGGGAAAGAGGTTGTCACCGGCGGCGATCGCGAACACCGTATCGTTGTTGCGGCGACCCATGGCGAGCCGCTCGGCGGGGCCGGCCGAGACCGCGTCGCACAATGGTCCGATGATCTTCTTGCGGATGGGCTGCAAGAGCTCGTGCGCGTCGCCAGGGGCCGCGGAGCGCAGCGTATCGACGCTGCGGCGCAGGGACGGGGCTTCGAAGATCGGAAATGGATGAGCGTTGATCATTGTGGTCACTTACCCGGCGACTGGTTGGAGCGTTCCCAGCAGCGTAGGGCGACGTTCGCGAACTGGTGGACGAATTGCGCGAGGTTGCGCGCGTACAGCGAGTTGTCACCGAACTGCAGTACGCCTTTGCACTCGGCGCCGATGCCCGCGGCGACGACGCTGTAACCCTTGGCGACTGCTTTCTGCAGAGTGCTGTGCGCGCCCGGCAGACCTTGGCCGTCGCCGAACGAAACGATCTGACCGATGTCGGCTTCGATCATGTCGAGCAGCGCCGCGCCTTCGGCGATGCCGCGCTCGTCGTCGGTGGCGTCGCCTTCGCAGCGGATCTGATGGAGCAGGTGCGCCTTGAGCTCCTCGTTCCATTCCTGGTCGAAGCCGGCGTGTAGACGCACGCGATCCGAGTAGCCGATGACCGCGATCTTGATGTTTTGATCGACCGCCTTGAGCGCATCGCCGTAGGCAATCAGCGCCTCGATGTTGGCGCGCGCCTTGTCGCTGTCGCCCATGCTGGACGACTCGTCGATGGCGAGCACCACTTGTGCGCGGATCTCGTCGCTGCCCTTGTTCTTCTTGAAGATGTTCAAGACCGGCATCTTTTGCGCGAGGCCCGACACGTAGAGCGGGATCTGATTTTCGTCGAGCAGTGGACCGGAGGTCTGCTTGCGCAGGCGCTCCATGCCGCCGGCGCGTGGCAGCGACATGGACACGGCGTCGCGCAGGCGCGAAGCGGTGCCGTCGCGCTGATGCTTCGCCCAGAGCTCGGCGACTTTTGCCCGGCAAGCGCGGTAGCTCGCGGTCGACGTCGCCTTCTGTTGGGCGAGCTCGAGCTGCTTGCACACGCCGTCGTAAATGGCGCGCGTGGCGAGCTGATCGACGTCGCGCGCGTCGCCGGTCGAGCCCAAGACTTCGTTCGGCTCGTTGGTGGTCGGGAGTGCCGCCTCGAGGCGCAGCGATGACGCCATGGGGCCGGGCGAGCCAGCCGCCGACAACGGGGTGTCGAGGATGGCCGTGCCGATGCCCGCGCCCTTCGCTTCGACGCGTCCGCGGAAGCGGCCTTGGTTGCTGACGAGGCACTTCGTGAGGAGGCTCGCCGCGCCGTCGACCGCGCCGCGGAAGGAGGTCACGTGCATGCCGAAATCGCCGGCGACCGACTTCAGGTTCTTGGCCTCGCTGAAGCCGAGCATGGCGACGCCGACGCCGTTGGCACGGGCTTGATCGATGAGGGCGCGGATCTCGCCGGCGTTGTTCACCTGCGCGTCCGTCATGATGAGGATGAGCTTGTCGTTCGACTTCGATGTGAACTGGCCGAGCGCGGTGTTGATCGCTGGGATGATGATGGTGCCGCCGTTGGCGTTGCCGCACACACGGTAGGTCGCGTCCGCCGAGTCCGGCGTCAGCGGCTGGCTCATCGGTTTGTGAACCCAGACCTGGGCGCCTTCGATGTTGGTGCCGGGGGCATAGCTGCCGACGCCGATGTTGTCGCCGAGGCCCAAGACCGAGCAGCTGCCTTCGCTGCCCAGCAAGGCGCCCATGACCATGGCCACGACCGCTTGCTCGTGACGAATGACCTCGCCCTGGGTCGAGCCGGATTGATCGACGACGACCACGACTTCGCAGGGATACTTGCGCAGCACCGCGCGCAGGTTGTCGACGAGCCCCTGGTTCTCGGCGCAGAAGCGCTCGAACGCGTTTTTCGGGCGAGTCTCGTCGGGGGAGGCACCCACCAGGCGCTGGGCGGCGAGGGCGGCCTGCATCTCGTCGACCGTGTTCTGCACCGCGACGTCGCTGAGCTCGATGACCTCGATCTTGCCGCGCCCGTTTGTCGGACCATCGCCGACCTTGTTCTGCGGCGCGTTGATTTCTCCCGTCGGCGTCTTCGGGTCCGCGAGGGGGGCATTGCCTTCGGGCTCGTCCGCGGGTGGTGCATCGACCGCTTGGACACCGGTGCCGTCGCCGGCCCCGCCTGCGATGCCTTCCCCGCCGGAGCCGACACCAACGGTTCCGCCGGCGGTGCCCGTGTCGGACTTGCCGCCGAACAGGGCGGTCAGCCCGCTGCTCGGGGGGCTCGTCTGGTCCTGCGACGGTGCCCAGGTGGCCTGGTGCACGCGACCCATGTTCGTCGTTGCAGCCTGCGAGGCCTCCGACTTGGGCGCCGAGACCTCGAGGCCGCGAATGTTGCCGCTGAAGTACTTCGACGCGACACTCGCGACTTGCTTGGCGACCGCGCGCGCCTCGACGTCGAGCAAGCCGAGCATCGCTTCGACCACCGTTTGGGCCTGCTGCAGGGTCGCGACGCTGGGTTTGTTCTTGCCGAGCTTCGCCAAGTACTCGCGCAGCTTGAGAGCCATGCCCTCGAAGTGATTGCTCGATGCCGCGTCGCCGGCGTAGCGCTCGGCCTCGGCACGGAGCTCGCGGAGCTTGTCGGATGCCTTCTCGAGCTCGCTACCGAGGCCGGGCACGCTCTGGGCCTTCTGGACCGCGTCCATGAGCGACACGACCGCGGCCGCGACGCGTCCGGAGTAGGGGCCCTTGGTCATGGCGTTGGCGGCGCCGGCGGCATCGAGGAGCTCGTTGATCAGCGCTGCCGGCGAACCCGAGGTCGAGTCGAACGCGGCGAGCGCGCGCTTGGAAGCGCCGAGGCGGGCGATCGCCGCTTCGCGGTCCTTCAGATACGGCGCGACGCCGCTGGTGAAATGGTCGGCGACGCGAGCAGCGTCGTCGTTGAAGAGCTCACCGTGGAGGGCGCGTAGATGCGATTCGATGTCGCGCCCGGCACTGGCGAGCGGACCCATCAGGTCGGCGACGAACGGCGCGACGCGGTCCGCCGCGACGTCGATGGCGGCGACCAGTTTGTGGCGTTCGAGCGACGACAGACAAACTTCGTCCACGGCCTCGGCGAGCTTGAGATAGTCGGCGAGCTGGCGGTCGGTCACCTTCGTCTGGATGTCGAGGCGGCCGCCGAGCTCGGTGAACGCGGCGGCGACTTCGGCGAGACAACGCTCCGCGGTAGCGGTCGGCACGTATTGCGCGAGCTCGTCGCGGAACCCGGCCGCTTTGGTGGACAGCTCGCGGGCGCCCGCTGCTTCGTTGCCGGTAAGGCCCTCGCCGAGCTGGGCGAGACGCGCCGCCATGCTGTGGAACAAAGCGCGGCGCGAATACGCGGTGATCGCCGCCGAGTCGTTGCCGAGCGCGTCGATGATCTCGGCGAGCCTCGCCAGAGCCATGGCATCTTGGCCACCGGCGCTCGAGTCTCCCGACTTCGGCGCGAGCTCTTGAACCTCATCGAGCTGCGAACGCGCGCTCATGGCGAAGCGCGTGACCTCGCGCGCCAGGACGGTGCTGTCGAAGACGAGCTTCAGGTCGCGCCCGGCTTCGACGATCTTCGCGAGCTTGGCGGTCGCGGCCGCCGGGAAGAGCTCCGAAGGCTCGACCACCGCCAGCACGCGGGTCAACGCTTCGAGGGCGGCGTCGAGGCTGGTCTGCAGGGCAGGGATGTCGGCGTCGCTGCCGCGGGCGAGCGCGTCGAGGGCATCTTTCGCCGTGTTGAAGGTCGCGGAAGCCCGCTGCCAGGTGCTGCCCTGCGTCGCCTTCTCCAAGGCCGCGAGCAAGGTGCGTGCTTCGGTGTGCGATCGCGACAGGCGGTCGCCCGCGGCGACTGTCCGCTCGAGCACATCGTCCATGGCGCGGCGCACCTGGTCGCGCGTCGAATCGCTCTCGCGCCGGGTAACGTGCTGCGGCGGCTTCAGACCGACGGTCGACAAATCGAGGAGGCGTAGCTCGGTGTCACGCACCGTCATCACTTGGGCTGGCGCGGGTGAAACGATGCGCGACAGCGTGGTCGGCCCCATGCCCTTTTCACGGTCGCTCGCGAAGGCCTCGCCGTCGAGGGCGTTGCGGATGCGCTCACCGTGGCTACCGCCGCGACCTGTCCCCGAGGACAGCATCTCGAATATGGCGTCGACGCCGGCGTCCTGCAGGGTTACCGACTTGGCGGTCGTCTGGGCGCCGAGGAAGGCGCGCTTGAGCTCGATCATCTCCTGCTCGAGCTGTTGTAGCTGCGCGTCCGGCTTAGCGGACTTGGCCGCCTCTTGATAGCGTTGCAGAGCCTGGTCGAGCGCCGTGATGCAGGCCCGAGCCGACTTGTCGCGCAGTGACTGCTGGCGGATGACCTGCGCGGCGCGCATGGTCGCTTCGATGACGTTGGCGAAGCCGTAGGCGACACCCGACTTCGCGGCGAACCTCGAGGAAAGATCGTCCGCGACTTGGGAGAACGCGGCGACTCGCATCAACAGGTTGCGCGCCGTGGCATCCGGACCCAAGCGCGCGATGGAAGCTTGCAGCGCGCCGGAGATCTCGACGTTTTCGCGGGCCGCCTGATGGAGCGCGGCGTAGCGCGACGAAGCGAGACCCAGCGTGTCGGAGCTCGCGAGCACGTCTTCGATGGCGCCGCAGCTGGCGATATGGCTCTCGAGCGGGCTGATGTCCGGCAGGCCGGCCATGGTGTGGTTGACGCGCTCTTCGATCTTGGCGAGCGCTTCTTCGACGAGCTTGCAGGCTTCGTCACGGTTCGGCGCTTCGTGCTGGCGCATGTAGAGCGGCATGCCGCCGTCGTCGATCATGCGCCCGAAGCCGAAGCGGCGGCGCAACCCGTCGCCCCAGGCGCGTGCTTCACCTTCCGCGGTGCGCAAGGCGGTGCGCGCGTCTTCGATGGCCCGCGTCGTGGTCGTGTCCGCGGCATCTCCGAGCTGAGTCGCGAGGAGTTGGAGATCCTTGCCGAGGGCAATGGCCGCCATCGCGTTGCGGCTGGCGCTGCGCTCGACGGCGCTCTCCACGCGTTGCCGATAGGCGGTCTCGTATTCGGCGGCCTTCTTCTTCTCGAGCTCGGCCAAGACCTTGCGCTTGGTCTCGGCGATGCGCGACCCGCTCTCTTGTTCGAGGCGGCCCAGAGCGTCTTCGTATCTGGCTTGAGCAGCGCTCGACCGCGCCTGCTGAGTCGGCTGCGCAAGGCCGGTGTCACCCAAGGCCAAGTCGTAATCGGCAAAGAACTTGTCGACCGGCGGGGCCTTGCGATCCATCGTCTCTTGCGCGAGCTCGGCGAACAGTTCGGCGCGCGCTGCTTCGACCTTGTCGCGCTCTTCGGCTTTAGCTTGCTGCGTTGCCTCGGCCTCGAGCTCGGCCTTGCTGGCCCGGTGGGGTGCGTCGATTTTGAGCGGGCCCGACGGCAGCTGGAGGAACTCGGCGCGCGAGAGATCGCTCGCGTTCTTCTTCACGCGGCCGAGCGTCGCCAACATCTCCTTGGCGGTGCGGAGGGTCTTCACCTGGCCGAGGTGACCCAGGAGCTCGTCGACCACTTCACGGGTGCCACGCTGAGCGTCGGCGACGGCGCGGCGGAGATCAGCGGACTGTTCGGCGATGCGGATGCCTTCGAGCGCCGAGCCGGCGGCGCGCAGTGCCGACAGCAAGCCGGAGACTTCGTCGCGGGTTGCGCCGCGGTCGTCGTGTGCCTCGCGCAAAGCATCGAGCGCGTTGTGCAGCTCGGCGAGGTGGCCGCGCAGCTGGTGGTGGTTCTTGAACAGCGGCGTGCCGGTGACCCAGTCCCAGCGCTCGATGACCTTCTCGTAGCGCTCCTGCAGGACGTTGTCCGTGCCACCGCCGTGCTGGCGGTAGGCCTCGAGGGCGTCCTCGACGGAGTCGCGGACCTGTCGGATCGTGCCTTCGGCGGCGCTTGCTTCGAAGCGCTCGGTGACCGACGCGAGCTCGCGGCGGGCGGCATCCGCGGCTTCGGAACCGAAACCGGCGCAGAGCGCGAAGGCGTCAGCGTAGCGGCTGATGATCTCGCAGCGGTGCTCGAGGTCCCAGAGGCGCGCGCCGCGCATGAACTCGAGCACGTCGCCTTCGAGCGGCTTGCTCGCAAAGCCGCTCTCGTCGATGGCCTTGATCAGGCGCTCCGCCGCGTTCTTGGTCTTGACGGTGATCTTGGTAACGCCGGGCTCGCTGTCGAGGAGCTTGCTGCACGCGCGCTCGATCTCGGCGGGCAACAGACCGCCGGTGGGGAGGCGCGCCACGAGCATGCGTAGGTCGGCCTCGGTGCCGCCATCGATCAAGCGGGTCACGGCTTCCTTGGTCGATTTGAGGACCGCGGCGGTGAGCACGGCGGCGACGCCGTCGTAGTCTTTCTTGAGTGTTGCGAGGTGCGGGTTCGCGACGATGTCGACCGCGTTCGAGCTCTGCGCGGTGAGAATGCCCGACGTGCCGTAGAGCTGCGCCAAGCACGTTGCGACAGCGGCGGCGACGCCGTCGTGCACGGGCAAGCGCTCGACCGGAGCGAGGACGTGGCGCACGATGGCGCTGGTGACGATATCTTGCAGGTCGGCGTCGGAGTTCGCCGCGGCGCGTGCGACGTCGCTCGCGAGGAACAGTAGACGTTGTCCGTCAAAGCGGATGAGCTGCCGGTCCTGCAGGCTGACGCCGGTGATGCTCGCGTCGGCGGCGGCGATCAGGTCGACGAAAGCAGTAGCCATGGCGGAGCCGCCGGGCACGCCGGCGAGGATGTGGCTGGTCAAGGCGATGAGATCGTGGCGCTGCGTGACGGGCTCGGCGCGGACGCGGGTACAGGCCGCCGCGAGCTCCTGCGGGAGCGGCGGGTCGCCGGTGGAGGTCTGGAGCACCAAGCGCAAGCGCTTCTGCTGGATCTCGAGCTTGCCGTCGCGAATGCGTTCGACGTTGTCGGTCCCGGCGACCTCCGACAGGCGCATGAGCAAGTCGCGCGGCAGGCGCGCCGCGTTGCGGATGAGCAGGATCGAGGCTTCGCGCTGGGCTCGCCAAACGAGACCTTCGTAGCGCTCGAAGCGACCGTCGTCGTTCTGCACCAAGCCGCCGAAGAGTGACGACTCGGAGAGCTGCTCGTTGCCTTCGATCTCGATGATCTCCGACGCCGACAGGCGCGCCATGCTCTGGATGGCGGCGCGGCCGACGAAGGGATCGCCATGGATCTGCAGCGACTCGGCGAACTGCGCCGCCGCGAACTCCTTGCTCTGGATCTCGTCGAGGCCTTCGACGCGGGGCAAGATGGCTTCGTGCTGCGGCACGCCCTTGCGAATGCCGCGGCTGTCGCGGGGCACCGACCATTCGCCGAAGCGGACGAAATGTTGAGTCGCCGAGACGTCGGTGCCGGCGGGTGCCGCGATGCCTTCGCAGATGAAGCGTTTGGTGAGGTGCGAGAAGAGCGCGCGGTCGCTCTCGTTGTCGAAGCGCTCGCCGTAGACGTCGACGATGAGGCGGTGCAGGGTCTCGACTTCGTCGGTGACCGCGCCTTGCGCCGTGAGGTGCTTCAAGCGGCGTGCGACGGCTTCGGCGTCGCGGTTCAGGAACGAGCCGATGGCGAGGGCAGAGGCAAACTCGCCCTTACGCAAGAGCTCGTTCATGCAGATGTGGAACCGCGCCAACAGGCGCGCCGAGTCGACGGAGATCTGCGTGCGGTGATGGATGTTCTCGAGCAGCTCGGAGGCGGCGCGGGACAAGACCTCTTGGGTCGGCGCCTGCACCCGTGTCGACAGCAGCGGAGTCAGCAGGCGGTTTTCGAGCGCCGGCGAGAACTCGTGCGGCGAGCCCGGCTTGCGCAGCATGATCATGCGGAAGTTGGGATTGGCCTTGATGGTACGGGCCGACCGCGGCAAGTCGATCGATTGCCGGCCGTCACCGAGCGAGTTCAGGCGCTCGAGCTTGGAGCTGGGGATGGAGCCGCAGCCGCGCAGGACGAGGAGGTGGCCGTTCTGAACCGCCTGGGCGATCTCCTGCATCTCGGGCGTGAAGCCGCCCTTCACCGTCGGATCGTCGGTGAGGACCAGCTTCTCGATGAGCTGCTCGATGTCGGTGTTCGGAGTGAGGGTGACCACCACGAGGCGCTTGCCGAGCAGACGCGCGTACTCGCGTAGGGTCTCCATCGACTCGCCGTTGGGATCGTCGGTGAGCGACATCGGCCGGCCGCGGCCCATGACGTCGGCGTCGGCGATGCACGAGAGGTTTTGCACGCGCGCCGGCGTGAGCGGGAAGCGCTCGTTCGACGGACGCCACGGGGTCTCGGCGCCGAGCGGCACTCGGGTGTTGCCGAAGTAGACGGCGTCGCCTTCTTGGCGCGGCACGAGTAGGTCGACGGCTTCGCTCGCGGCGTGGCCAAAGGTGCGGGTGATCCGCGCCAGTGCCTCACCCTCGAGGTCACGCGGCATCTTGGAGAGGAGGGTGAGCTCGGCGGCGCGCATGGCCGACCCGGCGACGCCCGTGGTGCGTCGCTTCTCGATGTAGAGCTCGAGGAACGAGGAGAGGACGCGCGGCGTGAGCGGTGAAGCGCCCGCGCCCGCTTGCAGGGTGCGCAGATCGTCGAAGAAGGAGACCAGGCGCGCCACTTCCTCCGCCGAGGTCAGGCGATCGCCGACGACGATGTTGGCGTTCGCGACCTTCATTGCCTCGACCGACAACGAGCCGGCCGGGACCATGCCGGCGACGCGCGCCGCCGACTGCGGATCCTTGGCTTTGACGAGCAGCGCCGAGATGAGCTCGCGCAGCGGCGCGAACTTGTCGCCTTTGAACTGCCACAAAGCGAGTGCGAGGGCGCGCTCTTGTTCCGGCGTGAAGGCGAAGATTGGCGTCGTGGCGAGCGCGAGCACGAGCGTCTTCTGGAAGTGAGCCTCGTCGCGCTTGCCGGCGCCGACCAGCCCCTTCAAGAACGTCATCATGCCCTTGGGCGGATCGACGTCGATGCAGGCGAGCTTCAGGGCATCGCCGAAGGCGTTTCCGGGCCTGCAGATCTGCAGCAAGGCGTCGCGTGCGCTATTGCGGTCAGCCGCTTCGAAGCTCTGCGGCGAGCGCAGGAGCTCACGGGGCTCCCCGTCGCAGTAGTCGCGCTGAGCGATCTCGTTGAGCTCGTCGAAGCCGCGTGGCTCGCGAATGCCGACGATCACCAAGCGGCTGGCTTCGGGATCGGAGAAGCCGTCGGCGCGGATGTCGTCGCCGTTGGTGGTGAAGATCTGGCGGAACTCGGGATGCCAGCGATCTTCGGGCGGGCCGCCGCGGCGGCGCAGGGTGCGCGACGGACGCGACGGGATCTTGATCTGCGAGCCTTCGGTGACCGGGTTGAGCGACTCGCGCGTCTGATTGGGGAGAGTCAGGAGCTCGTCGCCGCAGTACCAGGCGCCGATCTGCGCCGCGATATCGAGCGGCGACTCTTGGAAGCGCACCTCGCCCTCGGGCGTGAGCACCGTCGTGCCGAAGATGTTCTCCTCGGACATGTCGGCGTGGTACGCCTGCTCGAGCAGCGGTTGGTTCAAGTGGTGTGCGAGATAGCGGACGAGCATCGTCTTGCCCGAGCCGGTGATGCCGACGATGGCGAGCGGCTGATCGAGCTCGAGGGCGAGCAGCGCATCCTCGAGGAAGTCGAGCTGCGCCCCGATGGGCTCGCCGATGCGATCCTTGCTGGGCACCATGGCTTGGTGCACCGGGTTATCGAGCTTGCGGACGGGATAACGCGCGACGCCGACCTTGAGGTACTCGACGCCGTCGACGGTGATACGCTCGACGCCATTGGGTCGCGTGAGCTCGTGGACGTCGGAGCCGAAGTGGCGCTTGATGAGTGTCTCGAAGACGCGCTGCGCGGTGTCCGGCGCCTGGAGCAGGCCGCGAACGAGCCGCATGGTCTCTCGACCCAGCACACGGCGCTGCTCGTTCGGATCGGTGATGCCGTCACGCTTGATCAGGTGCTCGGCGCGTCGCGCCGCTTTGAGCATGTCGCGCTCGGTGCAGGTGAGCGGCCCGAACGTCTTGCCGAGCTCGCCACGACGCTCGTTCCACACCGCTTCGAGGTCGACGAAGAACTTGGCGATGGTGAGGACCGGGTCGAACGACTTGTCGGAGAAAAAGCCACCGGCGCTGGTGCGCCACTGGCGTGCTAGGCCGCACTGCGATGCGACGATGTCGGCGCGCTCGTTGACCGGCTTTTCGCGCACCATGACGCGGAACATGCAGTCGTCGATGACGGGCGGCTGTTCCTTGCGGCCGCGGGTGCCGAGTGGATTCTCCGCGAAGTAGAGAATCGAAGCGCCGATGGAGCGAGGCAACCCGGTGTCGGGGTCGATGACGGCGCGGCGGTGATCGAGCAGGGACTTCATGCTCATCATCGCTTCGGTGCTGAGGTTGCGCTCGTCGCCGATCCACGCGCCTTCGGTCTCGAGCGTCGCCTTGATCAGCGGCCCGCTGACCATCTGGAACTGCACGCCCTGCTCGGTCTTCACTGGGCTCAAACCGCCGTAGAGGTCCGACGCTTCGGTGGCCGCCGAGAAATTGTAACGCTCCGGCGTCCTGTCCGCGATGGCGGACCAGAGTATGCCGAGCACGGTTTTGCCGGCGGCGGCCTTACCAACGGTGAGCACTGGACGCTCGAGCTTGTAGGCGAGGGCCAGCGGCAGCAGGGTGTCGGCCATGCTGGGTGTGAGGTCGAAGCCGGTGGTGGCGACGCGTTGGCTCACGTCGGCTTGGCTTAAGCCCATGACCCGCATCCACACCGGCGGTGTGCCGTCGGCGAACCGCGGAAGCTTGGCGAGCGCCGGGCTCTTGGCCTCGTCGAAGAGCAAGCGAGCCGCGTGCGCTACCGCTTGGTCAGCTGGCACGTGCGCGGCAAGGAGCGTCGCGGCGCCGGCGAAGTCGCGGGAGCGTTGCAGCTTGAGCAAACCGATCTGGGGGGCTTCGGCGTGGATCTCGGTGGCGACGCGCTCGATGAGGGCGCGCAGCTCGGGCGAGGCAGCGGCCGGGATGAGGCTGAAAGCGTCGCTCAAGCTCGGTGAGTCGAAGCGGATCTCGGTTAGCAAGGCGCGCTCGCGCGCCGGGGGTGTGCGCCGCGTCCGGTCCGCTCCAGCGGTCGCCGAGAAGTAGATGCGACTCTCGGGGTGGACCGGAACGGTCACGGCCTGACCATCTTTCATGATGGTCAGCGAGGTCTTCTCGACGAGCCGTATGAGGGCCTCCTGGCGCTCGAGCGACAGGTGGTCGATGTGGTCGAAATAGAGGATCTTGCCGTTCAGCAACGCATCGGTGATGACGCCGGGCACGAACTCGACGCTGCCGTCCTTCTTGAAGACTGGGCGCTCGATGAGGCTCTGCGGATCGACGCCCGGGTGGCAGGTGACGGTGACGAGGTCGCGCCCGAAGCGGCGAGCGAGCTCGTTCACGAGGCTCGTGGAACCCGCCTGACCGGGAGCGGTGAACATGACCGGCTCGCCGGCGAGATGCGCGGCTTCGGCCTGCGCCATGGCTTCGACCTGCGCGCCGATGGGCGTCCAGCCGCCGTCTGGGGTCGCCGCCGTGAGGGGCTGCGGGGCGGGATGACCGTCGTTCGTGATCACCGCGCGGAGCGCCGCCTGTGAGCCTTCGCTCGCGAGGCGCGTACCGTAGATGCCCCAGATTGCGTTCGAGATGTCCTGCGGTTGCGGCGTCGGCAGGTTCTTCAGACGCCGCGCGACGCGCTCGAGCATCGGGTAAGCGAGCGGAAACCCGCGGCCGAAGTCGATCTGCTGCTCGGGCTGGTCGCTCGTTTGCCCAGCCTTGATGGTCTCGTGTTTGTCGGCGAGCTTGCTCGCCAGTGCACGGCTGATGCCGACGCGCTCGCTGAGCAGGCGTACGTGATCGTCGCGCGTATAAGCGCTCACCTCGGTCAGAGCGCAGACGGAGGTCAGCTCCGCGCTGCAACGCGCGCGGTTGCTGGTCATCAGTACGAGGCGAAAATCGGGGTGCACCGGCACGATCTTGCCGGAGACTGGGTGGTGGAACTCCGCCACGCCCTTGGCGAGACCGGAGAGGATCGCGAGCACGTCTTTTTCCGCCTGCTCGAGACACTCGGCGACGAATACACCGCCGTTCATGATGCACTCGGTGAGCGGCCCGTGGTGGACACGCAAGCGTCCCTGGGCGTCAGGGCGCAGGGCGCCGGCGAGCGAGTCGAGCGAGGTAATGCGCGAGATGCGTTGGTGACGGTAGGGAGTGCCGGCGACCTCGAAGAACCAGCGGGCCGTGGCGCCGCCATCGACGCCTTCGGGCAGCGAGACCAGCGCCGGGACGCCCGACTTGAGGACGTCCGCGAGTGAGCGGATGACCTCTTCCTGGGGCCGCAGGATAGTCAGCTCGGCGGCTTTGTCCGACGGAACCGGCAGCGTCAACGTGCCGACACGTAGCTCGCCGTTGCCGTGCTCGACCTTCTGGGCCGCTTTCAGCGCGCTCTCGAGGCCCTCTTGGGTGACTCGGGTCTCACGTGCCTCGTTGACGGCACGATGGGTGCGGTCAAGGACGTCAGCGACGACGTTTTGCACCTTCTGTTGGCGTGCGCCCTCGGGTTGGTCCGGGGCCTTCTGCTGGTCGCGCTCCGGGGTCTGGGCGTTGTGATCGCCTGCCGTCGGGCGCTGCCATGGTCGAAATCCTGCTCCAGCGGTATCGGTCATGGCTCGTGTTCGTCGTGGGTGATGATGTCCGATTGGCTGCGTGGGAGCGCCGCCTAAGCATCGGAGTTATCGTTCAGTCCGCCCCAGGGTTGCGCCGTGCGACATGACAGACCCCCCGCGATCGGGTGTCAGAGTGGCACCGGGAAGATCGGGGTCAGAAGCACCCCGACGACGTGTCGGCCCGATAACAGGAATCGAGACCAACGAAATTGGGGTTAGTCATGGCCATTCAGCCCGCGCACACCTTCCATCACGCTTCGCAGGCCCACGCCGCCCTCATGGCCGCCGGCAGCCAGGTCGCCGAGCTCGGAGCACGGGTCACCGGTGCCCTGAAGGCGTCCGCTGCAACCCTCGACACCTACGGGCCACGGGGCGCGACTCCATCGTTCGCGCATGACCTTCGCACTCATGCAGGCGCGCTGGAGCAGTCGCTCGCGGGCATCGCTGCCCTCGTTGCGATGGGCGACAAATACTACGCGCACGTGGCATTGCATGGTGGCGAGACCGCGTTCATCGCCAACATGACTGAGACGCTACCTTATCTCGAGTCGACGGCGGCCGAGTTGGAGCGAGCCATCCCCTTCGCGGAAGACCAACAACGGACCGCGGGGGTCGTCGCTCAGGTGAGCCACGTTGTCCAGGCAGGGGACGCCGTCGCCGCCACCATTGACGACGTGAATGCAAACCTCGCGAGGACCATCGAGCACTTAGCGAGCCGGGCGGCCAGCACTCCCGAGGCGCCGAGTCGCGTCGACGCGACCGCTGCACTCCGCGCCGCCAACGCCACGAGCCGGGCGGACCTCGAGCGTTACAGCGCGCAGCTCGTAGCCGATCGCCAGCGCGGTCGAAACACGAACCCCGCGGCCAAGGGCTGAGCCTAGCCAAAGGTCCCGGATCGGCGTAAACGACCGGCACTCATGCCACGTCGTAACGACCTGAAACGTATCCTCGTCGTTGGTTCCGGCCCCATCGTCATCGGACAAGCCTGCGAGTTCGACTATTCGGGCACGCAGGCCATCAAGGCGCTGCGGGCCGAGGGCTACGAGGTCGTCCTCGTGAACTCGAACCCGGCGACCATCATGACGGACCCGGAGCTCGCCGACCGCACCTACATCGAGCCGCTCACCGTCGAGACTCTCGAGGCGATCATCGCCAAGGAGAAGCCGGACGCCATCTTGCCCACCGTCGGTGGCCAGACCGCGCTCAACTTGACGCTCGCTTTAGCGGACAAGGGCATTCTCGACAAATACAAGGTCAAGATGATCGGCGCGCAAGCCCAGGCGATTCGCGTCGCCGAGGACCGCCAGCTCTTCCGCGAGGCCATGACCGAGATTGGTCTCGAGACCGCCAAGAGCGTGGTCGCCACGACCTTGGAGCAAGCGCGCGCCTTCGCCGACAAGACCGGCTTCCCGATGATCATCCGCCCATCCTTCACCCTCGGCGGCAGCGGCGGCGGCATCGCCTACAACGCCGAAGAGCTCGAGACCATCGTCAAGCGCGGTCTCGCGCTGTCGCCGACCGGCCAGGTGCTCGTCGAAGAGTCACTGCTCGGCTGGAAGGAATTCGAGCTCGAGGTCATGCGCGATCACCGCGACAACGTGGTCATCGTTTGCAGCATCGAGAACGTCGATCCAATGGGTGTGCACACCGGTGACTCGATCACGGTCGCGCCAGCGCAGACGCTCACCGACCAAGAATATCAGCGCATGCGTGACGCTTCCGCGGCCATCTTGCGCAAAGTCGGTGTCGAGACCGGCGGCTCGAACGTCCAGTTCGCTGTCGATCCCAACAGTGGGCGGCAAATCGTCATCGAGATGAATCCCCGCGTTTCGCGCTCGTCCGCTTTGGCGTCCAAGGCCACCGGCTTTCCCATCGCCAAGATCGCCGCCAAGCTCTCCGTCGGCTACACCCTCGACGAGATCGCCAACGACATCACCAAGAAGACGCCGGCCGCCTTCGAACCGACGCTCGACTACGTAGTCACCAAGATCCCGAAGTTCGCCTTCGAGAAGTTCCGTGGCAGCGACGAGACGCTGGGCACGCAGATGAAGTCGGTCGGCGAGGCCATGGCCATGGGGCGCACCCTGAAGGAGTCGTTCTTCAAGGCGCTCCGTTCGATGGAGGCCAAGAACCCCTACCGCCCGTGGGACCTGCCGCGCGAAGAGATCGTCAAGCGCCTGCAGTCACCGAACGAGAACCGCATCCGCATCGTCATCGCGGCGCTCGAGAACGGCTTCTCGGTCGACGAGGTGGCGCGTCTCACGCACATCGACCCGTGGTTTCTCGATCAGTTCGAGCAGTTCGCTTCGTTGCAGCGCGACCTGCGCGGCATGAAATGGAAGGACGTCGACGACGACACCCTGCGCCGCGCCAAGGAGTACGGCTTCTCGGATCGCCGCATCGCCGACCTGGTCAAGATCTCCGAGAAGGAGGTGCGCGACCGCCGCCATCAGATGGGCCTCATCCCCGTCTACAAGCGCGTCGATACCTGCGCCGCCGAGTTCGAGTCGTACACACCGTACTTCTACTCGACCTACGAGCAAGAAGACGAAGCCAAGCCCGAGCCCGGCCGCAAGGTCGTCATTCTCGGCAGCGGTCCCAACCGCATCGGCCAAGGCATCGAGTTCGACTACGCGTGCTGCCACGCGAGCTTCGCCCTGCGCGAGGCCGGCGTGCAGAGCATCATGATCAACTGCAACCCCGAGACCGTTTCGACGGACTACGACACGAGTGACCGGCTCTACTTCGAGCCGCTCACCCTCGAGGACGTGCTCGAGGTGGTGAACGCCGAGAAGCCCGAGGGCGTCATCGTCCAGTTCGGCGGTCAGACCCCGCTCAATCTCACCAAGCCCTTGGCCGAGGCCGGCGTGAAGATCATGGGCACGCCGGCGGACAGCGTCGACCTCGCGGAGGATCGCGAGCGCTTCAACAAGCTGCTCGACCAGCTCGGCGTTACCTATCCGCCGCACGCCTTCGCGACGCGCGCCGAAGACGCCGTCGAGATCGCCAAGAAGGTCGGCTTCCCCGTGTTGGTGCGCCCGTCGTTCGTCTTGGGTGGTCGCGCCATGGCCATCGTCTACAGCGAGAGCGACCTCATGCAATACGTGCGCGAGGCATTCGACGCGGCGCCCCCGAACGGCAGCGTGCTCATCGATCGCTTCCTCGAGGACGCGCTCGAATTCGATGTGGACGCTTTGGCGGACGGTAAGGACTGCATCATCGCTGGTGTCATGCAGCACATCGAATATGCCGGTGTGCACAGCGGTGACTCGACCGCGGTGCTGCCGGCCTATCAAGTCGCGCCGGAGATAGAGCGCGAGATGCGTGAAACGACGAAGAAGCTCGCCAAGGCCCTGAAGGTCGTCGGCCTGATGAACATCCAGTTCGCGGTCACTGTCGGCAAGGTCTACGTGCTCGAGGTGAACCCGCGAGCTTCGCGCACCGTGCCGTTCATCGCCAAGGCATCCGGTGTGCCGCTCGCCAAGATGGCGACCCGCCTGATGCTCGGCGAGACCTTGGCGTCGCTCGGTCTCACCAAGGACATCACCGTCGACCGTTTCTTCGTGAAGGCTCCGGTCTTCCCCTTCGTGAAGTTCCCCGGCGTCGACCCGAAGCTCTCGCCGGAGATGAAGTCGACCGGCGAGGTCATGGGTATCGCCAAGGACGTCGGCGAGGCCTTCTACAAGGCGATGCTGGGCGCTGGTACGCGCTTGCCCAAGGACGGCACGCTCCTCGTCACCGTCTCCGACCGCGACAAGAAGGCGGCGCTGCCGGTGGTGAAGCGTTTCGCCGAGCTGGGCTTCAAGCTCGCCGCGACCGGCGGCACCGCGAAGTTTCTCCGCGAAAACGGACTCGAAGTGCGCGATATGTTGCGCCTCTCCGAGGGTCGCCCGAACATCGACGACTACATCAAGAGCGGTGAGATCGCCCTGATCATCAACACCCCGTTCGGCGGCACGTCATTCAAGGACGGAGCGCGCATGCGCTCGACGGCGGTGCAGCACAACGTGCCGATCATCACGACGATCCCCGGAGCGGACGCCGCCGCATCGGCCATTGCTTCGATGCGAGCGGGTCGCGCGTCCGAGGTCGTCTCGCTTCAGGAGATTTACGCCTCGGCGTAAACCCTGAGGGGAAACTAGTTCGACTTCTCTTCTTTCTTGGGCGGAGTGCAGTCGAGATTCACCGGAACCTCGCTGATCTTCTTGCCGAGCGCCGTGCGCACACCGGCGATGGCCGCGAGGTTGGCCTCCGCGACGCCGAGGGTCTTCTGGGCGCCTTCGATCAGCGGCGATTCCGGGGTCTCGGCCGGCGCCATCTTGGTGATCGACTGGAAGACGAGCTCCGCGGCGGAGCAGCGGAAGGTCTTCTCGACCGTGTTACCGACGTTCTGGGCCTCGGTGGTGAGGTAGTCCTTGGTCTTTTGCAGACCGAGGCCGGCCTTAGCGGCGCCGATGGCGACATCGGCCTGAGCGCTGACCACGCCAAGCTTCTTTAGGGCCTTCTGGCCCGCTTCGTTGATGGCCTTCTGGTCGTCGGCCTGAGTCGGGACTTGCGGGGTGGACGGCGGTGCCGAAACGCTGGTCATAGAGTTCCTCGGGAAATAGCGGGTGGCTGTGTGGCCACGTTATCGACACCGCCCGAAGCGCGTTGCGTGACACAATGACGTGACGACAGTGACGCCGTTGCGCGTCAGCTCTGCTCGCGCGTGATCCAGCGCCTAACCTTCGGCATCGGATGGGTCCGTAGCGCCTGAACGAGGCCTTTGGCGTCGGTTTCGACCACGAACAGGCTCTGGTGGGTTTCGGGTACGAAGCCCTGAGTGACAGCCGTTTCGATCATGCGAATGAGCGGGTCGAAATAGCCCGCGACGTTCAGGATACCGATGGGCTTGGCGTGGATGCCGAGCTGCGCCCAGGTGAGGATCTCGAAGAGCTCGTCGAAGGTGCCGAAGCCACCAGGCATGGCGATGAAGGCGTCGGCGAGGTCGCTCATCGCCTGCTTGCGGGCGTGCATGCTCTCGACGACGGTCAGCTCGGTGAGGCTCGCGTGCATGACCTCTTTCGAGGCGAGGCCGCGCGGGATGACGCCGTGGACCCGGCCGCTCTGAACCAGGATTTCGTCGGCGAGGACACCCATGAGGCCGACCGAGGCGCCGCCATAAACCAGCTCGATGTGCTCCTTGGCGAAGACGCGACCCAGCGCCCCGGCTGCTTCGGCGTATTCGGGATGCGCACCCATGGACGAGCCGGTGAACACGCAGATTCGGTTGAGCTGACGGGGGGGCATTGGGTCCTTCATAACACGCTTGCGACCTCGGGGCGCTCGCACGTCCACAGCACGATCGGGCTGCGCCGCCTATTGTGTTCCGGGTTCAAACGATAGGCGAGTTGGTCGAAGAAGCTACTCCTGAAGACCGCCTCGCGCCGGCAGTCGAGAGCCATGGCCTCGAGCAGCAGCTCCATCTTGAAGCCGTCGCTCTCGAACGCGAGGAAGCGATTCGCGGGCGTGTCGTCGGCGTCGAGGTCGCGCATGGCCCGCCTGAGCCAGACCGCGTCGACCTCTCCGTTGCGGCGGACAGGGAGCGGGCTGTCACCGAGGAAAAAACTCGGCACCTCGGGGCCCAAGGCGATGACCGCGCGTGCCTCCGCGTCGTGTCTCAGGCGAGTAAGCGCCTCGCGTTGACCGGCTTGGCTCTGATGGGTGACCGCGACCCCTAGGGCCACGGCGTGCACGGCCACGAACCAGACGGCGAGTGCTGGTTGCATGCGACGTGCGAGGCCCGCCGCGAGCAACACCAAGAAGAGCGGCAGCGCCGGCGCCATGAAGCGCTCCTCCTTGTGTGGGATGAGCATGTGGGCGAGCACGAACAAGAAGAACGGCAGCCAGACGAGCCGCAGGCCGCGGGCTTCGCGCCACATCGCCGGCACGAGGGTGATGGTGACGGGCGGGATGGTGAGCACGAGCCAGATCCACAGATAGGTCGTCGCGCTCATCCGCGTGAGCGTCTCGTGCGGAGCCGCGTTCGCCAGGATGTTGTTCCAGAGCGGTTGGAACGGCACTCCGACGGTGCTCTTGTCGAAGCGCCCCTGGATGACGAGCGCGAGCAAGCCGCCGGCCGCGAGGTACGCCAGGTCGCGCCAGCGCCTCCGCAGGGCGAAGTGCGCGGCCACGCCGATGGCGATCACCGCGACTTGGTAGCGCAACCAACAGGCGAGGCCGATGAGGATGCCCGCGAACAAGACGCCGAGACCCGTCATGGTCGCGCACCACAAGCCGAAGATCAGGGGCGGGATGGCCATGGCTTCGATGAGCAGACGCGTGCCGAGGTAGGGCATGGCGAAGTGCACCGCCGTGAGCCACGTCGCGATGCGCGCGCCTTTCGGCGGTAGGAGGACCGACGCGAGCAGCCACATGCCCCACACCGCGAGCAGCGAGTACGCTCCAGCGCACAGGTGCAAGATGCGCAGCAAGCTCTCGGGCTCGGTGACGCCGGCGGCGCGCGCAATGAAGACCACGAGCTCCACGAGCCGCGGGACGAGCTGTGACCGCAAGCCCGCGCCGGGCAGATCGCTCGTTTCCCAGACGAAGGCCGGGTCGTCGAGCCAGGCGAGCGCCGGCGCCAGCACGTGGAAATAGTCGTCGCGGGCATGGAAGCCGATGCCGACGAGGGCGCTGACCAGACGCGCCAGGGCGCCCGCGACCAACGCCGCGAGCAGGGTGTGCCGCGTCAACCATTCGACGATGCGGGTCACGGGTTGGGATGCGTGCGCAGCTTGTACGCGAGAAAACGCCGTACCTGGCGCAGTGTCCGCTCGCCCGCCTGCGTCCGCCAGCCGCTGGCCTTGCAGTAGGCGTGGACGAAGCGCTCTTCGGCTTCCGGCCGGCGCGGCACCACGAAACGCAGCGCCTGATAGAGGTTGATCATCCGCTTTCGCGGTGTGAGATGGAAGGCGACGCGGCCGAGGTCGAGCCACACGAGGCCGTAGGTCTCGCCTTTGGGCTCGGGCACGAACGCGTGAAACCCCTTCAGGTCGCCGTGGAAGAAGCCGAGCGCGTGCGTCGATGCGAGTGCCCGCGCGGCGCGGTCGAGCGCCTCGTCGCCACCCATTTGTAAATCGGTCTCGAGGACGTCGGTCCAGGTGGGCAGGGTGGGATCGAGCTCCGTCTGAATCTGGATGGCGCGCCGCAATAGCGGACCACTGCGCAGCTCGAGATAACCAGCGCTCTTGGTGGCGGCGAGCTCGAGGGTTTCGGCGCGCAGCTGGTTGTGGTGCTCGCGTCGCGCTATCGAGCGGCCGAGCAGCCCGTGCACGGTGTTGCCGAAGCCGACGGTCTCGGCGACCTTGATGATGCGCGGCCCGGCCTCGGTGTGGAGGGGCACGACGAAGCGCTTGAGGCGGCCTTTGCGCAGCGCCTCGCGCTTGCCGTCGCGGTCATCCTTGGCTGACCCGAGATCGGCGTGCGTGAGCAGCGGCAGCTCCTGTGACAAGACGCGGTCGCGTACGGTCTCGATGATGCGCACCAGTCCATCCGCGTCCTCGCCAATACCGACAGAGCCGCGGACGAAGCCGCTCTGCGTGGCGCGCTCGATGGTCTGCCAGGGGGTGGTCAAGCGGAGCCCGTCATATTCGGGAAGGGGGCATCTCACAACCTGGTTGGGCCTCAAGTTGCAGGCCGCCCTCCCGCCGACTATCACTCCCACCCGTGATCGTCTCCGCTGCCCGCATCTACGTCGACGGCGTCGTCAAGAAGGACGTGGCGCTCGAGCTCGGTCCCGATGGCCGGGTCAAAGGTCTGGTGCCGCGAGTCCAGGCGAAGCTCGACCTAGGCGAGCGCCTACTGGTGCCCGGCGCCGTGAACGCGCATTCGCACGCCTTTCAGCGCTTGCTGCGTGGCCGGACTCAGGCGGCGAGCTCCACGGACGACAACTTCTGGTCGTGGCGCGAGATCATGTACCGCGCCGCCGGCACGCTCGATCCCGAAGGCATTCGCACCGCCTCACGGCAGGCGTTCCTCGAGATGGCGCTCTCGGGCATTACCACCGTTGGTGAGTTTCACTACCTGCACCACGCCCCAGATGGGACTCCGTACTCCGATCCGCTGGCGACGGCGCGTGCGCTGATTGCCGCCGCTGGTGATGTCGGCATCCGGCTTTGCCTCATTCGGACCATCTATCTGCGCGGTGACTTCGACACGCCGCCCTCGGAGCTGCAGCGTCGCTTTTGCGATCCGTCCCTCGACGCCGCCTGCGCCGCCATCGACGAGCTGGTGAAGCTCGAGACGCCGATGGTCAGCGTCGCGGTGGCCGCCCATAGTGTGCGTGCCGTGGCGATCGGGGACATTCGCGCGGCCAAAGAACGCTATCGCGGACGGTCTTTCCACCTGCACGTCTCGGAGCAGCCGCGCGAAGTCGAGCAGTGCCTGGCCAAGACCGGCAAGGCTCCGGTGGCGCTCCTCGCGCAGGCAGGCGTGCTCGACAAGGACACGACGCTGGTGCACGCGACGCACCTGCGCGACGGTGAGGTGAGCGCGATCGCCCAGTCCGGCGCGACCGTTTGCATTTGTCCGTCCACCGAAGCGGACCTGGGGGACGGCCTGGGACCGGTGCGCGCGCTCTTCGATGCCGGCGTGCCGATGGCTCTGGGGACCGACGGCCAGACGCTCTTGTCGCTGCTCGAGGAGGGCAGGCGGCTCGAGATGCATGCGCGCTTGCAGCACCAGCGGCGCAACGTCGTGACCCGCGCCGGCGGAGACTCGAGCGCCAAGGCCTGTTTCGACAGCATGACCGTGCACGGCGCCCGCGCGCTCGGCATCGATGCGGGTCGCTTCGCACCCGGCTCGATCGGTGACTTCGTGACCTACGATCTGCGCGACCCGGCGCTCGTTGGTTGCGATGACGACTCGCTGCTCGCCGCGTTGGTCTTTTCGACGGACAGCCGCGCCGTCCGTGACGTCTGCGTCGGTGGGCGCCTCATCGTGCGTGACGGCAAATACACCCGTATTTCCGAGCACAGCGACGCCTACGTCAAGCTGACCCGGCAGCTCTTCGGCTAGCCAGCCAAGAAGCGCAGGCGGTCGTTGACACCGCGGCGCGGCTTACGTTAGATGCCGCCTCCCTCGGGGTGTAGCTCAGCCTGGTAGAGCGCTTGGTTCGGGACCAAGAGGTCGCATGTTCGAATCCTGTCACCCCGACCTGTAAGCCCGCAGCGTCTTTCATGGTGCTGCGGGCTTTTTCTTACTGCTCCACGCAGAGGACCGGCCGGGGGACATCGCAAGCGCGGTCGATGCCCGCGAAGGCGACGGACAACACGTTCCCGGTCCCGGTTACGCCGTTCAGCCCGGCGTTGTCCGAGAGCCAGTTGGCGCAGCTGTTTCCCGGCTCCCAGATGTAGGCACCGGCGACCACTGCGATCTGGATCCCGGTCCAATAGACGTCATCTCTCCCGGTCGTCGTGTTCTGTGGCGGGTCGGTGAGCTCACCCCGGGCGCTCGCGCGCGCAATCACTGTCGCGCCGTCGCCGCGCACGTAGTTGTAGCCCGGCTTCATGACCCAGGTGGCCGTGTTCGGAAGCCGAGTGCTCGCGATGAGCAACGCCTTGTACGAAGCGGCGCCCTGCAGGCTGCACCCTAAGTCAGCGGCAAGCAGCCAGCTGACGCCGCCCCAATCCACGGTGCTCGGCGCCAGCTGGTTCGACAGCACGATGCGACGCTCTTCGTCGACGACAGTGACCTCGACCGTGCCCGCGGTTGCTCCGGCGTACGCCGCGTCGCCGGATGTCGGGCCGAAGCCGACATGGAACACGAGGTCGCCATTGCGGACGTCGTCGTCGAAGGCCGACATCGTAACCGGCACCGGAACGTTCCAATTCGAGGCATCGAACAGGAGTGAGCTCGGCGATACGCTGGCGCGCACGCTCGACCCGCTGCTGACCGGCACCGTCACTGTCCCGGCGGGCCTGGTGGCGAGCGACACGGTCGTCACCTCGAGCGGCGGACCAGTCTCGAGCAGCGTTCGCGCGGTCATCGAGCTCAAGACAATAGAGGCCACGTCATCGTCGACGACGGTGACGATCACGTCGGGAGCAGCGAGGTCTCCGTACGTCGGATCGGCACTCGATGCCACGCCGAGCACGACGGTGACGCTTTCGTCATTGTCATCCACCGGTGGCTCATCATCGAGCCCGGTGACGTCGACGGTGACCCCCGTGCTCCAGTTGAAGGCGTGGAGCGTGATGGTCGCGGGGCTGAGCGCGACCCTGGCCGCGGGTGAGGCGCTGACAGACAGGGAAACGGGAGCGGTCGGCCGCGTTCGCAGGCTCACCCGAAAGGTGTCCTGGGCTCCAGTCTCGCCAACGACCACCCCGCCCGCGGTGTCGACGATGAAGCCCGGCACGTCGTCGTCGGTGTGAACCTCGCAGCGGTCCCCATCACCGTCCGCCACAGCGTCTTCGGTACAATCTTCGTCTCCCGCACCCGCCGGCGGGAAGCTCAGGCACGCGGGAAGTAGGAGTATGGCGAGCGAAGCGGCACAGCGCACCCAAGGACTATAGCCCGGGCGCCGAGGTTGCGCTCACAACCCCGGGTTGAGGGCGCGTGGGGGCCCTGGCATGCTCTCAGTGGCCGTCCAAAAGGCACATGTCGACAACCCACGCCCAACCCCCTCAGCAACAGCTCGGACGGTATCGCCTCGAGCGTGAGCTCGGCAGGGGCGGCTGGGGCACCGTGTATCTGGCGCACGACACGACGCTGAACGTGAACGTGGCGCTCAAGGTCCTGACGCCCGACATCTCGCGCGACCGAAGCGCGTTGGAGCGCTTCAAACGCGAGGTGCTCCTCGCCCGCAGCGTGAGTCACCCCGGCATTTGCCGGGTCTTCGATCTGCACGAGCACGAGGGCACCCACTTCATCACCATGGAGCACATCGACGGTGAGAGCCTCGAGCGGCTGCTCCAGGACGAGGGCGTGCTGCCCATCGCCCACGTCGTGCGCATCGGTCGCGGCATCGCGATGGCGCTTGCGGCGGCGCACCAGGCCGGCATCGTGCATCGTGATCTCAAGCCCAGCAACGTGCTCATCGCACACAACGGAAAGCCTTCGTTGCTCGACTTCGGCTTTGCCACGACGCCGACGCTGACGTCGCTGACTACCCCGGGGTTCATCGTGGGCTCGCTGCACTACGTCGCGCCCGAGACCCTGCGCGGCGAAGTCTTGAGCGAGAGCAGCGACGTCTACGCGTTGGGTGTCCTCCTCTACCGCTGTGTGACGGGGCGCCACCCGCACGAGGCGGCGGACGTCACCGAGCTGTTGGAGCTCATCGAGACCCGGCGAGCCATGCCGCCCAGCCAATACAACTCGCAAAGCTTTCCCGAGCTCGACGAGCTCATCCTGCGCACCATCGCCGCGCCGGCCGAGCGCTTCCACTCGGCGCTCGAGGTCGAGCGCGAGCTCGCCGCCCTCGAGACCGACACGTTGACCAAGGTCGAGCGCGCCCGGCCACTTTCTCCGTGGGATCGCGACATCGACTCGCTGGTGTCACTCGCCATCCAGAGCCCAACCTACTCGTCGCTGCTGCAGCAGAAGGTAAGTCACACGACGGTGCTGTTCACCGACATCGTTGGCGCGACCTCTTACTTCGACCGTCATGGTGACGTGCGCGGCTACCGATTCATCGATACCCACAACAAGCTGCTCCTGCCGATCGTCGAGAGTCATGGCGGCGTCGTCATCAAGACGATCGGCGACGCCATCATGGCGACCTTCGCACGCGCCGACGGCGCCGCATCGGCCGCGATCGCAATGCAGGAAGCACTCGCGCGTCACAACGCTTCGATCCATGACAGCGGCGGTCGCATCAGCGTGCGCATCGGTATCCACAGCGGGCAAGCCGTCGTCCAGCGGAGCGACGTCTTCGGCAACTGCGTCAACGTCGCGGCGCGTATCTGTGCTCTCGCGGAAGGTGGCGACATCCTCGTGTCCTCCTCGACACGCGACATGCTGCTCGATCCGAAGCTCGTCACCGAATTCCATTCGTCCCCCGAGCTCAAGGGCAAGCAGGGGAGCTACGCGCTGTTCAGCGTCACCTGGGATGACGACACCCAAGTGACGGAGCGCAGCCCACCGCCCAGCCGGGAGACGCCGGCTCCGAGCCCGCTGCAAAGCCGCCCACCCATCGTCGGCCGCACGCGGGTCGCTTGGTTCATCATGGCGGCGGCACTCGGGCTGCTGTTCACCGCGGGTGCGTTGACGATGTGGTTCGACGTTGGCGATCAGCCTGAGCCGGAGCTGACGTCCGCGGCGACGCCCGAGGCCGCCCCCATCGCCGATGTGCCTCTAGAACCGCCAACTCCTGTCCCGCCTTCCGCGCCGCCGCCCGCGCCACCACTCGCTCCTCCCGCGCCACCCCCCAAGCCCGCGATAGCGGTCAAGAGCACGACGACCTCTCGACCGCCACGTGGGGGGAGCGGTCGCAAGACCGTGTCCGACGCCGATCGCACCCACGCCGAGCTCACGCGCCTAGCGACCGACACCGCCGCCGCCGTGCGCGGCCACGGTCTGGTCGATGGGGACGTTGCTCAGCTCGACGAAGCGCAGCGTGACTTGCAGCGCGCGGTGCGCGGAGGCGATGGGGAGCACGCCCGCGACGCCGCGGCGCGCGCTGTCGCAATCGCCTCGCATCAGGCGATCGATCGGACCTTCATCAGCAGAAAGCTCACGCGACTGAATGGGCGCTATGATACGATTTCCAAGGGCGGCGTCGTGCCGAAGCTCGACGACGCTCTTGCGTCCGCTGCAGCGGCGTTCGCCCACGGCGACTTTCGGGGCGCCAACGGGGCGCTCAACCAAGCGTACGATTTGATGGAGGCGATGCGCCGCTAGCGGCGCTCGAGGAGTGCGATTGGGCCTCGTGTTGGCGACACTGCTACTGGCCACGGGCGACTCGAGCCCCGATGTGCTCTGCATTCGTTCGCTCGAGGTGGTGGGCCTCGAGCCCGCCGCGTCCGCGAAGCTGAGCGACTCCATCGCGGCCACGCTGCGCAATCAAAACGTGACCGAGTACCTCGGCGCCGAAAGCTGCCCAACGTCGGCGCTCGGTGTCGTGACCATCCAGGTCCTGCGTGCCGGCAACGCTTTCCATCTCTCGCTGCGTGCAGTCGACGCGAACGGCGTCACGGAGATCACCAAGGTCGACAGTCAGCGACCGCGCGTCTCCGACACCGTGAATCTCGACCAGGAATTGCTCGAGATCGTCAGCGCGTTACGGGCTCACCGGGCCGCGTCGGTCGTCGCCGCCCCACCTCCGGTGAGCATCGCCGCGCCGGCAAGCCAGTCCGAGCCTGGGCTAGTCGCGCGCTTCGGCGTGGCACCGCTTGCGCTCTGGGGCACGGGCGCCGTGAGCCTGATCGTCGCGGGGGCGTTTCAGCTCAACGCCTACAAGCATCACGGCGCGCTCGACGAAGGCGACTACGATGCGCACCGCAGTGCCGGCATTCACAGTCAGAACGTCGCGCGCGTGACCGGCGTCGTAGGCCTTGCCGCCATCGCCGTTGGCGTCGTGCTCTACTTGGTGCGCGATGACGACGGGGTGGAGACCACCGGCGATGGGACGGGCGCTGTTCTCGTGCGCTTCTAGAGCTGCGCCGCTTGCGCTTGCGCTTGCGAGGCCGTGGCGCTGGCGCATACGAGCCGTTTTAGCGTCTGCTGTTTGGGGCCTCGGTGGATCTGCACCGAGGGGGTTGAGGAGACCCGGGGGCCTTCGCCGGCTTTGGGGCTGTGCTTTCTGCATGAGCCGGAGGGGTTGTGCTGCGCTGCCGGGGGCTTGGGCTATGTCGGTGTGTCCGCTTTGGCGGAATGCGCGTCAACGCGCATTTTGGTGGCGAACGTGATCTTGTGGTCGAACGCCGAGCTCTTCGACGCAGTAGGTGCGAAGACTCGTGTACCCGTGGTGCCCCGCAAATGCCCGCGGATGCGAAAATCACGGAAGCCGCCGCAAAAACGCAACAGTCGTTTTTTCGCACGCGCGCGTACGCAAAATACGCGTTAGCGCGCATTTTCAAACGTCCGCTATAGCGCCAGGCCCCATTGCGAAGCACAACCTCCGGCCCGCGCAGCAATCAGACGCCAAGGCAACCGCCCGCCCCCGGGTCTCCTCCACCCCCTCGGTGCAGATCCACTGAGGCCTCAAACAGCAGACGCTAAAACGGCTCGCGAGTGACCGCCAAACAAGCCGAGGACCGGAGCACCACGTCACCGTCGCAGCACGAGGTCCACGTCTACTCGCACGCTCCCGCCCGCAGACATTCGCAGACGCCGGCGCTGCAGAAGCTCGTGCTTGGACACGGGGTGAGCCTCGTCGGATATTCGCAGGCCCCGGTGTTGGTATCGCATTCGCCCTGGGTCTGGTACGTGCGCACCGTGGCATCGTCGTGACAGTCAGCGGCGGGAGGCTGAAGGCACCGGCGCTCCGTGCCGATGCAGGCGCCGCTGGGGTTGCAGGTGTCGTCGTCGGTGCAGGCGTTACCGTCGTCGCACGGGACGCCGGCGGGGATGACGACCTGCGAGCAGGCACCGGTCGCCGGATTACACTCTGCCACCTCGTGGCAGGTATCGATCGCCTCACAGATGACCGGGTCCGTGCCCCGACACACGCCACTGACGCAGGTGTCGATTTGCGTGCAAAGGTCGTGGTCATCGCACGACACGGAGGTCGGCGTGCGCTGACAGGAGCCGTTCACACAGTCGTTGACGATGCAGAGGTCGCCGCCTGGGCAGTCGTCGCGCGTCGTGCACAGGCAGCTGCCCGCGTTGCAGACGCACGCGCCGTCGATGCAGGTCTCGAAGGCTTGGCAGTGAAACAGCGACGACGCGTAACCGCAGGTGCCGCTCGCGCGGTCGCAGGTGCCGCTGGCTTCGTAGCTGCGAACGGCTTGACCGTCGCACGCCGCGGCTGGTGGGTCATCGCAGAGCGCGTCGGTGCGACGACACGCGTCGGCTCGCGGAAAGCTCAGGCATGCGGGGAGTAGGAAGAGGGTGACTGCCCCGGCGCGGCGCATGTGCATGAGTATAGCCCAGGCGAGGTGGGCGGTTGTTCCGGGCTCGACTTCATTTCATAGTCCCGCCATGCCCGTGATCGCTCGCCTGTCGACTCTTGGCGTCGTCCTCCTCGTGCTTGCTTGTGATGGTGACGCTGGTTCCACTGGCCCGGAAGGGCCTCCTGGGGCGGAAGGTCCTCGAGGGCCCGCGGGTGATCCGGGGCCGGCAGGCGATCCTGGACCGCAGGGCGCACCTGGTGACGCCGGGCCGCAAGGTGAACCCGGAGTCGCGGGCGGCATCGCGGGTGGAGCGCTCGCCGGGACGTATCCCAACCCCGACATCGCCACTGGAGCGGTCAACGCGGGACACATCGATGCGTCGCTGATCGACGCCGATGCCGCGAGCCCGAGCCTGCGCACGCTGGGCACCGGCGCAAGCCAAGCCGCTGCCGGCGACGACGCGCGCCTCGCCGATGCTCGCACGCCCACGGGTACGGCGGGCGGAGCGCTCGATGGGACCTATCCCTCGCCGACGCTCGCGGCTGGGGTCATCAGCAGCCCAGGATTCTTTTCGAGCGGCGCCTTTCCCATTGCGCGCTACAAGCCCGAGACGACCCAGGAGTTTCCCGCGGGGACGGCGACGGCTGTCGTCTGGCTGGCACCGGCAAGCGCTGATTCCTTCGAGAGCGAGGCGTTTCTTTCGTCGGACGGCTTGCAGCTCACGCCGACGACGCCGGGCATCTACCGCGTCTCCGCGACCATGGTGTTGAGCCCCCTGACCGGTACCTCGGGTGCCAACGTGCGGATCAGTCACTCGACGCTTGGACAACTCGACGTCGACGGGCGCACCGCCGCGGGCGGGGCCGTGCCCCATCTCGATTCCCTGGTCCCGATGCAACAAGGCGACTACGTCGAAGTGACGGTGACGTCGGGAGTCGCGTCGACCTTTGGCATCGAGAGCCAATCGTTCGTAAGCATTCAGTGGGTCGCGCCGCTCATTCCCTAGCTTGGAGTTGCGACGTGATCGCACTGTTGACCGCTATTGCAGTTGGCCTCCCAGCGGGTGGTTGGTACCCCAAGAATCGCGAGGCGTTGGAATCGATGCTCAAGGCGGTGAAGCCTGGTGACATCGCCACCTTCGACTGGGACAACACCAGCGCCTTCGGCGACATCGGCGAGAACGTGTTTTTCTATCAGCTCGAGCGCATGGAGATGCTGCTCACGCCGAGTCAGGTTCACGAGCTGATGCCCGAGCCGCTGCGACCGAGGATGGTCGCGGCGTACGTGGCGCTCAAGTCCGGCAAAGCGGTCATCGGCGACGCCACGCACAAGGAGTTCCGGGAGACTTGCGCCGGCTTGTACGCGAAGCTCGAAGAAGACCCCAACGTCCCGCGCGCTTACACCTATGCCTGGATCGGTTACTGGCTCGCGGGGATGACAGCCGAGCAAGTGCGCGCGCTCGGGGCGAAGGTCGCGCCGCTGGTGACCAAGCCGCAGCAAGAGATCAAGGACCTGATGTCCGCTATAACAGCGGCCGGCGCGCGGGTTTACGTCATTTCGGCGAGCCAGCAGGAGCTGGTGCGCGGCGCGGCGGCGACCTTTGGTTATCCATTGCCGGCGGATCACATCTACGGCCTCCGCAACGCCATGGCGGAAGGAAAATATCTGCCCCGCTACGAGCCGGCGTATCCGATCACCTGGCGCCAGGGCAAAGCCGACCTCATCGACACTGTCTTGCCCAAGGGCCGGCACATCTTCGCGGCAGGCGATGCCAACACCGACGTCGAGATGCTGCGACACGCCGAGTACCGCTTGGTCATCGACCGCCACCCCGACGGCGACCTTGCAAAGCTCGTGCAGGAGCCCAGGGTGATTTTGCAGGCCCGTGACGAGAAGACGGGCGCCATGGTTCCGCGCCCTAGAACATAGGGCAGCGCTACAGCGCTTCGCGCGACAGCTGGACGTAGAAACCCGAGCACACGTCGGTGAACGAGACGCGGTCATCGCCGGGCGCGACGCCGATCCCCGACAGGCACGCCGTAGCGGACATCGGCGCATCTTCGCGCCGGTTACCGTAGATGGTGATGAGCTCGTCGTCGCCTGTCGCGACGCCGTCATCGCCGGCGAGAACCTGACGCACCGTGAAACCGCTGGCGACGAATAGGTTCCCGAAGCTGTCGACGGCGACGCTGCGCGGCGAGGTGATGGCGACGAAGCGCGCGGTTCCCGAGCCGGCGATCCCCGCGGACCCGTCACCGGCGATGACATGAACCCGCTGCGCCACGCGATCGACTCGCCGTACTTGATGGTTTCCGGTGTCGGCGATCAACAGATTGGGAAGGCCTCCACCAACGCGCTCGAGCGTCACGCCCTCCGGAAAGAACAGGTGTGCGTCGTCGAGCGGCACACCCGTCGGAACGTCGAAGTCCGGCAGGCCGACGGTCGGGATACCCACCACGGTCGTGACGCTCGTGGCATCGACGGCGCGGATGACGTGATTGCCGCGATCGGCGACGTAGAGAATGCCGCTGCTCTCGTCGTAGGCGAGCCCCATCGGCTGACGGAAACGAGCCGAGGCGCGAGGACCATTGACGTGGTCACCCGTCGAGCTGCCGGCGTAAAGGCTCACCAGCCAGGTGCGCGGGTCCGCCGGATTGACGAGCGATGAGACGAAGATTTGATTCCCCGCGGCATCCGCGATGAACAGCCGCATGGGTGAGGCCGTGGTGTCGAGGGCCACACCGGCTGCATCACCGAAGGAGCCGCGGTAGCGCGCGACCACGCCGTCGTTCGTCGGTCCGAACCCGTAGCCGACAAGACCGTCGATGCGCCGGCGTACGTGATCCACGGCGGCGACGTTGAAGCCATTGGCGACCCACCAGACGTCCGCTCCAGCGGCTGTCGGCGCGTGGAGGATCTGTCGCGGGCGCTCGAGGTTGCCGGCGGTGAAGCTCCCGGTTCCCAAGGGATCCGTCTGACCAATGAGGGTCGAGATGATGCCGGTGCTGCTCACTCTCTTCACACCGCCGTCGTAGTTCGCGACGAACACATCACCGGTCGCCGAGCGCGCCACGTCGACGATGTTACCGATGCACCAGTTGAGCGCGCTGACGCCATCGGACGCGGAGGTGCAGCCGATGGCGTCGGTTACACCCGCGAACGATGCGGTGGCGCCGCTGACGCTGTAGCGTCGAACCTCGCCGTCGAAGCCCGCGAGCAGGCTCTGGCTCGCATCATCGAACGCGAGACCGCTCGAGAAAGAAAAGTTCGTGGCGGCATGCAGGCGCTCGACGTTGGCGCCGCCGGCGACGATGCGCCGTAACGTCGTGTTCGTGCCGTCCCCGTCGAAGAAATAGACGTCACCGTTCGCCGCGACAGTCACGGCGCGTGGTCCTTGCAGGGTCGCCGTGGTGCGCGGTCCGCTGTCACCGCAGCTCGCCGGGCCGGCGCAGGCGATACCCGTGCCGACGAACGTCGACGTGCTGCCCGTCGGGTCGATGCGGCGAATGCGAAACCCACCGAGGTCGCTCACGTAAAGGGATCCGTCCGGCGCCGTGGCGATGTCGCTGGGAGCGGTGAAGCTCGCGGCCGTCGCTGCTCCACCGTCACCGCAGGGCGCGGTCGTCGGCGCGCAGGTGACACCGTTGCCGGCGATGGTGCTCAAGATGTTGCCGGCGCGTGCAATGCGGCGCAGACGGCCGGTCGGTCCGTCGAAGAAGAACACGTTGCCAGCCGCGTCGGCGGCAAGACCGGTGTCGTCGCGGTAGAACGTGGGGACGGTGTCCGCCGCGAGGCCATCACCACACGGGTTGGTCGGGTCGGTGCAGGTCACGGCGCTACCCGAAAGGCGGTAGATGAGTCCGTCCGGATCGACGCGATAGAGGCGGCGCGATGGACTCTCGCCGACGAAGGCTGTGCCATCGGCCGCGGCGGCGACGATGCGTGGCTCTTGAAACTTCGAGGCGGTGCCGGCGGTGCCCGAGTACACGGGCTCGCTGATGCGGCTACCGCCGATGGTCTCCAAGCGGTAGGTCGCGCCGTTCGGTGTGAGCCGGCGAATGCGCCGGGCCCCATCGATGAAATAGACGCTCTCATCCGGACCCAAGGTGATGGCTTGTGGGCCATTGATCCCGATGAGCTTTGCGTCCTCACCGCTTTCGCAATCTCCGCTGCAGGGTCCGCCGGTGCCCGCGATAGTGGACACAGTGGTCGGCGTGACGAGACGAATCTTGTTGTCGTTTCGGTCAGCGATGAAGATCATATCGCCAAGCTCGGTGGCGGCGAGGCTTACCGGATAATTGAATCGGCCGCCCGTGACCGCACCGTCGCCGCAGCTCGAGGTCGGGCTCGCGCAGGCAATGTCCCCGGACACCGTCTGAAAACCACCTCCAGAGGTCCAGCGGGTGAGCTTATGGTGGAACGGCGAGGAAGCGTTGGTCTCGGTGTAAAGCAAGCTGTTCGTGCCGTAGGCGGCGACCGCCTCGGGCGAATCGACGCCGCGCCACTGCGAGATCGTGCCGTTGGGGGAGATGTAACGCAGCCTTCCCGAGAACGACCCGGTCGTCAGCAACTCGTCCGAGACGTAGATGCCACCGACGTTGTCGAGCGCGACGTCCAGGGGGTAGCCCATCCCCGCTGCCAAGGCGGGTCCGCCATCGCCACAAGTCCCGGTGAAGCAACCGTAGCTCCCCGCGACGCGGGTGATGACCTGTGTGCGGTAGTCGATGCGGAGAATCCGGTAGTGGCCTTGATCGACGACGAAGAGATTGCCAAGTCGGTCCGTTGCGAGGCCCATCGGATAGTAGAGCGAGGCCTGCATTGCCGGCATGCCTTCGTCGTTCGCGACCGGGGCGCGGCCGGCGTAGATGCGAGCGCGACGACTTCCTGCTTCGACGCGCCAGATGACATGGCGCGACCAGTCGCTCACATAGATGTTGCCGGCGGGATCGACGGCGATGTCGCCGACCAAGCCGAAGTAGACTTCGTCGAGATTGCCGCCCCACGGACCGTAGCCGATGTCCTCCGCGACGCTCCACGAGGTGAGCACGCATTGGCCGCAACCGTCGTTGTCGTCGTCGTTACCGTCCTCACAGGTCTCGACGCCGACGTTGATGATGCGATCGCCGCAAACATTGATGAGGCACGAGGTAAGGCAGCCGTCGGTATCCGCCGGGTTGCCGTCGTCACACTCCTCGACGCCTGTGTTCACGAAACCGTCGCCGCAGGTATTGCTCCTGCAGGTCTGCAGACAGGCGTCCGCATTGGCGGTGTTGCCGTCGTCGCACTCTTCACCCTCGTCGACGACACCGTTGCCACAGACCGTGCAGCTGCCGCGAAAGCAGGTTCCGTTCTCCCCGCCATCGGTGGTGCATTGATTGCCGTCGGCGGCGGTCCTGAAATCCGCGCCGGCTGCCTCCACGCAGGGGCGCGCTCCCGTCGTGCAGATGCCGACATCGAGGATGCAGCTCGTTCCCGTCGGACATTCGCTGCTCGACCGGCAAGTGACGACCGCGCCGCTTGGAACCGCCAGATCGACCCCGCAGGCGACGAGCCCTGCTGTCGCGATGATGGCCAATCGCCTGCGTCGTATCGTCATCCCCGAGGTTGTGGCCCAAACTCGCGCGGCGAGCAAAAGGCCCCCCGCGGCTCCAGCCGCTCAGGCCTTTCGAAGCGCCGCGGCTTCCTGCGCGAATGCCTGCTCGAGGCGCTCCGCGCGGCCTTCGAGGTCGTGGACGCGGT
>JBGGMJ010000191.1:0-12765 GCA_041288095.1 Myxococcota bacterium
GACCTGCACCGCGGTGCCGTCGAACCAGGCCATGCCGATCAAGAAGGGCAAAGTGCCGGCGCCATGGGACAGGCCGGTCGTCTCGGTGTCGATGTACAAGGCGCGGCTGAAGTCGATCGCCGTCAGACGCTCGTCGAGGGCGAGCTTGGCGATCAGCTCACCCGTCGCGACGAGACCGCGACGCAAACGGGCGGAGCCCTGAGCATGATCGGGCTCGAAGGCTCGAGCGACGACGTGCAGCTCGCCGCGGACATTGGAGCGGACGGAGCCGGCGAGCCCAGACGCCGCATCGGCGCGCCGCCGCTTCGGCTTTGCTTGTCGGTTTGCCAAAGCGAGGAGCCGCGACTTGATCGAATCGGCGCGGCCAATTGGCGCATCAAGGCTCGACTCATCGGCCATCGGCGTTCGGTCATCGGCAATCGCCGCTCGGTAATCGGCGCTCGGCAATCCCTCATCCGATATCGTCTTGTCGGGCCGCAACCGCGACAACTTCCTCTTCATATCCATCACGCGCCCACCCCGAGGGCCCGCAACACCTCGAGCGCCAGCGTCTTGCGCATGTCTCCACTCGCCATCGCCGGCCGCACCGCCGCCCCAACCTTGTTGTCGAGCGGCACCAGCGCATCCTCGGTCGCCGCCTCGAGCTGCGGGAGAGCCGCGGCCGGGAGCGCACTCTGGCCTTGCAGCTGCGCAATGCCCACGCCAATCCCGGGTCCAATACAGCTCGGACATCCCGCTGTACACGGACAGGCGCTGATCAACGCATGTGCCCGCGTCAAAAGCTCGACCCGGTCCTCGTGCAACCGCGGCGCAAGGCCGATACCGCCCGCCACCGAGTCGTAAAGGAAGATCGTGGGATGGAACGGCTCCCGATCGACGAGCCAGCCACCGTCCACTGGAGCGGTCGCACCCTCCCCGGCTTTGTCGGTCACGGTACGACCCAGGTCGCGCGGATCCGTCATCAAACCGACACACGCGACCGTATGCATCGCGTTCGCCAAGCCTCGCAGCGCGTCGATGACCAGCGGCCGCGCCACGCCCATGCTGGTGATGAGCTCATTGCCGATGGTGAGCCACATGGCGCTCGTGTGCATCTGCATTTCCGGCAGATGCACGTCGCCGTAGCCCACGTTCTCGTGCGTGTGGAACTTGATCTTCTTGTACCCGACCACCTTGGAGACGACGCTGACTTCGCCCATGCCGCCGGCGAGCGTCGACGCGAAGTGCTCGCTCACCCGCTCGGACGGCACGTCGTCTTCGAGCACAGCGACGCGCGTGTAGGTCATGGCGTCGGTGTAGTAGTCGGGCGCGACCTTGCGCACGTAGGCCTTGTGGTTGTCGTAGTCGAGCCGCTCGACTTGGTATTGCTCGCCCAGGTGCTGATAGATGGCCTGCTCATGCAGCATGGTGTGCGTGCTGCGCCAATCCATCTCGGCGATGGTGTGATCGGTCGTGACGTCGATGATCGCGAAGTTGTCCCAGCTCGCGGTGCGCAGTGAGACGTGGTTCGCCGGATAGACGTCGCTCGCCCAGTGATAGACGTTGCGCCCGGACGCCGCCGCCACCGGATGCACGATGCGCGATTCGGCCAGATAGTCGAGCGCGTCCTTGATAGCGGACGGAGGTACGTCGCCGAACGCCTCGCCCTCCTCGAACGGCAGCTCGAAGGCCGCGCACTTCAGGTGCGCCACGAGGATCTCGATGTTGTCGGGGTCGATACGCGCATGCTCGACGGGCGCGCCGATCAAGGCCTCTGGATCGGCGGCGAAGAACTGGTCGAGCGGGGCGCTCGAGGTGACGAGCAAAGCCAGCGACGACTCGCCGCGACGCCCACCACGACCGAAGCGCTGCCACAGACCGGCGACCGAGCCGGGATAGCCGGCGCAGACCACCGCATCCAAGGCGCCGATATCGATACCCAGCTCCAGCGCGTTGGTCGCGACGACGCAACGCACCGCGCCCTCGCGCAAGCCCGCTTCGATGCGCCGCCGTGTCTCCGGTAAATAGCCGCCGCGATAGGCATGAATGGTGTCGGGATCGACGCCGTCTTCGCCGAGCCGGTCACGCAGATACTTGAGCATGACCTCGACCGAGTTACGGCTCTGCCCGAAGACGATGGTCGAAACGCCGGCGCGCACGAGATCGGCGGTCAAGCGCACCGCCGTCTTGATGTAGCTGGCGCGAATACCAAGCTCGGGGTTCAAGAGCGGTGGATTGAACACCATGACGTGCTTCTCGCCGGCGGGCGCTCCGCTTTCGTGGACGAGCGAGACCTGCTCGCCCAGGATGCGTTCCGCGTGCTCGCGCGGATTGCCGATGGTCGCCGAAGCGAACATGACCGTCGGCGAGCCGCCGTGGAAACGTGCGACGCGCAGCAACCGCCGCAAGACATTGGCGAGATGGGAGCCGAAGACTCCACGGTACGAGTGCAGCTCGTCGATGACGATGAAGCGGAGGTTCGCGAATAGGCGCGCCCAGCTCGCGTGGTGCGGCAGGATGCCGGTGTGCAGCATGTCGGGATTGGTGACGAGAATGCCGCTCTTCTCGCGCGCCGCCCGCCGTGCATCTCCGGGCGTGTCACCGTCGTAGGTGATGGCGCCGTGCGAGAGCCCGGCGGCATGCATCAACTCGTGCAACGCCACCTCTTGATCCCGCGCCAGTGCCTTCGTGGGAAAGAGATAGAGCGCGCGAGCTTCGCTATCGCGGGCAAAGGCGTCGAGGACCGGCAGGTTGTAGCAGAGGCTCTTTCCCGAAGCGGTGGGCGTCGCCACGACGACGTGCTCACCGGCTCGTGCCCGCAAATAGGCATCGGCCTGATGCGTGTAGAGCTGCTTCACGCCTCGACTGCGCAGCGCTGTTGCGACCTGGGACGAGAGCTCGTCAGGGAGCTCAGTCAGGCGCGCCGGACGCTCGGGCACCACCGTGTCGAGGGCGAAATGACGATAGAGCCGACCGTCTTCACGCCACCCGGAGATGACATGGTCGATACCGCTCGGCTTTTGCCAGGGCGCCGACGGACGCCGAAACGCGAGCACGTTCGACGGAACTAGCAGCTCAGGCGGCTCTGCCATGGGGTGCACTGTACGGATGTGCACCCCGCGAAGGCAAGAGTGGATTTACTCGACGCGTACGGTGAACGTCATGCTCGGGTGAAAATTGCAGCGCCCAGCATGATCGCCCGCCGTCGCCGGCGCGGTGATCGTCGCGCTGCTACCGGGGTTGATCGTGCCGGAATCGAACTGACCCGCGGGATTCGAGGACGCCGTATGGGCAGTCGAGTCGGCGTTGGTGAAGGTCACGGTCGCTCCTGGCGCGACGATCATGCATCGCGGCGAGAACGCGAAGTTGTCGATGGTCACCGACGTGGTCGCGGTGCAGCTACTGTCCTGATCGCCGTCCTCGTGATCATGGTCGTCGTCATCGCCGCCACTGCAGCTCACCGCCAACACCAGAACAGACATCGCAAGCAAAGCGCGCATCTCGGAGCCTCCCTTTGTGGACGGGAGCTACTACGGTTGGGGCCTGCGCTTCAGCGAAAAAATCGTAAAATAGGTGGTCCCGGATGGCCTCGAGAAATTCGATGGCCACCCGGGACCTGCACCGTAGCGCACTCGCCCATAGCGCGCTCCGGAGCATCTTTATCGATCAGGCGACAATCTGCTGTGGCGTACGCTCCTCGCGCGTCGCGGTGGGACGGAGGGGCTCGATGACCTCGTGAGCCTTGCCGACGAGCTCGTCGTCATCGTCCTCGTCGTCCGCGCTCTTGAAGCGGGCCAACTGACGCGCAAACCACTGCGATGCGTCGTCGAAGAGCGAGTAAGCAACCGGTGTCGCGAGCAGCGTGAGCAGCAGCGACATGAGCTGGCCGCCGACCACGACACCCGCCGTGGCCCGGTTGTTACCAGCGCCAGCGCCTTCCGAGAGAATCAACGGGATCATGCCGGCGACGAACGCGAAGGTGGTCATCAAGATCGGGCGCAAGCGATCCTTGTTGGCCACGATGATGGCCCTCGCCCGATCCATGCCTTCGCTGCGCAGATGGTTGGTGTGGTCGATCTGCAAGATCGAGTTCTTCTTGACCACTCCGAAGAGCACCAAGAGGCCGAGCATCGAATAGATGTCGAGCTGCTGCTTGAAGATGACCAGCGACAGGAGCGCGAACGGCAAGGTCAACGGCAAGCACAGCAAGATTGTCACCGGGTGCAACCACGACTCGAACTGCGCCGCGAGCACCAGGTACATGAACACCAGCGACAGCAGGAATGCCGCGAGGAAGAGCTTGCCGGCCTTCGCCATCTCCTTGGAGCGACCCGAGGGACCCGAGCGGTATTCCGCGGGGAGCTTGAGCGAGTCGATGACGGTCTTCACGCCCGCCATGATGTCGCCTTCCGAGTAACCGGCGCCGGGATTGGCGCGGAAGGTAATCTGACGCACGCGGTTCAAGCGATTGATGAGCGACGGACCGGTGTCAGGCGTCATGTGCATGACGTCGAGCAGCGGCACGGCGCCCACCTTGGCCGAGGGCACGGTCATCAGCGCCATGCCCTCGAGGTCGGCGCGGTACTTACGCTCGGCACGCAGGTGCACCTCGTATTGCTCGCTCTTCTCCTCGTAGGTCGACACCTCGAGCCCACCGACGAGCAATCGCATGGCCGTGGCGATGTCCGCGACGGCGACACCCAGGGTCGCGGCCTTCTCGCGATCGATCTCGACCGACATCTCGGGCTTGCCGGCGATGAACGACGAGGTGACGTCGACGGCGCCGGGGACTTCTTTCTTGATGCGCTCGATGACCGTGGTGTTGATCTCGGCGAGACGCTCGAGCGATGGACCACTGACGTCGTACTGCACGAGCGCCGAGCTGCCGCCCGCCATCGCGAACGCCGGCACGTCCGAGACGTCGATTTGCAGATCCTTCGATTGCTTGGCGACGATGGTCTTGCGCACGAAGTTCATGACGTCGTGCTGGGTAAGGTCGCGTAGCGACGAGTCGACCATGCGCACGTAGATGCGCGCCTTGTTGGGCGTGCGCTCGTTGTTGTCGCCGATGGTCATGAGCGTCGCCTTGACGGTCTCGACGTTGCGGACCTCACGGGCGATGCGCTCGGCGACGATGCCGGTGGCCTCGAGCGATGTGCCCTCGGGCGTACGCACGTTGATCTCGAAGTGCGACTCGTCATTGGTCGGCAAGAAACCCTTCTTGACCGTCTTCATGAGCGGACCGACCGAGACCAGCGCGCCCACGGCGGCGATGACGATCACCCAGCGGTGGGCCATCGACCACTCGAGGATGCGGACGTAGCCACGCTCGATGGGCAGGTAGAAGGAGTCGACGATGCGCTCGAGAATCGGCTTCTGCGCGGCGCGTCCACCGGTGGTCGCAATCGGCCGATGCTTCTTGAGCCAACGCGACGCCATCATCGGGGTGAGGGTGAACGAGACCAGCAGCGAGATACCGATGGCGAAGGCCATGGTGAGGCCGAAGCTGTTCAGGAAGCGGCCGACGATACCGGCCATGTAAGCGACCGGCAGAAACACCGCGATCAGCGAGACGGTGGTCGCGAGCACCGCGAGGCCAATCTCCTTGGTGGCGTGCACCGCGGCTTCGGCGGGCTTCATCTTCTTCTCGTCGATGAAGCGGAAGATGTTCTCGAGGACGACGATGGCGTCGTCGATGACGATACCGACCGCCAGCGCGAGCGCCAGCAACGTAATGGTGTTGAGGGTGAAGTTCTGCTGCCACATCAACGCGAAGGTGCCGATGATCGACACCGGGATGGCGATGGCGGCGATGATGGTCGAGCGCAGGTTGCCGAGGAAGAGCAAGACGACCAGGGCCGCGAAGATGGCGCCGAGCACCAAGTGCTCTTCGACCGCGTGTACGCTGGTGCGGATGGTCTCCGAGTTGTCGCGAACGACTTCGAGTGTGTAGCCCGCGGGCAAGATCGGTTTGATCTGCGCCATGCGCTCCATGACCGCATCGACGACGGCGACGGTGTTGCCACCCGACTGCTTGCGCACGGAGAGCACGACCGCGGGAGTGCCGTCCTTGACGGCGACGGTTTCCGCCTCTTCGGCGCCGTCCTCGACGCGCGCCACGTCGCGGATGCGCACCGGGTACCCTCTCACGTCACGAATGACCAGGTCGCCGATCTGCTCGGGGCGCTCGACGCGGCCTTTGATGCGCAGCGTGACCTCGTCGGAGCCGACGTCGATGGCGCCGCCCGGCATGGTGAGGTTCTGGCTCTGCACGGCGCGTTGCACATCAGCGGCAGTCAACGCATGAGCGCGCAGCTGCGCCGGGTCGAGCCAGATATTCACCTGCCGTTCGCGGCCACCGACGATGGAAACCTGCCCAACACCCGAAATATTCTCGAGCTTGCGCTTTATGTTCTTGTCGGCGACCTCGGTGATCTCGCGCAGCGGGCGCTCGGCGTTCACCGCGATGTAGAGGATCGGTGTCGCGTCGGGGTCGGCCTTGGTGACCACCGGGACGTCGATGTCCTTGGGCAGATCGGGGATGACGCCCTGCACCTTCTCGCGAACTTCCTGCGCGGCGACGTCGATGTCCTTCTCGAGGACGAACTGGACGATGACCTGCGAGACGCCGTCACTCGAAATGGAGCGCAGATCGTCGATACCGGCGATGGTGTTCACCGCCTCTTCGATCTTGTCGGTGATCTCGGTCTCGATTTCCTGCGGCGAGGCACCGGTCTGGCGGGTCAGCACCACGATCATCGGGAAGTCGACGTCGGGAAAACGGTCGACGCCGAGCTGCGAGGCGCCGGTGATTCCGACGACCACGATGGTGAGCATGAGGACGGTGGCGAAGATGGGGCGCTTGATGCTGATATTAGAAAGCCATTGCATGCGCTGGTCCTTGAGGGCGGTTCTTCGGGCTGAGACGCTTTAGCGGGCACCGTCGGCGAGCTCGGCGCTCGGGGGCGTCGGCGCCGCAGCCTGCTTGACAACCGTCACCTGGACGCCGTCGCGAAGGTCATCGGTCACGGTGGCGACAACCCGCTCACCTGCCTCGACACCCTTCGCGACGGCGACCAAGCCGCCTGCGAGCTCGGGGCCCAGTTGAACCAGGCGCTCCTCGAGCTGTTGGCCTTTGCCAGCGTCACGGACCACGAAGATGCGGTAGGTCTCTCCGTCATCGCGGATGGCGGCTCGGGGCACCACGGGGGTTGGCACCTCTCCGAGCGTCACCTTGGCGATGGCGAAGTTACCTGGACGCAGCACACGGTCGTGATTGTCGATCACCGCCTCGACCACGAGGTCACGGGTCTCCATCCGCAATGACGGACCCACATACTTGATGACGCCGGCGAACGTCTGCTTGTCGTAGCCGGCGACGTCGAAGCGCACCGCCTGGCCGACCTGAACGTAGCGGGCGTCGGCCTCGGGCACGTTGAGCTCGAGGCGGAGTTGATCGAGCTCGACGAGCGAGACGATCTTGGTGTCACGGCCGACGTATTCGCCGTCGTCGACGTAACGCTGAGCGATCATGCCGGCGAAGGGTGCTCGCACCGTCGCGTCACCCAGCTGCTGCCCAGCAAGCCGAGCCCGCGCTATGGCGGCCTCCGCTTGTTTTCCCTGGGCGTTGCAGGTCGCCGTGAGCCGGTCGAACTCGGCGCTGCTGATGGCGTTGGTCGCGTAGAGCTTGCTCGCGCGCTCGCAATCACTGCGCGCCAGCGTCAAGGACGCCTCGGAAGCCGCGGCAGTCGCGCCGGCCTCCTGAGCGTTCAATGAAGCCGTGCGCGGATCGAGCCGCACCAACGCTTGGCCCTTCGCGACTTGTTGCCCGCGCTCGACCATGGTCTCGACGACCTTGCCGGCCCAGTCGGCCGCGACCTCGGAGCTGCGGTTGCCGTTCAGCGTGCCGGTCAACGTGAGGTAGCGCGGGGTCGGTGCGGCCACGGCTTCGACCATCGTGACGGCCTTGGCTTCGCTCGTGCTCTCCTTGATCGTCGGCTCGTTGTGCCCGCCACCGCAACCATAAAGTGTGAAGGCGGTGACAGCGGATGCCGCGATGATGACCGCGAGGTCACGCATCTGGCGGTGGCGTCCGAGCTTCGGCACGGGAGCGTAGGTGTTGAAGGCCGTCAGCGGGAACATCATCGAGTCTCCTTGGGGTCGACGGCCCTTTTTGCACGGCGCGTACCAAGTCGCGGTTCGCCACCCGGACCGCGAGAACGCCCAAGGATTGGCGATTTACCGAGCGGACATTGACAAGGAGGGTGTCCGGACAGTTGTCCAGCGGACACCGTCGTGTCCGGGAAACGTGCGTGATGTGTCCGGCGAAACCGTCGTCCTTGATCCCCGACGCGTAGCCCGCTAGAGCGCCCAGGCGTGGACGAGACGGCGTTTAGCTCCACGTACTGAGTGGTCCATTAGGGGCTCGACGAGGCGCGGCTCACGCGCTGGCACGAACCTTGGAGGGGCTGCAGCCGTCACCCCAGGAGAGTTGCCCGATGCATCCCCGTTCGCTCGCCCTGATTGCAGTCTCGCTTAGCTTCACGACCCCTGCCTTCGCCGAGCCGCTGCGGTTGTTCGCGATTCAGACCGTCGCCCCCAAAGGCAGCGGCCAGCCAATCGCCAATCCCAACGCCGACGCCTTCAATAGCAAGGTCGAGGCGTTGTTCACGCCGGGCACCGGTCTCACCGCCGACGAGGCCGCCGCCAAGGCCACCAAGACGAGCTACGACGCCTTGGCGCAGCGCGAGGAGATGTTGTCCGCGGAAGCGTTGCGGCAGCAAGCCAAGCACGGTTTCATTCCCACGCTCGCCCTGACCGCGAACTACACGCGCACGCGCACCATCACCAACCGCTTGGTGCAGACCGATCCAATCACCGGCACCGAACAAGCCCTGGTGCTGCCCTTCTTCCCCAACCAGTACAGCCTCGGCGCGAACCTCTCGATTCCCCTCTCCGATTACTTCCTACGCTTGCCGCAGAATCTCGCCGCGGCGAACCGCGGCCTCGACGCCGCGTCGCTAACCTCGCGCCACACCGAGCTCTCGACCGCCACCGGAGCGAAGGTCGCCTACTACGAATGGGCCCGCGCCAAGCTCCAGCACGTCGTTCGCGAGCAGGCGCTCGAGCAAGCCAAGGCGCAGGCGAAAGACGTGAAGGCCCAGTTCGACGCCGGCTCGTCGACCAACGCCGACGTCTTGCGCTTGGAGTCGAATGTCGCCACCGCCGAGCTCAACCTCGAGCGCGCCAAGAACGCCGCCCAGCTCGCCGAGGAGCGGCTGCGCACGCAAATGCACGACGCGAGCCAGGGCAACTATCAGATCGGCGAAGACGTGCGCGTCGATCTGCCGCAGATCGACAACGTGGGCGACATCACCACGCTCTGGCAGGAAGCGGAGCAGAAGCGCCTCGACCTCAAGGCCCTGTCGATGCAGGCGCAAGCCCAGCGCGAACGTGCGAGCGCCACCCGCGCCGATTACTACCCGCGCCTCACGGCTCAGGGAACGGCGCAATATCTGAGCCCCCTGCAGCAGCGTTTCCCCCAGACCGACGAGTGGGACTACTGGTGGACCGTCGGCGCTACGCTATCGTGGACGCCTACGGCCATCTTCGGTGCCCGCCAAGGCGCCGAGAGCCTCGAGCATCAAGCTTCGAAGATCGAAGCGCAGCGCAACTACGCGCGAGACAACGTTCATGTCTCGGTGCTCGACGCCTACCAGGCCTTGAACGTCGCCGCCGTCGCCATCGACACGACGACCCGCTCGCTCGCGTCCGCCGAAGAGTCGTACCGCGTGCGCCGCGCCCTCTTCCAGAACGGCCGCGCCACCACCGTCGAGGTCATCGACACCGAGACCGCGCTCACGAACGCCCGCAGCGAGGCGATGAACGCACGCATCGATCTACGCATCGCCCGCGCCCGGTTGATCAACGCCATCGGTCGGGACACTGACCAGCGCATGTAAGGTCCATCTCATGATCAAAATGCAGGGGGTCAGGAAAGTTTACCGAAGCCACCTGCTGGCCATGGAGGCCTTGCGTGACTTCGACCTGACCATCGAGGACGGCGAGTTCGTCGCCATCATGGGCCCGTCGGGCTCGGGCAAGACGACGTTCCTCAACGTCGCCGGACTCCTCGATACCTTCGACGAAGGCACCTACGAGCTCGCCGGCGTCGACGTCGTGGGCTTGAAGGACGCGGACATGGCGAAGCTGCGCAACGAGAAGATCGGCTTCATCTTCCAGAGCTTCAACCTCATTCCCGACCTCGACGTCTTCGACAACATCGACGTGCCGCTCCGCTATCGCGGCATGCACGCGCGCGAGCGCACCGAACGTATCGAGCTCGCGCTCACCCGCGTCGGCCTCATCGCGCGCCGCCACAACCGCCCGTCCCAGCTCTCCGGCGGTCAGCAGCAGCGTGTCGGCATCGCCCGCGCCTTGGCCGGGTCGCCGCAGCTCATCCTCGCCGACGAGCCGACCGGCAACCTCGACTCGATCATGGCGCGGCAGATCATGGAGCTGCTGCAAGAGATCAACTCGCAAGGCACGACCATCGTCATGGTCACGCACGCGACCGAGCTGGCCGCGCGCGCACACCGCAAGCTGCACATCCTCGACGGCCGGGTCATCGACCCCTGGGCCAAGAAGCGCAGTGCTGGGGTGCTACCGTGAACCCCATCGGCCGTGCCCTGATGATGCTGGTGTATCACCTGCGTCACGCGGCGCGGAGCCTGTCGCGCACGCCGGGCTTCACCTTTGTCATGGAGCTGTCGCTGGGCCTGGGCGTCGCGCTCTGGACGGTGGCGCGCACCGCCATCGACTCGCAGGCGAACGTCACCATCGCCAAATCCGATCAAATCTACCTGGTGGAGATCCAGCGCGACATGCTGGTGCCGGTGCCGACGGAGAACCACGACCCGAACAGCTTCTGGGACCATGTTCCGGGCATCATGCTCACCCACCGCGACGCCACCGCCATCGCGGCGCAAAGCGGACGCGCGCACACGGTCTCGTTCTTCTCGCCGCTGCTCGTGTCGAAGGCGGGCGGCCCAGCGTCGAACCTGCGGGTGCGCTTCACCACGTCGCCGATTTTCACCATGTTCGACCACGTCTTCACGGAAGGCGCGCCCTGGACGGACGACGACGAGGCGCAGGACCCGCAAGTCTGCGTCATCACGCAGCAGGTCGCCGAGCGCTGGTTCGGCAACGCGAGCGCCGTCGGTGCCGTTGTCCGTATCAGCGGACACGACTTTCGCGTGGTCGGCGTGGTGTACGACAGCCGCACGGAGCGCAAGCTCTACGACTTCACCGCGTTTCCGGACACCGACAGCATCTACGTGCCGCTCTCCGCCTGGGGCGTCATCAAGGCCCGGCCGGTGACCTACTACACGTGGGGCGGGCCCGCCGGGTCCTACGACGAGCTCACGAGCAGCGAGACCGGCTTCCTGCAGATGTTCGTCGAGCTCCCCAACGCCCGCGCCGTCCTCGACTACCAGAAGGTCCTCGCTGACTACGTCGCCGCGGAGCGCGAGACCAACCGCGCGCCCAAGATCGCGCGCCCGACGCTGCGTCCGCTCGAGCAGTGGGCGACCATGCTGACCGCGACGCCTTTCGTGCTCTTCCAGCTCTTCGGCGGTCTCGCCTTCGTCGCCTGCGTCTTCAATTTGGTCCGACTGCTGATCGCCAAGTTCTCGGCCCGAGCCAACGAGGTGGCGATCCGGCGAGCTCTCGGGGCGCCGCGCGGCACCATCTTCTTCCAGCATTTGCTCGAGGCGGAGCTCGTGTCTTGCGGTGGCGCGGTCTTGGGTCTGTTGCTCGCCACGGGCGGCATCGCGATGTTGAACTCGCTCATCATCGATCGCCCGGTCGATTTCTCGCTCGATACGCGACGCGTTCTTCTCGCCGCCGCTTCCGCGGTGCTCGCGGGCCTCGTCGCCGGCATCTATCCGGCCTGGCGCATCTGCAACACGCAGCCGGCGTCCGTCTTGAGGCGGCAATGAGCGGCCACTACGGTCCCATGCTGCGCGCGCTCGCGGTCAATCGCCGCGACTACCGTGTGCTCGTGTTCGCTACAGCGGTCGGCTACACGGTCGTCGTCCAGGCCTTGGCATTCGCGTCCGTGTTCTGGAGAGATCTCGCGTCCGACTACGGCATCGATCCCGACCGCGTCGTCGTCGCCCAGCTCGAGCCCAGCAGGGAAAACGCGGCGCCTGCCGACGAGGTGAAGAGCGCGGTCCTTGCGGTCCCTGGCGTCGAAAGCTTCGCGTGGATTGCGCGGCGTCCCTTCCGTTTCACCGAGTTCGGCGAGCCGGTGGCCCCCATCGACGACAGCTCGCATGCGCGGCTCGCCTGGCCCTCGATTGGTGACGAGCACCTGTTGCAGACGCTGGGCCTTCCGCTGATCGCGGGCCGCAACTACACGCCGATGCGCGCCGAAGCCGGCGCCGACGTCGAAGCCGTCGTCAGCAAATCGCTGGCATCGTTTCTCTCGGGCAAGCCCGAGCCCGAGGACGCGGTTGGGCTGCGCTTTCTCCACGGCATCGACGACCGGGTGATGCGCATCGTCGGGGTCGTCGACGACGTCTCGGTGCATACGAGCTGGGTGCCCGACGTCCACAACATCTTGTTCACGTATTCACCGGTGATCACCGCGCCGCGGCACTTCGCCCTGGTGCGTGTCGCGAGCGCCGACCCAGCGACCATCGACAACCTCGCCGAGGCCGTCCGCGGCCGCGGACATTGGGTCGAGCTCATGAGCCTGCGAAGCTTGCGGGCTTCGACGAGCGC
>JBGGMJ010000192.1:0-53068 GCA_041288095.1 Myxococcota bacterium
CGCCGACGAAGTAGCTGCCGTCGTCGTTGCCGACCGCGAAACAGGTCGCGGCCGGATGCTTTTCGATGAGCCCGAAGAGAGTTCGCACGGGATCGATGACGGCTCCGCGAGGTGTTTTCAGTCGCGTGGCGCGCGCCAGGACGATCTTCTCCATGGCGCCGGCACCGATGACCTCGCACGCTGCCTCGACGCGCTTCGCCCATGCATCTTCCGCCTCGAGCGAAACCCAGGCGTTGCGGCCAACGCGGGGCGCCATACTTGGCGCTTGACCATGACGGTGCGCTGGCGTACGCCCCAGCGCCGCAAGCTCGGCGAGCAACGTCGTGACGATGGCGTCGCGTTGATCGGCGGGTCTGACCCAGGTCGTGATCACGGCCCGGGGCTCGCCGTCGCCGGCAAGCAACATGGTGCGTGGGATCCAGAAGCGCGCATCCGGCCAGCCTGCCCAGGCCTCGGCCGCGAAGAGCTCCTGACGTTTCGAGCCGCTCTCAGCGAAAGCCGCCCCGCCTACCCACAGCGGAGTTCGCTCCGAGACCCCGACCATTTTGAGTTCACGAACGCGTGAACAATGTTCCATCGCCGATGCGAAGCGCGAGGCAGCGGCGCCGTGCGCGATCTCGATGGGGCCCCAGGCGATGATGGTTTGCTCGCCACGTGGGCGGCGCAACACGAAGGGGAGCTCGGCGCCGAGCGCGAGGGGCGCGTAGCGCGCGAGGATATCGACGTCTCCCAGAGCGAATTCGCAGCGCAGAAGACAGGGAGCGGCGCTCTCGCGAGCCGCCGCCAAAGCGTGGTCGACGTCGGCCAAATGGTTGGCCGAAAGGGTCGGGTGGGTGGCGCTTTTGCCGTTCGAAATGCCCAGTGCTGTTGCCTGCATGGCGTTCGGCCTCTTGCGTTGTTCACGACTTTGTGAACAACTTGGACTATAGTTGAGTGGGGCGCGACATGGCAAGGCCAGCCGAAACAACAACCCACGCAAAATCCCGCCTCGACCGGCGCATCGATGACGTGTGCGACGCCGCCGGCGCCTTCATCGAGTACTGGGGCTTCAAACACGTCCTCGGACGAGCTTGGGCGCACCTGGCGCTGCACGTCGGGCCTATGTCGCAGATCGACCTCGCCGAGCGCATGGATGTCAGCCGCTCGCTCATGAGCGGCGTCATCGCCGAGCTCGAGAAGCGCGGGCTCGTGCGCGCGGTCTCGCAGCACCGTAATGCGCCTTACGACGCCAACATGGACGTCTGGCCAACCATCGCCGAGGTGCTTCGGTCACGTGAATGGATGCTGCTCGAGCGCGCCCGCAATGCCCTCGAGGCCGCCATCGAAGAGGCCGACATCGCCGTCGACGCCGGCGAGCTCATCCCCTACGACGTCGGTCGCATGCGCTTGTTGCTCGCGATGACGGATGCGGCGCAGAGCTTCTTGCGGATGCTCATCGGCATGCGCGTGCCGCGCGCGGTCGAATCTTTCGGCGGTTGGGTTGCAAAAGCCGCGACCATCATTCAATCCATCCGCCGTGGAGAATAGTCAGCCTCTCGCTCCGGCGAGCCAGACCCCCGAGCCCGTGCATCCCGAAGATGGGTTCCGCGCGGGCGAGCCGGTGATCGTCTTCGATCGCAAACACCGCTCCTTCCTCGTGTTCCCGCTTCCCGGTAAGCGCCTCTCGGTCCAGGCCGGCGCCTTCGACAGCGAGCTGCTGTTCGGCCAACAACCAGGCACGCGCATCGTCACCATGAAAGGCGAATACCTCACCGCCTATCGGCCGACGCTCGAGGAGTACATCCTCTTGATGCCGCGCGCCGCGCAGATCATCCCTCCCAAGGACCTGGGCTACATGCTCACCATGGCGGACGTCTTCCCCGGCGCCCACGTGGTCGAAGCGGGTATCGGCTCCGGTGCGTTGACGTTGGTGCTGCTGCGCGCCGTCGGTGAGCGGGGCAGCGTCACCTCGTACGAGCTGCGCGACGACCACGCCAACTGCGCGCTCAAGAACGTCGAGCGCTGGCCGGAGTCCGAGCTCATCAAGCGGCTCACCGTCCACAAGATGGACGTCCTCGAGGGCTTGAAGGCCAAGACACGCGTCGACCGCATCTTCTTCGATTTGCCGGAGCCCTGGCTCGCGGTGACCGCCGCGGCGGACGCCTTGAAGCCCGGTGGCCTCATGCTTTGCTACTTGCCGACCATGCGTCAGGTCGATCAGCTGGTGCTCACCATCCTCGACGAGCCGCGCTTCGCCATGCCCGAGGTCGCCGAGGTCATCCTGCGGCCGTGGATGGCGGACCGCACACGATTGCGTCCGGTGATGCGCATGGTCGGGCACAGCGGCTTCCTCGTCTGTGTACGCCGGCGCGGACCGAAGCCCGACGACGCGAAGGGCGTCCAGGAAGCCATCGATGGTCTCGATGCTTCGGTCGCTGGCGACCCGCCGCTCGCCGACTGAAGGCTTGGGGCGACCGCGCCGCTTTACTTGTAGCGGCTGTCCCCGAGCGATGACTTCCAGCCGACGACCTGACAGCGGTGGAGGGCCTGCGCGAGCTCTCCCTCGAGAGCGGCTTTGATCGCGGCGACTTCCTCGGCCGCCTTCTGGTGCTGCCCTGCTTGGCATGCGAGCTGGTCGAACTTTTGGACTACGTCGGCTCTCAGGATGTGGAACCCGGCCTCCTCGAGACTCTGCTTGTCCGGCCGGGCTTTAGCGAGCGCGCCTGTCGCGACCCCGACGCCGGTGAGCAGGGCGCCGACCTCTCGCAGCTCGGCATGCGCTCGCGCGCAAGCGGCGCGCAACTCCTCGGGATCCGAGGCGGCGGACTTGAGCGCACTCTCGAGAGCGGCAACACGCGGCGCGGTACGATTCGCCAGCAGCTCGACTTCTTGGCAGTACTCGCCGCGCGAGCGCTCCCAGCTGGCGTCCCCGGCGCAGGCGGTCATGGACAACAACAACAACGGTAGAAGCAAGCGCGTCGTCATGACGTACTTGTCGGCGATGCGAGACCACATCGTCAAATTGCTCACCCATCGCCGCCGCTCAACGCGTGGCGGTGTAGAGCTCCGGGTCGCCGGTGACGACGCTCGTGAAGAAGATGCGCGTCATGTCGTCGTTCATCCAGGGATCATCGTCGTTCGCGCCGCTGTTCAGCGAGCTCAGTGGCTGCGGCGTCCCGAAGGCGTCGTTCAAGGCGGCGCGCGTCACGACGTAGAGGTCGCCATCCGAATAGGCGAGCGTGAGGCCGTCGTTGCGCATCCAGGGGTTGGCCCCCGCGACGCCGAGCATGGTGGTGGTGCTGACATCGAAGTCGGTGCAGCTCGAGGCCTCTCGCAGGGCTTGCCAGAGCTGGTTGCTGCCGCTGCGGTTGCTGAAGAAGACGACGCCGTAGCCATCGAGAAACTCGGCGCAGCCGGTCTCACCGAAGGCGGTGTCGAGGCGATCCAAGCGAACCGGGTTCGACCAGCTACTCGCGCGATCGGGCCGCGTCGCCTCGTACAGATCCGCCTGTACCGAGGGCAGCGTCGTTGCAAACCGAAGCCGTAGGCCGTCGCGCGACACTTCAGGGGTGTTCGCGCCGAGGCCGTCGAATTCGCTGACCGGCGTCGGTGGGTCCCACGCATCGTCGGCGGTGTCGCGTGTCGCGTGCCAGATGCGGGAGGTGCCGGAGCGTTGCGATTCGAAGAAAATCTCCAGCATGTCGCCGGTCAACGTCGGATCGTCGTCCCCGCCCGGAGCGGCGAGCTCCGTGATCAACGTCGCGGGGCCGAACTGTTGCGACGGCACGACGCCGAGGTCGATGACGGGTGGGGTGCAGAGCTCCTCGGTTCGCGCGTCGAGAAGGGCGGTGCGGCCGCAGGCGACGAGGAGCACTGGAACCAGCAAGCACTCGGCAACGCGTAGTGTCACGGGCCGTCGTCGACCTCGTCAGCGAGTGTCGGCTCGCTCACGATCTCGTTGAGCACCACGGTGGCATAACCGCCGGCCGGCAGCTCGAAGCGCACGACGAAGCCGTCGTCGACCGCGTCGAAGCCGAAGTCATCGAGTGACAAGCGGTAGGGCCGGCGTGTCCCCGGTAGCTCACGCTTGCGAGCGAAAGCGGCGCGATCGAGACCGGATGCGGCCAGCACCGCCGCTTCGCGCGTAGCGACCTCGTGACGCGCCTCGCGCATCTTCGGCCCGAACATCGGACCCATGGTGACGACACGGCCGGCGCGCGCCCGCTCTTCCTCGACCCCGGCGTCGATGGCGACGCTGATGATCCCCAGCTTGCGGTCCGCGATGACGTCGCCGCGCAAGACCCGCGCGAACAAGCCGTCGGCGACCCGCGCCGCGAGACAAGCGTTGAACAGGGCCGACTGCACGCTCGACAAGGCAAGGCGCCCCAGCATTGCATTGAGCTTGAGCATCTCGCCGCCGATGAGCTTGCGGCCAATCACCAAGGTGTTCCCGTCGCGCCCGAAGCGCTGCGGTCCGAAGTAGTTGGGGATGCCGCTGCCGCGCAGCGCTTCGACGAGGCCGCGCGCGCGTTCGATGTCGGCCGGGGCGACCCCGCGTACGCGAATGATGAAGCGGTTACCCTGGAGGTGCCCGGTGCGCAGGCGTGTCGTGTCGCGTGAGACCCTGAGCACCTTGAGCGTCTCATCCTCGATAGCGGACAGGCGGCTCTCGACCCTCGCCGGCAGCGACAACCACTGCCTGGTCACGGCGCGCGCGTCCTTCAAGCCCGCCGAACCGATCTCGCGGGAATCGAGGTTCAAGCCGCGCGTCAGCCGTTGCATGAGCTGATGCACCGGCAAGTTGCGCTTCTCGATCCAGACGTAGAGGTGCTCGCCGCTGCCCGAAGGCTCGGCATCCGGGATCTCCTCGACGATGAAGTCCTCGGGCTCCGTCTTGAGGTGGCCGTGAACCGGCGCGCCAGCGCTGATCCGCAACATCGCGGTCCATGGCGCCTGTGCCCACCGCGTGAGCTGTGCCGGGTCCGTGCTCAGCTGACCACTCCCCAGCGCTTGAGCTGCGAATACGCCGCGTTGATTTCCTTGGTCTTCTTCTCGGCGACGTCGCGGAACTCGACCGGCATCGTGGCAACGAGGTCGGGATGATACTTACGCACCAGCGCCTGGTAGGCGGTGCGGATCTCGGTGGCGGTCGATCCGCGGCTCACGCCCAGCACGGCATAGGGCGAATCCATACCCTCGGCGGCCGGTGGCGGTGAGGGCTCGGCGGGCCGCGGCCCCGCTTGGAAGCGCGGCCCGGTGGGCGCGCCCTGGCCCATCATGGTCCGGACCCGCTTCCAAATCAGGTAGATGACGAGCGCCCAGAACAAGAGGCGCGCGAGCTGCATCAGCATCACGTCGCTTATCGCACGTTCGCTCCACTCCTTGAACCCCTGGGACAACTTGTGTAGCGTCGACGCGGCCTTATATGCGCGGAACCCCTGCCTTCAGCGGCCTCGTTGCCCTAGCGGTCACCTTCGCCACGGGATCAGTGTGGGCCCAGGCCGACGAAGGTACGCCCAAGAAATCGCGGATCGTCTCGATCGTGCGTGGCACCGGCGCCGGGTCCGATAAAGCGGCCGGATTCGTCGGGCACTTCATGCGCGAGGCGCTCTACGCCGATGAGCGCTACGAGCTCGTCACCATCGACAGCGCCCTCGGCTCCACCGACGATCCACAGCAAGTCCTTACGCGCGCTCAAAACCTGCTCACCCAGGGCCGCGACGCCTACGACTCTCTCGATCTCGATCAGGCCGTCGAATACCTGAACGGCGCCCTGCGCGAGCTCGAGCGCCGCGCCTACGTGGTGCGCGACATCAAGCGCGTCTCCGAGATCCTCATGTTGCTCGGCGCTACCCACATCTTGCGCGGCGAAGACGCCAAGGGCCGCGAGCGTCTAGCGCAGGCTATTACGCTGGACGGCGCCGCCGAGCCCGACCCGACCATCTTCAACCCGAGCATGCGCACCATCTTCAAGTCGGCCCAGGCCTCGGTGAACAAGGCGCGCAAGGGCTCGATTGCCGTGAGCTCGAACCCCAGCTACGGCGAGGTCTTCGTCGACGGCAAGTTCGTCGGCATCGCGCCCGTGACCGTCGACAGCACCCTGGAAGGCCGGCACTACGTGCGTGTCATCCGCGAGGGCTACCGTGAATACGGCACCGTCATTTCCGTCAAAGGCAATGCGGAAGCCAGTGAGGTCGCCGAGCTCGCTCCTTCGCCCAAGCTCGACGAATACGAGCATCTCGTGAACCTCACGATCGACGCGCGGAACGAGGTCATGCAGAAGCCGAACCCCAAGCCCAACGAGGATCTGCTGACCCTGGCGTCGCAGCTCGGTGTGCTCTTGGGAGTCGAGCAGGTCTTCCTCACCGATGTGCGCCTCGACGGCGAGCGTGTGCTATTGCGGACGACGCAATTCGATCTCACGACCGACGAGAAGATGAAGAGCGCCTCGCACAGTTTCACCTACGACACCGTGGCCGCGAGCTATCAGCGCGAGATCAAGCTGATGATGGAGCGCCATTTCGCCGCCGAGACGCTCGCCAAGAAGACGGAAGGCTCGATCTTCTACGGCCGTTGGGACACAGGCGGCGGCCTCGTGCACGCGGGCTCCAACGTCTGCATGGGCGAGAGCTGCCAAGAGTTCCGTCGCCGCGTGCTCTTCTATGGCGGAATCACCGCGGGCGGGCTGCTGGTCACCGGCGGCATCCTGGCCTACCTGGGCAAGCACAACAACGACAAGTTCCGCGAGTCACCGCAGGGGACGCCCGAGGGCAACAGCGCCCGCAGCGCCGGTAAGATCGAGGCGATAGCCGGCGACGTGCTCCTAGGCCTTGGGGTCGCCACCGTGGTGACCGGCACCATCTTGTATTTCTTCTATCATCCGTCGCCGTCGTCGGATGACGTGATGTCGAGGCGCGCGTCGCTGGTGCCGCAGCTGGACATCGCGCCGATGGTGCGTGGCGGCGCCATGGTGGGCACATGGACGTTCTGACCCTCCCACGTTTGGCTCTCGCGGTAGCGCTCGCAACCGCCGCTGCTTGTTCGCTGACCTACGACTGGGACCCCGACGGGCAGCCCTGCCGTCAAAGCGGAGCCGGGGCTACCGCGAGCTTCGAGTGCGATGAAGGCTTCAGCTGCTATCAGCGCGCCGGCGTCGCCGTCACCGAGTGTGTCCGCGATGGCAGTCGCCGTCGCGGTGAGGGGTGCTCGCTCGATTCGATGTGCGAGGAGCCCCTGCAATGTGTCGACGGCGCTTGCCGCGAGAGTTGCGGCGCCAACTATTTCTCGCCCACCGCCTGCCGCGGCGACGAGTTCTGCAAGCCGTTCCCCAACGAGACCATCGGCTTCTGCACGCGCAGCGAGTGCCTCAACGAGACCTGCCCGACGGGCAACATCTGCGCCGAGATCAAGGACGGCGCTGGCGCTTGCTTGATCGAGTGCACGCCGAGCTTCACCGACCAATCCTACAGCGACAACTGCGGTAGCACGGGCGGCGAGAACTACTGCCAGGCGGTCGGCCGCGGCGCGCAACGACGCCTGGTTTGTCTCGACACCTCGCGCAACGGCCAGCCGATCGGCACCTTCTGCAACGTCATCGATCAACCGTGCGCCGCCAACCAGACCTACACCGACGGCGCCGGCCAGGTGCGCGTCTTCGGCCTCACCTGCGCGACCAGTCAGTGCGTCGAGCTTTGCGATCCCACGCTCCCGAACCCCGGTTCGAACACGACGGACTGCGGCGCCAGCACCGCGCGCGGCGCGACCTACTGTTGCGAGCAGATCGGCGCTCGCGACGCTGGTGGCAATCCAACGCGCTGGGGCATTTGCATCCCGTTCGGCGGCAGTAGTACCTGCGATCCCGAGCTCTACTAGCGAACGCTCAGTTACGCAGGAAGTCGGCGAGTCGCACGCGGTCGTCTTCGGTCATGTCGACGAACTCGATGCCCATGCCGGCGTTGCCTTTGACGCGCGGGTCACGGGTTACCCAGACGACGCGGCCGAGGGCGCGCACCGGGTCTTGTTCGGGCAGCGGGATGGCCATCTCTAGCTGATCGCCGAGCTCGAGGAGCAAGTCAGAGCGCAAGAAGGCGCCGCCGATGCTGACGTCGACGCTCTCGAAGACCAGCTCGCCGCTGCGGTCACCAGTGGCCGCGGCATGTACGTCCACGGAGATGGGACGGCGCGAGTGCTTGCGCTTCGACGAGAGGTTCTTGTCGCTGCTCATGGCGTCCTGAAAGCGTAGCACGAAGGCGACTTCCAGCAACTTTCGCTGGCCGTGCCCGAGGTCAAACCCGGTGGTACTTCTCGCCGCGGAGAATGGTGTGCGCGCGGTAGAGCTGTTCGAGCAGCAGCATCTGCGCCATGCGATGCGGCAAGGTCAGTCGCGACAACGCCATGGTCGTGCGCGCCCGTGCTTTGACGTCGGGATGGAGGCCGTCGGCCCCGCCGAGCACGAGCGCAACCGGCGCCGCGCGTTCCATCCACTGCCGGCACCAGCCGGCGAGCTCCATCGTCGTCGGCTCCTTGCCTCGTTCGTCGAGAGCGACGACGACGTCGGCCGGCTTGATGAGCTTGAGCAACCCGTCACGTTCGCCGGCCATGTCGCTTTCGCGGACCATCAACCGCTCGAGCGGAGCGTAATGCTCGAGGCGCTTGGCGTAGTCGTCCCCGGCCTCGAGTAGCGGGTCGTTGGCTTTACGGCCCACCCACAGGATGCGGTACGCGAAGCTCAGGACAGTTGTTGGCGTGCTTTGGCGACGGCCGGTGCATTCGCTTCGACGCGGGTGCGGGGCGCTTTTTCGTACAGCGACTCGAGATCGTAGAGATCGCGCGCGAACTGATGGAAGACGTGGACCACGACGCCGCCGAGGTCGATGAGCGCCCACTGGCCTTCGCGAGCCCCTTCGGCGCCGACGATGGTGACGTGCTCTTTCTTGAGCGTGACCTCGACGGACTCGGCGACCGACTGCACGTGGCGATCGCTCGTGCCCGAGGCGATGACGAGGAAGTCGGCGTAGGTGGAGCGGCTGCGCAAGTCGACGACGACGACGTTCTGCGCTTTCATGTCGAGAGCAATCGCGGCGGCGCGGCGGGCCAGGGCTTCAGTGTCCAGAACGTTCTCCTACGGGCGAAGATACGCTCGCTGACGCGATCTGTAAACGCCGTATGGACGCCTAACGACCCGGGGTGGCGGGGCGTCACTCCTTGGGCGGCAAGGGGTCCAGATGCTCCCGGAAGAAGCTCACGGGGTCGGCTGGCGGGGTAGCGATGCGGAACTCGGGAATGGCCGCCGGCGCCGTGATCTTCGCGACCTTACCCGCGTTTTTCACCGCACCCTCGTAGGTCAGGGTCATCTCGGTGACGCGGCCGTCCTTCTCCTCGACGGCGAGGCGGCCGCTCAGTGACAGCTTTAGCGGAGTGCCCGTGGCCTTGTCGATGAATAGACTCCCGGAGAGCTCGCGAGCCTTGGCCCGCTCGCGCCAACCCGCGGGCGCGGTCACCGCGAGCGTCGTCGGCGGCAAGCTGTCGACCTTGGGTTTGTTGTCGGGCTCGCTGGGCGTGAGGCTGAGGTCGAAGCGCACCGCCTCACGATCGCCCACGCGCGCCGCCCGGCCCGCCGAGAAGCGCAGTGACGGACGGAATGGCTCCATCGCTTGCGCCAAGCTCGACCAGGCGATGTCGCTCCAGCCCGGCGCTTGGAAGTCGTGGTTGTCGGCGACGCGCATCTGGCCCTTGTCCTGGCGGATGTACGTCTTGCGGTCGACGATGCTGACCTCGATCTGGTTCCCTGGTGTGTCGAGACGCACGTAGAGGTTGTCGTCCGCGTCCTGGCGGACCAGGTAGGCGTCGGCTTGCTCGCTGTCGCGGGTGCCCGAGGTCAGCTTGATCACGGAGGACGCTTCGAGCTCGAGCGAGCCCAGACGGGCCGCGGCTTCGCCGAACCCCATGTAGAGGCAGCGGCGTTGCACCTTGGCCGACTTCTCGAAATCGTCGACGTCGATCGGGGAGGTGTCGAAAGTGACCGGTTTGTGCGGCGCGATGGCGGCGGAGCCCGTGTCACCTTTGCAGGCTGAAAGGGCGAGAAGTCCCGCCAAGGCCCATCCAACGGCCAATATTCCGCGATTCATCGCCGCTGGATATAGCGGGGCCCGAAGGCTCGCGCCACCGGTGATTCGCTTGCAGGGGCCTTTCCTGCATACTACCCTTAACTAGATGTGCCGCGCCCTTGGAGAACGTGTTTGACGGCCGGCCAACGCACCACCCGCTTCATCGTTGCCGTCGCGGTGACGGTCGCGGTTCTGACGCTTGGCGCGGTGACCATCACCACCCAAGGGTTTGGTGTGTTCGCGCGCGGCACCATCGAGCTCCCGGCGACCGACCTGGGCAGCGCCGCCGACTATCACGCCGACTACCCAGCGGGCACCGAGAGCGCCGCCACCCTGGGCGGAGCTGCTCTCGACAGCGCGCCGACGCCGGTGGCGACACCGAGCTATGATCTCTCCGCGCACCAGACATTGAGCCGCGTCATCATTCTCCTCAAGGAGAACTACGTCGAGCCCGAGCGCATCAAGCCGTACGACATGTTCATCGCGGCGCTCGACTACATCCAGAAGACCATCCCCGAGGTCATCGTCGACGACAGTGAAGCGCCCCGCCGCATCAAGGTGGCGGTGATGAACAACGAGCACGTCTTCGATCTCGAACGGCTCGGCGGCCTCGATCAGCTCTGGGAAGTCACCTTGGCGCTGCGCGACATCTTCCGCTTCATCCAGACGTACATCACCGACCCCGAGCAGCGGCACGACATCGAATACGCCGCCATCAACGGCATGCTCTCGACGCTCGACCCGCACAGCGTCCTCCTGAAGCCCGAGAGCTTCAACGAGATGCGCTTATCGACGCGCGGCGAGTTCGGCGGCTTGGGGATCGTCATCTCCATCCGCGATGGCGGACTCACAGTGGTGTCCCCAATCGAAGACACGCCGGCCGCGCGCGCCGGCATCAAGGCGCAAGACCAGATCGTCAAGATCGGCGAAGAGTCGACCGTCAACATGGGCCTCGAGGAAGCGGTCGAGCGCCTGCGCGGCAAGCCCGGCTCGAAGATCAACATCTGGGTGAAGCGCAAGAAGTGGACGGAGCCCAAGCGCTTCGTGCTTACCCGTGCCGTCATCAAGATCCAGAGTGTCGCCTCGCGGCTGCTCGATCGCGGTGTCGGCTACGTGCGCATCAAGAACTTCCAGGCCAACACCTTCGATGATCTCCACGCGCACCTCGAAGGGCTGCGCAAGAAGAACAAGGGTGAGCTCAAGGGCTTGGTGCTCGACCTACGCAACAACCCTGGTGGTCTCCTCGACCAAGCGATCTTGGTCAGCGACCGCTTCATCGATCGCGGGCCGCTGGTCATCACGGTGGGTGAGGGCAATCGTAAGCGCGACGTGAAGTCGGCGCATGCCCAAGGCACCGAACCGCCGTATCCCATGGCGGTGCTCGTCAACAGCGGTAGCGCCTCGGCGAGCGAGATCGTCGCGGGCGCGCTGAAGAACCACGACCGCGCCGTCATCGTCGGTCAGCAGACCTTCGGTAAGGGCTCGGTGCAGGTCCTCTACGACTTCAAGGACAAGTCGGCGCTCAAGCTCACCATCGCGCAGTATCTGACCCCGGGTGACGTCTCGATTCAGGGCCTCGGCATCTCGCCCGACGTCGCCGTGCAGCAGGCCTCGATCGAGGGTCACGACGTGCACGTGTTCGTGAGCGACGACGCGACGCGCGAGAAAGATCTCGAGCATCACCTCGAGGTGCCGCAGGTCGTCCGCGAAAGCGAAGACTTGGTGGTCGAGGGCGCCAAGAGCGCCACCGCTTCGCAGCCGTCGGTCACCATCGTGCATCTTGCCGAGGCCGCCGCCAACGAGGGTGAGCCCAAGACCCAGGGCGACGACGAGCAGGAAGGGCCCAACGAGTTCGTCTACGACTTCGAGACGCAGCTGGCCCACGATTTGGTCGCCAACGCGAAGAGCTCCGACCGCAAGAAGATCATCGCCGAGAGCCGCACCGTCTTCTTGGGCCGCGCCGACGAGCAGGAGCAAAAGGTCGCCAAGCGGCTCGAGGGCCTCGGCGTCGATTGGGCCGCGGCCAAGGACGCCGAGAAAGGCGGGCGCGCCGAAGCGACCGTCGATCTGGCTATGACTCCACAAACGACGACCCGGCCGCTGACCGCCGGCGACACCGTCACTTTCACCGCGACTGTACGCAATACCGGATCGTCGCCGCTCTATCGGGTTTACGGCATCACCCAGTCGGAGAATCCGCTCTTCAAGAACCTCGAGTTCGCTTTCGGTCGCTTGGCGCCCGGTGCTTCGAAGAGCTGGACCACCGAGGTCAAGTTGCCGCGCGAGATGTCGGCCCGCGCCGACGACATGACCATCAGCATCGGCGATCAGCAGCGTCGCCTCGACGCGGTGAAAACCGGGCTCGTCGTGTCCATCGAGGAGCAGAAGAAGCCGCGCTTCGCCTACAGCATGTGGCTCGATGACCGCAGCGGCGGCAACGGCGACGGCGTCTTGCAGGTCGGCGAGAAGGTGAACCTCATCGTCGACGTGAAGAACATCGGCACCGGCCAGTCCGACGAAGCGGTGGTCAGCCTCAAGAACCTCTCCGGTGACGCGCTCTTTCTCGAGCGCGGCCGTGACAAGGTCGAGGCCCTCAAGCCGGGCAAGAACAAGTCAGTCGAGCTCAAGTTCTCGCTGCGCGTCGACCCCAACTCGCGCGACGGCAAGCGACCCGATTTGCGCGCCCATCCAGAGGACGGCGCACGCGACGAAGATGGTAACGTCGACGAGGCCCCCAAGGCCGGCGACGCCATCGATCTGAAGGTCTCGGTTTGGGATTCGACGTACGGCGAGACGGTCTCCGAGCATCTGCACGTCCCGGTGCGCGAGCCGCGCAAGGCGCGCGCCGAGAATCGCCCACTCCTGCTCGCCGGCAACGACGAAGTGCCGATCTTCGCCGGCGCGGATGCGACGATGCCGGTGGTCGCTTACGCCAAGAGCGGCGCGGCGATGCGCAGTGATGCGAGCTTCGACGGTTGGTATCGCGTCGAGGTGGGCAACGGCGCACCCGGCTATATCCGCGATAGCGATATCAAGCTCGGCGCCAAGGCCGCTTCGGCCCGCAAAGCCACGGTGCGCACCATCATGGCGCATTCGGTGCCGTCCATCGAGCTCGACGTCCAAGCCCTGGTGACGCCGCAGCCTTCGATGCGTCTGTCGGGCTTCGTGCGCGACGAACAAGCGCTCAAGGACGTCTTCGTGTTCGTCAACGACAAGAAAGTCTTCTATGGCGGACTGAAAGAGATGCAGGCCGACAAAGGCGTCTACCGCGCCCCGTTCGATGTCACCGTGTCGCTCAGGACCGGCTCCAACACCGTCGCGGTGGTGGCGCGTGAGAGCAATGATCTGGTGACGCGCAAGATCTTCGGCGTCTATCGCTCCGATCCCGCGCTTGCCTCGGTCCGTGAGCCCAGTACCTCGAAGCGCTGAGACCAAAGAGGACGCCCGCTACGTGAAAGGTTTCGTTCTCGCCGCTGGCTTCGGCACGCGCTTGGCTCCGTTGACCCAGACGGTGCCTAAGCCGCTGTTCCCGGTTGGCCACGTCCCGCTGATTGGCTACGCCCTGCGTTTGCTCGCGCATCACGGCATCACCGACGTGATCGTGAACCTCCATCACCTGGGTAAACAGCTCCGCGACGCGGTGGGGGACGGCTCGGCGTACGGCGTCTCGGTGACCTACAGCGAGGAGCCGGAGATCCTGGGCACGGGCGGGGCCTTAAAGAAGATGCACCACGCGCTCGACGACACCTTCGTGGTCGTGAACAGCGACACCATCCTCGACGTCGATCTGCACGCGGTCATCGCCGCGCACCGCGGCCGCAAGGCGCTCGCCACGATGATCCTGCGCCGCGATCCCGACCAGGGAAGCTACGGACAGATCGAGATCGACCACGACGGCCGGGTCCGGCGCATCTTGGGCCATATGAGTCCGACCGACGAGAAGAGGGCCAAGGAAGTCGAAGCGCAAATCACTCCGTACATGTTCACCGGCGTGCACGTGCTCGAGCCCGGGCTGCTCGAGTACCTGCCCGAAGGTGTCGAGACCTGCGTCATGCGCTACGGCTACATGAAAGCGATGAACAACGACGAGCTGATCCAAGGAGTCGTCACCAACGACTACTGGGTCGACGCCGGCACTCCGAAACGTTACTTCGACGCTAACCTCGACGTGCTGACCGGCAAAGCGCGGGTCCGTTATGCCGGCAGCCTCCCGCCCGAGCGCGAACCGGGCGTGTGGGTGGCGCCGACCGCCGAGATCGCCGCCGGCGCGAAGCTGCAAGCACCCCTCATGGTCGGCGACGGCGCACGCATCGCCGATGGCGCGCAGATTGGACCGAACACCGTGCTCGCCGCCGGCGCGTGTGTGAGCCGCGACGTCGTAGTCGAGAACAGCATCGTCCTGGACGACGCGCGCGCCGACGAGCAAGCGATTGGCGTCATCGTCGGGAAGAAGGCTCGCGTCGAAGTGGCGAAGGACGCTTGAGCTCTCTCGCGTAGGCTGTGAGGTGGGAGAACCTCACAGCCAGCACGCAAGGAGAAGAACGATCAAACAGCCGTATCCTATTGCCGTCACGTGGTGGTCGCCACGTGACGGCTGTTCTAATTGAGCAAGCGATGTGCCACGGGTGGACCATCAGTCAGCCCCTCTCGAGCACGACGGAGGCGGCCGTTATGCCGATGGATTTTTCAGGCCGCCCCCCTGCCTACACGACCCTACCTGCAAGAGAGGGTCGGCGAATCAGGACTTCTATGTCGTGGGGGTGACCGTAGGTGCCGCAATGCGCTGCGCCAACCGCGACGCGATGTCAGCGTGTACGGAAGCGAGTGATGACCAGCAGTAACAGTAGTAGTGGTCGCGAACGCCGAAGGGCGGAACGTCACCCAGTCATTCTCGACATCACCATGAACCTCGGAGGAGCCGCACCGGCACTCAGCGGGCGGTCGGTGGACGTGTCGCGCAGCGGCATTTTCATCATGACCGACGCGAGTATTGCCGCCGGGCGCCGGGTCGATCTCGTGATCAAAGGCGAGCCCAACGAGCCGCCCGTGCTCACCAGCGGCACCGTCGTGCACGTGGTGCACTCGATCGGCGTGGGTATCCGCTTTAGCACTCAGACGGCGATGACCCGCCAGCGCATCGAGCACCTCATCGAAAACTTCTACGAGCGCAAGGCCGACCGCGAGGACCAGACCGATCAGACCGAGCCGTCGGTCCGCACGATGGTCGAGCTTAGCCGTGGATCGGAAAAATCAGGTCGCGAACCGATACGAAAACGATGAGCGCGAGGATCAGCACGAAGCCGACGGTGTGAACCATCGCTTCGATGCGCTCGTTGACCGGGCGACCACGCAGCGCTTCGGCGATCAGGAACACGAGCCTACCGCCGTCGAGCGTCGGGAAGGGGAAGACGTTGAAGATGCACAAGCCGAGCGAGACCGCGGCGAGGATGAGCATGAACTGTTCGAAGCCACGACTCGCGGCGCCTGACATGATGCGCACCATGCCAGGTAGCCCCGAGAGCGTGGCGTCGTTGGTGCGCATGATGAGACCGGCGATGAGGCGCACCTGATCGACGGTGCGGCGCCAGGTCTCCTTGACCGCGAAAGCGATGCCGCCGCCGATGCTCTCGCGCTCACGGACGGTGCTCTGCTGTACACCGAGCATGCCGTGGCCTTTGCCGTCGTTCTTGGGCGTCACCTCGAGCACGAAACGCTGGCCCTCGCGCTCGACTTCCACGGGCACCGCTTGATCGGGGTGCGCGCGCACCGAGCGGACGACATCGGCCCAGTTGGTGGGGACGTCGCCGGCGAACTTGAGGATGGTGTCGCCCGGTTGCAGCCCCGCGTCTTGCGCGGCGCTACCGTCGACGACGACACCCAAGCGCGGCGCGTCGTCGGGTCGCTCGTAGCCGACGCTCATGACGAGCACGCCGATCAGAAAGGCGGCGATCACCCAGTTCATCACCGGGCCCGCGGCGATGACGGCCGCGCGCATCCAGATGGGGCGATTGCGGTAGTTACGCGCGTCGTTCTCGTAGACGTCGGTCTCTTTCGGCCCCATGCCGTCGACCTGCACGAAGCCGCCGAGCGGAATCGCGGCCAGCTGCCACTGGGTCTCGCCGAACGTGCGCTTGGCGATCACGGGGCCGAAGCCCAACGAGAACTTCAGGACCCGCATGTTGCACCACTTGGCGACCAAGTAGTGGCCGAGCTCGTGCAGGATGATGAGCACCGAAATGCCGAGGATGCTGGTAGCGACGGACATTGGGCGCGTCTGTAGCGCAAAGGGCGGCGGATGCGAAGGCCGCGACGGCCTAGAACCGCTCGATCTCGAGCTCGTCGGGTTTGGCGGCCGGACGCTGGCCGGTGGCTGGTGCTGCTTGTTGCGGCTGCGGACCGGTGGTGCGTCGTGGCGGCCCGGGCGGCTGCGGTTGCGCGGCCGCGGGTCTGGCGGGCGCTCCTGGTTTCCGCGATGGCGCACCGGTGCCGGCGGAGGGGCCTTCGAAGCCGTCCCAGCTGCTGTCGCTGGTGCCGCTGATACCCGAGACGCGCAGGGCGAAGTCGTCGGGGTTCGAGGACTGCCGCAGCGCCTCTTGGTAGGTGATGGTGCCGGCTTGCAGATGCGCCATGAGCGACTGATCGAACGACTGCATGCCGTAGGTGATGTGGCCGCCGGCGATGGCCTCGGGGATTTCCTTGGTGTGGTCCTCTTGCTCGATCAGCTCGCGCACGCGGGCGGTGGCGCGCAGGACCTCCATGGCGGCGATGCGTCCGCGGCCGTCGGCGCGCGGGACCAAGCGTTGGCTGATGACGGCGCGCAGCGTGGACGCGAGCTGCATGCGGATCTGCTTCTGTTGATGCGGCGGAAAGACGCTGACGATGCGGGTGATCGACTCGGTGGCGTCGACGGTGTGCAGCGTCGACATGACCAAGTGGCCGGTCTCGGCGGCGGTGAGCGCGATTTCGATGGTCTCGATGTCGCGCATTTCGCCGACCAGGATGACGTCGGGGTCCTGGCGTAACGAGCTGCGCAGCGCCGACGCGAAGCTCGGCGTGTCGACGCCGACCTCGCGCTGATTGACGATCGAGCGCTTGTCGCGAATCAGGAACTCGATCGGATCCTCGATGGTGAGCAGATGCGCGGTGCGGTTGGTGTTGATGTGATCGATCATCGCCGCGAGCGTCGTCGACTTACCGGAGCCGGTGGCGCCGGTGACGAGCACCAGGCCGCGCTGTTCGAGCGAGATCGACTCGATGACCTTGGGCAGCCCGAGCTGCGCCAGCGTTTGGATCTGCAGCGGGATGACGCGGAAGACGGCGCCGAGACTGCCGCGTTGCTGGAAGACGTTGACGCGGAAGCGGCCGAGGCCCGGCACGCCGTGCGCCATGTCGAGCTCGTTCTGGACGCGAAAGCGCTCCTTCTGGAAGTTCGTCATGATGCTGAACACCAGACGCTGCACTTCTTCCGGCGTGAGGCGTTGCGCGTCCTTGAGCGGGACCAAGGCGCCGTCGATGCGGAACATCGGCGGCAGACCGGCTTTCATGTGGATGTCGGAGGCGTTGCCTTTGTGGGCGATAGCGAGGATGTCGTTCAGCTCCATCGACTAGCAGTGTACGCAGCTTTCGCCCCCTGCGATGGAAAATACGTCGCCATGTCGTGGGTGTAGCTGGCAAAAGCTCGCCAAAAACCTACAAGCTGGTGAAAATGGCGGTTTTTCCAGGGGTTGCAACGCCGCGACTGCTCTACGCTAGCGCCTGAGGGCGTCGCATGCGACACTGAGCGCAACGCTTTTTCCCCCCCTTTTGTGCGCCTCGCGAGGTGAAGTCAGGACTCATGTCGACGGTTGGCTCGGGACGCGATAGCCGCATGAACTACCCGATTACGTTCGGCAAATATCTTTTGCTCGAGCGTATCAACGTGGGTGGCATGGCCGAGGTCTTCAAGGCCAAGGCATTCGGCGTCGAGGGCTTCGAGCGCGTCCTCGCCATCAAGCGCATCCTGCCTTCGATGGCGGACGACGACGAATTCATCAACATGTTCGTCGACGAGGCGCGCATCGCCGTTCAGCTCTCGCACGCGAACATCGTGCAGATCTACGAGCTCGGCAAATACGAGAATCAGTACTACATCGCGATGGAGTACGTGTCCGGCAAGGACCTCCGTCAGATTCTCGATCGTTTCCGCAAGCGCAAGCAGACGCTGCCCGTCCCCGCCGCCGCGTACCTCACCAGCAAGATCTGCGAAGGCCTCGACTACGCGCATCGCAAGAGCGACCCGACGGGGAAGCCGCTCAATCTCATCCACCGCGACGTCAGTCCGCAGAACATTCTCGTCTCCTACGAAGGCGCGGTGAAGATCACCGACTTCGGCATCGCTAAAGCGGAGGACCGCGCCTCGAAGACGCAGGCCGGCGTGCTCAAGGGCAAGTTCGGCTACATGTCGCCCGAACAAGTGCGCGGGCTCGAGATCGATCACCGCTCCGACATCTTCGCGGTCGGCATCCTCATGTACGAGATGCTCACCGGTAAGCGACTGTTCATCGGTGAGAGCGACTTCTCGACGCTCGAGAAGGTACGCAACGCCGATGTGCCGCCGCCGACGCAGCACAACCCGGCGATCACGCCGGAGCTCGAGCGCGTCATGCTCAAGGCTTTGGCCCGCGAGCGCGAGGAGCGCTACCAGTGGACCAGCGAGCTCCACGACGACCTGCAGCAGTTCCTGATCGAAGACAACACCATCTACAACGCCAAGCGCTTGAGCGGATTACTCCGTCAGGAGTTCACCGCGGACATCGAGGGCGAGCTCGCCAAGATGGAAGAGTTCATGCGCATGGCGCCGCCGACCAACGAGAAGGCGTTGTCGGGGGCGCGCGCCATGAAAAACGCGCCGGTCGCGCGCGACCGCAACTCGAGTGCTCGCCAGGTGGTCGGCGAGAAGACCATGATCTTCGAGTCCGGCTTCTCGGAGATGGCGAACGCGCCGACGCAGATCAGCGACGAGTCGCACGATCCCGCGAGCGTCTCGAGCGCCGCGCGCTTCTCGCCGCAGAAGCACGAGGACCACGCGACGGGCTCGGTGGTCGTCGGCAAGGGCCTGCGCATCGAGGCCGAGCGTTCGTCGAGCCGCGGCGGCGGGCAAGTTCAAGTTCGTCAGAAAGCCGGGCGCGACACGACGATGCTCATCGCCGCGGGCACCGCGTTCTTGGCGCTGCTCATCGTTCTCCTGGTGATGGTCTTCAAGCCCAAGGCCGACGTTGGAACCTTGATCGTCGTCACCACGCCCGTGGACCGCGATCTCGAAGTGCTGCTCGACGGCCAATCACTCGGCAACCGCTCGCCTATCATCCGCGATGACGTACGACTCGGGCCGCACAGCTTGGTGGTGCGGGCGCCCGGGTACAAAGAGCAAGCCTTCGCGGTCAACGTCGAGTCCGCTGGAACGGCCTATCACGTGCCGGTGAACTTCGGGCGGCCCATCAGCGAGTCATCGGGTGAGATCGAGGTCGCAAGCGATCCGCCGGGCGCGCTCGTCATCGTCGACGGCAAGGAGCTCGGGCTTACGCCGACCTCGGTCAAGGACCGCGACACCCAGAAGGCAGCGACCGTCACCGTCTCGAAGGAAGGTTACGAGCGTCAAACTCTGACCGCGACCTTCGAGGCCGGGAAGAACAAGACGCGCGTCGTGGTCACGTTGAAGCCGATCGATCCCAACAAGTCGGCGGTCACCGCGAGGCTCACGGTCGAGACCTCGCCACTCGGTGCCACGGTGCAGGTGAACGGTCGACGCTTGGGCGAGACGCCCCTCCAGATTCAGGACTTGAATCCGAAGGAAGCGGTCGAGATCAAGGTTACCAAAGACGGCTACCGCTCGCAGACCCGAAGCGTGCGCTTCGATTCACAGCTCGAGCGCACCGAGCACTTCACTCTCGAATCGGGCTCCGATCCCGTGAAGGTGGGAACACCAACGTCGCCGCCGCCGCGCCGCAACGAAGACCGACCGCTACCACGCAAGAACCCGCCGCCGGCACCGGTCGCCGTCGAGCGTCAACCGCCGAAGCGCGATCCCGACACACCGGTCGAGCGCGCGCCTCCGAGCAAGAGCGTTCCCTCTGGTTGCAGCGGCGACGGCGCCAAGCTCTCCGTCAACACGATCGGCGAAGTGAACTGCCAAGTGCAGGTCGGCAGCAAGAAGCTCGGCGGCGCCCCGGTGTTCCGTCAGTCGGTGCCGATCGGCAAGTGCGAGGTCCGCATCACCTGCCCGTCGGGCAAGCAGTACAAGCAGACGGTGAGCCTCGGCAAAGGTGACGAAGAGAAGGTCATCGTCAAACCCGGGATGTGGCAGTAGCACGGCACGCGCCATGCACCATTGGTTCCCCAAGGGGGAATATCCAATGGCTAGGACCAAAACTACCTCACGTCGCCGTCGCACGTCGGGGCGTAAGTCCACACGTACCGCGCGGCGAACCACCGGTTCATCGCGCGCGCGTCGCTCAGCGACCCGTGGCGGTCGCAAGAGCCGCGCCCGTCGTTACAGCGAAGGAGCGTCGCGGAAGATTGGCAAGGTGATGCACGAGCTCAAGGAAGGTACCTTGCGCTCGGGTGGCAGCGGCAAGAAAGTCCGCAATCGCAGACAGGCGGTTGCCATCGGCATCTCCGAGGCGCGCCGCGCCGGTAAGAAGGTGCCGAAGCGCCGCAGTGCCGCGAGCAGCCGCGGTGCAAGCAGCAGGACCGGGGCGAGCAGTCGCGCCCGCCGTAGCACCAGCAAGCGCTGAGTTTTGGCGCAGCCAGCCCGCGGTCCGAGATCGCGGGCTGGTCGTCGGTCGTCAGCTCCGGTGCAGCACGTAGATGGCTTCGCCCGGGCCGCTGATGGCGCGCGCGAAGGCTCGGAAGACGCGGTGATCGATGACCTGACAACCGCGACTACCCACGGGATAGAGCGTGCCTTGGTGCATGATGGCGTCAGCGTGGAAGGTGATGGCGCTCGTCGACACCAGTCGCATTTCGCCGCGATCGAGCGCGCCGCTACGGTTGGTGTCGCGGTTTGCCCGCGAGGCGTTCACGACGAAGCTCCCCAGCTCGCCGCCGATCTGGCGGCTCACGCGGTAGAACGGCTCGGCGCCGGGCCGGATGTCGGGGATGTACGGCGCGTCGACGCGGCGACCCGTGTCTTTGCGCAGGATACCTTCCGTCCACGTGGGTTGCGATGTCGAGCGGAAGGTCCCCGCGAGGCGGGGCTCACCGCCGTTGTTGGTGCGGAAGACGTACGTCGTGCCCTTGAGCTCGCCGAAGTTGCGCGTCGTGTTGTTGCGATCGATCTGGACGATGTAGACCTGATTGGGCTGCAACTGTCCGGGCACACGCTCACGCAGCAACTGGAGCGCCTGCTCCGTCGTTCCGCCATAGCGGCCACGACTCGGATCACCCTGGCTGATGCGAAATTCGCTGGTGTCGGCTTCCGCGACTGGACCTCGTGTCGCGACTGCCCGCGGTGTCGGCGAGCCGGGTGCGACCGCGCGTGGCGTTGTCGCTCGCTCGCCGGCGTCGGCGCGTCGCTGGCTGCGCGGTGCCGCTGGAGCGGTGCGAGGCTCTTCGGTGCGTGGCTGGAAGAAGCGACTCCAGAAACTACCGGCATCCGAGGCGTGCTCCGGCGAGCGATAGCGCTGCGCCTGTTGCAAGGCCGCCGCGTTCGGCCGGTAACCGTAGCGACGCAGAGCGGCGATGGTGTCGGGGCCGAGTCCGGCCTCGTTGATGTTGTTGCGCCGCTGGAAGATACGGAGGTTGACCTCGGGCGGGTCAGCGAGCTCTCGCCCCCAAAAGCGCTCCAGGGCGCCATGCAAAGCAGCCGCGGTTTCGGGCCGGTAGACGCGAGATGTGGGAGCGGGGGACGCCATCGTGGTGCGCACTCCTGGCTGTATCCGAATTATCGGCTGCCAGGCCGGCAGGTTGCGCGAAAACGCGCGCACCACGGGGCTTTAGCGGTTAACGCCGCCCGAAGACGTTTCTGACCAGATCGCGCAAACCGCCACGTGACTCCTCGGGGCCGGCGGCATCCGCGGTGGGACCAAAGCCGGGCATGTTCGGCGGCAGCGGCGGCACCTGGTCGGAGATCTCGGGCTCGAAGGGGCCGCTCACCGTGTCGACGAGGGTCAATGAGTCACCCTTGTCGAGCGAGTCGCCGACCAGGGCGGCGCCCAGCGCCACGCTCTCGTCGGGATGCACGCCTTTGCGGGGCTGCTTGTTGAAGTGCGCGGCGACGCTGTCGATGACCAGCGGCATGCGCGTCTGGCCGCCGACCAGGACGAGCTCGTCGATGCTCTCCTTCGAGATCTTGCGGCGCTCGAGCAGGATGTCGACGACCTGCAGCGAGCGCAGCACCAGATCGCTCGTGAGGCTGTTCAAGGTCTCGCGGCCCATCATCAGCTCGACGTCCACCGGCTTGCCGCGCCGCTCGAGGAGAGACGGGAGGCGCAGCTGAGTGTTCGCCAAAATGGACAGCTCGACCTTGGCGCGCTCGGCAACGCCGCGCAGGCGCTGCAACACCGCCGGGTCCTCGATGCTCTCGACCTTGGTCTGCTTCTTCACTTCGTGGACGATCCAATGAAGGACGCGCTCGTCGAAGTCGGCACCACCCAGGAAGACGTCACCGCCGGTCGCCAGTACCTCGAAGGTATTGTTGCGGACGTCGAGAATGCTGATGTCGAAGGTGCCGCCGCCGAAGTCGTAAACCAGCACGCGCTGGGCGAAGCTGCGGTTGAAACCGTACGCTAGAGCGGCTGCTGTCGGCTCGTTTACGACGCGACGTACTTGGAATCCGGCGCGCTTGCCCGACTCGATGACGATGTTGCGCTGGCGTTCGTTGAAGTAGGCGGGCACCGCGATGACCGCTTCCGGCACGTCCTCGCCGAGGTTGATCTCGACGTAACGTTTCATCTGCGCGAGGATCACCGTCTGTACGTCGGCGGCGGTGTGGATCTGCGAGCCGACACGCACGGCGGATTCACCGTTACTGTCGGCCACCACGGCGTAGCGCACGCGGTGTGAGAGTGCCTCGGCCACCTTGCTAGCGAAGGGACGGCCGATGAGACGCTTCGACTCCGGCACCGTGGCGGCGGGTAAGGTGACGCCGAGCTCTTTCGCGGCCTGACCGACGTACACCGAGCCGTTCGGATGGTAGGTGACCACGGACGGCATGGTGTTGAAGCCGGACTCGATCGGGATGATGCGCGGGATCTTGTTGACGACGTGCGCGGCGCAACTGTTGGTCGTCCCGAGATCTATGCCGACGATTTTACCCATGTGGAAGCAAACGCAGCGCTCGCTTTGGCAAGTCTAGGAGGCGCCCCCTAAAGAATCAAGGAACGCGCACGAAGCTTCGCTAGTGCTTGGGGCGGGCCTTCGAGACGTACGGGCTGTCCACGTAAAACCGCCACGGCAGCTCGACCGCCTTGCTGATGCCGATGCGGGCGGACACCCGCACCGGTCGCATGCCGGCGGTGTCTCGGATGGTGAGGGTGCCACGGGTCATGTCGGCGCCGTTCTGCGAGGAGCCGATCGCGAGGGCCTGAGCGAGCTTGCCCGGACCGCGCATCAGCTCTCGGTGGGGCACCTCGCCACGATAGGCGCGCATGGCGGCGATGCCCGCGACCGGCTCGAGAGCGCGCACGAGCACCGCGGCGGCGAAGTCGACGGGGCCGGTCACCACGTTGAGCATCCAATGCATGCCGTAGGAGAAATAGACGTAGGCGTGACCAGCGCGGCCGTACAGCCCTTCGACCCGCGCGGTGCGGCGTTGGTAAGCGTGGCAGGCAGGCTCGCTGCCCTCGTACGCTTCGGTCTCCACGATGCGTCCGCCGAGGAGGACACCGCCGACCTGGTGGACCACGACTTTGCCCAGGAGCTCGCGCGACACGGTGACGACATCGCGCTCATAAAACGAGCGCGGCAGGGGCTTCGCGCGACGCACGCTGGCCTCGCTCAAAGAGGGCTCGGGTAGCGCCTTGGGTGCCGGTAACATCGCGTTTTCTCGGTAATCGAGCGCACCCTGACATCGCGTCATCCGGGGGGCCCTGCGGCCGTGTATGTATCACCAACACCCCCGCTTTTCTTGGAGTTGTCGATGAACGGCACTCGTTCAGATGGCCTCGTGTTGTCCGCGGAGCCGGTCTCCGGAGCAAAGCTCGCCGCCGAGTGGCTTGCCGCTCACGAGAGAGGCGCGGCGCCTGTCGGTTATGGCGTGCAGAACATCGTGCGTGTCGCCGACGAGCTCGGGGTTTCGCGCGAGGATGCGATCGCGGACTTCTTCTCCATGGTCGACAGCGAAGAAATGGCGACGCGGCCGGCGTCGTTGCAGGACATCGTCTTGCTGGCGTTGTCGCAGGGCGTGATCTTCGACAGCAGCACACAGGCGTTTCTGCTCGACCTGTGTGAGCGCCTCGACGGCGAGCCGCGCCTCGATGTTCCCGCCAACGCGAGCAAGCTCACGGAAGAGCTGCAAGTGCTGGGGCGCATCTTGAACGAGCTCATGATCTCGGGCGGCTACGCCGGCAGTGACGCGGCGCTGGCGGCGCAAGTTTGGCGTATCGAGACGGTGACCACGCACGAGCGCCAGCTCAACGCCATCGCGCATCAGGCCGCGGCGCGCGCCACGATCATGCGCCGCCACGGACTACACTATTTCGAGAAGGAAGACATGCAAGCGCTGGCGAAGGCGCTCGTGCAAGCCCGCGACATCGGCCAGGAGCCCGGTACCGTCTCGAAGGCCGCGTGGAAAGCGCTGGCCCGCGGTGTCGTGGCCTGCTTCTGGGTCCCAAGCGAGGAGCGCGGGTTCATGCTCGATCAAATCGCGAGCTATCTTCTCGAGGAAGCCGAGCTGGTCATCGCCACGGACGCGCGCGCCATCATCCAGGCGGTCGCTGATGGCCGAGCGGGTCCGGTCGCGGCCTAACGAGTTGACCCGCGGCCCGGCATAGCCGACGAACACTCTCGCTCGATGAGTGTTCCGCGCATTACCTATGACGCCCATGGCACGCCGGGGATCCTCGCCGAAGATCCGGTGAGCGCCTTTCACGGCCTGGGTTGGTTGCATGGCCGCCATCGCCCGGTGCAGACGCTGCTCATCGCGGCCGCGGCGCGGGGCGAGCTGGCCAAGACCATCCTGCCGCGCGGCGACTTGCTCGACCTCGACCGGCTCGTGCATCGCCATGACATCCCGCGCATCGGCGCTTCCGAGGTGAAGCACCTCGCCGAGCACGACCGACGTTGTCTCGACGCCTTCGTCGACGGCATTGCCCGGGCCTTCCGTGAAAACGGCATGCCCATCGAGCTGCGTGTCCTGGGCTGCCGCATTCCGCCGCCGAGTCCCGAGACGGTGCTGTCGGGGTTCCTGGTGAGCGCCTTTCTCGGCCTCGCTCAGGCGCAGGAGCGCATGGAGCGGGCGCTCGTCGATGCCTTGTCTTTTGGAGCGGACGCGACCCTGCTCGAGACCATCTTCGCGCCGCACCTTGCGGGCTGGCGGCCCGAGGTGCTGCGCCGGGTGCTGCGTCATGGTGAGTTGGCGCCGAGCGTGCGCGGCATCGTGCAGCCCGCGGGTGGCAGCAACGCCTGGGCGGTCGGCCCGCAGCGTAGCGCCAGCGGCAAACCGTTGCTGGCTGGTGATCCGCACCTGCAAGCCAATCAGTTGCCGTCGCTCATGTTCGAGGTACGGGCACGCGTCGGCGAGGATTTCTGGCTGGGCGCGACCATCCCGGGCTTGCCGGGAGTTGGGGTCGGCCGCAACCGTCGGGTCGCGTGGTCAGGGACATTCGGCGTCGCCGACAATGTCGACCATTGGCTCGAGCCGATCGAGGGCGGCGTGCTCGTCCGCGATGGTAAACGGCCCGCTGGGCGCGACCTCGAGATCGGGCGGCGCTTCCTCACGAGCTTTCGCGAGACGCTGTGGAGCTCGCCGCGTGGAGCGCTGGCCTGGGACGGCAACGAGGACGGCACGACACTGTCGGCGCGCTGGGCGGCAACCGAAGCAGGCATCGCACCCACGCTCTCGGCGTACATGCGGCTTGCCTCGAGCACCAGCGCCGCGGACGCCGAGCGTATCCTCGAGGACGCCCAGACGCTGACCCTGCATTTCGTTTTAGCGGACGTGTCCGGCGACGTGCGCTACGTGCAGGTCGGGCGCATTCCGCGGCGCAGCGGCGGCTGGTCGGGCTTGTACCCCGCGGATCAACAGGAATGGCTCGGCGTGTACACCGGCAAGCACTTGCCGCACGCGCTCGCGATCGACGGCATCGAGGCTTCGGCCAACGAAGCGCGGCGCGGTGATGACGGCGCCACTCTGTCGACCTTCGCGCAGCCACCTTACCGGCGGACGCGCATCTTCGAGCTCCTCCACGCCCGGCACGACCACGACCGCGCCAGCATGCAGGCTATCCAGCAAGACCTCTTCTCGCTGCAGGCGCATGCGCTCCGGCCGCTGTTCGTGCAAGCGCTGGCCGATGGGCCGCTGCGGCGGACACTCGCTGCCTGGGATTGCCGCTACCATCCCGACAGTGTCGGCCCGCATGCATTCGAGCTGGCGCGCGCCGCCGCCCTCAGGGCCCTGGCTCCCGAGCTTGGCGGCGACTGGTTCACGCACATGCTCGATGAGAGCGAGCTGAGTGTCTGGTGGTGCACGGCGCTCGACCGTCTCTTGTCGCGGACGCTCTCGCGCGAGGAGACGCCGGCGATGCGCGTGCGCGCGGAGCTCGCCAAGATCACGGGTGTAACCTCGTCGCGTTGGGGCGACGTGCAACGCGTCCACTACACGAATCTCATCCTGGGTGGGCTGCCGTCGTGGCTGCGCTTCGATGCCGGGCCCTATCCCTTGCCGGGATCGATCGCCACCGTGTCGCAAGGCAACGTCGTGCGCTCCGAGGGCACGAGCGTCTGCGTCGCACCGGTCTATCGCTTCGTCACCGACCTCGCCGAGGACGCCGCCTGGACGTCCGTACCGGGCGGGGTCGACGGCTCACGCTTCGATCGCACGTATCTTTCCTGGCTGGACGAGCATCGCGCTGGCGTCTATCACCGCATCGCACCGCCCGACCTTTCAGAGACTTAGCTCCTCCCATGCTGCTCCTTCTGCTCATCGGCTCCACCCTTACGAGCCCAGACCGACCTACCGCCGGCGCCATCATCGATCCCATCGCCGGCGAGACAGTCACCGCGCGCGACCGCGATCTGCTGCCGACCGGCCACAACTTGGGCGAGCTGTCCGACCTCTGGTTCGCCTCCATCGTCAACCAGCAGGACAGCGACGGCGGCATTGGCGCCTTCGATCCGCTGCGCCTGTCGTCACACGGCCGCTCTTGGACCCTGTTGCGGCACACGTTGAATGGACTGTCGATCGACGATCCCGGTCGCCCTGGCTCACCGGTGATCGACCTGCCGTATTCGTCGTGGGACACGCTCACCTATCAGTCGCTGTGGACAGCGACGCCTGGTTTCTCGGCCACCATCGGCGCGACACCGGGGGTGCGGCCGACGCGGGCCTGGTTGCGTGGCAGCCTCGGCAACGAGCTCGGCGGGCCGACCTTGGTCCCGCGCAATTTCATGAACCGCGATCCCGCGACCGAGGCGGGCGCTTCACCCATTCGCCGCAAGTTACGGCTGTCACGTGAGCTCGAAGGTCAGGTCAGCGTCGGCACCGAGACGTTCGGTGCGCGTCTCATCTACGAGCATCGTGACCAGGACAACCGGTACCCGACGCTGGTGTCGGACGCCGACGGTAAGCGCGTCGATGACAGCTCGCAGCGCGACACCATCATGGCGGTCGGTGAGCTGAGCGTGGGCGGCCTACCCGTGACCGCTATCGCGGCTTTGCAGAAGCGCTCACGATCGCACGAGGGCGCGGAATTCCGGTTGCCCTCGTTCTATACCCAGAGCAACGAAGGTGAATCCTATCTCTTGCAGCTGGGCACGTCCGGCAATCTCACGCCGTCGATGGTCTTCGACGGCGCCATCGGCCTGTCGTATCGTAACGACGTCGCCGAGCAGAACAGCGACCGGTCCATCGTCACCGACATCGAGCGCGAGTGGTTGTGGTTGCAGCGGCCGACGCCGGCCGAGCATCTGACGCGCACCGCGATAGATCTCAACGCGGGGGTGACCTGGGACGCGGCCCTGCCCATCGAGATCCGCCTCACCGGCAACCAGTCCTTCTTGCGCCGGCGCGCACGTTTCGCCGGCGACGTGTCGGCGACGACATACGAGCGCTCGGACGTCGACCGCTCGCGCGACATCACGCTCTACGAACCGCCGGCGCGCGGCGAGGAGTGGCTGCGGTCGCTTCGCCTTGAGGGCAACACGCACACAAGTTTGGGCGGCATTACCCTGCGCGGCACGCTGGCGATCGATCATGGCGCTGTTGGTGTCACCGATGGGCCGGGCGTGTCGTTTTGGACGCCGGCCGCTGGAGTCGCGGCGAGCCATGGCTTCGCGAACGGTGGCGAGCTCTTCACCCTCCTACGGCGTGAGCCCGATCGTCTCACCGCCGAGGTGGCGCGCTTCCTCGACCCCGCCGTCGGCAACGGTGAGCGCTACACCTGGGACGACAACGGCGATCTGTTACCGTCGGCGGACGAAGCCGGCGGTCTGCAAGCGCGGACAGGCGGCCGCTATCACACCGTCGATCCCAATCTCGCTCGGCCGACGAGCAATCAGTTCGCCATCGGTTGGCTAACCCCGCGCTTCGGCCCGTTCCGCGCCGTCATGACCGGCACGCTGCGCTTCCACCTCGACGCCTTCGTCGCGCGGCTCAACGGCGCTTCGGAGGACAGCTATCAGCGCACGACCTTCTTCGACCCGGGCGGTGACGGGCGTGGCGAGGATGTGCTGCCCGGCGGTGGCCAGAACCTGACTGCTTACGAGCGCATCCCCGGCACCGAGGGCCAGGAGCTCTATCGCCTCGAAAACCGGCGGCGCGACAACCGCTTCATCGGCGCCGAGCTGCAGCTGGTGAGCGTCGAGGCCGACGAGGTCGGCGATCGGCGGCCGTGGTTCTTGAACCTGACGGCGGCCGGCTACTGGGACGTCGGCAGCGGCACCTTCGGAGCATTTCCCGACCGCAACGATCCCGGCGTCATCAACGAGAGCAGCGCTGACCCGAACGCGCGCGTCAACGACCGCGGCCGCTTCGATCACGACCGCGCGTTCTCCATCAAGTGTCTGGCCGGGGTGACGCCGATCGACGGTCTCACGCTCTCGACGGCCATCCGCTATCGCGATGGTCAACCGTTTTCGCGCATCGCCGTCGCCGAGCTGCCGCAGGGACCGACGCCGATCATGGCGACCTGGCGCGGCGCCGTCCGCCACACCTTCCACATGACCGCCGACGTGAAGCTGCGCTGGGCGTCGCGGATCAAGATGTTCGACTACGCAATCAGCGGCGAGGTCTACAATCTCTTCCAGCAGAGCCTCGAGCTGGTCGAGGACCCACGCACCGGCCGCGCCTTCAGGCGTGCGCTCGAGATGACGCCGGGGCGGACTGGGTTCGTCACGCTCGAGCTCGCACTCCAGTAGCGCGTGGACCTCAGTAGCGGACGCCGAAGCGCACGAATAAGTCGTTGCTGAAGAAGCCCGCGCTTTGCGCCGGGAAGACTTCGCCGGCGAGCGCCTGATCGTACACGTAGTTCGTGCCGCGGAAGTCCAGTCGGTCGACGAGGGAGACGGTGATGAACTCGGTGACGAAGTAGGCGATGGCCAAGCTCGTCTGGATGCTGTTGTCCTCGCGGACGTCGCTGCCGTCGTCGGTCGCGCCGCCGGTCGCCGCCGCGCCGCGCTGGTACGAGAAGTTGTAGTACTCGAAGCCCAGACTCAGATTGAGCCGCGAAGCGATGGCTTGATCGAAGCGCGTGTAGGCCTTCCACATGGTGGCGTAGACGAAGATTGGAATGGGCTCGAGGGTGCGCATGCCGCCGAGCCGCAGCTTCGTGGTGGCGGTGGCGTTCCAGGTGAATTCGACCTGCGTGCCGATGGTGTTCTTGCTCGGGTCGAGGGCGGGCACCGTGTCGCTCGTGATGCCGGTGTAGCCGACCTTCAAGAGCGCCGAGATCTTGGGCGTGATGACGCCGTTCAGGCCGGCGGACGCCGAGTAGATCCAGCTGTCGCCGTTGGCGAAGGCGCCCTGGGTTTCGCGGAAGTTGGTGAAGGTGGTCGTCGTCTCGACGAAGACCTGGGTCTTCGGGAGGAAGGACCAGGCGGCGCGGAGGGTCGGCGTGTAACGCTCGTTGTTCAAGAACTCCGGGGGAACTTGCGAGTCGTCGTCGTACCAGTCGAAGTACATGCTCATGTCCGCCGAGAGCTTGAGCGCGCCGCCACCGGGCTCGAGGTCGACGCCGACACCGGTGCTGTTGGTCCAGTGGTCGAACCGCTGAGTGAACGTTTGATTACCGGGCGCGGCGATGCGCGTCAGGCGCTCCGACGCGCGCAGCTGGAGCGGGCCATTCTTGTTGAAGTGGAGGTTGCCACCCAGCCCGCCCTGCCATGACGAGAACTCGTCGTTGTCGACGTACTGCTGGCGCTCGACGTACGCTGTAGCGGAGAGGTCGAGATGCGGAGACGGGAGCTTGTAGTCCACGCCGGGGCGTCCAACGAAGTAGAAGTCGTTGCGTCGCCCGTCGAGGGCCGCGCTTTGATCGTAAATGGTGGAGCTGAAGCGGCCAGGGTTGTGGATGGCGTGCGCATCGAGCTCGATGAACGGATGCAGCCTGCCGTCACCCAGCTTGATGCCCTTGCTCTCGGGCAAAAGGGGACTGGCGCGGACGTCACCGCCGCTGAAGAGGACTTCTTGCGCCTCCGCGGGCGCCGCGGCGACGAGGATCGCGACCCCCAGGATACCGGCGCTGAGCGATCGCCTGACCGCTGCTTTGTCGTTCGTGCCGGTCACGGTTTTTCCGACGCAGTCCCGAATACTTAACAGGGTAGGTCGTTCCAGGATGAAACGCCCACCAATCTAGTAACGACGCCCCCCTACACTGTCAAACCGTGGAACCTCTACCTGCACGCATGCGCAGGAGCGCCTCGGCGACGTGCAGGTCGTCGGCGTCGTCGATATCCAGGCTGCGCTGCTTCGGCATCGCTACGCCGATGCTCTTGCCCGCCACCACGAAGCGCTCGTGCTCGCGCAGCCACCGCGGGCTCGCGACATAGACGGCGCCGTTCAGCCGCCAGCAGGTCGGTTCTTCCTGTCGCCGGCCCGGTCGGCGCGGGCCCAATGCGACCAGCTTTTCGCCCCGCATGCCGAAGCGCAACGACGCCGGCGTATCGACGCACACGGTGGCCACGCCGACGCGGTGTCGCTTCCAGGCTCCGACCGCGTTGCGAATGTCTCGCGGCAGAGTGAGCGGTGTCGTCGCGGACAGGAGCACGACGAGGTCGCAATGGCTGCCGGCCAGCGCGTGCAGGACCACGTCAACGAGTCGGGCACGGTCACCGGCGAGCTCCTCGGGACGCTCGATGATGCTCGCTCCCGCCTTCCTGGCGAGCTTCGCGTACGCGGCGCTGTCGGTGCTGACGGCGATGCTCCAATGTTCGCCGCGGCGGACACTGGAGCGAGCGAGATGAATGGCCTGGCTGAGCAAGGCCTCGCCACCGACGACACGCACGTTCTTGTGGCGCAGCCCCTTCGAGCCGGAGCGTGCCGGGATGAGCGCCAGGACGTTCACGATGCGTCCTTGGCGGCCTTCTCGGCGAGGCCATCGAGTACTTTGCGGGCGGTGGCGGTGCCGACCACCTTGGCGACATCTTCGAAGCTCGCGGCGCGCAGACGGGTGATGGAGCCGAAGGTTCGCAGGAGTAACTTGCGACGTTTCGGGCCGACGCCGGGAATATTGTCGAGCGCGGTTCGCGTGCTCGCTTTGCCGCGGAGCTGGCGATGGAAGGTGATGGCGAAGCGGTGGGCTTCGTCGCGAGCCCGCGTGAGCAAGAAGAGCTCGGCGGAGTTCTGGCGCAACACCACGGCGTCCTTGCGCCCGGAGACGAAGACGCGCTCCGGTGAGCGCTGGATTTCGGTGGGCACGTCGGAGCTGTCGTACGTAGCCTGACTCATCTCGGTGACGGTCTCGGCGCCGGCGAGTGAGTCGCTCGCGGCTTCCAGCACCGCAAGGTCGCTCATGTCGACGGATGTGACGCTATCGCGGACATCATCGGTCTGGACACGGGACTTCGCGAGCGAAATGAGATCGACGTCGTGCACCGCGTGGTCGTCGAGCGCCGCGCGCGCGGCCGCGAGCTGCCCCTTGCCGCCGTCGATGACGATGAGGTCGGGCAGGTCTTGCTCCTCGAGCCCGCGGCGGGCTCGCCGATTGATGACCTCGTACATCGACTGGAAATCGTCCTGACCAGCGGTCGTGCGGATCTTGTAGTGGCGGTAGAGGTCCTTGTTGGGCATGCCATGGTCGAAGCGCACCAAGCTGGCGACGATCTGACCACCTTGGAAGTGCGAGATGTCGAAGCACTCGATCCGCTCTGGCGGACGGCGCAGATGCAAGGCCCGTTGCAGCCTCTCCACCGACGTCTTGGCGGCCCCGGCTTCGCGCATCTTGTCGACGAAAGCTTGATGAGCGTTCTTGCCGGCGAGCTCGATGAGGCGCGCTTTCTCGCCGCGTTGTGGCGTGAGGACAGCCACCCTACGGCCGCGCTTTTCGGAGAGCAGGTCGGCGAGCGCCGCGTCCCACTCGAACTCGGGGGGGAAAAGAATCTCGTCCGGTACATCGCTCTCGGCGGTGTAAAAGCGGCCGGCGAAGTCGCTCAAGATCTCCGACGTCTCCTGCTCGAGGCCGTCGAACGAATAGCGCTGCGCGTCGATGAGCCGGCCATCGCGTGTGCGCATGACGTGGATCTCGACGTTGGGACCCTCACGGTAGATGCCGACGACGTCGCGGTTCACGAAGTCGCTGGTCACCATCTTCTGGCGCTCGAGCGAGCGTTGCACGGCGAGCATCTGATCGCGGATCAACGCCGCGGCTTCGAAGGCCTCCTCGGTGGCGCGGGCGCGCATGCGCGTCTCGAGCGTGGTCACGAGCTCGGACTCCTTGCCCTCGAGAAAGGCGATGACACTCTCGACGTTCTGCGCGTACTCGCCTTGCGAGAGGTCGAACACGCAGGGCGCGGGGCAACGCTTGATCTGGTACTGCAAGCAGGGACGCACGCGGTTCGCGAGCACCTGGTCGTTGCAGGTGCGCAGCTGAAAATGCCGGTTCACCAGGCGGACGACTTCGCGCAGCGAATGCGCCGAGTGGTACGGTCCGAAATAGCGTGCGCCGTCCTTGCCGAAGCGGCGCACCACCTGGAGGCGGGGATACGGCTCGCGGGTGTCGAGGCGAATGCACAGGAAGCGCTTGTCGTCCTTCAGATGGATGTTGAAGCGCGGCGTGTGCTCCTTGATGAGCTCGCTCTCGACGAGCATCGCCTCCTTCTCGTTGTTGGTGAGCACGACATCGAGGTCGGCGAGCATCCGGTCGAGGAGCGAAACGAAAGGGCGGGTATCAGATCCCGAGAAGTAGCTGCGTACGCGATCGCGGAGGCTCTTGGCCTTGCCGATGTAGAAGACGACGCCCTTCGCGTCGCGCATGATGTAGACGCCGGGACTGTGCGGCAGCGCGGCAATCTTGTCGGCGATGTGCGAGCGCATCCGCCGCCGTTTCTAGAACGCGGTGTGTGTGACCGCAACGCCGCGCGGGTCGAAGTGCGGCAATAATGGCGCCCGAGATGGGGAGCTACCCCATCTCGGACACCTGCGAGAATTCAGCTCGGGCAAGCTGGATCTCAATACGGGCTAACTTCTCGGCCGCCCGGGCAGGCGGCCCTCTAACAACGGGCTAACTGGCGCAGCTTGGGAGCGAGAGCCAGAACGACGGTAAGGGCTGCCCCAAACATCGTTACTGAGTTTTTCGGCGAGCGGCTGACAAAGTTGCTGAAAAACTGACGTGCCGCAGCACGCAACACCGCCGTTGTCGGTCCGATAAGGTGTCCACTTCCGTCACACGGGCGTGGCGAAGTTTGGGAGCGAGAAAAAATTATGACTTCTGTTCAACAGAAGGCTAGCAGCCTTGCTGACCGCGCTATCGCGGCCGGCGCTGAAGCCTCGGGCAAGTTGAAGGTAACTGGAACTATTGTTGCGGGCGTCACCGGTGTTGTGACTGTCCCCGCCGGCGCCGTCGTTGGTGGCGTTGGTAACGGCCTCATCGAAGCCGGCAAGGGCGTGCGCGATGCGTATCGTCCCGGCGAGAAGGGCGCGCCGATCTTCAACCAGAACCGCACCATCCAGGCGGCGGGCATGCTCGGCGTTGCGACTGCCACTCTGGCGGGCGTTGCCGCGATCGCTGGTCTTTCGGTTCCGGGCCTCGGCCCCATCACCCTGCCGGCCGCCGGCGCTCTCGGCGTCTTCGCCGCTGGCGCGGGCTTCGTTGGCGCGGGCGTGGTCAACGGCGTTGTCGCCGGTGTCCAGGGCATGGGCGCGGGCGGACTCAAGGGCGCGAAGGCCGGCATCGGCGTGGCGAAGGCCACCGGTGCGGTCGCTCAAGAGATCACCGACGACGCGGTGAAGGTCGTCAAGCAGGTTGCCAAGGACGCGGTTCGCGCGGCCGGCATCCTCGTGCACAACGGCGCCGAGGCCACTCGTGAAGGTTACGAGGAGCTGAGCGTCAAGGAAGCCGACGGCGCGCAGATCGTTGCCGACGCCCTCAAGGCGAAGGCGAACGCGGTTGCCAACGGTGGCCCGCGCTACGACGCGAACGGCAAGAAGCTTGCGGACTTCCCCCCGGATTACAAGCAGCTGTAAAGGCTGGTCGCGATAGCGATCACATAGAATAACGAAGGGGCGTCGCTCGCTGTCAAAGGCGGGCGACGCCTTTACGTTTTTAACGGCCCGCAGGGGCGGGCCTATCGTCGAGATCGCCGCAAAAAAACGGCGGCTAACCCGACGCCAGTTGCCGGTGGCACTTCGAGCGCGCCGGGTTGCGGCAACGTGGTGGCGCCGCGCGGGAATGACCGGGCTCTCTCGTCTTGCACCGCAACGTTGTCGCCCGCGCTCTGCTTGCCGGTCGTGCTCTTACGCCGCGTCGTCGCCGCTGCCGCCGAACGCCAGGTAGACCTGCTCCAGCTCCTTGATCCGATCCCGCAACTGCGCCGCCCTCTCGAACTCCAGCGCATCCGAAGCCTTGTGCATGTCAGCCTTCAGCTTCTTCAGGAGATCCGGAATCTCCTCCGCCTTCATGTCCCGCTTCGCCGTCCCGTCATCGACCAAGAGATTGTCCGTCTGCACCGGCGACATCTCGCGGATGGCCTTGCGGATCGTCTGCGGCGTGATTCCATTCGCCTGATTGAAGGCAACCTGCCTCTCGCGGCGTCTGTTGGTCTCTTCGATGGCGGAGCGCATGGAGGCCGTCATGGTGTCGCCGTAGAGCACGACCCGGCCTTCGATGTTGCGGGCGGCGCGGCCGATCGTTTGGATGAGCGACGTGCTCGAGCGCAGGAAACCTTCCTTGTCGGCGTCGAGCACCGCGACCAGCGCCACCTCGGGTAGGTCCAAGCCTTCGCGCAACAGGTTGATGCCCACCAGCACGTCGTAGGTGCCGAGGCGCAGCTCGCGCAGGATTTCGATGCGCTCGAGCGTGTTGATGTCCGAGTGCAGGTAGCGCACCCGAACTCCCGCTTCGGAGAGAAACTCGGTGAGGTCCTCCGCCATGCGCTTGGTGAGAGTCGTGACGAGCACGCGCTGCTTCTTGTCGACCGTCTTGCGGATCTCTTCGAGGAGGTCGTCGACCTGGGTGCTCGCCTTCTTCACCTCGACCTGGGGATCGACGAGCCCGGTCGGCCGGATGATCTGCTCCACCAACACGCCCTGCGACTGTTCGAGCTCGTAGTCGGAGGGAGTCGCCGAGACGAACATGGCGCGGTCGACCAGTCCTTCGAACTCGTCGAAGCGCAGCGGGCGGTTGTCGAGGGCACTGGGCAGGCGGAAGCCGTAGTTCACCAATGTCTCTTTGCGGGCGCGGTCGCCGCGGTACATGGCGCCAATCTGCGGCACGGTCTGGTGCGACTCGTCGATGACCAGCAGGAAGTCGTCCGGGAAGTAGTCGATGAGCGTCGGCGGTGGCTCGCCTGGTTGTCGGCCGGTGAGGTGACGCGAGTAGTTCTCGATGCCGTTGCAGTAGCCGAGCTGTTCGATCATCTCGAGGTCGAACATCGTGCGTTGTTCCAGGCGCTGGGCTTCGAGGAGCTTGCCGGCGCCACGCAACATGTCCAGGCGGTCGCGTAGCTCGTCGCGGATGGTCCCCATGGCGCGGGTTCGGATCTGTGACGTCGTGACGTAGTGGGTGGAAGGGTAGATGGCCACCTTCTCGACGTCGGCGATCTTCTTGCCGCGGAGCGGATCGATGATGGCGATCTGATCGATCTCGTCGCCAAACCACTCGATGCGCACCGCCCGTTCCTCTTCGTGGGCGGGAAACACCTCGAGCACGTCGCCCCGCACCCGGAAGGTGCCGCGATGGAAGTCGATCTGGTTCCGTTCGTATTGGATCTCGGCCAGCTTGCGCAGCACCGCGTCACGGTCGACCGTCTCGCCTTTCTGCACGAACACGAGCTGATCGTAATACGCCTCCGCCGAGCCGAGGCCGTAGATGCAGGAGACGCTCGAGACGATGATGACGTCGTTGCGTTCGAGCAGCGCCCGCGTCGCCGAGTGACGCATGCGGTCGATGGCTTCGTTGATGCTCGAATCCTTCGCGATGTACGTGTCCGACGACGGCACATAGGCCTCGGGTTGGTAGTAGTCGTAGTACGACACGAAGTATTCGACGGCGTTGTCGGGGAAGAGCTCCTTGAACTCGCCGTAGAGCTGCGCCGCCAGCGTCTTGTTGTGCGCGATGACGAGCGTCGGCAGTCCGAGCCGCGCGGCGACGTTCGCCATGGTGAACGTCTTGCCCGATCCGGTGACGCCGAGGAGCGTCTGACGCTTCTCGCCACGACCAAAACCGGCGACCAATTCCTCGATGGCGCGAGGCTGATCACCACTCGGTGTGAGCTCTGTGCGCAAAACGAAGCGATTTTGTGCTCTCCGCATGAACTTTTTTTCCTAGCCGCGTACGCGCCGCGATCGCGCCAAAATCGCCGAAAAATCGTGTGTCGCTATAGCGCACACGGATCGATTTGAAGGCTCAATCATGCGGCTCTGCGGTGTCCGTTGTGGCGGATGGCGGGCGAAATTTGGTCTCGCGAAGCGCGACTTTAGCTCACGGAATCGCGGCCAGCGCCGCGTAACTACGTAAGTAAATCGTTGACACCAATTGTACGCGCGTTACACTTGACATTGTTTCCCTAACCACCTTCTAGGAGGTTGGCAATGGCTACTGCGAAGAAGAAGAAGGCTACTAAGAAGGCGAGCAAGAAGAAGGCGAAGAAATCTTCGCGCAAGAAGGCTAAGCGCAAGTAGTTCGCGCATGGCTGCTCGTTTCTGAGTAGCGAAAGGGCAGCCGGTTGGCTGCCCTTTTTCTTTTCTGCCATCTGCTAACGCGGAGCCCCCCATGCGCGTCTTCGTTACAGGCGGAACCGGCTACATCGGCGCCGCCGTCGCCCGTTGTCTGAAGAGCCGCGGTCATCACGTGACCATCCTGGTGCGGCGTGACGAAGCGGAGATAGCCGCGCGTGCCGCCGGCTACGACGTCATCCGGGGCGGGCTCGAGGACGCTTCGGCGCTCGCCAAGGGCGCGCTGGAAGCCGACGCGACCGTGCATGCCGCCACTACCGGTGATGACCACAGAGCGGCGGCCGATCTCGCAGCCGTGCGCGCCGTGGTTGGCGCCACGCGCGGTAGCGGCAAACGTTTCATCTACACCGGCGGCTGCTGGAGCTACGGCAACACCGGGAGCAAGGCCGCCGACGAGCTGACGTCGACCGCCGGAGCGACTCCTCTTTCCGCATGGCGCAACGCCGTCGAAGACGAGGTCGCGGCGGCGGCCGGCCACAATCTTCGTGTCGTCATCATGCGTCCCGCGGTCGTCTACGGTGACATGGGCGGTTTGGTCGGCATGATGGCCGAGAGCGCCAAGAAGCAGGGCGTTTTGCGCTACGTCGGCACGCCGACGACGCGTTGGACCTTCATTCACCTCGTCGATCTCGCGAATCTCTACGCACAGGTCGTCGAGCGGACGCCCGAGGGAGCCACCATCCTCAACGCGGCGAGTGACCAAGTGCTGCCGCTTGGGGAGGTCGCCTTGGCGGTGGCGCGAGCGCTACGCGTCGACCGCGTCGAGCCGTGGGCGGTCGACGATGCGCGCAAGACGCTGGGCGCGTTCGCTGATGCGTTGGCGCTGGATCAGAACGTGAGCGGGAAGAAAGCGCGGCAGATGTACAAGTGGGCGGCGACGCAGCCGGGGGTGATTGCGGATTGCGCGGGGTTTGCGAGGTTGTGACCGCCGATAACCGATAACCGATGGCCGATCAGAAGCGGGTGCCGGTGGGGTAGCCGGTCTGGTGATTCATCGGGGCGCGCAGCCGCTCGCGTGCGTCCGCCGAGCTGATCACCAGGTGATTGCGATAGAGGTCGAGGTCGTCGGTGCCGGCCCCGACACGGATGGCGGTGGCGCATGCCAGTTTGAAGGCGCCCTCGAGATCACGCAGGTCGATCTCCTCGCAGGCCACCTTCGTCGCGCCTTGGTTGTGGTAGTTCGCGAGCGGCACGGCGATACCCGCCGCGGCATAGCCGAAGGTGAGGAACGGGGTGGCCTCGCAGGTTCCACCGAGCATCATGCCGACCTGGTAGTCGAATTTCTTCTCGGCGAGTTGCTTCGCTGCCCCGAGGACCGTGGCGGCGGCGCGTGGATCGAAGGGACCATGCCGGTCGCCCAAGCGGACCACCGGCCCCTTGCCGAGCACGATATCGCCGAGAGCGGCGCTGCATTCGACCGACACCACGAAAGCGTCACGCGGGATGCGATAGTCGATGGCGAGCGAGAGTGAGCCGATGAAACCGACCTCTTCGGCGCGGGTGAAGACGCCGATGACGTCGACCGGCGCTTGGCCCTTGGCGAGCGCGGAGAGCGTCGCCACCACCGCGACACAACCGGCGAGGTCGTCGCACACCCGCGCCTTGATGCGGTTGTTCACTTTCGCGAACGCCGGCAGATCAAGAACCGCGTAGTCGCCCGGCTCGGGCTTGGCGCTCTTGGCGCCGAGCTTGACGACGGCAGTCGCGAGCTTCACGCGGCCGTCCTCTTCGCGCGTCTTCACCGCCGTCACGACACCACTCGCGGGTCCGGCTTTGCAGCGCGGGAACACGACCTTGGCGCCTTTGAGGCTCTTGAGCGGCTGTCCGCCTTCACCGACGCAAACGACGCCGGCGGCGCCGACGCTCTCGACGCGCAAGCCTGGATGGTCCAAGTGGGCAACGAGCGCGATCGGCCGGCGCGGCATCCCGCGGCGAACGCGGACCAAGGTATTGCCGTAGGAGTCGACCTCGAAGGTGAGCTTGAGCTCCTCGAGCCAGCGATGGAGCGCGTCGCGTGTCGGGATCTCTTCGAAGGGGGCGGTCGCGTGCTCGCCGAGACGGCGGACACCTTGGGCGAGCTCGTTAACTTTCATTACCAACCTTGGGAGGGGCCTGCGGGCTCGCCGCCACCGCCTTGGCGTCGGCACGCTCGCGTCTGCGCCGCTTGAAGAACACGACTTCCTCGACAAGCCCATAGGCCACGTAGCCCGAGACGAAGGCAAGCAAGGCGAAGGTCGGGTGTAGCAGCCAGGCAATCACCGCGAAGGCGGCGAGGAGCGCGAGGAACACGCCCGCCGATGCCGCCGACAGCTTGATGTCCTTGAAGGTGCGATAGCGGACGTTCGAGATCATCAGGTAGGCGACTAGGAAGGTGACCGCCATGACGATGGTCGGGGGCAGCACGAAAAGCGGGTCCGGCCGCTGGTGCACCATGCACAGCGACATCATCACACCGGCGGCGAGCGGGATGGGCAGACCGACGAAGAATTTCGACGAGCCGGAGCCGCGGGCGGCGAGCACGTTGAAGCGAGCGAGGCGCAGCGCCCCGCAGGAAGCGTAAACGAAGCCGGTGAAGATGCCGAGCAGGCCCAGGTCACCGAGCGTCCATTTGTAGAGCACGACCCCAGGCGCGGCTCCGAAGACGATGACGTCGGCGAGCGAGTCGAGCTGCACCCCGAAGGCACTTTGGGTGCGGGTCATGCGCGCGACACGCCCGTCCGCCATGTCGAAGAACAGACCGAAGAAAATGGCTAACGCGCTCTCGTGCAGCCGGCGGGGCGTGACGTCGGCCGATAGGGAGACGATGGCGTAGAAGCCGCAGAAGATGCTCGAGACCGTGAACAGGTTGGGCAAGACGAACATCGCCTTGCGCAGGTTCAAGGTAAGACGTGGCCCACGCGGCCGGCGCCGTCTGCGCTTCCCGGTCTTCTGGGGACCGGCTTCGGGGAGCCCGTCGGTGTTCGCCGTGCTCACTGGTACGCGAGGCCGCAGGCGGCGAGGTCGCCTTGGCCGAGCTTGTCGCAGGTGCACTCGTCGAGCAGCCGCTCGCACTCGGCCTTCTGCGCCTCGGTGGGGCGCGCCACCGAGGTGTCATTGTTGATGCGTTGGACGCACGCGTCCTGCTCGTTCTGCGTCCGTCCGCAGCGGCAGATTTCCTTCGCGAGCGCCTCACAAGCGTCGCCACAAGCGCTGGTCCACGCGGCCGCCAGGATGACCCCTAAGGTCATCGTCAGGCGCCTCAAGTAGACGCGCGCGCTCTCCCCGTGTAGCTTCGCCATGAGCCAGCGCCGAATAGCAGCAACCGGAGCGGCCACGCAACGCCATGAGTGAGCTCAATGAAGCCTACTGCATTGGCCTTTTGGGCGACGTCGAAGCCCAATTGCCTCTCTTGGTGCGCGAAATGGAGCAGGCCCGGCGGCGGGCCGACGCGGTGGACGCCGAGCTCTCCAGCTTGGTCCGCAGATTCGACGACGCGCGCATCGCCCAGGAGGACGCGCAGTCACGCGCCGGCAAAGCCGCCCAGATCGTCTCCGACGGTAATGCCAAGATCGCCTCGCTCCACCAGGAGACCGCGACCCTCAAGCGCCGCGCCGAGGACATCAAGATCGAGATGGATCGCGTCGGCCCCGGCGCTATCTACCAGCGCCTGCGTCGTGAGCGCGCCCGCTTCCTGGTTCAAATCGAAGACCGCGAGAAGATCATCGCGACGCAGCGCGAGGTCATCGACAAGGCCCGCGTCGAGCTCACCGAAGCCGAGACCGCGTTCGAGGGCGAGCGCGAGCGATCACGGGCCATCGTCAAGTCTCTCGACGCTCTACAGAGCCAGTTGCCGCGCCCCCGGTTGTTCGCCGACCTCTTCGCGGCCCGCGCCGGCCTCGCCCACTGCAAGCTCTTCCTCGGGGAGAACGTGCGGGTCTGGCAAAGCGACGTGCGCGTCGCCATTGGCGACATGAAGCGCTTGCACAGCGAGTTGCGCGCGGGCAAGTACCGCCTCGACAAGAACAGCGATCTGGTCGGCGGCCGCGCCACCGAGAGCGCCGACGCCGTCTATGCGGCGGTGGCCATCGGCGACGGCAATCTGGCGCGCGAGCTCTTCGAGCTGATCACCGACCCCACGCTCTATTTTCACAACATCTTCAACGTCTATCGCCTGTGGGCCCTGGGGCTTTACCTGCAAGAGCGTTGGCCGGAGCTCGGTACGCTATTGCGGAATCACCAATACGAGGGCGCTCTCGGTGGCGCCTATGCCTTGGCCTTCCGTTCAATCCTCGAGCGTGACCGCGCCTCGCTCGCCCGAGCGCTCACCGCCATCGCGCAAAAAGAGTGGAGCCAGTGGCAGAACCCGCGCCTTGCACGCGCAGCCGGAGTCGTGAGCTTCGGCGCCGTGGCCTTGGCCCGCTTGGCGCGCCGGGCCGGCATGGAGCTTGCGCCCCCACATGCCACCGTACCCGAGCGACTTTACGGCGAAGTTTCCAAAGCCCAGCGTCCAGCATTGGGTCGGTAGGCGACGGAGGGCGGCGGCCGCGCTGATCCTTGCCGGATCGGGCCGCGACCGTTACGATCTCATACGTCATGGCTCCGCCGCCCAAACCACTCACCGACGAAGACTCGCGCGTCGAAGCCCTCCCGACCGCGGCTGGGTCCAAGGCCAAGCGCGCCCTCGGCAAGATGGACGACGAAGCGTCGGTCAGCATCAGCCAACCGTCCCCGCTCAAGAAGGGCACACGCAACGTACCGCGTGGCACGGTCGGCTTCCGTGCCGCGTCGCAACGCGAAGCTCCCCCCGAGAAGGTGCTGGCCGCCCGCAGTGACGCCGAGGCCCGTGTGAACGCCAAGAAAGACGAACGGCGGCAGAAGGTCTGGGACAAGCTCGACGCCGCCCGCAAAGCCGCTGACGAGCGTCTTCCCCGCTACACCTCGTTTCAGCCCAAACGCGACAAATGAGCGCGAAGGCGGCCGAGCGCAGGGCCAACCTGCGCGTCACGCGGCGATTCACCGCCGCTGGAGTCGACCCCTTTTCGACGGTCGAATGGGAGCGTCGAACCGCCCTCATCTCGGGAGCGGACGGTAGCGTCGTCTTCGAGCAACACGACGTCGAAGCACCGAAGGCCTGGTCGCAGCTCGCCACCAACGTGGTTGCCTCGAAGTACTTTCATGGACGCATCGGAGCACCCGAACGGGAGAACAGCGTTCGCCAGCTCATCAGTCGTGTCGTTGGCGCGTTACGCGGCTGGGCGGCGGAGACGCGCTTGTTCGCGACACCCGAGGATCTGTCCGCCTTCGCGGACGAGCTCATCCATGCGCTCCTGCACCAGATGGTGTCGTTCAACAGTCCGGTCTGGTTCAACGTCGGCATCCACGACAAGCCTCAGGCGTCGGCGTGTTTCATCAACTCGGTAGAGGACTCGCTGCAGTCGATCTTGGAGCTCGCCAAGACCGAGGCCTTGCTCTTCAAGTACGGCAGCGGCACGGGCACCAACCTCTCGCCCTTGCGTGGCAGCAAAGAGCCACTCTCGGGCGGCGGTACGGCGAGCGGACCGGTGTCGTTCATGCGTGGCTTCGATGCCTTCGCCGGCGTCGTGAAGAGTGGCGGCAAGACACGACGTGCCGCGAAGATGGTGCTCCTCGACGTCGACCATCCCGACATCGTCGCGTTCATCCGCTGCAAGGCCGACGAAGAGAAGAAGGCGTGGGCCCTGATCGATGCCGGCTACGACAGCGCTATCGACGGCGAGGCTTACGGTTCGGTCTTCTTCCAGAACTCGAACAACTCGGTGCGGGTCAGCGACGACTTCATGCGCGCCGTCGAGGAGGGCAAGCCGTGGGCGACCAAGCGGCGTACCGACGGTGCGGTCGCGGACACCCACGATGCCGCCGCCTTGATGCGCGAAATGGCGGCGGCGGCGCATCTCTGCGGCGATCCCGGATTGCAGTTCGATACCACGATCAACGCGTGGCACACCTGCAAGGCCACCGATCGTATTCACGCGTCCAACCCGTGCTCGGAGTTCATCTTCCTCGACGACACGGCCTGCAATCTCGCGTCCCTCAACTTGATGCGCTTTCACGATAACCGGGGACGCCTCGATGTCGGCGCCATCAAGCACGTCGTCGACCTGACGATCACCGCTCAGGAGCTCATCGTCGATAACGCCGGCTATCCGACGTCCGCCATCGCCGAGCGCTCTCGCGACTTCCGGCCGCTAGGCTTGGGTTACGCGAACCTCGGCGCGCTGCTGATGGCGCATGGCCTCGCGTACGACAGCGCGGCTGGTCGCGGGCTCGCCGCGGCCGTGACGGCCATCATCTGCGGCGAAGCGTATGCGCAGAGCGCGCGACTCGCCGAGCAGCGCGGACCGTTCGCTGGGTTCTCCGCGAATGCGACCGCCATGCGCGAGGTCATCGGCATGCATCGCCGCGCCGTGGACGCGATCACGGATGCGCCAGAGGATCTGGTCGAGGCCGCGCGCAGCGCCTGGGTCGATGCGGTGCGTCTCGGCAACTTGCACGGCTACCGTAACGCGCAAGCGACAGTCATCGCGCCGACCGGAACCATCGGCTTCATGATGGATTGCGACACCACCGGGGTCGAGCCCGACATCGCGCTGGTGAAGTACAAGAAGCTCGTTGGCGGCGGCGTCACGAAGCTCGTCAACGGCACGGTGCCGCTGGCGTTGGCGGCGCTCGGCTACGACGCCGACGCGACGGCCCGCATCGCCGCGCACATCGACACACGCGCGACCATCGAGGGCGCCGCCGACCTCGCGGACGAGCACCTACCGGTCTTCGACTGCGCCTTCACGCCCGAGCATGGCAAGCGCAGCATCGCGCCCATGGGGCACCTGCGCATGATGGCCGCGGTACAGCCGTTCGTGTCCGGCGCCATTTCGAAGACCGTCAACCTACCCAGCGACGCGACCGTCGACGATGTCGCTGAAGCGTACATGGCGGCGTGGAAGCTCGGCTTGAAGTCGATCGCCATCTATCGTGATGGGGCCAAGCGCGTGCAGCCGCTCGCCACCAAGGCCGACCAACCTATCGCGGTCGCGCGCCCCGAAAGCGACGTGCCGCCGTGCAACGAGTGCGGCACGGCAATGGTGCGCAGCGGTACCTGCTTTCGCTGCATGAACTGCGGCACCGTCAACGGCTGCTCTTAAGGCCCGCCCATCCAACGGTGGTCCGTGATCACGGAGTTGATCACGAACAAGCAATGGTCCGAGCCGGTGCGCATGCAACGCGTTTGCTTGATGGTGCACGGCGCGCCGGCGGCTTGGAGCGCCGCGCCGACGATGCCTTCTTCCATGGCGCAGTGATGAGGCGTCGTCTTCTCCAAGTGCGCGAGCCCCGGCTCGAAGAGCACGACGCGCCAACCGCCGATGCCGTCACCACGGTTCGCGTGATGGTACATGGCGTCCAGGCCCTCGATGACCTCGCGCGCGCTCTTCGGGGCGACGCGTTGCTCGTGCGAGAGCTTGAACAGCAGCCGTCCCATCTGGCGGAGCCCTTCGACGCCGAGCTTGGTGTCGATGCGTTCCATGGCCTCGAGCAACACCGAGATGGGGTACCAGCCGTTCGCATCGACCGAGGCGAGGTTATCCGAGGTGTCTTTGCCGAGGGTCAGCTGCGGTAGCTTCAAGGAGCGGACAACGGCGAGGATATCCGAACCGATAGTCTCGTGGTTATGTCCGGTATAGCCGCGAGGACGGTATTTTATCGGGCGGGACGTCAACACGGGCGCCAACCTAGCTCGACCCCGGTCCTCGAGTGAACCCAGAAAGCCACCGTTCAGCAAACCCAAGTCGCAAATGACCATCTCGACGAGACCAAGCACCGCGGCCCGCGCCCCAATTGTCCGCAATTCCGAGCAAGTTGCTCAGAGCGGCGCGTCGCGGCCGATTCTCGAGGGCTTGTATGCCGCGCCCCCGCGGCTGGTTGCCGAGCCAGCCCCGTCGGCGCTCGCACCCGCGGTGGCGGATCCCCGAGAGGTGGCCTACCAGCGTGCTCTGAGCGCTCATACCGCCGCCTTCACGAGCTGGCAGAACGAACATGCCAAACCGTATTGGGCGCGCGTCAGCGAGACGCGCACGGAGCGCCGCGCGCGTCCATGGACCGAGCAGCACCAGGGGCCGTTCGTCGATACGCATCCGCCGCTCTACAGCGGTCCGCCAAAACCGAATCGCGCGGATTTCGGGCTCGACCCGGATCCACCGCGACCGACGCGTCGCATCGCCGACTTCGTCAGCGCCGCCCGTGATCAAGGCTATCGCTTCGATTTCGCTCCGCAGGATGCGACGGCAGCGCAAGCCGGCGCCTTCGAGACGCAGTTTCGCCGACGTTATGTCCAAGCAGCCTTGGCGGCCGGCTTCAATCGCGATCAGACCGTCGGTGTTTACGTCTTCGAGACGGGTGGTGATGGCAGGCACACCGAGCTGCATCCCAACTCGGCGGCTGTCGGCTACGCCCAGCTTCTCATTGCCAACTCGATCACGACCACCGTCGCGGAAGGGCAGGCCATCGCCGACCGCCTGCGGGCGCAAGGGCTGACTGCTAAAGCAGACCTGGTGCTGCGTATGCGCGCCGATATTCTGCGCGCAAACGGCGGCAGGCCCCCGACCTGGGAACACGCCGAGGGGGTGATGTCAGCCACGCCGCTCGGCCGCGCCGTCCACGCGGCGAATCTCGACCTCGACATCGGTCCGCAACTGCAGATCACCAAGCTCATGAAGACCGCGAGCGACTATCGCGACTATTCGCGGCGCACCAACACGCAGCGCGAGCTCACGGCCGAGATTCTCGAGGCGATGAACCTCGGGGGCCCAGTGAACGGTTTCTGGCTGGGGCACCCGCGTACCGCCGAGCGCCTGACGGTGAACTTCTTCCTCCGCAACGGCTACGAAGGGAATCCCGTGCTCTCGGAGCTGGTCGACGGCGAACGCCGTGCCCGTACCGCCGGAGGCTTCATGACCCGCATGAGCGAGATCATGCACGGGGAGCGCCGCACACGTGCCGGGACGCAGGAAATCATGCGTATCTTCGACGAGTTATCGCCGCCCACGCCTCCCGCGCGCTGAGCACCGGCGGCTGCCGCGGCGCAGAAACCACTCAATCCTTCCCCGACGATGTGACGTAGCCCCTCCGTGAGCCTGCGATCTCGAAGGAGTCTCCGAGCCGACCGCGACAGTCTCTCCGCCGAGCGTCGCGGTGGGGTCCTCGTGGTCGGTGATGACGCCGACGAGCGCGCTCGCATCCTCGACGTGCTCGGGCCCCTGCAGACCGAGACTCTCGAGGTGAGCGGCAGCGCCGCGGCCCTCGAGCTCCTCGGCAACGAGCCCACGGTCGACGTGATGATCGCCATCCACGAGCAAGAGGGCATGTCCGGTGGCGCGCTCTGCCAGTACGCCCGCGGTCACGCCCGGCTTGCCAACATCTCGACCGTGCTCATCGCCGAGGCCGATGCCATCGCGTCGTTGCGACTCACCGCCCGCGCCGCCGACGACTTCCTGCCGCGGCCGGTCGACGCTGATGCCCTTCGGCAGGTGGTGCGCAACGCGCTGCGCGCACAGGCTCGTCGCCGGCTCATTGCCCGGCAGGAGCGTCGCCGCGCCATCGATTGGCTCGCCATGGTCCTGTCGCACGAGATCAACAATCCGCTCGCCGCAGCCATGGCCAACCTCTCGCTGGTGCGCGAGCGCGCCGACGACGAAGAGCTGTCGCAGCTCGTCGAGGAATCGCACGCCATGCTCGAGCGGATTCGCGAGCGCACGCACGCGATTCGCTTGCAAACCAAGGCGCTCCATCACCAGCCGTCGGTGGTCACCGGTCCGGAGTTGCTCGAGAGCTTGCGTCAACGCCTGACGCGGCACGGCCGCCCAGTCACCGTCGACTCCGAGCTCGCCGGCAACATCGGGGGCGAGGCGCGCTGGCGCTTGCTCGTCGATGCCGCCGACGCGGTCGTCGAAAACAGCTTGGCCTACTGCACTGGCCAGGTCTTCGCGCGGGTTCACCTCGAGGAGTCGCGGCTCGCGGTCGTCGTTCGCATCGAGGGCGCGGCCGAGGACGACCCGGAGATCATCCTCGAGCCACGTCTGCTATCGCGGGACGGCGAGTCGCCGCGCTTCTACGCCGGCCTTTCGATGCTCGAGCAGGCGTTCGCCGAGGCGGGCGGCCAGCTTTTCGCGCGGCCCGTGGCGGACGCTTGGCGATTCGGTCTCACCATCCCGGTCGACCCGGCTGGCGGCAGTACCCACGAAGAACCTTGAGCTTGCTTAGGTCTCGCCGTTCGCCGTAACGCTCGTCGTCATGATGAACGGCCTTTGGGTCGGCATGGTGCTCATCGCCTTGCTGACCGGAGCAGCCACCGGCACTCTCGATGCTGTCGCTAAAGCGGTTACCGACAGCGCGGGCGCCGCGGTGACGCTGTCGCTCGGGTTGGTGGGGACGATGGCGCTGTGGCTCGGCCTGATGCGCGTCCTCCAGCAAGCAGGGTTGCTCAAGATCTTCGCGCGTATCATGCGGCCGATCTTGCGGCGCTTGTTCCCCGAGCTGCCCGACGGTCATCCCGCGCTCAGCATGATGGTGCTCAACATCGCCAGCAACATGCTGGGCCTCGGCAACGCCGCGACGCCGTTCGGTCTCAAGGCGATGACCGAGCTCGACACCTTGAACCCTGAAAAGGGCACCGCGACCAACTCGATGGTGCTGTTCTTGGCGATCAACACCGCGGGCTTCTCGCTCATCCCCACCAACGTCATCGCCATCCGGGCGGCCATGGGCTCGGCTCAGCCCGGCTCGGTCTTTCTCACCACGTTGATCGCGACCTCGTGCTCGACACTGTCCGCTATCGTGGCCTGCAAGCTCGCCGAGCCGTTCTTCAGGAGGGCGGCTCCCGCTGTCGTCGTGCCGGCGGCTCCCGCGCCGCTCGGCCCCGACGTAAGCGAAGCGCAAGCGCTGATCGAAGGCGCCGCATTGCAGCCGAGCATGAAGCGACGCCTCCTCGCGGCGGGTGTCGCCCTGGCGCTGGTCGTGGCCATGGGGTTGGCGCTGGCGCGTCGCGCGACGGGTGAGGGCGGTGTCGGCTGGTCGCTCGCCGTGCGCGATGCCATGTCGCAATGGCCGCTCGCGGTCATCCTCGGCGCCATCGTCATCTATGGCTTGGCGCGCGGTGTGAAGGTCTACGACTGCGTCGTCGAGGGCGGCAAAGAAGGCTTCTCGGTCGCGCTGCGCATCATCCCCTTCCTGGTGGCGATGCTCGTCGCCATCGGCATGTTGCGCGCTTCGGGTGCGCTCGGCGCTCTGGTCGGGATGTTGTCGCCGGTGACCGAGCTGATTGGCATGCCGGCGGATGCCTTGCCGATGGCCCTCTTGCGGCCACTCTCAGGCTCGGGCGCCTTGTCGTTGATGACCGAGACCATGAAGACCCATGGACCCGACTCGCTCATCGGGCAGATGGTCTCGACCATGTACGGCGGGACCGAAACGACGTTCTACGTGCTCGCGGTCTACTTCGGCGCCGTCGCCGTCCGCAATACCAGACATACGCTGATCCCGTGCATCACCGCGGACGTGGTCGGGGCGCTCGCCGCCGTCTGGGCGACGCGCTGGTTGCTGGGCTAACGCGACGGCAAGAGCGGACGCATCTTGCGCTGTTGTTGCGGCTTCAAGCTGTCGGCGCGCACGTAGGCGGCGTGCGCCTTGTTGGTATTGCCGGTGCGCTCGTAGAACTTGGCGAGACGATACTGGTGATACGCGACGTTCGGTTGCAAGCGCGTGATCGTCTGCAGGGCCGCCTCGGCATCCTCCAGGCGTTGAGCGTTCTCGTAGACTTCCGAGAGCGCCGAGAGCGCGCCGATGTGCGTGGGGTCGCCGCGCAGGAGCACCTCGAAGGCGCCGATGGCGCCCGTGAGATCGCCGCTCATGCGTAATGCGTTCGCGAGCTGGAATTGCGCGTCGTACAGCTGCGGCCGACGCTCGATCGCTATGGCGTACTGCTTGGCGGCGTCGGAGAAGCGGCCCTTGCGATCGTATGCCAGCCCCAGGTGGTAACGCGCCTTGGGATTCTCCGGCTCGAGCCTCACCGCGGCTTCGAGAGCGTCGAGCGCGCGCGCGCTGTCCGGATCGACGGTCTGCTCGGCGATGCCGAATGACAAGTGCGCGAGGCCCCAATCGGGGGCGGCTTCCCTCGCCGTCGCGAAGGCGTCACGGGCCTCTTCGGTGCGACCGGCGTCCATGGCACTCGAGCCGCGAGCAAAGGCGTTACGGGCGACGCCGCCGTCGTTCGGTGCGGCCTCGGCCAAGCTCGCGGTGAACAGGCCGACGAGTACGAAGGCGATTCGAGTGGACATGCCCTTGGGGTGATATGCGACGGATCGCGCCTCGGCAAGAAATGTAATACGTCCACGAGCTGGAGATACGGCATGCTTCTCGCCATCGATGTGGGCAATACCAACATCGTCGTCGGTGTCTATGACGGTGAGCAGCTGCGCCATCACGTGCGCTTGTCCACGGATCGCAGCCGCACCGATGACGAATACGGCATGCTGCTCGGCAATCTCCTCGGCGAACAAGGACTTGCCTGGAACGACATGCACGCGGCGGCTCTGGCAAGCGTGGTGCCACCGCTCACCGAGGTGTGGCGCCGGGTGTGCGTGCGGAGGATGAAGGGGGCGGAGCCCTTGGTGGTGGGACCGGGGGTGAAAACCGGCATGCCGGTGCTCTACGAAAACCCGCGCGAGGTTGGGGCTGACCGTGTGGTGAACGGTGTCGCCGGCTACGAGCGCTTCCGGCGTGACCCGGGTGGCCCGCATGGCGTCATCATCGTCGACTTCGGCACCGCCACGACGTTCGATGTGGTCTCGCCGAAGGGGGAGTACCTGGGCGGGGCCATCGCGCCGGGGATCGTGATTTCGACGGAGGCCCTGTTCATGCGCGCCTCGAAGCTGCCGCGCGTCGATCTCGAGGTTCCGGGCAGCTCGATCGGGCGCACCACCGTGACCAGCATGCAGGCTGGTATCCTTTACGGGTATGTTGGCCTGGTGGACGGTCTGGTGACGCGCATGCGTGGAGAGCTCGACTTCGAGCCGCGCATCCTCGCGACCGGCGGGCTCGCCGCCGTCATCGCCAAGCACGCCACGACCATCGAGGCGGTGGACGACAACCTGACGCTCGAAGGTCTGCGCATCATTCACGGCCGCAATCGGAGTGGCTCGTGAGTCAGGCCGACATCGCCGCCGAGCTCTCTCCAGCACATCGCAAGCCGCTCGACCCGGCCTCGCCGATGCCGGCGCGCATGATGGCGGCGCGGGGCATGGCGCCGCTGCCGCCTCGCGAGATGGTCATGGTCCTCGCCGGCTTGTCCCTCGACACCGATGCCGCTTTAGCGGACGCAGCGAGGGCGTCACTCGCGAAGCTGCCCGACAAGTTCTACGATACCGCGCTCGCGGGTGCTCTGCCGGGCGCCGCCTTACCCCCCGTAGCCCTGGCGCTCGCCGGCCGCGATGGGCCGCTGGAGAAGCTGGTGCTGGCGCGTGGCACGCCGGACTCGGTCGTGGCGCTGGTCGCCGCGCATTGCTCCGAGAAGATCGCCGAGATCATCGCCACCGATCAGGAGCGCCTGCTGCGCTCGCATGATCTCGTGGGCGCGTTGCGCACCAATCCAGCGCTCCTACGCTCGAGCTTGGACCGCGTCTTCGACTTCTTGGTGCGCGCCGGCGTCATCTACGACGACTTTTCGGAAGCCGCCGACGCTCTGGCTCGTTTGTCGTCGACCGACTTCGAGCAGGCGGCGGCGAAGATCGATTTACCGCCGGAGGTGCAGAAGCTGCTCGAGCCCGACAACCCCGCGGTACCCGCGGCCGTGGCGGAGACACCGCCCGGGCCCGACGACACGGTAGAAGGTCAGGCACCCGTCGCGGAGCTCGACGAAGTGCTCGAGGCCAACGTCTCGCAGGAAGAAAAAGAAAAGCGCGTGCCGATGCTCAAGCTCGTCGGTCAGCTCAACATCGCGCAGAAAGTCGCCTTGGCCATGCGCGGCAACAAGGAAGCGCGGTCGCTCTTGGTGCGTGACTCGAACCGTTTGGTGGCGGTAGCGGCGATCCGCAGCCCGCGCATCACCGACGGCGAAGTGAAGACGGTCGCGTCGAGCCGCACCGTGTGTGACGACGTCATTCGCATCATCGGCAACTCACGCGAGCTCTCACGCAGCTACGGCGTGAAGGTGGCCCTCGCGAGCAATCCCAAGACGCCGTTGCCGATGGCGATGAAGCTGCTGCCGCTCTTACGCGACGCCGAGATCAAGGTCATGGCCAAGTCGAAGAATGTCTCGGCGGCTATCTCGACCCAGGCGCGGCGCATGCTGCAGACCCGTGGTCAGAAGTAGCGCGCTCCTAAGTGAAGACACCGACACGCCGTCCGGGCGCCGGCGGCGCGAGCTGAGCCGTGACGCTATTGCGGCCGGGCAGGTGGCTCTGGTCGTTGCAGCCGTAGAGTGGCTCGCGACCCGATTGCTGCTCGCGTTGCATTTCGTCGCGGAGACCGAGCAGGGCCTCGAAAGCCGCCTGACCGCGCAGTGGCGGCCCGCCGAGTGACGTGTGGCCCCGGATGCCGACCTCCAGGCCATCGAGCGCCTTGGGATCGTGGTTTTGCAGACCCGCGAGCCGCGAGATCTGATAGTCCAGCGTCATCGCCGAGCCGTTGCCGAGGGTCAGCTCCTGGCCGTTATGACGCATGACCGCGCGGGTTTCGCAGTCTTGGGCGCCGGCTGGGGGCCAGCTCGTGGCCGGTGTGTCTTGAGCCCGCGTCACCGCGGACGGGCTACTGCCTTGAATTGTCGGTAAAGCCGTCATCGCCACCACCACGTGTGGATACATACCCCGATGCGCATGGGGGCGGCTGGTCAGCGCAGCTTGATGGGCACGCCGAGGACGCCGAGCGGGTCGACATGGCTGCCGTAGCGCATGACCTCGAAGTGCAGGTGCGGACCGGTGGTGCGTCCGCTCGTACCGACGAGCCCGAGAGCTTCACCGGCTTCCACGATTTGCCCCTCGTAGACCAGGGTCTGCGAGAGGTGCGAGTAGCCGGTCTGGAAGGCGCCAGCGTGCGTGATGGTGATTTGGCGGCCGTGGCCGTGGTTCCAACCGACCGTCGAGACGCGGCCGGCGGCGGCGGCGCGCACGACCTGACCATATTTCGCCTCGAGATCGATGCCGTAGTGGAAGCGCGCATCCCCCTCGAGGGGGTCGGCGCGGTCACCGAAGGCGCTGGTGACGCCGGTCGCCGGTAGCGGCCATTGCAGCATCATGATGCGTGGTGCTTCGGGCAGGGTGATCCAAAATTCAGGCGCGGTGCCGAGCACCGGTTCGTCGCTCTCGTCGATGGGCCCGCCCATTGCGCCCTTGTTGTCCGCTATAGCGACACCTGACGGGTTCGCGGGCTCGATGGTGACGACGCTATCGTCGGCGAGCGAGAC
>JBGGMJ010000193.1:0-18281 GCA_041288095.1 Myxococcota bacterium
GATGACCTTGGGTGACCGGCGGGCGCTCGCGCGGCGCGCGACCCGCGATCAAATCATGCGGCTGGTCGGCGATCCGGATCCGACGGTGGTGATGCACGTCTTGAACAACCCGCGCGTCACCGAATCGAACGTGCTCGCCATCTGCGCCAAGCGCCCCACCGTGAGCGCGGCGCTCGAGACCGTCATCGACGCCCCGGCGTGGAGCCGGCGCCTCACGGTGCGCGTCGCTTTGGCGCACAACCCGAATCTCGCGGTGCACGCGGCGGTGCCTCTGCTGGTGACGCTGCCGACCGGGGCCATAGGCAAGCTGCGCGACGACGAAGCACTCTCACCGTCGCTGAGGCTCGCGGCGAGTCGGCTCTGCGAGGCCGCGCGCGCCGCTACTTCGACGACTGAGACTTCGTGACGCTCAAGGTCGCGACCGCGCCGTCCGCTTCAGCGAAGCGCTTGTCGACACGGGCTTTCGCCTTGGCGAAATCGGGCTGCTGCTCCTTGCCGAGCTTCACCACGAAGGTGCCGTGGATCTTGTCCGGCTCGAGCGGGTGGTCGCCGGAATCGCGGATCTCGTAGTGGAGATGCGGCGCGCTCGAGCGTCCGGTATTGCCGACAGTGCCGATCGATGAGCCGATAGCGAGCTGCGCGCCGGGCTTGACGTTCTTGGCGATGCTGTCGAGGTGGAGAAAGCGCACGAGGCGGCCGCCGCCGATGGCGACCTCGACGCAGCGACCATTCACGCGGTTCCAGTTGACGCGATTGACGCGGCCCGCGAAGGGCAGGCGCACCGGCGAGCCCGTCGGCGCCTTGAAGTCCATGCCGGCATGGCGGCGGTTGCCGCGGCCTGGATCGACGCGCTCGGTGATCTGCGTGTAGCGCGCGACGGGGCTGTTCTTGATGCCCGGCTCGATGAGCGTGCCGTTTTCGTCGTAGAAACGCTGAACGCCGTTTTCATCGGCGTAGCGGTAGGCGGTCAGCCGGAGCTCCTGTCCGCGATAGGCGACGGCGACGAGCTCCTGTTGGGTCTCGCCCTGCTCGTAGAGCAAGGTCATGACGTCGCCACGCTGGGCATGGCGAATGAAGTCACCGCGCCAACGCATGAGGCGGGCGACCTGGGCGGCGAGCTCGGAGGCATCCTTGCTGGGAAGCGCGCGTTGCAGCGTCGCTTCGATGGAGCCTTCGACGGTCATCGTGATGCTCGTCGGCGGCGGGATGGCCGCGGAGACGATTGCATGGGCGAGAAGAGCAACCAGCATGGTTCGACCTTAGCAGGAGCGATCGTCGGTTCGCGAGTAACCAGCCGTGATCGGAGACGAATTCCCCGTGGAGGCTCTTGGCGCCACCTGCCGCGAGATTGACAATCCCGCGCGATTGTTGCGTGAGTCCCGCCGCATGTTCGTCGCGCACCTGCGCTTCGCCCTCGCGGCGTTTCTTACGGTCTTCTGGAGCAGCCTCACGTTGCTGCTCTGCCCCTTCGGACCGCGCCGCGCCTGGCTGATCACGCACACGCGCTGGGGCAAGACCGTCATGGCGGCCCTCGGCATCGACTGGGAGATCCAGAATCCCGAGCGCTTGCGCAACCCCGCGGTGTTCGTCTCCAACCATCAGAGCTTTCTCGACATCGTGCTGCTGCCCGCGATGTTGCCTCCAGAGGCCGTGTTCGTCGCCAAGCGCGAGATCCGCCGTGTCCCGATCTTCGGCATCGCTTTCGCGACGAGCGGTGGGGTGATGATCGATCGCCGCAATCCACGCGGCGCTATCGCCAGCATCCGTGAAGCGGTCGCGGCGCTTCCCAAGGATTGGTCGGTCGTCATTTTCCCGGAAGGCACGCGCTCGAAGACTGGTGAGCTCAAGCCGTTCAAGAAAGGCTGCATCCACGTCGCGCTCGCGACCCGGTATCCAATCGTGCCGATGGCCGTGCATGGCGTGCGCGAGCTGACGAGCACCCCGGTGTGGTGGCCTCGCTGGCTGCCGCGGCCCGGGACCCTCCAGATCGCTATCGGCGAGCCGATTCGCACCGATGCCTGGACGCCGGAAGCCCTGGCGGCCCAGCTCGCGGACGTCCAAACCGCTGTCGACGCCGAGCTTTCTCGGGCTCGCGCGGCCTGGTCCGCGGCGGCCGAAAAGAATCGACCGATGCCCTCCCACATCATGGAAACTCACGGCCGCCCCGAGTAGAGTTTCGGTGTGCTGGTAACATTAGCGTTTTTGGCCGTTTCGCAGACGGTCTCCCTCCCGCCCGTCATGCCGGTCACCGACGTGAAACCAGGGCAAAAGGGTGTCTGCCTCACCGTCTTCCAAGGCGATCAGGTGGAGCCTTTTCCGTTCACGGTGCGCGGCACCATGACCAACTTCTTGGGGCCGGAGCGCGACGTCGTGCTCATTCGCCTCGAGGGTGAGAAAGCCGAGTTCACCGGGGTCGTCGCCGGCATGAGCGGTAGCCCGTGCTCGATCGACGGCAAGCTGGTTGGCGCCTTGGCGTATTCGTTCTCGACCTTTGCCAAGGAGCCCATCGCCGGCATCACGCCCATCGGCGACATGCTCAACGTGATGAAGCTCAAACAGCAGGACCGGCCGTGGCGCCTCGAAGGCGAACCGGTGCGACCCGCCGAGTGGAAGGCCATGCGCGACGGTACCGCGGTGGCCGCTAAAACGAACAAGCCCGCGGAGCTCGCGCCCATCGCCACGCCGCTCTCCATCTCGGGCGCGCCACAGGCGGTGATCGATCACTTCGAGCCCTGGCTTGCGAGCAACGGCTTCATGGCGATGGCCGGCGGGTCAGCGGGCAAGAACGCCAAGGCCGTACCGCTGGTGCCGGGTGGCGCGGTCGCGGCGATTCTCGTGCGCGGCGCCGTGAACATCGCGGCCACCGGAACGGTGACCTCGGTCGAGGGCAACGAGGTCTTGGCATTTGGCCACCCGTTCTTCGGCGCGGGCGCCGTGTCGATCCCCATGGCCAATGCGTTCATCGTCAACACGATGGCGTCGCAGCAGCGCTCGTTCAAAATGGCGATCCCCGGCGCGACGCTCGGCGAGGTGACGCAAGACCGCCTGACCGCAATCGGCGGCTACATGGGCGGCGTGCCCTCGATGGTGCCGGTCACCGGCGCCATCGCGACGCCGCAAGGCCCCGCGAAGTTCGATCTCGAGGTGGCGCGTGACGTCGAGCTGACGCCGCGCTTCGTCGCCATGGGCATCGCGGCGGCGCTCGGCGGTCGCGTCGACGCGAGCGAGCGCGGCACCATGCGTTTCAACGGCAGGATCGACATCGAAGGCATGCAGCCCATCGTCGTGAAAAACGTCTACTCGGCGCAGCGCGACGGCTCGCTCATGACGTCGCCCGCCATCGACATGGCCATCGCCTTCGCCAGCATGTGGCAGACACCGTTCGGACCGCCGCCGAAGATGAAGCTGTCCATCGACGCGCAGCTCAACCCGGAACCCATCGAAGAAACCATCGAGGACATCAGCTTGGGCGCGCAGTCGATCGAAGCGGGCAAGCCCGTCGAGATCGCGGTGCGCCTGCGCCGCTTCAACGGACCGGTCACCTACGAGAAGTTCATCGTCAACGTGCCGCGCTCTTGGATCGGTGACGAGGTCGACATCATCGCCTGCGGCGCCGATCTCGCCGAGCGCGTCAGTGACGAGGTCTCGGGTGACCCGCGGCCGAGCCGCTTGCAGGACATCGCCAAGGCGCTGAACGCGCGCCGCGCCGACGGCAACGTCTATTTGATGGCGGTCCGCGACGGCGCCGGCCTTCGCGCCGACGTCGAGGTCATGTCGTTCATTCCGCCGTCGGCGGTCGCGACCCTGTCGGGCGACCCCAACGTGCAGCGTCGTTCGCGCGGCTTGGCCTGGGAGGAGCGTCGCTCACGTCCCGGCACCGTCACCGGCGGCGCCATCACCCAGCTCAAAGTCGTTGCACCTTAAAAGCTCCCCGAAAAGGCACCCCCGATGAAATTGAAGGTCTTGGCGGTAGCGGCCGCTATTGCGTACACCGGTAATGCCCGCGCCGAGGGCACACGCTTCTACAACCTCGAGGGCTTTGGTAGCTTCCTCGACGGCAACCCGGAGACCACGGCGGTTACCGAGGACGGCCTCATCACCTTGCCGCCGATCGCACGCGAGCGTTTCTCCGACGCGGCGGTGAGCTTCACCGCGGCGACGGCCAAGGGCGATGACGTCATCGTCGCCAAGGCTGGTGGTGGCGTGGTGCTCGCCATCGACAAAGCGGGCAAGGCGCGGGAGATCGCGAAGCTCGAGGGTGGGGTGATCACGTCGCTCCTCTCGACCGACGACGGCTTGTTCGCGGCGACCGGGCCAGGCGCGAAGATTCACAAGCTCGACGGCAAGGGCAAGTCGTCTGTCTACTATAGCGGAGAAGTGGGCTACGTTTGGGCAATGACCGAGGCGCCCGGCGGTGGCCTGTACGTGGCGACCGGCGACCCCGGCAAGGTCTTGAAGATCAAGGACGGCAAAGCCACCGAGCTCTTCGCGTCCGAGCAGACGCACCTGCGCTCCATCGCCTTCCAGAAGGGCTTGGGCATCTTCGTGGGGGGGGGCGAGCGCGGTATCCTGTTCCGCAGCGCCGACGGTGAGAAGGACTTCCGCGCTCTCTTCGATAGCGGACACCCCGAAATTACCGCGGTGGTCGTGCGCGATGGCTACGCTTATGCCGCGGCGGTGAGCGGCGCCGAGGCGCTGGCCTCGGACGATGGCGACGGTCCGCGCAAGGGCAAGGGCCCGACCGTGCGCAGCCAGCTCGTGCGCATTGGCATGAACGGCGCTTCCGAAACGCTCGCCGGCTCGAACGACGAGGCCATCTTCGCGCTCGCCGTCGACGGCTCCGGCAACGTCATCGTCGCGACTGGCGCGTCGGGTCGTGACGATCCCCGTGGCCGTCTCTACTCGGTGGCTCCGAAGAACCGCGAGATCAGCATGATCTACCAGGCGAAGTCGCGGCGCATCACGCACCTCGTCGATGTCGGCAAGGGCAGCATCGCGGCGGTGGCGAGCGCCGGCGGGCGCGTCATTCAGGTGACTGGGCCGACGGCGACGAAGGGTGAGTTCTTCACGGTCGCTTACGACGCGGGTATCAACTCGAGCTTCGGCACCGTGCAGCTCTTCGGCATCGTGCCGGAGAAGACCAAGGCGACTGTCGCGGTGCGCAGCGGCCAGACGGCAACCCCCGACGCCACCTGGTCGGGGTGGAGCCCCGAGATCTCGTACCCGGGTGGGCAACGTGCCGACGCGCCCAACGGGCGTTTCGTGCAGCTGCGTCTCACCTTGTCGAGCGACGGTAAGGATGCGCCGCGTATCAATCGCATGCGCATCGCGTACTTGCGGCAGAACCTGCGTCCGTTCGTGCGCGAGGTCGTGGCGCTTCGCAAGGGCGTCGCCTTGATCGGCGTACCGCGCGAGGAGCAGAAGTCGAAGACCGTGTCGCTCGCGGAGAAGGCCTCCGAGGAGATGCGCCGCGGAGACCAGACCGAGGGCCGCAACAACCAGGCGTCTCGCGCCCGGCAGGTGGAGCAGCGCGGTGCCTTGACGGTGCGCTGGGTCGCCGAAGACCCCAACGGCGATGAGCTCAAATACGACCTCGAGTTCCGGCCCGAAGGTCGCGCCGAGTGGCGCACCTTGAATAAGGATCTCGACGAGCCGTTCTATACGGTGCAGTCGGCGCAGCTCCCCGATGGCCACTATCAGTTCCGCGTTCGCGCGACCGACGAGCCGTCGAATCCGCGCGGCGCCGAGCTCGAAGACCGCCGTGAGAGCACCTCGGTGCTCATCGACAACAGTCAGCCGAGAGTCTCGAGCGTTACGGTCTCCGTCGATGGCAAGAAGGCCACCGCCAAGGTAAACGTCGCCGATAATGTCGGCCCCATCGTCGGCGCCGAGTACGCCGTCGACGGCGGTGAGTTCCGGCCGATGGCGCCGACCGATGGCGTGCTCGACGGCGCCAGCGAGGCCTTCGAGGTGAAGATCGAAAACCTCGACAAGGGTCCGCATACCTTCACGGTGCGGGTCATCGATGAGGCGGAGAACGAAGGCTTCGGCGAGAGCTCCTTCCTGGTGAAGTAGGCTCGGCGATCGGTTTGAGTCCATCTCCGAGAATGGGGTAGCGTCCTGGCTCGTCTAAAACGGGTCCACACGGAGCCACTCCCACATGAAGCGTCTCGCCGTCGTTCTTCTCTGCAGCGCCGCCATCGCTTGCGGCTCTTCCAAAGGTTCCAGCACGGGGTCTGCCAAAGCGGACGGAGTCAACTCCGACCGCGATGTCGCCGCCTTCGAAGAGCGAGCCAAGGACGATGGTGAGCCGGGCTGGGTGAACCGCGGCAGCGCCGCCATCAACGCCGACGGCAAGCGCGTCTTCTACGGCGTGGGCTCCGCCGGGGGCATCAAGAATCCGTCGCTGTTGCGCTCGACCACCGACAATCGCGCTCGCGCCGAGATCGCCAAGGTCATCGAGGTGTTCAGCGCCTCGTTGATGAAGGACTACCAGTCGTCGTCGAACGGCAAGGAGGACCAGGCGGTCGAGCAGGCCATCAAGACGGCCGCGTCGGCTTCGCTCAAGGGCGTCGAGATTGTCGACCGCTACATCGCCAACGACGGCACCATGTACGCTTTGGCGGCCCTGGACCTGAAGAAAGCCGCCGAGCTCATTCAGGCGGCCGAGATGTCGGGCGCGGTGAAGAGCCATGTCACCAAGGTCGACACCGACGACATCTTCGACAAGCACGGCAAGAAGGCCGAGGCCCCGAAGCCGCCGCCGAAGGTCGCGGCCACCGAGCAGAGTGGCAAGTCCGAGAATCAGCCGACAACGAGCGGCAGCGACGTCAAAGCGCGTCGTGGCGGCGATGCCCCCGCCTGGGTGGACGGGGAGGATTCGCGCTTCCCGTATCGCGAGTATCTCTGCGGCGTCGGCAGCGGTCCGTCGCGCCCCATCGCCGAAAACGGCTCGTACGCCTCGCTGTCGCGCATCTTCGTGGCGCGTGTGCAAGCGGTCAGCAAGGACTTCATGGGCGCATACAGCTCGACCGGCGCAAAGCCGCTCGAAACGCAGTCGAGCGAGCAGACCACCAAGATCTCGACCGGCAAGGTCTTCAGCGACGTCAAGCTCTACGAGCTCTGGGAAGGCAAGGGCGCAACGTACGCCTTGGCGTGCATGGAGCGGGCGAAGGCTTCGGCTTCGTTGCGTGACCAGATTTCGCAGCTCGATCAGGCGATCGGCAAGCACATGGACACCGCTAAAACGAACGACAAGCAAGTTCAGCTCAAGGAGCTGTCGCGAGCGTTGGACGGCATGGTGCAGCGTGAGTCGTTGAACGGCGAGCTGCGCATCGTCGACACCGGTGGCGTAGGTGTCGCTGGTGATTACTCGCACGCGGATGTCGCGGCCGCCTTGGAAGAAGTGCAGACCGCCTTGAAGGTCGGTGTCGCGGCGGACGGCCCGTACGCTTCCGATTTCCGCACCGCTCTGGTGCAGGGTCTCACGCAGCGCGGCTACGAAGTCACCGAGGTCGAAGGTGACGGCAGCGGGCTCGACGTCATGATCACCGCGAACATTTGCATCGAAGACGGCGGCAAGGGCACGGGCACGGCCGCGGCCATCTCGTTCGCGCGTGGCGTGGTGCAGCTCGACGTGAAGAACGTCGCCAAGAAGCGCTCGATCGCCGCCATGAACGAGAGCCGCAAGGAAGGCCACCGCTCGCGCGAAGAGGCCGAGCGCCGCGTCGTGCGTCAGCTCGGGAGCGAGATCGTCAACAAGGTTGGAGCCAAGATCGACGACGCCATGAAGGGTCGCTGATCGCGCGCAGTGCCGTAATGACGCGGCGCGGCAGTTGATCCGCGCCGCCGGTTCACCATATAGGGTGCGGGAAAGGACGGGTGCGATGAAGCAGGTCGGACAGGGACAAGTTGCAGTTCCGAAGAACTGGGAGATGCGGGTGCAGCTCACGTACATCGAGCCGGCCGATACGCTCAAAGTCCCGCTCGCGCTCCAGACCACCCAGGCCAAGCCGCGCGCCAATATCGTCGTCTCGCGCGTGCCGGCGACCAACCCGAGCCCCGAATCGGCGATGAACGAGTTCTACCAGCAGACGGCCCAGGCGGTTCCGGGCTTGAAGCGGATGAACCAAGAGAACTTCAAGTTCGTCGACGGCGGCGAGGGCATTGCCCTGACCGTCAGCTTCCACGCGACGCCGCAGGTCCGCTTGGTGCAGAAGCACGTCTTCCGCATCGATGACGAGGTGCTCACGCAGCTCGTCGCCACCGTGGACGAGCCGCGCATCAGCGAGCTCGACTCGACGCTTGGCGACATCATGAAGTCGTTTAAGCCGTAACTTCGCCGCGTCCTGACGCGCCGATCTGTCATCCCCCCGTGGTAGCTTCGGACCATGGGGTTGCCTGCCCGCACCACGACATTGCGCGTCTTCCCGTCGCGGGCGGCTCTCGAGCACGCTCTCGTGGCGGCAGCGGGCAATGACGTTCTCGTCGCCGAGGGGTTCGTTACCTTCTCCGGCCTCGCCGATCTCCTGGCGGGTGGGGCGCGGCTCGCGGCCGGCAGCGTCGTCATTCGCATGCAGGTGCGCGAGGTCATGCGGACCGGCCCGGAGCACTTCCGCCGCTTTGCTCACGACCCGATTGCCGTGCGGGCGGTCCATGGCGCGCTGCTCGAGCTACGCACCTGCGGCCTCACCGGCTCGGTCCTCTCCAAGGCAAAGAAGAAGCTCTCGGCCGAGCTTGTTGAGCTCATCGAGGTCCTCGTCGCCTACGAGAAGCTGCTCGCCGACAAGAAGCTCGTCGATGACGCCGATAAATGGCGTGAAGCGGTGCTCGCGGTCGCCAAGGGCGACTTGCCGCCCCAGCTCTCCGAAGTCCGCGAGGTCATCATCGAGGGCGATGCCGATCTGTTTGGCAGCCGCGGTGACCTCCTGCGTGCGTTCGCCGCGCGGGGCCACCACGTCACCGTGCGCATACCCTACGACAGCGACCTGGCCGCCGACTTCGGTTGGAGCGAAGCGTCACTCGCGGTCATCGAAAAGACCGCGCAAGAGAGCGCGCACCTCGAGGTCGTGCACGACACGCGACCGCTCATCGCGAAACCACGGGTCGTTCATGTACCGGAGCCCGCCGAGCAGGCGCGTCGCGTCGCCGCTACCGTGGCCGCGTGGCTTGCCGAGGGGGTGCCCGCCGACGGCATCGCCGTCGCGACTCCGGATCCCGATGGCTTGGGCGAGCTCATCGTCGAGGCCATGCAGCGCTTCGGGGTTCCCGTGCATGCGCGACGAGGGCTTCCCGCCGGTCGCGTGCGGCGGGTCTCGGCCGTCATTGCCGCCGTGGGGCTCGGGGTTGGTGGCTATCGCCGCGAAGAGCTGATCGACGCTTGGCTCGCGCTCGGTGAGTCGGTCAATGGACACTCACCGAATCGCGTGGCGCGCGAGATCCGCTCGGCGGGGGCACGGTCGCCCGCGGTGCGGGGCTATCGCGAGGCCTTGACCGCTAAAGCGAACACGCGATTTGGCGGAGCGGGCGCCGGTGTCGAGCGGGCGGAGGCCTACGCGGCCGCCGTCGAAGGGTTCATGCAGCGCTGGGACGAGCCGGCCAAAGCGCAGTCGCTGCGGCGGCAGCTCGCAAGCCTGGTGGCCCTGGTCGAGGAAGTGCGCCGCCGCCCCCCGCATCGCGCCGACCTCGACGACGAAGACGGCATGACCGCTTTGGCGGATGTCCTCGGTGATCTCGCCGCCGGCGCTCGCCTGTTGGGCGAAGACGCGCCGCCGTTTGGCGCCGAGGAGCTGCACGCTTGGCTCAAGGCGCTCACGGGTGAGCGCCGCTTGCCGGCTCTCGGTAACCGCGCGGGCAGCGTCACCATCGGCACGCTCGACGACATCATCGGCGCGGCCTACCGGTGTGTCGTCATCGCCGGGGTCGACGGTGAGGCCTTCCCGCGACGTGTGCGGCCCGACGTGATTTTGACCGACGCCATGCGTGACGAGCTGAACCGCGCGTTCGGTGTGCGGCTCTTGCAAAGCGCGCCCATCGACGGCCGGCCGGCGCTCGAAAATGACGCCCGTGATCGCTGGCTGTGGCGTGAGGCTCTGGCGGCCGCGCGCGAGCAGGTCGTCGTGACCTACGGGGTTCGCGAAGGCGCCGAAAAAGACGGCCGCAGCGACATGGTCAACGACCTCTTGAACGCGCGGGGCATCGCGCCCGAAGCACCGGTTCCCACCTATGCCGAAGCCACGGTCATCGCACCGCCGCAATTACTCGAGCTCGTTGCCTTCGGCACTGTCGCTCCGGGGCCGGGCATTGCTCCAGCGCCAATCGCCGCGGCACGCGCGGCTCGCGAGCTTTGTGACTCCGAGAGTGTGAGCTGGGTCGCGCGTCGAGCAACTCACGAAGCAGCGGCGAGCACGGGTCAGCTGCCGGCGGCGCTTGCCGATGACGACCGCACCCGCCTCGCTGCTCTCGTGTCCGAGCGACCGGTCTCCGTCTCGAGCCTCGATGCGCTCGGACGCTGCGTCTACCGTCACTTCGCTAAGCACTTATTGAGGCTCTCGGATGACCAGCCGCCCGGGCTTGCTCCCGACGGCCGCGAAGACGGTCTCGCGGCGCATGAGGCGCTGCGTTACGTTTACGCCGACATTGTCGCCAGCGGCGGTCTCGCGGTCGCGCGCCGGGACGTCGAAGCAACCATGCAGCGCGCGGCGGAGGTCTTCGCCGCAAAGCGCGCCGAGATCCTGCGCGAAGTGCCCATTCACCCGGCGATGGTCGAGACCGCGCTGGCGCAAGCATGGCGCAGTGTCGTGGTGCAGCTCGGCAAGGACCTCGAGCCGCAGCGTGAGCACGAGCCGCTCGCGCTCGAGTATGCGTTCCGCGAGGAGAAGGCTCTCCGCCTCAAAGATCCAAACAGCGGACGCGAGCTCACCGTCGTCGGCAGCATCGACCGCGTCGACCGCGCCCCGCGGCTCCTGGTGACCCTCGACTACAAGAGCACGGCGCCAAAGTTCGAGCCTGGCCGGCACTTCCAGCTCGCGATGTACGGCGCGGTCGTCGCGCGTGATTTCGCGAAGGGTGGGGAGCGCCTCACGGCGGCCTGGCGGCAGCTTGGTGACGGTGAGAACAAGCGTGACGACGCGGTCTTCGGCGGCGCCGAGTCGTGCGACGTCGCGACCTTCCAGGCGACCCTCGACGCCACGCTCTGGCCGCGCGTCGATCGCTTGCTCGGAGGCCGCCTCGAGCCGGACCCGGCCCCCGCGAAGATCTGCGACGTCTGCGAGATGCGGCGTGTTTGCCGCGCGCGTGAGCTCGATGCCGAAGACCTCGACGGCGTGGATGGCGAGGAGAGCGTATGAGCGTCACCCGCCATCACTTCCTCCGCGCCAGCGCCGGCACCGGCAAGACCTATCAGCTCGTCGAGGCCTATGTCGGCCACATCATCGAGCGGAAGCTCTCGCCGACGCAGGTGGTCGCCATCACCTTCACCAAGAAGGCGGCCGCGGAGCTCCGCGCGCGCATCCGCCTGCGCCTCATCGAGAGGGGCGTAGACCGCAAAGTGCTCGACGAGCTCGGTCGCGCGCCCATCGCCAACTTCCACGGCCTGGCGCTACAGATGTTGCAGGGCTTCGGCATCCACGCTGGTTTTACCGACGTACCCACCATCATGGGCGAGCTCGGCGAAGACGAGCGCATGTTCCGCATCGCTTGCGAGGAGGCGTGGTTCGGGGCGCGCTCCGAGAGTCGCGACGCCTTGACCGCGGTTTCCAAGCACATCCGCTTCTCGGCGCGCGGGCCGCAGGGCGCGGGTCTCGTCGATGCCATGTGGGAAGCGGTCGCGAAGGCGCGCGAGGAAGACGATCCGCGCCCGCTCTGGGAGCGCTTTGCCACCCACGACGCGCGGGCCGCTCAACGCGAGGTCCACGACCGCTGGCTTCGCCTGCGCGAAACACTCAAAGCGAACCGCCTCACCTACGGCAAGAAGACGCAAACCCAGGTCGGCGACTTCCTGCTGCACAAGGTGCCCGCTCTGAGCGACGACATGTCCGCTTGGGCGGATGCTTGGCAAGCGGCGAACGAAGAGCTCAAGGGCGCGCGCCTCAACGACGAAGCGGGGGAGCGCAAGGAGCTCGCCGACCTCATCGAAGAGCCCCTCGCGGAGCACGCTTGCGGCGCGCTGGTGCCGCATCTTCGCGAGCTCATGCGTTCGGCGTGTGAGCGTTACACCGCGCTCAAGCGCGAGACGCGCTCGGCCGACTTCCCCGATCTCATCGAGCAGACGAGCCAGGCCCTGATGCACGACGCCGAGCTGCACGCCCGCGTGCGCGAACGCTACAAGGTCGTGCTCGTCGACGAGGCGCAAGACACCAACGCGAGCCAGCGACGCTTCGTGCGCCTCATCGCCGGGCTCGAGGGCGCTGTCCGCGATGGCGAGCCAGCGACGCTGTTCGTGGTCGGCGATCGCAAGCAGGCCATCTACACCTTCCGCGGCGCCGACCCGGAGGCCTTCAATCGCTTCGCCGACGACCTCGCGAAGCTCGGCTGCCAGATGGACGAGCTCAAGGTGAGCCGCCGCTCGAGTGCCGGCATCGTGGCGGGCGTCAATCACCTCGGGGCCGGCATGCTGACGCCCTACGAGGCGCTCGAGGCGCTGCCGGGGAAGGCCGCCGCCGCGGGGCCCGCGCTCACCTGGCTCACGCCCAACGTCGAGCCCGAGGCTAACCGTCCAGCACGCGCGGAGGCCGAGGCGCGCGCCGCGGCCCGTCTCATCCGCGGCGCGATCGACGCGGGGGCAGAGCCCTCGAGCTTCGCTATTCTCCTGCGCGCGATGGGCAAGGCGCAGAAGTTCACGCGCTCCCTCGCGGCGCTCGGCATTCCCTCGGTGATCAGCGGCGGCAGCGGGTTTTATGACCAAACAGAGATCGTCGATCTCATGGCGCTCCTCACCTGGTTGGTCGATGGCGAGGCCTATCTCGACGCCGCCGTGGCGATGCGCTCGCCGCTCATTGGTTTCTCCGACTCGGCGATGCTGTGCCTGTTCGGCAACCGTGACCGCGCGGCGCTCCATGCGCTGCGCCGCGGCGACGCCAGCGGCTTCGTGTCGACCTACGCGCCGGACATGGCAACCGCGCGACTCGTCGCGCCGCTGCTCAAGGACTTGGTCGACGAGGTCGCGACGCTCGGCGCGGGCAGGGCGCTCGGGCGCGTGCTCGATCGCCTCGACGTGCGCGCCGCGCTCTTGGCGCTGCCGTTCGGCGAGCAGAAGGTCGCGAACGTCGAGCGCTTCGCCGAGCTGGCGTGGACGCACGAGCGTGGCTCGGGACGCGGCACCTCGCACTTCGTCTTCGAGCAGCGGGACTTCGCGCAGCGACGGGTCATGGAGCCATTGCGCGCGGTCGGTGCGGCGCGCGACCGAGCCGTGTCCATCATGACGGTCCACCAGGCGAAAGGCCTGGAGTTCGACCACGTCATCCTGGCCGACCTCTCGCACGAGCGGAACGACCGGGGGGGCAGTCTCTGGCATGCGCCCGGCATAGGTTTCGTCGTCGCGGTGGAGCGCAGGGGAGCAACCGGCGCCGCCAAGGGCAAGAGCCTGCGCAGCCGGGCGTACCGCGCGGCCGCCGTGAAACAGAAGGCGGAGAACGCAGCCGAGCAGCGGCGCCTGTTGTACGTCGCGGTGACGCGCGCCAAGAAGCAGCTCACCTTCATCGCCACCGATGGGGCGCAGATAGGTGGCTTTGCGCGGGTACTGCTCAAAGCCGACGACGACGGGGGGCTTGCCCCCTGGCGTGACCGAGCCATCGACGACGGACTCATGGTGAGTCGGGGCGAAGACGAGCTGCCGGCGATTCGTGCCCATGAAACCGCGGTGAAGGCGCCCGTGGCTACCGCACCGCTCCGGCCCGACCCGAAGGCGCTCAGCGGCCAGCTCAGTCTCTTCGGCTCGGCGACGTCAGCCGCGGCGAGGCCCTACGCCGACCATCGCATCAAGACCTTGCCCGCCGGAACGCGGTTCGCGCTCACGGTGACCGACCTCGAGGTCGCGCTCTCCGAAAATTCCGCCGGCACCTGGCAACGCCACGGCCAGCCGGCGACCGGCGAGCGGGAAGGGGATGCGACGCTCGATCCGCTCACGCGCGGCAGGATCAGCCACATGGTCCTCGCGAACCTTCACCGAGCGACTGCTCACGAGAGCAGGGATGCGTTCATCAACGCCGAGCTCCGCCTCTGTGGCTACGACCCAGGCGACCCCCGGCTGGAGGCCGTCCGCGACGACCTGTCGACCTTCTTGATCTCCCCGCTGGGCTTGCACGTCGCGGCCTTGCCGGCGGCCCAACGCCGGCACGAGATGCCCTTCGTCCTTCCCTTCACCGTGGATGCCTACGCCGCGACCGTTAGCGGCCAGATCGACCTGCTCTATTGGGACGGCAATGAGCCCGTCATCGTCGACTTCAAGCACGCCCACGCCAAGACCACGGCCGAAGATGCCTACGCTACCCAGCTCGATGCATACGCCATGGCGGTCGCTCGTCTATGTCATATCGACGGGCCGATCCGTGCACGGCTCGTTTTCCTGCGCGACCGCGCGCAGATGCGAGAACGCGTGGTGACCCACGCCATGCGGGAACGGCTGCACGGAGACGTGGCGCGTGTCGTCCGTGGTCTGGCCGAGACGTCGCAACGCTGAGCGTCATTCCTAAGTCAAGGCGCGTCGGAACATTTCTTGACTGGCAGGCCAGCGGCGGGGACGATGCGGACGGAACTCCACTCGATGACCCTGATTCCACGCGCTTGGCTGCTCAAGGTCACGGCACTTTGCCTTGCCGCCACCGGCTTGATGGCGGGGTTGCGTGTTGCGCGCGCCGAGCAGGGTGTGCCGGCGTTGCGACAAGCGTCCATCCTCACGCGCGCTCTGGCGTACGACCGAAACATGAAGGAGCGTGCTGGTGATAGCGTATCGGTTGGCGTCCTTTACCGCGCCGGCAATGCCTCCTCCGAGAACTGCGCTAACGAGACTCTTCAGGCCTTCAAGGGCCTCGAGAAGTTCGCGGTCCACGGCCTGCCTTTCAAGGCGATGCGTATCGCATATGATACCGGCGGCTCGATGAAGGACCTGATCCGCAACGAAGGGATCGACGCCCTCTACGCGTGCAACGGTCTCGACAGCGAGGTCGACGGCATCGCGGCGTTCGCCCAAGAGCGCAAGATCATCACGATGGGCGCGCGCGAGGAGTACGTAAACAAGGCGCTCGCCATCGGCGTATTCGTCATCGACGGTAAGCCGACCATCCTGATCAACTGGGGTGAGAGTCAGAAAGAGGGGGCTTCATTCAGCAGCGACCTGGTCCGTCTGGCGAAGGTCATTAACGACGCGGGCCGATGATCTCCTTTCTACGAAACCTCTCGATCTTCTGGAAAATCTTTTCCGCCATTTCCGCGGTGGTCTTGGCGGTCGTCATTCTCCAGCTGCTGTACTTCCCGGCGCGCCAGATCAGCGGGCTCAACGCGGCGCTGCGTGACAAGGGCGAAGCACTCGTGCGCCTGCTCTCCTACCAAGCCGGCCCCGCCATCGACTTCGGCGACAGCAAGGCCATCGTCGAGAGCTTTCGCGGTGCCTCGCGCGACCCCGACTTCGCCTTCGCTATAGCGTTTGCCGAAGACGGCAAGCGCTTGGCCGAATATACCGACGAGCGTCGACTCGCCGAGCTGCGCGTCGAACGCTTCATCTTCGAACGCTTGCTGCCGCTCGAGCGGCAGATCGAGCACAAGGTCGAGACTATCGGCAACGTGCTCTTGGTCTACGGCTCGACGACGTCCGAGAGCGGCGCGCAGGGAAGCGTCGTCCTTGGGCTGTCGACCAATCGGGTGCAGAACGAGATCCTCGCGGTGCAGAGCGCGACGTTCCTGCTCGGCGCGGTCATTCTCGCCGGTGCGTTCCTGGTCGCCTTCATCCTGGCGCGCTTCATCGCGACGCGCCTCACCGTGATGTCCGATGTCGCCGAGAAGGTGGCGCATGGCGATCTCTCGCATCCTCCGCTCGTCGTCGGCGCCGAGGACGACATCGGTCGCATGGCCGGTGCCTTCAACCGGATGCTCATCAGCCAGCGCAACCTGGTGAAACAGATCAACGACACGGCGGTGCAGCTCAACGGCGTCGCCGGAGAGTTCTCCGAGAACGCGCGTCAGCAGGAGCAAGGCGCTCGCGAACAGTCGTCGAGCCTCGAGGAAGTCTCGAGCAGCATGTCCGCTTTGTCGGACACGGCACGCGTCATCGCCTCCAACGCCGACTCGATGAGTCAAGTCTCCGAGGAAATGTCGACCACCGTCCGAGTCGGGCAGGACGCGCTGCGTATCGCGCGCAACGCCATCGGTGAAATCGCCGAGCAGAACGACCTCATCGCCGACCGCATCAACAAGCTCTACGAGAAGTCGCAAGCGATCATCAACGTCGTCGACATCATCGACGACATCTCCGATCGCCTCGACCTCTTGGCCTTGAACGCCGCCCTCGAGGGGTCACGCGTCGGCGACATCGGCAAGGGCTTCTCGCTCGTGGCGCAGGAAATGCGCCGTCTCGCCGAGAACGTCATCGGCTCGACCAAGGAGATCAAGGAGACCATCGAGGAGATCCATCGCTTCATCCAGGCGTCGCTCGAGGCGAGTCAGCAGGGCACGTCGACGAGCCGCCAGGGCGTCGAAGAGATGGCGAAGATGGCCGCGTCGATGGGCAGCATCTTCGGTCTCATCGAGCAGGCAACGGAATCGGCCCGCAAGATCACCGTGAGCACGCAGCAGCAGCTCTCGAGCACCCAGCAGATGGTGGCGGCGATGGGCGAGGTTGCGGCGGTCTCGAACCAGGGCTTGGTCTCGGCGCAGGAGGTCACCCGGGCCGCCGGTGACATGAGCGACCTGGCCGGACGCCTGCGCGACCAAGTCAGCAGGTTCCGCATCGATGGCTCGGGAAAACAGGCGACTAGCGTCCCGAAGCGCCTGTAAGCCGTATCCCGTTGACCCCATTTTTCGCGCATGTTATTGCGCGCGCCTCTCGTTGGTGGTGGCTCATAGCACCCGCCGGCGGGCCAGGTTGGGGTCGTAGCTCAGCTGGGAGAGCGCCGCGTTCGCAATGCGGAGGTCGAGGGTTCGATCCCCTTCGACTCCACCAACTGCTCGAGCGCCCCCCGTAAGCCTCACTCGTCTCGCAGCAGCGCCGCCGGCTTCTTGCCCAAGGCGCTCCAGGTGGCGATGGCACCGACCGCGAGCGACGCCATGGTGCCGAAGACCAAGGTCGCAGCCAAAGCTCCGGGTGCCGGCTGCCAAGGCATGTCCATGAGGCCGACGAGCACGCCGTAGGCGGCGCCGGAGCCCAAGAGACTCGCGACGACCGCGGTGGCGAAGCCGGTGAGGCCATGCTCCGCGAGGAACACGCCCGCCGCCGTGGCGCGGGTCGCGCCCACGACTTTGAAGATGACCGCGTCCTGCACGCGCTGTGTTTGCGTCGCGATGATGCCGCCGGCGAGCACCAGGATGCCCATGAGCAAGGTCAGCGCCGCTGCCGAGCGTACCGCCGCGCCGATGGCCGCCATGATGGACTGAAGGCGCGTTACCCCCTCGCGCACACGCACCGTCGACACGTGGGGAAAATCCTTGGCGACACGCGCGAAGACGGTCTCCTCGTGGGCCGCATCGACGTGGGCGGTCGCGAGCACGGTGTGGGGCGCGCCGGCGAGCGCGCCTGGCGAGAGGACGACGGTGAAGTTGATGTTCATGCCCCGCCAGTCGATGTCGCGCAGGCTCGCGATGGTCGCCGTGAGCTCGCGTCCGAGGATACTGAACGTAAGCGTGTCGCCGACCGTGACTCCGAGGTCACGCGCCAGCTCGGCGTCGAACGAGACCAGCGGTGGCCCGGCGTAGTCTTCGGCCCACCACGCGCCCTCGACGAGGCGCGTCGCTTCGGGAGGACGCGCCGCATAGGTCAGGCCTCGGTCACTCTCGATCGCCCAACGCGAGCGCTCGGGCACGGCGAGCGTCTCGACTGATTTGCCGTCGACGGCGAGGATGCGGCCGCGCAACATCGGTACGCTGTCGATGCGCGTCACCCCGGGTAACACCGAGACCTGTTCGTTGAAGGCCGTGGCCTCGGCCGCCTGGATATCGACGAAGAAAAACGCGGGTGGGTTCGTCGTGCGTCCTTCGCCGAGCTCGCGGGAGAGGTTGCTCTCGATGACCGCGATCGCGGCCAACACGGTGAGGCCCAAGCCCAAGGTCATCGCGGTGCGGTTGGTGCTCGTCGC
>JBGGMJ010000194.1:0-40687 GCA_041288095.1 Myxococcota bacterium
CCTCCTGCACCTCGTTTGGCCTGCGCACCATCACCCGCCGCGAGAACCACAACCCAGGAATCATCGGCAGCCAGAAGCTCAACCCACGAAACAAGAGCGTGGCCGCGAGCGCGACCGTCGTGGGGACGCCTACCATGCGCAGGGTCACTACGGACGCGGCTTCGAAGACGCCGACGCTGCCGGGAACGACGCCGATGGTGCGCACCACGTTCGAGAGCATGAAGCTCGCGAAGACGCCGCTTGCCGACCCATGCTCGCCCAAGGCGCGAATCAGCACCCATAGGGTCGCCGCGTCGCAGGCGACGAGCGCGAGCTGATAGAACATCGCTTCCAGGAACAGGCGTGGGCTGCGTGCGAGGCGTGGGTCGGCTTGCTCGATGAAATCGATGGCTGTCCGAAGCAGGCGAATGCGTGTCGCGTACCGCGAGATGGCTTCGGCGCGCCCCCATGACAGCGCGAGCACTACGACGATCAGAGCAATCGCAAAGACGAAGAACACCACCGAAACGACGGTGATGATGTGGCTCGTATCTCGGCTTATCGCGGTAACGACGAGGGCCAGCGCAAGGCAAACGACGAAGGCCGCGTAATATGTGACGACCTCGACGACGATGCACGCGGCGACGACCGAGCGAGGGAGGCCCGCTTGTCTGAGACCGCTCGCGAGCACGACCGTCCCGCCCAAACCGGCGGACGGCACCGCCTGATCGACGAAGAGCTTCGCAAGGCTCAGGCGACACGCGGTGGCGAGCTCGAGCACGCAGTCGCCCGCGCGCGCGACGCGGTGAAAGACCTGGCCGACGGCGACGTAGGTGGCGACCTGCAACGCGATGGCGGCCGCGAGCCACGAGGGATGCGCATTCTCCGCGATGCGTGCGAGCTCTCGCGCTTCGGCGAAGTGCAGCGCCGCGATGATGATCGCGGTGAGCATGGAGATGCCGAAAATCCACGGAAGGACTCGTGCCACCCTGAGTAATAAGGTGACGATCCGCTACGCAGACCAGCTCGATGCCTGAATTCAGCCTTGTTGCAGGCCTTTAGCGACTGCTGCTTGATCCTGCCAATTCGTCAGAAAGAGCGACGCACCAAGTTGGGTCTTTATAGCTACGATGGCCCACATGAGCACCAGCGGCGTTCGATCCGGTTCCTCAGCTCGGGTCCCCAATGTTCTCGAGGACACGATCGCATCTCCGGTGCAGCGTTCTCCCGGGCAGGAGCGGTCGCGCGACGAGCTCGACTACAACCGCGAGCAGCGTCGCAACTACGGGGCCGCCGGGGCTGCTCTGGTCCGCTTGCCGGACGGCGACGACTCGGACCTCACGTTCGACATCCGCCGCATCATCACCGAAGCCCAGGAGGAGCGCCGGCAGGACGTCAAAGAGCGCGCGCTCACCGCCGCGGCGCAGCTGGAGGACATGCTCGCCCAGTACAACGCGGCGATGGAGCGCTTCCGCGAGTCGCAGCACATGGCGCAGATGGCGATGAGCGCCGAGGCGGGCAACCACGAGACGTACGTGGACGACGCCGAGACCGCAGCCGCTGAGGCCGCCGAGCTCGCGGCCCAAATGGGCGCGCTCGCGGAGGACTGCGGCTCGTCGACCGAGGCGGTCGCGCAGCTGGCGCAGATCGCCGCCGCTCAAGCGGCAGCCGCCGTGGCGCAGGCGGAAGCCTTGAGGGAGGCAGCGGACACTGCGTCTGCTGAAGCGGACGCCCCGGTGGACGGCGCACCGGTGCTCATCGACGAACCCCCGACAGACCCGGTCGAGCACGCGGCGTCGCTCGTGTTGCAGCTCACTTCGCCGAGCTTCGTACCGGACAACGTGCTCGCAGCGCAGCTCACCGCGAGCGCGCTCATGCAGATCATCGCGGCCTACGACGACACGACCGCGGCACAGCTCGAGCAGCCACTCGCCTATTGGACGCATATCGCCGAGCAGCATCTCACCGAGGGGACGTGGCTCGAAGAAGGCGCCCCAGGGACGACCGGGCAAGCAGGGCTCACCGCGCCCGTCGCGCCGCAGACCAGTCCTTTCTGGTCGATCGGTGACCGCGAAGCCACCGGTCAAGACTTCGTCTACGAGTGGTTGCCGGCCGACGTTGCCGCCGCCGCGCAGGCGAGCACCGGCGGACACGTGCTGCTCGCGTCGAGCGATCAGATCACCACGGTGCAGGCACACCTCGACGAGCAATCCTTGGTCTTCATCGAGAAGCTCGTCACCGAGAACGTCAACGCCGGCGAAGGTGGCTCGACCACCGTTCAGGTGTTGCGCCAGGTCGCCGTGCCGACCTTCCAGGCGGCGGCCGAGCTTGGACTTTCCGGCGCCGAGCTCGCGGCATACGCCGAAGCGAACCGGGCGTACCTGCTTTCCGACGGCACCGCGGGCACGGCCGCCGCGTTCGAAGCAGCGGAGAGGCGCCCGCCGACCGAGGACGACCGCGCTTACATCGTCGCGGCCCCCACTCAGTACGGCGGCGAGGGCGGCAACGTTTCGACTCCCGCGAGCATCGGCAACCAGGCCACCTATCTCTGGCTCATCGGCTTGTCAGCGAGCACGCCGCGCGATCTCACCATCTCGTTCAACAACTCGTACTCGGGCGACGGTGACGCATCTCTCGACACTTCGCACCGCACCTTCGATCTGACGCAGCCCAACTCCCGGCCATCGGGTGCCTACCACGCGATAGCCAACGATGAGCTCGCCGGCGCCTGGGTCCAAATAGGCGACAAGGGACCGATCGGCGACGACGTCGGCAAGATGCTCGAGGACATCTACGAAGAGCTCGGCGCCGACACGCCCGAGAAGCAAGAGGTCGTGCGGAGCATGCTGTTCCGCTACGACCCCAACTACGGCGTCCTCGCCAACCGCGAGCTCATCGCAGCCGCGGTGGAGATGAACAACGGCCGCCGTCAGGGTTTCTTCGAAAACGGCATCGGGCGCGCCCTCATCCTGGCGGCGGCGACCTTCGTCGGCGGACCGATTCTCGCGGCCGGCGTGAGCGCAGCGTTCGCTTCAGCGGACGGGGGCTCGTTCGTGGACGTGCTGCGGGCAGGCGCCGCGGCCTATCTCGGTGGCCTGGTCGGCGCCAATGTCGGTAATTTCGTCACGTCTTCGCTTGCGACCTCCGGCCTGAACGCGACCGTGGTCGGCGGTCTCGCCGGCTTCAGTCAAGGCGTGACCAGCTCGTTCACGAGCCAGCTCATCGCCACCGGCCGTATCGACGCCGACGCGCTGCTGACGGCTGGCATCGCCGGTGGTGTCGGTGGCGCGGTAACCACCGCGCTTAGTGGCACCGATTTGATGGCCAACATCGACCAGACGCTCGGCCTCGCCCCAGGCACCGCGTCGCGTCTCATCGGCGGGCAAGCCGGGAGCCTCGCCGCAACCGGAGACCTCAACTTGGAAGGTGCGCTGCTGACGATTGGCGGCTCGCTCGACGGTGACTCGGTCGACGGCACCCATGGCAGCCTAATCCTCGAGGGCCCGCCGCCTGCCGACGCCGAGATTAGCGACTACGAAGCGCTCGGCTACACCTCCGCCGAGGCCGAAGTGCTGCGCTCGATGGGCTTCACTCCGGGGGCGCTGCCGGAGGTCCTAGCCCGTCCGCCGGAAGAGCTCGGTATCAGCCCGACTGACATCCGTATGAACGCCGTGAGCCAGGCGTACGCCACGCTCGCCGCCAACCCCAACCTCACCGTCGAGCTCAGTGACTCACCGGAAGGCGGACAGACCATCAACATCTGGACGCGCGAGGGCGCGCAGATGACCTACAGCTTCACGAACGGCGAGCTAAACGGAACACAGGTCAACTTGGACCTCGTCGCTTCCGGCGTCGGCGCCAAGATGCAGCAGGTCAGCAGCGTCGCCGAGGAGCTGCGTGCCAATCCGGACCTGACTGTCAGCGTCACCAACGACTATCGCACCGGCGTCCAGCAGATCCTGATCACCAGCCCCGAAGAGCCGCCGGTCCAGTACAACTACGAAGACGGCGTCTTCGTTTCGGTCACCTATCCCGATCAGGCGCGCAACACGGCGTTCTACGTGAACGACACACTCCGCAATGGCGTACCATCCGACATCGCGAGCTACTGGGCTAATCGCGCCATCGCTGGAGAGTCACTCATCGCGAGCGGCATGCCCGACGACGTCGTGGCCATGGGTCAACTCTCCACGGTCAGCATTCACACCTCCGAGCCTGGCCAACCCGGTCGCGACCGCGCGTCGGGCGTGCTCGCCGTCGCCAACATCAACGGTGTCGATACCCCCGTGCTCATCACCGCCAACCACGTGGTGAACCCCAGCGAGAACACCATGCTCTGGGCGCGCGATTTCATGGGTCGCCTGGTCCAGATCCCAATGGATGGTCAGACCATCCTCTCGAATGGGGTCGTCGATCCCAACGGCCGCGTGAACATGGGCGGGTCGGCAGCGAACGACGGTTACCTGGTCACTCTCTCGCCCGAGACCTTGAACGCCCTGCGCCCGGGGGTCTCGCTCGCGAACCTACCGCGCGTCGGCCCGCCACCCATGAGCGGCACCCCAATCTACGAGTTCGGCTTCGCCGCGTGGGGCAACATCAACACAGCCGGCCAGTACGTGGGCTTGAATCTCGTGGGCGCGAACGGCACGGCCAATACCGCTGCGAACGGTATCATCACCACTGGCATGCCGGTGAGCACGACCAACCCGCCAGTCACCGGTGGCATGAGTGGCGGCCCGGTCTTCGTGAGGCTCCCCGACGGCAGCATTCAGGTGGTCGGGGTGGCCGCCACCGCGGGCAGGCACAACAGCTTGGGCGTCATCAACAACATCGCCGGCACGAACTTCATCTCGCACACCACCTCGTTTGCTTCGCTCCACTGGCTGCTCAACCGCGGCGGCCCGAAGCCGTAAGAGGGGCGTGCAGGGTTCCCCACGCCTAATTCAACGCTGCGCTCCCGGAATACACGGGCACGACGAGCTCGGCTTCACGTCCGCATCTTTTCCGGCCACGCTCAGGCGCGTTTCCACGTCGTCCGCTTCGGCGGTCTTACGTTGCGCACGCAAGCTGCTCGCGAGCCCGCGCAAGGACCACACGTTCTCGGGGAGACGCGCTAGATCCTCGCGATACACTGCCTCGGCCTCACGGCTTCGGCCAGCATCGAGCAACGCGGCGCCCAGCGCATGCCGCGTCGGCTGGATCCAATCCGGCGGCTCGTCGTAGCGCAGGGCGTCTTCGCGTTTCACCGCGACGCGCAGCTCCGCGAAAGCGGCGTCACGTTTGCCCTCGCGATAGAGAATCTCGCCGGCGAGCAAGTGCTCGGCCACACCGAGGAGGTCGGCGGCGCCGTTGTTGCCGAAGGCCGCGTCGCTCGGCACCTTCGCTTTGGCGGCAAGGAACGCGGACTGCTCTGCTTTCGCCTCTTTCACCCGCCCCAACGCGGCGAGCGCGACGCCGCGACCGTACAAGCGCAAGGCTCGGGCGATCGGCGCGACCTCCGGAGGCTCGGGCTCCTTGAGCACCTGCTCCCATTCGCCAAAGCGGAGCAGCACTTCGATGGGCATGCCGGTGTAACCGTCAACGAACACCGCGTTGTCGCGCTTCCAGTCTGGCGGCATGGTGTCGAGCATCGCGCGGATGCTGGAGAGGGCGAGTGCGCGCTGGCCCGACATCATCGCGGCGAACGCCAGCATGTGCCGATTGTGCGCCATGTAGACGCCATAGAAACCGAGCTGTGAGCTCTGCTCTCGATAACGCGTGTCCGCTTCGATGGCCTTGTTGTTCGAGCTGATCGCGGCAGCCCAACGGCCGCGGCGCACGTCGATGTGCGTGGGCATGTGCAGCATGTGGCCGAGCCCCGGCGTCAGGTCGCGCAAGGCTTCCGCGGCGGCATCGGCCTTGGCCGGCTCCGGCGATGCTTCGATCGCGTGGATGTAGAGATGGTTTGCCAGCGGGTGACGCGGCGCCTTGGCCAACACGGCTTCTAACGTAGCGAGGACTTCGGCGGTGCCGGGCTGCGGCTTGCCGTCGCTCGTCCACTGGTCCCAGGGCCTCACATCCATGAGCGCCTCGGCGAAGAGGGCGCCAACGTCGGCGTCATCGGCGTGCACGCGCCACGCCTCGCGCATTGCGTCGGCGTAGGCTTGGTCGAGCGGCTTTCGGTCCGCGGGTTGCGGCATGGCGTAACGCTTGTCGGCGGCATTGATGAGCGCGCTCTCGCTAGGGCTCGCACCTGTCAACGCGGCTTTCGCCTTGTCGAGCGCCGCACGTGCCGCTGCCGCCTGCGGCTCGGGCACCATCGGAAAATTGATGTGCGGGCCATTCGTCATGGCCACGCCCCAATGCGCTATCGCGAGGTGAGGATCGAGGTCGCTGGCCTTCTCGAACGACCGTCGCGCTTCGTCGTGGTTGAACGCGTAGAGAAACGCCAAGCCCTGATCGAAGTGGCGCTGCGCCTCCGCGGAGGTCGTGCTGACCTTGCGCGTGTGCGGCCCAAGCCCGGTGAACTGGGGAGCGGTGGGCGTCGCGGGCTCAGCGGTCGGCGGCACGGGCGGCGGTGTGGCGCGCTCACAGGCGGCTAAGGTTACGAGAAGAAGAAGCGCGGCGGAGTGGGCATGTTTGCGCATGTCTTGGGCTCTTGTGGTTTTGCAGCGAAGCGGAGCCTATGCCCAATCGCCAGGCCTTCGCTACGCGTGACGAGCCCTCCCCATGAAACACTTCGCCCCCGCCACCCAACGCAACCGCGACCCAATTCTCGAGGTCCTAAGGCGCGTGCTCCCCGCGCAAGGGCTCGTCCTCGAGCTCGCCAGCGGTTCTGGCGAGCACGTCGTACACTTCGCGTCGCACCTGCGAGGGCTCACGTGGCAACCAACTGACGTCGACCCTGTAGCTATCGCCAGCATCGAAGCATGGGTCCACGAAAGCGGACTGGAGAATATACAGCCCCCGATCCTGCTCGATGCCACCTCAGCGACCCCGCCAATCACAAAGGCGGACGCAGTCTTATGCATCAACATGATCCACATCTCCCCCTTCGAGGCGTGTATCGGCCTGATGCGCTGCGCCGCCGCGATTCTCCCGAGCGGCGGAACTCTCGTGACTTACGGGCCCTACAAGATCGATGGAGCCCATACCGCCCCGAGCAACGCCGCCTTCGACGCAAACCTCAAGGCTCGCGACCCACGATGGGGTGTGCGCGACGTAAGCGAGGTGTCGTCCGCCGCCGCGGAGCACGGTTTGACGCTCGTCGAACGCGTGGCGATGCCGGCAAACAACTTCACGCTCGTGTTTCGGCGCGCGTGAGCAGAATCTTTTTCCATGTAGGCGGGTGACGGTGTCTCTTCCCTGACCCCAGGGAGAACGCCATGCGCCTGTTCGCGACGCTCTGTCTCCTTCTCGCTTCGTGTGGTGGCGGCGTCCGGATGCCGGATCCCGAGGGCACCACAGCGAGTAATGACGCGGACGCGCCTGCCGATGTCGACGCGCCTGCCGACGTCGACCCGCCCGACGACCCCGTCGTGGACCCGACTTGGGCCACCTTCACCAAAGTCCCCGCCGGTCGCTTCCGCGGACAGGTCTACGAGGGCGACTGGGGCATCGTCGGCGACCCGTGCGTCATCGACGACGGCGCGATCTTTCGCATGTTCTACACCTGCCTCGGCCCCATCGGTGCCAGCATGTGTGAGTCGACTTCATCTGACGGCATCAACTGGACGCCCGTCGCCTCGCTCGTGCCCGCGCACGAAGGCCTCGTGCTCCCCGGCGTCGCGGGAGCGTGGGACGACCAGCTCGAGACCTGCTCGATCGTAAAACGCGGTGGCACCTACGAGCTCTACTACTCGGGCTATCAAACGCCCGATGAGTCGGGCCAACGCGCGCCGGCCGCTCTCGGTCTCGCCACGAGCAGCGATGGGCTTGGCTTTGCTCGTGCCGGCACCGCGCCCGTCATGATGCCTACCGTGGGTGGCATCGACAGTGACGACATCTTCAGCGCCGACATCTTCGAGCACGCAGGCCTGCTGCACGCGGTCTACGCCGCCTGGTGTGTCCCTGGGTACAACGACGGCGGCGAGTGCGATCAGACTCCCGCGATCCAACTCGGTGGCGCCGTTCGTCAGGCCAACGGCTCTTGGGTCAAGCATGACCAAGTCGTACTCGCGCCCGACGAGAATATCCCGATGATGCGCAACGGTGTTGCCGAGCCCGCCATGCTCGAGGGTCCGGACGGCCTCTTCTACCTGTTCTTCTCGGCCGCGCTGGGCGAAGACGAGCCGCGCGTCACCGCCGTCGCGGTTGGCGCTTCACCGTTCGGTCCTTGGGACGTGAATCCGCAGCCCGTCATCACACCGGGCGGCGAGAGCTACGAGGCCTGCGGTACCTTCGCGCCCGAGGTGCTCCTCGACGGCGACACCGTGCGCGCTTGGTACATCACGCTCGACAACTGCCACGGCGATTGCCCGAGTTGTAACTTCGTCGCGTGCGGCTGCGACGGGGAGTTCTCCATTGGCTACGCCGAGGCGCCGTGGCCATTGTTTGTCGCCCGCTAAGACGGACGCGTGCTCACGGGCACGTCGAGAAGAATCGCACGACAATGCCCACGCCCTCTTTGCCATAGGCCACGGCATGTTGGGCGCCATGCGACACCACCGCGCCTGAGTGTTCTTCCGCGGCATCGTCCGAGGATATGCGGAACGGCTCTACGTCGAGTCGCTTGTTGTCTTGCGTGACCCGCGTCGCGCACACGCTGGTGGCGCCGCAGTCGCTCCCGGCCCACGGACCATCGGCGACGAGCACGTAGTTCGCGCCATCGAAAGTAGGGCGATACGTCTCGCCGCTGTCCCACGACGGAGATCCCAAGCCACTGAGCGGCGTAGTGCCCGGAGTGAAGTTCGGCGCGATGGTGTTCACGAAATTGTCGTAGGCGAGCAGCAAGCCGTGCGACCCGGCGAAGAGCCTCGCGGTGCGCGACATCTGGAAGTCTTGAGCGATGGTGCGCAGCGGTGTGCGTGCGAGGTTGCCGTCGCTGCCGTCTGGTTTGATCTTGGTGCCGAAGATCTCACAGGCGTTCGAGAAGTGTGTCTCGTCCGCGAAAGCGACAGCGAAGCGTTGTCCATCGAAGGCGGCGCTCGCGTAGTAGCCGCTGTAGGCGGTGGGCGCGGGGATATTGTCGATCTTGGCGACGCCGCCCGCTGTGTCGATGAGCGCGTACTTGGTGGTGCGCCACTCGGGGCCGGCGTAGAGCACGAGGAATCTGCCCGCGGCGTAGCTCACGCTCATCGGCCCGCAGGTGTTGGCGCCGCCGCGACAGGCGCCGTCGACAAGGCGCACGCCACCGAGTAACGGCGCGCCCGCGGGGGAGACGAAGTGGTAGGTGACCACGGTGTTACCGGAGTCCGCGTCGGTGTCGAACCCGAGCACCAGATACTTGGTGCCGTCGAAGGCGAGCCCTCCGTAGAAGCCGGGACCGATGCTCCAGGGTAACGTGTCCACCACGGTACCGTCTGGCGCGATGCGCGCGGCGAACCAGCTATCGGCGGCGCGGAACACCACGAGGAAGTTTTGACCGTCCCAAGCGATGTCGCTCATGCGTGTCGTGATGTTGGTCAACGTGTACTCGGGGGAGAGCACCGGCTCGGACACCCAACCCGCATCCGCGGCCGATCCATCTCCGATGCCGTCGTGCAGCGTCACAACGTTGCAAAAGTGGTCGTCGGTGCATTGCGCGCGTGCGCACTGAGCGCTGCCGCCGCAGTGGTCGTTCACGAGACACTCGACGCAGTCGCCTTCGAAGCAGTAACCGGCCTCATCGGATGGCTGCGTGCACGCCGTGCCGTCGGGCTCGCCCTCGCAGGATGGCACCGGCTCGGGCGGCGGAACCGTGGGGCCGGGCACGCGGCGCTCGACCGCGCAGATGCGACCGTCGCACACCAGATTGTACGGGCAGTCCGCGTCGACGGTGCAGGGAAAGACGCAGTACGAGTCTTCGCAGATCTGCTGCGACGGACAGTCGCTCGAGGTGCCGCACGAGCCGCCGATGGCCCTCAATCTGTCGCTGGAGCAGGCCGCGAGCGACGCGAGCAATGCCACCCCAAACAGTATGTTGGTCATCGCCGCCTCCACGCCGCCCTGCCCACGACCTACCTACAGGCTTCGGGAATGGGCTCGGCGCGGGGCCTGCCGTAGCGTCAGCTCGCCTTGGCCCAGGCTAGAAAGCCGGGCGCGATGAGCTCGAGCTTCTGCAGCAGCTGCGCTGTTGGCAACTTGTCCCCGGCGGAGAGGACGCGGTCGACGTTGCCGATGAAGTCGAGCCCCTGCACCTGGTGGACGACGCGCACGCGCTGCTGGTAGCGGCCCTGATGCCAGAGAAAAGCGGGCAGTCCTTCCTCGAGGGATCGCTCGAAGTCGTCGAGCTCGCAGCGCTGCGGGCGACCGCGGGCTACGCTGGTGGCGAGCAACGCATCCCACGCCAACGCACGCTTCGGCTCGAGCGCTTGGTAGTAAGCGTAGGCGAGATAGGTCGCGAGAAACTCGCCGAACCAGGGTGGCGCGTTGGGCACGTCGATGAGGTTTGCCCAAACGTGACCGAGCTCGTGAACCGCCGCGAGGTCGGCAAACGTTTTCGCTACCTCGGCATACGACAGGCCAGCTTCCTCGAGACGCGTCCGCCACTCCGCGGGCAGCGCCGCCGCCGCGGCCAACGCCTCCTGGGTGACGACGTTGTCTTGGCTCGCAGGCACGACGGCGACGAACTTGCCGCCCTGCTCGCTCACGTTGGTGATGCCGTAGGGCACCATCGGCACCAGCCGTTCCCAGTCGGCTGGGCTCAGCACCATGAGCTCGAGCTTGGCTTTGACGCCCAGTCGCTTCTCGAGAAAGTCGGCCGCCGCGGTGATCTCATGTTGAAACATCTGCGCGCGCGCCAGCTCTCCGTTGGAGTACGACGTGCGGACTTTGCCCTCGAGGACAGGCAGGGCCCGGCTGCTCGTCGGCCCCATGACGTACGACACCACCCCGGCACGTTGTGGCGTCACAGCGGGAGCCGGTTGGGCCCCAAGGCTTGCGGGCGAAATGGTAACGCGATGGCGGACTTGCGATGTGGAGAAAGTGGTCTTCATGGTCGTCCCTGGGAACCCGGCGCCGTTCTTATCGCGACACCCCTTGGGCGGTTGCGCGGCTTACCGCCTGACTGCCGCGCCGTCATGGACAAACCGGACTGCTTCTTGCCTACCCGCAGGCTACAATGACGCCAATGGTTGGACCGGCTGGTCTCGGTTCTAAAGCGCATCTGCCCGCGCCCCTGCGCGTGGTCTCCGACGGCGGTGTCGCGCCGGTCCAAGCCCAACCGAGCTGCGCCCTTGATCGCCGCGAACCCGCCGTCGCACGGCCGCCCACCGAGCGCGCTGCCTGTGCGCCGAACGTCACCGCGCCTGTGGGTGGGGCGACCGCCGGGCCCGCCAAAGGCACGTTCAGTCCGAGCGTCCTCGCCGTCGCCCTTGCTTCTGAGCCCCTCGGACCAGGGCACCAGGCAGTGGTCCGGGACCAGCTCAATCTGCTCATAGGCAAGTACGGGCCCGTGGATCGGGACACCGCGCTGGGGTTGCCGCGCGCCGCACACTACAAAGTCGAGCGGCTCCTGCCTTTCAACGGTGCGCACTCACCGAACGGCCTCCTGCAGATGAGCCCCAAGTCGCACGGCGAAGCGGTGCGCTTCTTGACGGGCGCGCGCGATAGGGCCGCTATAGCGGGCATGGGGTCAGTCGTTCATGAGGCGCTGCACGGGCACTCTGTCGTCGGGGCGCGGCATTGGGGTGAGCTGCCCGAGGCGTCTCAACGCATCGATCACCTCGCGATCGTCGCCGCGACACAGGCCATCTTGGTACGTGAGTTCCGCGTCGATCCCGGGTCCATCACCACCTCCGTGCCATACGGAGTGAACGAGACGATTGCCATGATCGCTCGCAGTACGGGCTTGAGCCCAGCCGCCGCCCGCAACGCCCTCTACGACGCGTCCTTGCAATACTTGGGACCCGGCCCCAACGTGCATACCGGCCAGATGGTCGAAAGACGCTTCATCGACGCCGTCAGCGCGGTCACAGGCAGAAGGTTCGACGACGCGCTGCGACAGCACCTGGCCGCACTGCCCTGAGCTACGTCAGCGCCTGCTCCCCGGACCCCGCAGCGCCCGTCCCGGCCGCGCGTCGGTGATAACGCCATCGCGGACGATCGGCTTACCGTTGACGAGCACGTGCTTGACGCCACTCGAGTAGTGGTTGGGCTCCTTGTAGGTCGCCAGGTCCTTTAGGCTCGCCGGGTCGAAGACGACGATGTCGGCCATCATGCCTGGGCGCAGGATCCCGCGATCCATGAGCCCGACGCGACTTGCCGCAAGCGACGTCATTTTGCGCACGGCCTCTTCCATGCGCATGGTCGGCGCGCGCTGTACGTATTCGCTGATCACGCGTGGGAAGGTGCCAAACGCGCGTGGGTGAGGGCGCATGGCACCCAGCGGTCCGTCTTCGGCGGTGGCGGCGCTGTCGGCGCCGAAGGAGACCAGCGGGTCGGAGCTGACCGCGCGCACGTCCGCTTCGTCCATGATGGCGTTGATGACCTGGCTCATGCCTCGGTCCGCTATCGCGATGTCCATCGCGGCGTCGCGGGGATCCTTGCCGAGCTCCTTGCCAATCTCATCGAAGGTCTTGCCGACGAATTTCTGAAGCTCGGGTGTCACCACCAGCGACAACATCACGCCCTTGCCACCGCCCGCTCCACGCCACTGGTTCTCCCAGTCGGCCCCCGCCTCGTCCATTTCCTTCTTGGCGCGCGCCCTCTGGCTGGGGTCCGCGAGCCTCGCGACCAGCTTGTCGCCGCCGCCTTCGGAGACCCAAGGAGGCAAACAAGCGGCGATACGATTCGAGCTGCGAGCGTAAGGGTAGGCGCTCGCTGCAACGTCTACACCGGCGGCACGCGCCGCCGCCAAGCGACGCAGGACCTCCGGCATCTTGCCCCAGTTCGGGGGGTACGCGGTCTTCAAATGCCAGATGGTGGTCGAGATGTTCGCTCCCTTGGCGATGGCCACGACCTCGTCCAGGGATTCGAAGATACGATCGGCTTCCGAGCGTTGGTGTGTGAAATACACTCCGTTATAGCGGCGCGCCACTTTGGCAAGCTCGGTGAGCTCCTCCGTCGTAGCGAACACGCCGGGCACATATTGCAGCGCGGAGCTCAAGCCGAAGGCACCTTCCTTCATTGCTTGCTCGAGGAGCTGGCGCATCTGATCGAGCTCGGCCGGCGTTGGCGGGCGGTTATCCGAGCCCATGACGTGGATGCGCAGTCCCCCCGCGCCAACGAGGATGCCGACGTTGGCTGCCGGTTTCGCTCGCTCGAGCCGCTTCAAATACTCGTCGAGTGTCCGCCAATCGAGCGCGATGCCGAGCTTCTGGGCGGTATCGCGCCAACGCGACGCGAAGACCTGCTCGTTCGCGGGCGCGATGGAGACGCCTTCGCCGGTGATCTCCGTCGTGACGCCCTGGGTTACCTTGCTGGCGAGGCGGTTGTCCGCGAGGACGTTGAGCTCCGACTGCCCCTGGAGGTCGATGAACCCCGGGGCGACCACCAAGCTCTTGGCGTCGATGCGCTGTTTGGTGGGGGCGCTACTAAGGTCGCCGATGGCCACGATGCGGTCGCCGACGACGCCAACGTCACCCACGAACCACGGAGCGCCGGTGCCGTCGACTACGCGACCATTGGCGATGACGACATCGTACGTGGGTAACTTGGCGGAGCTGGTGCCGCTGAGCAGCAGCGCATTCACGACGACAATGAGATGAGTCACGGGGCGGGACGGTAGCGGTTGGAACCGGCTCACCGCAATCGCCCCCCCTCCCAACGCAGCGCCGGCACGCTGGTTGTGCTCGCGCGCGCACCGCGTCTGTCATCGCGTCACGCCCTCCGCAGGCCGCGGGCAAACCGCCACTGCGGCTACATGCGTAGGGTTGATCGTGCTCGGCATGGTGTTGGGGCACTTCACAAGGAGATGACGATGGTCGGCTTCCCGCTCCCGGCTCTTTCGTCCCGTAGCTTCGAAACCCTGCTCGCATCGTCGACGCAAGCAGCTGTTGCCCCAGTGAATGTTCAGTCGACGGCGCTCGCGCCTCTGCTCTCCGCGAGCTTCGCACCGCCCGCCTCGAGTGCGACAGGCCTCATGCCCTTCAGCGCCGCGGAGCCCGCTTCGAGCACGACATCGTCCGGGACGAGCGGGCCGGTGACCAAGAGCCCGTATGCGGGCAAACCGTTCGACATCACGAACTATCACAACCTGAATCCGGCGGTGCGCGACCAGCTTCTCGATGAGCGTAATTGGGATCCAGACCTCGCCGACAACGGCGATTTCATCGGCGCCTTCATGCTCGCGGGTGGCAAGATGCCGACCGTCACTTTCGACGCGCAGGGAATGCCGCGCATGGATGAGTACTACGAGCGCTACTCGGCGGTCGTGAGCTCCCCAGAATTCCAAGAGGTGAAGCAGCGACGCATGAACGAGATGCGCGAGACCCTCGCCTTCATGCACTCCGACGAGGGACGCGCGGCGCAACGCGAGCGCGAGGCTTGGTACCAACGCCAGTTTCCGCAGCAACGCACGAGCGACAATAGATTCGTCGTCGGACCGGCGTAGCGATTAGAAGAGAGAGGAATGAAACCAAACCTGTGGTTCATGCTTCTCTTGGCAAGCTGCGACACCGCCGTCACGCCGAGCGATGTCGCGCCCAATCCGCACCGGGACGCCGCCCGCGCCGCCCTCGAGCTTCATTGCGGGAGCTGCCATCGTGAGGACTCGCCCACCGCCGACCCCGCGGCCCTGGTCGTCTACAACCTGAATGACCTGCTGTGGCCGAGTAAGATGAAGAGCGAGCATGTCGCCGATTTGGTCGTGCAGTTCGAGGACCGCGCGATGGCGGATGCGGCGCTCTTACCCGATGTACCCACGGTAAAGCGCTTCGTCGAAACGGAGCTAGCACTCCGCTGCAAACGGAACCCACTCGAATGCACGTAGAGCTTCTTGTCTTCCCCGACTGCCCGCACGCGGAGAACGCACGACGGCAACTGCGCCGCGCGTTCGAGCTCGTCGAGCTGCCTGCGTCCTGGAGCGAACGCGACATCAGCGCACCCGGCACGTCCAACGAGGTAGCCGCTTTCGGATCTCCGACGATCCTCGTCGACGGCCACGATGTCGATGAAGCGCCGACGCGCGCGGGGGTGACGTGCCGCATCTACGCCGGTAGCGAGCTGACCGGAGCGCCCCGCCTGAACGCTATCGTCGCCGCGCTGCGCAAGTGCACGCCAACATGAAACGACTTGCCCTCCTCGGCTTGATGCTCTGTGTCGCCTGTGAGGAGACTCAGGTTCTCTGCGAGTGCGCCATCGCCGGTACGACGGTTGTCGTCCCGGATAACCTGTCCGCTACAGCGGTGCGCATCAGCGGAGTCGGTTGTGACCACGCCGATCTGAAATGCGGCGACCAACACGTGGTTCCTGAGAGCGGCCTCTGCACGAGCGGCGAGTACTTCATCCCACCCGCCGACGATGGCGTGTGTCACATTGAAGTCGACCTCGACGGACACGGCACCTTCACCCGTGACGTTCGCTTCGAGGACAGCGACGGTTGCTGTGAGGGCGTCTACCCTGTCAGCGGCGACTGGCTCGTCAACGTCGAGGTCCAGTAGAAGGCGCGGATGCTCCTCGGCCTCCTCGTCGTCCAATGAACGCGAACCTATTCGACCGGCTGCAGCGCTCGATCACCGCTCCCGAAAGAACGGCCATCGCCACGCCCGACGGCGAGCGTTTCACCTACGCCGATCTCATCTCCTCCGCCGGCCGCCTCGCCAACGTATTGGTCGCCCGCGGTGTGAAACCGGGCGACCGTGTGGCGGCGCAGATCGAAAAATCCGTGCAGGCGATCGTGCTCTATCTCGCGACCGTTCGCGTCGGGGCCGCTTATCTGCCGCTCAACACCGCGTACACGCTCGCGGAGCTCGAGTATTTCCTCGGCGACGCCGAGCCGAGACTCGTCGTGTGCGACCCGGCGAAGCGTGAAGGCATCGCCGCAATCGCGAACAAGGTCGAAGCGTCCGTCGAAACGCTCGACGCTAAGGGCAAGGGGACGCTGACCGATGCGGCCGCCACCGCGCCGGCTGCGTACGCTACAGCGGAGAGCGCCGGTGACGACATCGCCGCGATTCTCTACACGTCCGGCACGACCGGTCGCTCCAAGGGAGCGATGCTGACGCACGACAATCTCGTCTCCAACGCGCTCACGTTGAAGGAGACCTGGCGCTTCACCGCGGACGACGTCCTCATCCACGCGCTGCCGACCTACCATATTCACGGCTTGTTCGTGGCGACCAACGTGGCGCTCTTCGCCGGCGCGTCGATGACCTTCCTGCCCAAGTTCGATGCCGAGAGCATCCTCGCGCTCATGCCCAGCTCGACGGCGCTCATGGGCGTCCCGACGTTCTACGTGCGCCTGCTGCAGCAGCCCGGATTGAATGTGCAGGCGACCTCACGGATGCGTCTCTTCGTCTCAGGGTCGGCACCGCTCCTCGCCGAGACGCATCGCGAATGGAGCGCGCGCACCGGCCACGCCATCCTCGAGCGCTACGGCATGACCGAGACCAACATCAACACGTCGAACCCCTACGATGGCGAAAGAATGCCCGGAGCTGTCGGGCTGCCGTTGCCCGGCGTTTCCGTCCGCATTTGCGAGCCCGAGACGGGGAAGGAGCTCGCGCGCGACGCCATCGGCATGATCGAGATCAAAGGGCCGAACGTGTTCAAGGGCTACTGGCGGATGCCGGAAAAGACCGCGGCCGAGTTCCGAGCCGACGGCTTCTTCATCACCGGGGACCTGGGCAAGATCGACGAGCGCGGTTACGTGCACATCCTTGGTCGCGGCAAAGACCTCGTCATCACCGGCGGCTTCAACGTCTATCCCAAGGAGATTGAAGAAGAGATCGACGCCATTCCCGGCGTCAGCGAATCGGCGGTCATCGGTGTTCCGCACCACGACTTCGGCGAAGGCGTGACGGCGGTGGTCGTGCGCTCCGGGGCGGCCCCGGTGGATGAGTCGTCGATCCTCGCCGTGCTCGAGGGCAGGCTCGCCAAATTCAAATTGCCGAAGCGCGTGCTCTTCGTCGACGAGCTACCGCGCAACACCATGGGGAAGGTGCAGAAGAGCGTCCTGCGCGAAAGGTTCGCGGACCTCTACGCCATGTGGGCGATGTAGGCGCTCACCGCATAGCGCGCCCGTTTCCCTCTCTGGGTACGCCCAACCCGTGAGTCTCTCCAGCCGCCGGGTTTGCCCCCGCGCTGCCCGCTAAAGCGTTCATCTTCGACACACGGGGGTCGGCATCACCCGTGCATTGATGACCCGTAGGCCGCAATGGCGGCTTAACCAATATCCGCTCGAGAGCGAGCACAGAGGGTCGTCATGACGTGGACCAATGTTCGTAACATGCACCTTGCGGTCGCCTGCGTAGGCTTCGTCGCGGCGTGCGGCGCATCGACGACGCTCGATGGCAGCACCAGTACTCAAGAGCTCTCCGAGACGCTCATCAGGGTCACCGAGTTTTCGGATGACTCCCACTGCCCAGGCGAAGGCAGTCGCGTCGAAGCGGGACTCGACGACGGTGAGGGCGAGAGCGTCGCCGGTGACGGAGTCCTCCAAAGCGGTGAAGTCGACTCGACGACATACATCTGCACTGGTTCGACCGGCCCCTCGGGTGACGACGGTTACAACAGCCTGCTGCGCGCGGTTCCGGAGGGCGTCGGTGAAAACTGCGGAGCCCCTGGCTTCCGCATCGACACTGGCCTCGACAACGGCGACGGCGGCAGCGTCAACACCATCAATTCGAGCGTTGCGAACGACGGCATCCTGCAGGATGGCGAAGTCGACAGCAGCGAATACCTCTGCGAGCCCCCGCACCCCCGCGGCGCCCTCATTGCCTTCCAGAACGGCACCGGCACCGGCAACGTCCTGAGCGTCGACGTGGTCGCGATGACGGCGACCTCCATCCATGATGTCGACGACGACTTCGTCCAGGCTGTCCACTCGCGCGGTGGCGCTATCGCGTACCGCCACTACGCGGACGACGACCTCACGACTGTCCACTCGAACGGCAACTACTACGACATCAACTCGCTCTGGGGCGGCACCGCTTACTTCACCGCGGTGCATGGCTCGAAGGTCGCCTTCGTGGGCGCGTATGGTGGCCCCTGGAACGTGTTCGCCGGCGACTACGTCGATGGCTCCTTCACGCAGATCACCGACAACGAGGAGCTGGGCACCGGCTACTACGAAATCGACACCGACGGTGAGTGGGTCGTGTATCGCCGCTTCGCGAACGGCTCGAACGCCATCGTCGCCTACAACTTGGTGACGGCGGCATCGGTCGAGGTCGGCTCGGGTCATTCGCCGCACGTCGGCGCCGGTCATGTCAGCTACGTCGCGGCCGGTGATGACGTGGTCGTCTACGACCTCGCGGCCGAAACGGCGAGCAACCTCACCGTGGACATCGCCGGCGAAGCGAGCGAGGCGACGATCGACGGCGACATCCTGGCTTTCACTGCGGAGAGCGCGCTCTACGTCTACGACTTCGGTACCGGCCAGCGTTCGCTCGTACAGGGCGCCACCACCAATCGGGCCCGCGCCGTTGGCAACACCGTGTTGTTCGTTACAGCGGACCACCACATGGCCCGCGTCTACAACGTGGCCACCGGCGGTATCGCGACAGTCGCCAACGATGCGTCGACGTACTTCGACTTCCGGCCGGCCGACTAACGTAAAGAACCCACGTCTGACCGTCTTGGCCTACGCCGGCTCCGATCTTCGGGCGGCGTAGGCCGAGCGCGTTTATGGGCACCCGAGTATCGTCTCTCACGTCTTACGCGGATGTCGTGGATCAGCGCGAAATGTTTGGGAAAATGCGCCTTGACCCCAACTAACGACCTGTGTGCTTTTCAATGTCCGAGCCCGGCGCGTGGGGATGCAGCCAGGGCAAACATAGGACGTTGGCGTGAACCGAACGGTGCTTCGAGGCTGTTGTCTCCAGAAGTTTGTTCTCGTGTTGGCGCTCGCGAGCTCGTTCGCCATGGGATGCGGCGACGAGGACGACAATTTACGCGACGAGTGCAACGACAGCTGCGGGGTGACTGGCGCGCTGGCTTGTAACGACGGTGTGCTCCGGACCTGCGTCGAAGACGCTGACGGTTGCCGCGCCTGGGATGGCGGCACGACGTGCCCCAACGGCGCATGTGCTGACTCGGTCTCCTGCGGTGCGTGCACCAACAGCTGCTCTGCCGCGGGCGTGACTTCCTGTGATGACGGCGTCGTCGAAACCTGCGTCGCCGATGGCAATGGTTGCCTCGCTTTCGCTACCGGGACGGCCTGCCCCGACGGCTTCTGCGGTGACGCTGCTTCCTGCGGCACCTGCACCAACACGTGCTCCGCAGTCGGCGTGACCGCGTGCTCGGCGGGCGTCGTGAGCACCTGCGTTGCCGACAGCAATGGTTGTCGCTCCTTCAACGCCGGCACTGCTTGTCCCGACAACTTCTGCGGCGACACCGCGTCCTGCGGCACCTGCGCCAACACCTGCGCCGCGGCGGGTGACACCTCCTGCTCCGCCGGTGTCCTTCAGACTTGTGTCGCCGATGGCAACGGCTGCCTCGCCTTCAACTCGGGTACGGCCTGCGCCGACAACTTCTGCGCCGATGCCGCTACTTGCGGCACCTGCGCCAACACCTGCGCCGCCGCGGGCGACACCTCCTGCTCCGCCGGCGTCCTTCAGACTTGCGTCGCCGACAGCAACGGCTGCCTCGCCTTCAACTCGGGTACGGCTTGCACGGACAACTTCTGCGCTGATGCCGCCACTTGCGGCACCTGCACCAACACCTGCGCCGCCGCGGGGAACACCTCGTGCGTTGGCGGCGTCCTTCAGACCTGCGTCGCCGACAGCAACGGCTGCCTCGCGTTCAACTCGGGTACGGCCTGCACGGACAACTTCTGCGCCGATGCCAGCACCTGTGGCACCTGCACCAACACCTGCGCCGCGGCAGGAGACACCGTGTGCGTTTCCGGCGTTCTGCAAACTTGTGTCGCCGACGGCAACGGCTGTCTGGCATTGAACTCGGGCTCGACCTGCCCCGACGGCTTCTGCGCCGACGCAGTCTCTTGCGGCACCTGCACCAACTCCTGCGCGACAGCGGGCGATACGGAGTGCAACGCCGGCGTGCTGACCACTTGCGTGGCCGACGTCAACGGCTGCTTGGCCTTCAACGCGGGCACGGCTTGCCCCGATGGCACCTGCGCTGACGCGGTATCGTGCTCGACGTGTCTCAACACCTGCGCGACCGCGGGCGACACGGCTTGCAACGCCGGCGTGCTCACGACCTGCGTTGCGGACGTGAACGGCTGCTTGGCGATGAACGCCGGCACCTCTTGCCCCGACGGGTTCTGCGCCGACGCGGCTTCATGCGGTACGTGCACCAACACCTGCGCCGCCGTTGGTGATACCTCCTGCGCTGCTGGTGTTCTGCAGACCTGCGTTGCTGACGGCAACGGCTGCTTGTCCTTCAACGCCGGCTCGTCTTGCCCCGACGGGTTCTGCGCCGACACGGCTTCGTGCGGTACGTGCACCAACACCTGCGCCTTGGCCGGAGACACGGCGTGCTCCGCTGGTGAGCTCACCACCTGCGTGGCTGACACGAACGGCTGCCTCGCGTTCAACGCCGGCACGACCTGCCCCGATGGTTTCTGCGCTGACGCAGTCTCTTGCGGCACGTGCGCCAATACCTGCGCCAATGCAGGTGACACCTCGTGCGCCGTCGGTGTGCTCACTACCTGTGTCGCCGACATCAATGGCTGCCTTGCGCCGAACGCCGGCGCGGGATGCCCGAGCGGCTTCTGCGAGAGCGCTACGGCGTGCTCGCCGCCGCCGGATCACTTCAGCATCGCGGTGATCGGCACCCAGCACTCGGGCACCGCGTTCGACATCGTCGTCACGGCGGAAGACGCCGGCAACGCCACGATCACCGCGTTCGAGGGCACCGTCGACCTCGCGGTCAACTCGGGCACCATCGCTCCGCTCACCAGCGGCGCGTTCGTCGCCGGCGTGTTGACGCAGAGTGTGACCATTACCGGGCCGTACCGCACCAACGAGATCGTCCAGGTGACCAACACCGCTGGCGGCGCGTCGGGGACGAGCAACGCGTTCACCTTGAACCGCTTCCACGCGACGGCGGTGGCCCTGGTCGACGGAGCCGCGAACGCGGGCCGCATTCAGAACGGGGACCTCATCGTGCTGACCTTCAGCGAGGCTGCTTCGCCCGCCTCCGTCGGGACGTGCGGGATTACGACCGCTGCTACCGGCCTGTTGTTCAATGACTCGGGTGGCGCTATCGCGGACACCGTTACGGCGGACACGACGGCTCTGCACATGGGCACGATCAATCTGGGCAACGGCGGATACATGACGGGCAATCGCACGACCGACACCTCGACCTGCGTATGGAGCGCGGGCGATACCGTCCTTACGATCTCCGTGCTCGGTATGACCGGCTCGGTCGTCGCCAGTGTCGGCACCGCGAGCACGGCGACCTGGACACCGGTTGCCGGCCCGACCAGCGCCACGGGTGAGGCTCTCGACCTCACGCAAGTGCCCACGGTGACTGCGGTTCTCTTCTAGAAGGGCGTCCACGAGGCGGTTTGGCGACCCGCGTCACGAGCGCGGGTCGTTCCTCGTTGATAGATCGGTTTCGGCCGGCTACACCTAACTACTCGGCCTTCGTCGACCTTCAACAGGGAGATGGATGATGCAAATCCACCGCCTCGTGCCTTTCGTAGCTCTAGCTCTCATCGGATGTACCGGCTCAGTCGACGGCTATCCCGGGAACCCGGAGCTCGCGCGCGAGCTGGCGGCGTCCAACGCGCTGCAAGCCAAAGGCGGCCAACTGAAGGTCACCATTTGCCACGTACCGCCGGGCAACGTGGAGAACGCTCACGAGATCACCGTCGGCGCTCCGGCAGTGCCTGCCCATCTTGCGCATGGCGACATCATTGGCGGCTGCGGCGGCACGGACCCTGGCACTGATCCCGGCACGGACCCCGGCACCGACCCGGGCACGGACCCCGGTACAGACCCGGGCACCGATCCCGGTACCGACCCCGGCGGCACCGACTGCGGCAACAATCATGTCGAAGAGGGTGAGCTGTGCGACGGCACCGACCTCGGCGGAACGACCTGCGCGACCTATGGCTTCGAGGGGGGCACCGTCGTTTGCACCTCGATCTGCACCATCGATCGCACTGGTTGTACGAATGACGATCCGCCACCGCCGCCTCCGCCACAGGGTGACGAGTGCACGACCTGCGACCAGTGCGGCGGCCAAGCGTGCAATGCGGGTCTGTGCGGCGCCTGCGTGACCAGCGCCGATTGCTGCGGACCGCTGCAATGCTTCGCCGGCGTTTGCGCTCTCTTCTAAGATGACCGTTCCAGCGGCGCTTGCGCTCGTTGCTCTCTTCGGAGCTCCAACGAGCGCGGCCCCGCGGGCCGGTGCTGTCACCGTCGAACAGCTCGAGGCGTTCGCCCAGGCGTGGAACCGCCATGACGTCGACGCGCTCATGGCCGCGATGACGGACGACTGTGTCTACGAAGCCAGCGTCGGTCCCGAGCTCAGCGGCAAACGTTACGTCGGCAAAGTGGCCGTGCGCCGCGCCTTCGAGGAGCTCCTCGCCCGCTTCCCCGACGCTCAGTGGACGAACCCCAAACACTTCATCGCCGGCAACCGCGGCGTCACCGAGTGGGTGTTCACCGCTACCGCGCCCGATGGGACGCGCATCGTCAATCAGGGCTGCGACGTGTTCACGTTCGCCAACGGCAAAATCGCGGTGAAGAGCGCGTACCGCAAACGCCCGAGCTAGGGCGCCGGTGCGAGGTCTCGCAGCGCCGGGCTCTCGCGTAGCATCCTGCGCGCGCGATGCAGCCGCGTCTTGAGCGCTTCGACCGTGATGCCGAGCGCGTCGGCGGCTTCAGGAGCCGTGCGACCTTCGATGTCACGTAGGATCACCACTTCACGGTACTGAGGTTCCAACGTGGCAAGGGCGCCCGCGATCGCGCGCCAGAATTCTCGACCTTGGACGGTGCCTTCGACGTCGTCGCGTTCGTCGCGCAGGTGCTCGTCGAGGTCGACGTGACACGCTCGGCGATTCCCGCGCTCGAGACGCAGGCACCAGTTGCGTACGATCGTGAAGAGCCAGGTCGTAAAGGAAGCTGCCCGACGAAATGAGCCGATCGCCCGTGACGCCGACCACAATGTGAGCTGGACCGCGTCTTCGGTGTCCTCGGTGGTGCGGCAAACCGTGAGTCCATAGCGATAGACACCGCCGCGATGTTGCTCGAGCAGCTTGTTCAGCGCCTCGCGGTTTCCGGCTTGGGCCAAATCGATGGTGGTTTCCACTCGGTCACCTTTTTTGCGGATCCGCGAATCCTTTTTGGCGCGCGACGACTCTCACCCGCCATGACCAACGAACAACCAGCGCGCCGTATGCCTTCAATCGCTTGTCCGTCAACGTGTCCGACGACCGGTCTCGCCGCCGCGGTGGCGCGCTGGTGGTACAAAACAACGCACGCGTCGCGACCGAGCCAGCCGCGCCTCGTATCCATGTACCGGCGCCTGGCGGCGGTCTACGACCCGTGGACGCGACTGACCGAGAGTCGGTCGCTGCTGACCGCTGTCGCCAAAGCGGACATCCGTGACGGCGAGTCGGTGCTCGAAGTCGCGGTGGGTACAGGCTTCGTCTTCCGAGAGCTGCTGCGCCGAAACCCGAGCGGCACGACCGTGGGGATCGATCTCACACCCGAGATGCTCCGTCGCACGCGCGCGAAAGCAGAGAAGACAAGAGTGCCGTTTTCTCTCCTCGAAGGGGATGCACGAAAGCTACCGTTCGCCGACGGGGCTTTCGATGTCGTCCTCAGCGGCAACATGCTCGGCTTGTTGTCCGATGCCGATGCAGTCACCGCGTTGCGGGAGATGGCGCGCGTCCTGCGCCCCGGTGGTCGACTCGTTCTCATCACCATGACGTGTCCGCGAAGCCTTCTGTCGGGTTGGATCTATCGCCTTGGAGCGATGCGTTTGGGCGGATGGCGCGACGTCCATGTCGAGCCGCTCGTGCGGGAGGTCGGTTTCGAGCAGGTGCGGCGGACGGTGGTCAGTCAGCTAGGTGTGCCGAGCGAGGTTCTCGTGGCATGGAGTGATGGATGCTAACCCTGGCCTTCGCGATCCTCACGAGCACGACACCTCTTCCCGACATGACCTGGATGGCCGGCTATTGGCTGAACTGCGACGGCGGTCGCGAGACCTCGGAGACGTGGAGTGACCAGCACCGTGACGTCGTCGTCGGCACGTCGCTCGCCGTGAGCCCGCAAGAGCTGTGGTGGGAGCACATGCGCATCAGCGTCGCTGAAGGACGCGCCACGTTCTTCGCGATGCCCTCGGACCAGAAGGCGACCGAGTTCAAGAGCATCGAGCTTGGCGAGCGCCGCGTCGTCTTCGAGAATCGCGAGCACGATTTTCCCCAGCGCGTGATCTACAGCCGCAAAGGCGAGCAGCTCATCGGGCGCATCGAGGGTAGCGAGAACGGCACCGCCAAAGCGATCGAGTGGCGTTACAAGAAGGCGGCCCTCAACAGTCACTGTCCGCGCAAGTAGCGGTTGCGAGCCTGACGTGGCTTCGCAGGCTCGGGGGGCAACCAGCTCCGCAAGCGCCCGATAGTGGTGCAAATGACAATTTCCAGGGTTTCCATTCAAGGGCAGCAGGCCTTGTCGGCTGGCGGCCGACTCCTCGGTCAGACCACCGCGGCTGTCTCCACGGTGCTCGGTCTCGACGCCGCCAGTGCCGCCCGGGTGCACTTCGGCCTGTGCTGCGTGTTCGTCTCGGGCTCGCTGCGCAACATTGGTTTGCCGCTGAACCCGTATCTCCACGGCTCGACCTACACGCTCGAGCCCGCGCTGCAACAGCTCGGTTGGCGTCCGGAGTCGATGGCGACGGCCCCCCCAGGCTCGGTCGCCTTCTTCTCGCGACCCGGCGACATCGTGCCGTACCACGGCGCCTTCTTCGCGGGGCACGACGGGGCCAACGCGTACTTCTTGGAGAGCAGTAACGACGTCGACCTAACGCCGCAGACCGTGCGCCTTCGTCGTGTGCCGGTGACCATGATCGCGGGCGCTGTGGCGGCCTTGGGGGACGGCGATTCCGTGCGTCTCGTGGCCCCTGTCATGTAGCGCCAGGCCGCTTGATTGCTAATCCGCGCCAATGAGCGTATGAGTCCCTTTCGTATAACTAGCAACTCGCCTGCCTGATATCGCTCCGCACTTCTGCAGTACGCTATCCGCCCTCGAGTATCCGCTTCCGTTCCAAAGAAGTTTTTTAAGTGTCTTTCGATCAATTTGCTTTACATAACAGCCTAGTCGCTGCTGTCCGCAGCCAGGGCTACACGACTCCCACTCCTATCCAAGCCGCCGCGATTCCGCGCGTGCTTGCCGGGCGCGACGTCCTCGCCTGCGCCCAGACCGGTACCGGCAAGACCGCCGCATTCGCCCTACCGATCCTGAACCGCATCATCAACGAAAGTCAGCGTCAGCGGCGCCCCAAGGCTCTGGTCTTGGTGCCGACGCGCGAGCTCGCCATCCAGGTGGCCGAGAGCTTCGAAGCCTATTCCGACGGTGACGTGCGCGCCGTCGTGCTCATCGGCGGCGTTGGCCAGGGCGGACAAGTCGCCGGGCTTCGCGCTGGAGCCGAGGTCATCGTCGCTGCTCCGGGTCGCTTGCTCGACCTCATGCAGCAAAACCTCGTCGACCTGCGCGGCATTCACACGCTGGTCCTCGATGAAGCCGACCGCATGCTCGACATGGGCTTCATTCAACCGCTGAAGCTGATTGTCGCGGTGCTGCCGCGCGTGCGCCAGAACCTGATGTTCTCGGCGACCATGCCGGAGCCGATTCGCAAGCTCGCGAGCTCGATTCTGCAGAACCCAGAGAGCATCGCCGTGAATCCGGTCTCCCAGGCCGCGGGCACGGTCACGCAGCACGTCTACCACGTGCCGCAAAAGCAAAAGCCCGAGCTGCTGCGTAATCTGCTGGTCGCCGAAGAGATGGGCCGCACGCTCGTCTTCACGCGCACCAAGCATGGCGCCGATCGCTTGGCTCGGAGCCTCGCGCAAGGTGGTGTCGAGGCCGTCGTCATCCATGGCAACAAGTCGCAGAACAACCGCGTACGGGCGCTCGAGTCATTTCGCTCGGGTCGCGTGCCGTTGCTCATCGCGACCGATGTCGCGGCCCGCGGTATCGATGTCGATGGCGTCTCGCATGTCATCAACTACGAGTTGCCGAACGAGCCCGAGAGCTACGTGCACCGCATCGGCCGCACTGGCCGCGCCGGCGCGACCGGTAGCGCTATCGCTTTCTGTGATCCGGCGGAGAAAGACTATCTGCGGCAGATCGAGCGCCTCACGCGCAAGCAACTGCAGGTCGTCTCCGATCGTCCGGCTCAAGCCCCGACCAAGGCACCGATTCGCAACACCGAGCCGCAAGAGTACTCTCCGCACCAAGATCCGCGTCGTCGCCAGCAGCGCCGCCCGGGTGCTGGTCAGAGCCAAGGCTCGCGCACCGGTGGTCAGCAAGGTCGTCGCCAGACTCGTCAAAGCTCGGGCGGCCCGACCCATGGTAGTTGGGGTCCGCCGCGTCGTAGCGCAAGCCGCTAGCTCGCACGGCATGCGGACATGACGCCGCCGTTCAATCGCATCTTCGCGGCCATCCTGTTCGACATGGATGGCACGCTCATCAACTCCATCGCCGTTGCCGAACGGGTATGGGGCGCATGGGCGCGCCGCCACGGGTTGGACGTCGCGAAGTTCTTGCCGACCATTCATGGCCGCCGTGTGCCCGAGACCATCGCTGGCGCCGGCATCCCCGGCATCGACATCGCGCGCGAGTCCGCGGAGATCACCGCGGCCGAGCTCGAGGATGTCGAAGGCATCGTGCCGATACCCGGGGCCATCGAGCTCCTCGCCTCCGTTCCAGCGGAGAGGCAAGCGCTCGTTACATCGGCGCCACGCGCGCTCGCGCTACGCAGGCTCGCGGCGGCAGGCATCACGCCGCCACGCATCATCGTCTCCGGTGACGACGTTAGCCGTGGCAAGCCGGCACCTGCCTGCTATCTGCTCGCGGCGCAGCGCCTGGGTATCTACGCCGCGGATTGTCTCGTCGTCGAAGACACGCCCGCGGGGATCGCGGCGGGTGAAACCGCGGGTGCCACGGTGCTCGTCATCAATGCAACGCACCACGAGCCGCTCATCACGCCGCACACGCAGCGCCCGAGCTTCGCCTCGCTGCGCATCGAAGTGAAGAGCGACGGTTGGTTGCGCGTTCGCGAGACCGGATAAGCTCCGCCCCCGGTGGCGTGTTAAGCTCGGGTCATGCCTCCTCCCCAGGCCGGCGCCGTGCTGCACGACCTCAAGGGTCCAAAGACGTCGCGCATCCCCTTCATCGTGTTTCTCGCGCTCATCTGCTTCTGCCCGCTCTACTTCGCGCCACACTTCTGGCTCATCGGGCTGGGCGCGTTCGTGCTCTTCACGGCCTTCTACTGGTTCGGCGAAAACGCCTCGGCGCGTAGGCGGCGCCTCGACTTCGTCTGCGAAAACGGACTTGTCGTCAGCGAGCGCGGCGCCGACACGGTCATTCCGTGGAAAGACGTGCAGAGCGTCAGCGCGTGGTCACATCGCACGACCACGGGCTACGACGTCAACGCGCGCGACACGCGTTATCGCTTGGACTCGGGCTCGACGAAGAAGCTGCGACCGGTGATCGACACGGTCGTCGCCAAGGCGCCGCTCGAGTGGATCCACGAGAACATCGCGGTCCGGCCGGAGAACGCGCCGAAGGCACGCGAAACGTTGGACAAGATCTTGGCGACGATCGGGCGCTAGCTACGCCTTGATCTTCGCGTTGTCGGCATCGAACATCGGCTTGAGCGAGGCGACCGCCGGATAACGCGTGCCGGCGATGTCGACTTCCCAGGTGCCGTTGTCGATCCACGTTTGGTCGAGCGGCTCCTTGGCATCGATCATCGCGAGCCCCACGGCGCCGCCGAGCGTGTGTCCGTACGACGCCGCGCGGATGTAGCCGACGGCGATGTTGTTGCGACGGACGATCTCCGCGTGGAACATCATCGGCTCGGGATCCTTCACGAGCACCTGCAAGAGCCTCCGCGTTAGCGGACCCGCGGCTTTCTTGGCGACCACCGCGTCCTTGCCGAGGAAACCGTTCGGCTTCTTCATGCTGACCGCGAAGCCCAAGCCGGCTTCGAGCACCGAGTCGGTGTTGTCGATGTCGTGTCCGTAATCGCGGTAGCCCTTCTCCATGCGCAGCGAGGCGAGCGCCTTCAAGCCCGCGTGGCGCAACCCGACCTGGGCGCCGGCTTCGACCAACTGATCGTAGACATGGCAGGCCTGCTCGGTGGGGATGTGGAGCTCGTAGCCCAGCTCACCGAGATACGTGATGCGAATGCACATCACCTTGGCGAAGCCGATATCGATCTCGCGCGCCGCGCGAAACGGGAACGCCGTGTTCGACATGTCGGCGCTGGTCACCAGCTGCATGAGCTCGCGTGAGCGCGGACCTTGGATGTTGAGCTGCGCGTAGGCGCCTGTCACGTCGGTGACGAAGGCGTGCGCGTCGCGCGGGATGTGGCGACGCAGCCAGGTCTCGGTGTGACGGTGCGCCGTGTCCGAGGCAATGACGAAGAAATTCTCGTCGTCGTGTTTGGTGACCGTTAGATCCGCCTCGAGGGTGCCGGCTTCGTTGAGCCACTGTGTGTACGTGATCATGCCTGGCGCGCCGTCGACGTCGTTGCCGGAGATGTGGTTGAGCACCTTGCCGGCGTCGCGGCCCTGCACCGCGAACTTCGCCATGAACGACATGTCCATGAGGATGACGCCCTCGCGACACGCCTTGTGCTCGGCCTCCCACTGCGGGAACCAGTTCTGGCGGTTCCACGAGAGCTTCTCGACCTTCGCCTCTTTGCCCGCTCCAGCGTACCAGTCGGCGCCTTCCCAACCGCTGACGTCGCGGAAGTACGCGCCTTGCGCCGCCAACCGGTCGTAGAAGGCCGGCTTCTTGGCGCCGCGAGCCGTCTGCATGCCGCGCGTCGGATAGTGGCACTGGTAGACCATGCCGAGTGACTCGACGGTGCGCGTCTTCCGGTATTGCGGAGTCGATTGATAGCGATGAAGCCGGTCGATGTTCATGCCGGTGATGTCGATGTCCGGGGTGCCGGTCGCGATCCAATGCGCGAGCGCGCGGCCGATGCCGCCACCCGTGATGATGCCGATCGAGTTCAGACCCGCGGCGACGAAGAGGTTCTTGAGCTCCGGCGCTTCACCGAAGACGGGAGCGAGGTCGGGCGTGAAGCTCTCTGGGCCGCAGAAGAACTTCTTGACGCCGAGCTCCATCGACATCGGCACGCGCGCCATGGCCTTCTCGACGTACGGACCCATGCGGTCCCAGTCGGGCTCGATCTCACCGAACGAGAACTCGTCGGGAATGCCCTTCACGTTCCACGGGGCGCAGACCGGCTCGAACAAGCCGATCATCAGACCGCCGCCCTCTTCGCGGTAGTAACCGTAAGAGCCTGGGTCCTCGATGACCGGGAACGACTGCGAGATGCCCGGCATGCGCTCGGTGATGAGGTAGTAGTGCTCGGCCGCCTGGAGCGGGATGTTGACGCCGAACTTCTCGCCGAGCTGACGCGCCCACATGCCGGTGCAGTTCACGACGACGTCGCAGGTGATGTCACCGAACGGCGTCGACACGCCGGTCACGGCGCCGTTCTTCTTGTGGATGTCGGTCACGCCGACGCCCTCGAAGAGCTTCGCGCCTTGCATGCGCGCGCCTTTGGCGAGAGCCATGGTGCAGTCGACGGGGTTCGCGCGACCGTCTTCCTTCACGTAGAAGCCGGCGAGGATGTCGTCCGTTTTAGCGAGCGGGAAGAGCTTCTCGACTTCCTTGCCGCCGATCTCGTGCACGTCGATGCCGCAGAAGCGATTGAACGCCGCGACGCGACGGTACTCCTCGAGGCGGTCCTTCTCGGCCGCGAGCTCGATGAAACCGACGGGCATGAAGCCGGTGGACTGGCCGGTCTCCGCTTCGAGCTTCGTGTAGAGATCGCGGGTGTACTTGCGCAGCTCGGTCGAGGTTTCCGAGGTGGAGCCGAAGGTCACCACGAGACCCGCCGCGTGCCAGGTCGTGCCCGACGTCAGGCGGTCGCGCTCGAGCAGGACGACGTCTTTCACGCCCATGTGCGCCAGGTGGTAGGCGACCGACGTTCCAATGATACCGCCGCCGATGACGACGACGCGCGCGTGGGTGGGCAGAGTGGGGTGGCTCATGGGGAGGCGCAATACAAGGCGGCGCGGCGATGATCAACTTGAGTCAGACGCGGTATAAGCCTCGCCAATGCGCCACCTCCCGACCCTCTTGTTGCTGGGCGTGACCGTCGTTCCATGCACCGCCGGCGCGGACACCCATTTCGTCCGCGGCGCCCAAGTGCTTAGCGTTCCCTCGCCCTATGCGACGCCGGCGACCCCGTACCACGGGCTGTTTCTGCGCTTGCACGAGAAGGTCGACAAGCAGACCGGCGCTTCCGGGTTTGCCTTCGACAAGAACCTCGAGCGCATCAGATACTTTCAAGGCGAGAAGCCCGTGGCGATCGTGCCGGGGGAGGGCTGCGGCAAGCATCCGGTGGAGTGGCTCTACAAGGCGAAGGCCGTGGGCTGGTTCAGCAAGAAGCTGCCGGCGCTATTGCTCATCCAGGTCCCGGAGGACGCGAAGAGCGCGGCAGCGCCCAAGGTGTTGCCGGTGTGCAAGGAGGAGGGGGCGGTGCGCGCTTCGACGGTGCTGCGGACCGGCGGCGAGGAGCTCGCCTATGTCGTCTGTTCAGGCGACCTCAACGCTTGGCTCCAGGTCATGCGCTGGAGCGACCAGGGCGCATGGACCCCCATCGATGCGTTCACGGTGACCGACAACTGCCCGTGAGGCCCGTGTCAGGCGGACAGACGCCGAATCGTCAATTCAGCGGTAACCAACTCGCGTTCACGCCCGATATCCCCAACGAGCTCGAAACGGGGAGACCGGCATGCACGACGTTCGATCCACCTCCGCAATCAGGACGCACGCCGCCACCGTCGAGCCGGCTACCACGCCCCTCGCAGCCCAGGTGCCCGCCACCCCCGCGGACACCTACGCCCGGTCGCGTGCCAGTGAGCCCCTCGCGCTGGGTCTCGTGATGGGTCTCAGCGCCGGCATGGCGCTCACCGCTGCCCTCGTCGCCGCGGGACTCAACGCCGGCGCCCCCATGGAGACCGTGCAGCTCGCGAAGGCCAGCGGCGTTCTGATGTTCGGCAGCGTCGCTGCTGGCGGGTTGATTGGTGGGGCTGTCGCCGCGTTGAACTACGCGGCCGCGGGTGTCGCGACCTGCGTGAAGCGCGCTTGGCATCGTTAGAGCGTTGACCCCGAGCCTCCCCTGCGGTTTGGATGGGGGTTCGCATGGCAACCTGCTCTCAAGCCGAGGACTACGTCGCCGGGAAACTCTCCGCCGGCGACACACGCGCCTTCGAAGCGCACGCGGCGTCGTGTGCGACCTGCGCCAAGGCGCTCGTCAGGCGTAAGGCTGTCGAGCGGGCTGCCTCGGTGATGCGGCGCAATCAGGTCGCGCGTGACACGCGCAGCGACGTCCCTTCCGCTCCCAATTCGCAGCTCGACGCGACGCCGGTCTCCGCGAGCGAGCTCGCCAGTGTCGCGAGCGAGCGCGAGGAGAGCCGGGAGCCGGACCTCGCGAGCGGCGCGAACGGCAAGCGCATCGCCATCGCGGTCGGCGTCGTGCTGACCGTGGGCGTGGCCATCGCCTTGTGGTCGAGCAGCGGCACGACGCAGTCGCAGCCAGAAGCCCCACCCGTCGCCGCCGCGCCCCTGCCCACCGAGCCGACGCCGGAACCGCAACCCCAGCCCGTGGTGGCCGCGCCAGCCGAGGTGCCACCTCCGGAGCCCCCGCATCCCATCGCCGAGGTTCCCGCCAAGGCACCGGCACCAACGCCCACCAAGACCGACGCCAAGCAGCAAGAGTGGCTGCCCATCGGCACCGACATCGAAGAGCTCGCCTCGACCGTCGCCGGCAAACGTTGCGGCTCCGCCGTCACCGCCCTGCGCGACCGCGTCACCAAGAACAAGGCCGAGGCCCGCTCCTGGGCGCTCCTCACCACCTGCTATGCGAAGCGCAAGCGTTGGCAGCTCGCCCTCGACGCCTACGACATGGTGGTGCAGTACGGCGACCAGGCGCTCGTCGCTAGCGTGCAGAACCACGCCGATGCCGCGCGTGCCGGGCAAAAGGCCGAGGCCGAGGCCGCCGCGGCTGCTGCTCCCGCCGTCGCTCCGCCAGAGTGACGCCAAAAATAGAAACGGCGCGCGGCACCCCACCACAGTGCGCCGCACGCCGTTCCCGAATACGACCTATGGACCCTGCTAGGGAGAGCTAGATGGCCAGGCGCTGAGCTGCCGGGACCTCGAACTCGTCAGTGCGCTCGTTCCAAGCGTTCTCGCTGTTGGCGATCTTGGTCGGCTCCGCAATGAGCGAGTACATGAGGCTCGTCTCTTCCTTCTCTTCCTTCTCCTCGCTCGGACGAGCGCGGAGCTCGGCGAGAGCGCGGAAGACCGAGCGCTCGGACACGCCGAGGACGGCGGCCAAGGCGCGGACCGGAAGGCCCAAGGAAGCCAAGACACCGAGGAGGCCCGAGAGGCGATCCGCGAGGCTCGAGGTCTCGAGCGCGAACCACGACAGCGAGCTGGCGTAGCGGCCGACGAGGTCACGCGTAATCCAGGCGCGCAGCTCGGCGGACGAGAACCACTCGTTCAGGAAGTCTTCACGGGGAATGCTGATGAGGTGACCAGGGGTGAGCAACCGGACCGAGTCACGGGCGGTGCTACCGGCCAGAACCTCACGGTCGCCGAGAATCGCCGGACCGCACATCAGCAAGGTGGTGCGGCCATTGCCGCGCTCGCCGACGTAGGCCCGGGCGTACCCGGAAACCAGAATGTAAATCTCATCGACCGGCTCGTCGGCACGGTAGAGCCGCTGACCGGCTCGCCCCACGAGCGAACGGTCTGCGAACCGCGCCTCGCGCTGGTCGATGGGGGTGGCTTTAATCTCACGAAGTAGGTTGAGCAGGGTGTCCATGACAAACCTTCAGTGCAGGTCGCGTGCCCAAGCTGGGTGCAAGTAGGGTAGGGAGGGTGAGCGTCATGATTTCAGGATGTTACGTCGGTACGTGCCAGTGTGGTCCGACGCACACAAAGGCCTGACAGCAGGTCAGGACCTGAAGGTTGAATCCGACACTGTAGGGACGACCCGACGTTTGTTGGCTTCAACCTCGACCTCACCCAGCACTTGGGCGGATAGTAGATTTGACGATGGTAAAGCTTGGCGAGATGGGGACGTGGGTCGTCCGCCGGGATGCGGTCAACGCCCTGACCCTCAAGACCGTCCGCGTCGACATCGTCAACGGGCCCGACGCCGGCACCTCCAAGACCTCGGCTGAAGAGGTCTTCACCATCGGCACCGCCCCCGGAAACACCCTCCAGGTCACCGATCGCACGGTCTCCCGCTATCACCTCGAGCTGCGCTCGCAGGAAGACGGCGTCTTGCTCCAGGACCTCGGCTCGACCAACGGCACCATCCTGACTGGGGCGAGGCTCGAGCGCGCCCGCATCGGCCTTGGCACTACGCTTCACTTGGGTCGCACCCAGATCGTCGTTCGCGACGGCGAGCAGGCCATGGTCGAGCTCCACGCGGCCAACGAGATCGGTGGGGTTCTCGGCAATACCGTCGTCATGCGCCGTCTGCTCGCGCTGGTCGCCAAAGCCGCCAAGAGCGAGGTCCCGGTGCTCATCACCGGCGAGTCGGGCACCGGCAAAGAGCTCATCGCGCGGGCCGTGCACGATACCGGCAAGCGCGCCGACAAGCCGTTCGTCGTCGTCGACTGCGGCTCGCTCTCGCCAACCCTCATCGGCAGTGAGCTGTTCGGCCACGAGAAGGGCGCCTTCACGGGGGCGACCGACCGGCACGCCGGCGCTTTCGAGCAGGCCGAAGACGGCACCGTTTTTCTCGACGAGATCGGCGAGCTGCCGCCCGCGTCGCAGGCGAACCTCCTTGGAGTCCTCGAGCGTGGCACCTTCCGCAGGCTTGGTGGCCAGAAGGAGCTGCCGCTGCGGGCGCGCGTCTTGTCGGCGACCAATCGCGATCTTCGCTCCGACGTGAACCGCGGCAACTTCCGACTCGACCTCTTCTATCGTCTCGCCATCGTCGTCCTGCACACGCCGGCCTTGCGCGAGCACGCCGACGACATCCCCCTGCTCATCGAGCACTTTCTCCAGCGCGGCGGTTACGAGGGGACGATCGAAGAGCTTTTCCCGCCGGCGGTCATGGAGCGCTTCAGGGTGCACACCTGGCCCGGTAACGTGCGTGAGCTGCGCAATACGGTCGATGCCGCGCGCACTCTTGGGCCCGACTGGTCGATCAGCGGCACCTTCGCGGTCATCCCACCCGCCGGGACGGGAACCGGGCCCGAGGGCGCCGAAAACTTCCAGGAGTCCACCAGTGATTCCATCAACCTCGGGGTCGTCGGCGTCACCGCGGATCTCCAGCCGTATAACGAGGCGCGCTCGCACGTGCTGGCGTCGTTCGAGAAGATCTACCTGCGCCAGCTCTACGACCGTTGCGAGGGCAATGTTTCGAAGGCGGCGCGCCAGGCCCAGATGGACCGCAGCTATTTGATCTCGCTGCTCCGGAAGCACAACATCCGAGGTTAAGCCGCCGATAAGGCGTTACCTTTCTCATGATGCACTACATCGCTGGCGTCTCCGGGCCCTCGTTGGCTTTCTCTTCGGGCTCCGTGTCCGAGCGTCTCGTCGAGCGCACCATTCGTGGCAACAAGATGGTCTGCCGTGAGTGGGGCAAGCCCGGGAACCCCGTGGTCATCGGTATCCACGGCTTGAGCTCGAACTCGATCTGCTTCGCCGACATCGCCGAGGCGGTGGCCAAGGCCGGCTATCACGTCGTCGTCCCCGACCTGCGCGGCCGCAACCTCAGCCCGGCGAGCGGCTCGCAAAGCTACGGCTGGCCGAATCACGGCAAGGACGTGTCTGCTATCGCGGACGATATCCGCAAGGAGACCCGCGGCGCTTGCGGCGAGAAGTTCAGCATCATGGGGCACTCGATGGGCGGGTACATCGCGCTCGACATGCCGCGCGAGCGTCTCGATCGCGTCGTCATCCTCGACGCCTTGGGCATCCCCGAGAGCGGCGCCGTTCAATCGGTTGGCGGCTCGGTCAATCGTCTCGACAAGACCTACCCCTCGGCCGATGCCTACGTCGCCAGCATCAAGAACAAGGGCCTCATCAAGCCGTTCACCAAGACCTGGGACCGCCACTTCCGCGAGGAAGTCGTGGCGATCGCCGACGGGGTGACCCCGCGCACGAGCAAGAGCGCGGTCGACGAGGACACGGCCTACGCGATGATGCGTTCGTCGATGCCCTACTCCTTCGCCCAGTCGTGGAAGACGCTGCCGGAGCAGACCCTGGTCATCCGCGCCGGTCAGCCCATGACGCCCGTGCTGGGCCGCTTCATCAGCGATACCGACTCGTTCGCCTACAAGGCCCTGCGCGGTGACAAGCTCTTCAAGACTGTCGACGCCAACCACTACACGGTGCTGACCGAGCCCCACACGATTTCGCTGGTCGCGAAGTTCTTCAAGGGCGAGTCGCTCTGAGCTTGCGGATGACGCGCCGCTGATTTAACTGCGGCCGCATGAATCTGAAGAATCGTCGTGCTCTGGTTACCGGCGCGGCTTCCGGCATCGGCTGGGCCATCGCCAAGCGCTTCTCCGACGCGGGCGCGGAGGTTCTCCTCTCCGACCTGCCCGGCCCGGCTCTCGACAAGGCCGTCTCCGAGCTCGGCGGCAAGGCCCGTGCGTTGCCGGCGAACCTCGCTGTCCGCGATGAAGTTCTCAAGCTCGCCAAGGACGCCGGTCAAGTCGACGTGCTCATCAACAATGCCGGCTTGCAGCACGTGAGCCCCATCGACGACTTCGACCTCGCCAAGTGGGACCTCATCATCGCGGTGATGCTGACGGCGCCGTTCACGCTCGTGCGCGCGGCGCTTCCGGGCATGGTTCAGCGCAACTGGGGCCGCATCATCAACGTCTCGTCGGTCCACGGCTTGATCGCTTCAGCGTACAAGTCGGCCTACGTCTCGGCGAAGCACGGCGTCATCGGTCTCACCAAGACCGTCGCGCTCGAAGCCGGCGCCCGCTCGCACCAAGTCACCTGCAACGCCATCTGCCCGTCGTACGTGCGCACACCGCTCGTCGAGAAGCAGGTCGCCGACCAGGCCAAGGCCCACGGCATCCCCGAGAGCGAAGTGCTCGAGAAGGTCTTGCTCACGCAGAACGCCATCAAGCGGCTGATCGAGCCGGCAGAGGTGGCGGAGGCGGCGATGTATCTGACGCGCGATGATGCGTGGTCGGTGACCGGTAGCGCGCTGATGCTCGATGCGGGTTGGCTAGCGCATTAGCGTTAGAGCCTGAACGACAAGTCCAGCGAGCCGAAGAAGTCCGGCTTGATCTGCCGCTCGAACTCCTTCGTGCGCAACACGTGGGTCATCGCCACGCGCGTGTTCTTCCACACCAGTGCCCAGCCGAACTGCGCGTCGACGACGATCGGATTGCGCTCGACGCCGCGGCTCTCGCGAAAGGTGCTGCCGTCGATGAAGATGTTGCGGATGACGCTGCGCGCCTCGCCGCCGAGGAAGTAGTACCAGCCGAAGTCGTTGGTTTGCGTGAACACGCCGTTGCCTTGGATGCCGGGCAAGACGCGGCGTGGGCCGTAGTCGAGGGGCATGTTGTCGCCAAAGCGGATGGTGAAGCCCGCGGCCGTGTAGTCGTAGACGTTGCCCAAGGCGACGCCGATGTGCGGGAACACCTCGGTGAAGAGGCCTCCGAAGGTGCCGAGGTGATAACGCCAAACGTGTTGATACGAGAGGATGGCCGCGCCTTCGTTCGGCAGCTGCGTGTCCCAGCGGCGTGGCGTCGGGCCGATGGCGACATGGATGACCCGCTGCACCTGACGGCCCAGCGCCGCCGGTCCGATGATACCCAGAGTCAGCGTCAGATCGTCGAAGTGCTCGGGCGTGACCGTCTGGATGCCCGCTGTAGCGTACAAGAACGCGGCGAAGGGGCGATCGCGGTCGCCGAGGTTTTGCAGGATGATGCTGCGCGGCGTGTAGATGTTGTGGCCGCCGCCGAAGGTCGCGTGCACCTCGCCGTCCGTCGCGAACCAACGGCCGATGGCGTGCATGAAGTTGGGCGTGCCGGCGCGGCTCGTGGTCCAGAGGCCGTTGACGCCGCTCGAGTAGTGGCGGTCGAGCGCGAACAGCACGTCGTTCTCGATGAGGAGGCTGAAGGTGCCGCGGTCGTCATCGGGACGTGAGAGACGATAGCTGGCTGCTGCCGCGGCGGCGGCGGACGTGTCGGGCGGCCCTGCGAGAGCTACGAGCGAGCAGGCGAGTACCGCGACCGACATTGGCCGCGGACGGTCTCCGATCGCGGAGCACCGCGCAAGTGGGGAGCCCGCTCATGACGGACTCCCCACTCGCTTCGTGACTACTTCGCTGCTTCTGGCTTTTTCTTGGTGAACTTGAGGAGCAGACCACCGCCAGCGGCCATGACGCCGCCGCCGATGATCGCCGGTACCGCTTGCTGCCAGTTCAAGGCAGTGCGGCCCAGCGCAGGACCCCAGTCCATGCCGTTGGTGACGCCACCGACCACGCCCGACAAGGCGTAGAAGGCACCGGCGCCGAGGAGGCCATAACCAGCGACGCGGAGCGCCAAGCGGCCAACGTTGCCGAGCTCGAACCTCTTCTTCTTCTCTTCAGCCGGCTTCTCGGCCGGGCGCCCACCGCGATCGACTTCACGCGATCCGCCGCCCGAGCGCACCGAGATGACCTCTGGTCCTTCGACCGGGCCATTGGTGCGATAGACCTTCCAACCGCGGTCGGTCTCGACGGCCTCGTACATCTGGCCGTTGACCTCGTAGAAGCCAGGACCTTCCTGCTCGGCCTGCGCGATCACCGCGGCGGTGATTGACGGCTTACGCTGCGGCTTGAAGGGGATCTGCTCTTCTTCGCCCTCGTAGCCGTTCTCGTAGCGCTCTTCGCTACGGGGTCCGCCACGACGGGGCGCCGGCTCGCTGGAATACTCTTCTTCGTAGCCGGCCGGTCCACCACCGCGCTCGTTGTAGCGGATACGCGGATTCGGCGCGCGCTCGAGGTCGATCTGAATGTCCGGCTGCTGGCGCTCCTTGATGCGGATGCGCTGCGGCGGCGGTGGCGGCGCGTCGTCGTCCAGGATGCGGACGTCTACGCCCCGACCCGAGCCGGCAGGTTGGCGGGAGGGATAACCATACTCATAGGAACCGCTGGCGCGGGTCGCTGAGCGGCGGTGGCTTTCACGGTATTCCTCGTGCGAGTACTGACCGCGGCCCCGGCCGCCATTCGGCCCATAGTATCCAGCGTCGGTGGCACGCATCGACATGGGTTCACCTGCCTTTAGATGGTCAAATTGTGTTGGGATTGGAGTCCGCAGCTCACATGACTGAGGTCACGTGATCGCTCTAGCTGTGGATCCAGATCGATATATCGGCGCCGTGACGCGGGGGTTGCTTGGCGAAGGGCAACAACTCTTGGCGGTCACTGCCGATACACCCCGTTGATCTGGGAAGGCGCCTGACCCCTTCGAGGCGAACGCTTCCTGTCGAACCAAAGTGAGGGTCCCCATGCGGGTCAGCGGTTGCCGACTCGTCACCGCCATTTTGTTCGTCGGCATCGGCCTTTGGGCGGACGTGTCTTCGGCGTTGACCGTGCAAAACATCGCCTGCACCAGCGGCGAGCTCAGCGTCACCATCAAGATCCCGACCCAAGCCATTGCCGGTGATCCCCGTACGTTCTGCCGTGTCGACATCGTCCTGACCGGCCAGACCAACCCCCTGGCGATCGGTCACCAGATCCTCGTGCAGGCCCTGGTCGACGACTCGTATTGGGGCAGCGACAGCACCTTCTATTCGAGCACGTTCAGCGTGACCTCGCAGGAAGCGGCCGCCCAGCGCGTGCAGCGCTCGATCGATTGCACCGGCGACTTCATGGACAACGGTTGGTCGAGCGTCGCCATTTACGGCTTCGTCGACGCTTACAAAGGCCCGATCTACGCCCCGGATCGCTGCGCCACGAACACGCTCGAGGTCGAGGTCATCGGTGACGAGGACCCAGAGGTCTCGGACAGCGCCGCGAGCGCCGCCCAGCTTGGCACCGGCGTTAGCAACAAGGTGGCGGCGGATCCGGACTGGTATGCGGTCACGGTCAACGGTCAGAGCAGCCTCGCCATGACGCTCGCCTATGACGGCGGGTCAGGCGCGCTCGACTTTCAGCTCACCGACAGTGCTGGCACTCAGGTGGCCAGCGGTAGCAAGACCGCCGAGGGCGCGGTGATCAACAAGACCGGGTTGGCAGCTGGCACCTACAAGGTGAAGGTCGCGCCGCAGAGCGCAAGCGATCCCAACCTCTACGACCTGCGCATCGGCGGAACCTCCGGCGGTGGCGGCACCTGCACCGGCACCGCTTCGGAAGACCGTGACTGCGGCCGCTGCGGTACACAATCGCGGACATGCAACAGCGGCACTTGGTCGGGTTGGACGACCTGCACGGGGCAGGGCGAGTGCGAAGCCGGCGAGACCGATGTCGAGAGCTGCGGCGCCAACAAGTCGCGCACCATGACCTGCAGCGAGACCTGCGAGTGGGAGCCCGGCGCCTGCGTCGACGGTGACGGCGGCGGTGGTGGGGGCGGCAGCAACGCCGGCAAGGTCGGCCTCGCGTGCGACGACAACGAGCCCTGCGGCAACCTCGAGTGCCTCGGCCTCGATAACACAGAGGGTATGTTTCAAAACGGCTACTGCACCATGTCTCCGTGCAACGCCGACTCGGCGTGTGGTGACAGCGCGGCCCTCTGCGGCGGCCTGTTCGGCACGCACTACTGCTTGAAGCGCTGCAGCGACAGCACCGATTGCCGCACCGGTTACGTGTGCGCCCGCTTCGGGAATGCCCGTGCCTGCACGCCGCGTTGCCGAGATGATCAAGACTGCGCCGACAATGCCCTGCCCGTCTGCGACGACGACAGCGGCTTGTGCCTGGCGTCCGCCGGAGCGGACCCGCAGGCCTGGAATGGCGCGAGACCGAACGCTGACGGAAGTTTGGGTGGCGGTGCGTTACTCACAGCTGGAGGTGGATGCGTGGCTCTCGATCCTAGCATTTGGACTGTGATCTTCGCTGCGTTCTTGTTCAGTGCCCATGTCACCGCGCGGCGCTTTGCCGCGAAGGCGGCGCACAGCGTCGTCCGTTAGACGGCGTTTGCCCGCTGCCCGAGTGCGTTGGTGCCAGCAGGTCAGGATCCTGCGAGGCACCGGTGCGCCCGCGTCGCCGATACCTGAGAGGTCGATGGCACCGATAAGGC
>JBGGMJ010000195.1:0-27804 GCA_041288095.1 Myxococcota bacterium
CTCTATTTCAACGGCTCCGTGTACGCGCTGAACAACTCCGGTGAATGGTGGGCGTGGACGGACGGCTGGTATCAAATCGCCGGCGATCCGCGAGATGGCGCGGTCGATCCCGTCGAGCCGGAGCCTCAGCCGGAGCCTCAACCAAACAGCGCTCTCGTCGGCGGTTGCGGAAACTGCGACGGCGTCGATGCGTTGCGCGGCTTCGAGTCGTACATCAATCGCGCCGTGGATTACGTGCTCGTCTGGGGCTGGGCGCAAACCGCGGGCGACCTCATGTACGCCTTCCACTACCTCGATGAGATGTGGCCGGCGAGCTATAGACTCCATTATAGCGTACCGATGGTCTTATCCGGCGGAACGTTCGCGCAGGTCTACAACGGTAGCCTCGACGACGTGTACCGCGACGTCGCGCGGACCATCGCCAACCGCGACCCGCAAGGCATCATCCGCATCGGACACGAGATGAACGGCAACTGGTACGACTGGAGCCAAGACGGGCCGGCGGGGTCGTCCGCCGAGTACGCTTGGGCGTACCAGCGCCTCGTGAACATCTTCCGCGGCGTTTCGCCGGATTTCAAATTCGTGTGGAACCCGGGCGCCGGCAAATGGGCGGGGATCGATTCCATCTCGACGTACCCGGGTGACGCCTACGTCGACTACATGAGCTTCGACATGTACGAGGATGCCGGCTGGGCCGTGCACAGCCCCACGGACCGCTGGAATCACTTCTTGGAGAACGACGGTCGCGGTCTGAACTGGCTGGCGCGGTTCGCGGGCGAGCACGGAAAGGCGATCGCCTTCGACGAATGGGGTTCCGCTATCGACGACGGCGTCTTCATTACCAACCTGCATGGTTGGATCGGCTCGCACAACGTCGCCTATCAAATGTACTGGCACAGCAACGCGGCCTTCCCGGGAGGCTTCGAAGACCACCCCGTGAACGCAGCGACGTACAAGAGACTGTTCGGGCGCTAGATCGGGTAGAACCGGCTGCCGAGCTTGGCCACGACGCGGACGCCGCGCTTGCCCTCCTCGGTAGCCTCCTCGATCACTTTGACCCTGGTCGTCACGAAGAAGGTCACGACCGCCTGCAAGCCGTCGGCGACCTCGAGCTTGCCGGGCGAGATCGTGGCGTTCAGCGCCATGCTGATGATGAGGTCGTCTGACTCGGGATGTGGCTTGAAGCGGAACTCTTCACGCAGCAGCAGGCTCATCTTGCCGTCGCTGCCGATGGTCGCCTCTCGCACCAGAGGAATGAAGCGTGCGAGGTCGTCGCCGGTGAGCTTGAGCGCCTCGCCGATCTCCTGCGGTGACGCCTTCCTGGTACCGGTCGCGGGGCGCGCCTTGTTCAAGGCGGCCAGGAGCTCGCTGAGGAGCTGGCCCTGGGAGGGTGTTGCTTGCAGGCTCAGCGCGGCGCCGGGGCGCGAGGCGAGGATCCGGCCGATTTGAGAGCTATCCATGGTCGCGGGTTATCGGGGTCCGGGCGCCACGAGTTTCGCGATTGATCGCCGCCCGCCGAGCTGATCGGCGGGCGACGACACTCGGATCAATAGCAGCGCGGTTGGCCGAAGCGGTTGTAGAAGTCCGGTCGCTCGTACGGACGGCAGGGCCGGTCGAAACGGTGATACGGTGGCGGCATCGGAACCGGGTAGTTGGGCCGGTTCGGGTTCGGATCCCAACGATTCGGGATGCCGTCGTTGTCGCGATCACGGTCGTGGCGATCCGGGATGCCGTCGCGATCGCGGTCGCGGCGCGGTCCATGCGGACGGTGATAGTGCGGGGACCCGAACAACTGAATGCCGATGTTGAGCTCGGCGGTCTGAATCGGCGCCGCGAGAGCTGTCGCGAGAATCGCGCTGCCGCTACGAGGTTGCGCGCCCGTCGAAACACCGCTGCTTTCGCGAACACTCGTGCCCGCGGCAATGACTTCCAATGCCATCGTGAACCTCCCTGGAATGTGAGTGACGGTCTGTTGGACCGAGACAGGACTATCGCCACTACCCGCGCTGACGTTGTGTCACCTATTGGTGCCGGTCTCGCGCGCCTTGATAGGGTCTCGATATGGCAACCACCGAAGAACGGCCGAGTGAACCTGCCCCGCACCGCAATTGGATCCAGCTGGCGTTGCTCGTCATCGTGGCGGCCGGCGCCATTGGCTGGGCGGCGGTCTACTTCGTACGCTCCGCGCCACCGCGCGCGCTGACGATCGCGGCGGGACCCAAGGACAGCACGTTCGCAAGGATGGCCAAGCGCTATCAGCCGATCCTCGCGCGCAACGGCATCAAGCTGGAGATCCTCGAGACCGACGGCTCACGCGACAATTTGGCGAAGCTCGAAGATCCGAAAGCGCACGTCGACATCGCCTTCGTGCAGTCGGGTCTCACCCCCGGCGACGATCACGAGGGACTCAATTCGCTCGGCAGCATGTTCTACGAGCCCATGATGATCTTCTATCGCGGACAGAAGGTCCTCGGTCGCCTGTCCGAGCTGGAGAAGAAGCGCATTGCCATCGGCCCAGAGGGGAGCGGCACCGAGTGGCTGGCGCTGGCGCTGCTCAAGGCCAATGGAATCGAGCCGAAGGGCGATACGGAGCTCTTGAGCCTCGAGGGTGACGAGGCCTCCAAGGCACTGCTCGAGGGGCGCGCCGACGCCATCTTTCTCTCGGGAGATTCGGCGTCGGTGAAGACGATGCGCGCGCTCATGCGCGAGGACGGCGTGCGTTTGTTCGAGTTCGCTCAAGCGGACGGTTACGTGCGACGCTTTCCTTATCTCAGTAAGCTCGACATTCCAGCTGGCGCCTTCGATCTCGGTGAGGGCATTCCAGTGCAGGACATGCACATCTTGGCGCCGACCGTGGAGATGGTTGCCCGCTCGAACCTCCACCCCGCTTTGACCGATCTCCTGCTCGAGGCCGCCTTCCAAGCACACCGTCGCGCTTCGTTGCTGCAGCCCGCGGGCCAGTTCCCGAATGCGTCGACGTACAAGCTGCCCATCAGCCCGGACGCCTCTCGCTACTACAAGTCAGGCGACAGGAGTCTCACCTATCGTTACCTGCCGTTCTGGCTGGCGAGTCTGGTCAATCGCACACTCGTGTCGTTGGTGCCGATCCTCGTCATTCTCATCCCGGCTTTTCGGATCCTCCCGTCGGCCCTCGAGTGGCGCGTTCGCCGTCGCATCATCAAGCGCTACGGCCAGATCGCCGATGTCGAGCGCGCAACGCTGCGCCCGGACCTGTCCGAAGAGCGGCGTAACGAGCTACTCGCGCGCCTCGCGAAGATCGAGCAGGCGATTGTGAGCAGAAAGCTCCCGGGGTCGCACGTGGAGCAGGTGTACATCTTGCGGCAACACATCGACATGGTGCGCAAGAAGCTCGGGGTGACGGCGGTCCCGAACGCGGGAACCTGACGCTGCTCATCAGTGCTGCTAAGATGGAGCATGACCGCGCGCGTGCGCATGGCGCTACTCGGTTGCTTGCTGCTCGGCACACAACAATGTGCTCCTTCCGAGTCTTCGCATTACGTCGTCCTCGGCATCGAAGACCCGTCCGCCGTCGCCGGTGCCGCCGATCAGCTGGTGCTCGCCACCGGCTCGGGCGAGCCGCGAACCTTCGAGCGCGGCGGCCGCGACTTCCCCATCACCGTCACGCTGAGCGCCGAGTCGCCGACCGTTTGGGACATCGTGGTGACGGCCACGAGCGAGGGCGGCGCCATTGCCTCGTGCGCGGTGGCGCTCGTCTTTCCGCGCGATGACGAGGCACGCGTTTCGTGCGTCTTGGCGGGCGCCTGCAGCGAGGGCGTCTGTGAACCCCCGCCACCGCCCCCTCCACAGTCTTGTCAGATCGACGACGACTGCAATCCGCCGCCCGCATGCGCCCTCAATAACGCCTGCCGCGTCCGCTATTGCGGTGATGATGGAAGCTGTCAGCCGGAGGCGCCCCGACTTACCTCGGTTACTCCCGCCCCCTCCACGGATACCGGGTTTCTCGAATTCACGTTGAACGGTGTTGGCTTCGCGCCGACCGCCACCGTCTCGATCTTGGGCAGCCCCTTCGAAGTCGTCGAGCGCAGCGCCACGCAGCTCACGGCTCGGCTCGAAGCCGGCGGCGACGTCGGTGGTTACTTGCCCATCCAAGCGGCCAACCGCGACAACGCGGTCTCGAACACGGCGTGGCTGCTGGCCGTCCCAGAAAGCGGCCTCATCATCGAAGACTACGACCCGGACTATGGCGTCCCCGAGGAAACGTTCCGCGTCATCGGTACGAGCCTGCCGGGAAATCTCATGTTCACCGACGGCGCCGGGCACATCATGACCTGCGGCGCGAGCACCCCGGTGACCTGGCCGGGCGCGAACGGCACCGAAGCGGTGAGCTGCACCTTGCCCGACGCCTGGGAAGGAGCGGTGCTGGCGGCCTTCACTGGCTCTGGTGTCATCTACACGCGCGCATTCACCGTGGGCGTGAACCTCGCCAGCGCTCTCAATGTGACGACCAGCGCCAGCTCGCAACGCGGTGGTGGCTCCACCTCGTCCGCCGTAGCGGATGGTGACCTCGCCACGAGTTGGTCGTCCGAGGCGAAGTGCGGCTCCGCCGTGCGCTGCGCATGGGTCGAGGTGGCGCTACCGACGCCGCAGGCGGTGTCGCGGGTGAGTCTGCGCGGCAGCCGTAGCTCCTCCGACCACATCCTGGTTGGTGACCTCGAGCTCTTCGGCGACAACGACACCGTCGTTGCGAGTCGCACCGTTCACACCGACCGGCCGTTCGGCGATGCCGATGTCGACTTCGAGGACGCCGTTAGCGGCGTGATGCGCGTGCGCTTCACCTCGCTGCTCGCGGAGAGCCAGAGCCCGGGCCTTGCCGAGCTCGAGATCTTCGAGAGCATCGTCAATCCCGCCGGCCCGTAAGACGCGGATACACGAAGCCGGCGATAGCGGCGCCGACGATGGGGGCGACCCAGAACAGCCACAGCTGCTCGAGAGCCCAACCGCCGACGAACAACGCGGGGCCCGTCGAGCGCGCCGGGTTCACCGACGTGTTCGTCACCGGGATGCTGATGAGATGAATGAGCGTGAGTCCGAGCCCAATGGCGATCGGCGCAAAGCCCGCGGGCGCGCGCGCGTCGGTCGCTCCGAGAATGATGAAGAGGAAGACGAAGGTCAGTACCGCCTCGATGAGCAAGGCGGCGACCATCGAGTACTGGCCCGGCGAGTGCTCACCGAAGCCGTTGCTCGCAAAGCCACCGGATAGATCGAAGCCGGCCTTGCCCGAGGCGATGGCGTAGAGCACCGCGGCGCCCGCGATAGCGCCCACGAGCTGGGCGAGCACGTAAGGCAGCAGCTCCTTGACCGGGAATCGGCCTCCTACCACCAACCCAACGGAGACCGCCGGATTGAGATGACACCCGGAGACGTGGCCGATGGCGTAGGCCATGGTGAGCACGGTCAAGCCGAAGGCGAATGAGACGCCCACGAAGCCGATGCCGAGAGTGGGAAAACCAGCGGCCAGCACGGCGCTTCCACAACCGCCGAACACCAACCAGAAGGTACCGATGAGCTCGGCACCAAGACGATTCCGCAATGGCGTCATGCCGTATTGCCTACGCCCGTACCGTGCGGAGCGCAAATGCGCTCCTGTCCGCTGACTACGGCGGGTCGACCGTCAACACGAGGTCGACGTTGCCGAGCGTCGGTGCATAGCCGCCGAACGGAACGTTTGCGGTCGCGATCTCGAGGACATTGTCGCCGTCGACGAGATCGCCTTCCTCGATGTCGAAGACGTGGCCCAGCACGCCGATGATGAGGGCGTTCTGCGAGCCGGCCATGTCGCCCGCGAGCGCGACACCGCTAACGAAGAGCGTCTCCTCCGCCGGCGTGAGATCATAGGTGCGCCACGTATTGCCGTTGAGGCGGTAGGTGATGCCCCACGTCGAGAGCCCGACGTTCGTGAAGTTGCCGAAGTACTGCACGTTCATGGCGAGCCTCGCCCGCACCGCTTGGGCGCTGCCTTCGACACCGCGAATCGTCACCGTCGTCTTGGTCGCGGCGCTTGCGTCTCCGAGCATGTAGCCCACCGCGACGCTGTTGTCAGGAGCGGCGACCAGTGCGTCGCGCACCTCGAACTCACGCGTGTTGTCGATCACCGGTCCGTCAAAACCGACATTGTCCCAGCGCACGACCCAAGCCTGCCTGGCGTCCGCCGGGTGCGCTGCCGTCCAATACTTGTCGGTCGCGTGGTTGCGCGCGATCAGCTGGACGTATCCGCGGGTGAACGAGAGGTCGAGGTCGGTGCTCGCAACCAAGCTGGCCGGGCCGAAGTCGACTCCGTCGTTCGAGTACGGCGTCGCCCAGAGCTCGAGGTGTGTTCGTGAGAGCCTCAGCTCGAAGTGATTGAGACTGTGATGCAGCACGGAGATGCACTCAGCCGCGAGAGCGTCCTCCTCGTGCACGTAGTCCACGTAGTTACTGTACTCGTTGACCACCGTCACCTTGGTCTCGGCCGGGCCACCACAAGAACCGTTGAGCTCGACCGTGATGCCGTTGCGCGGGATGACGCCGCCTTCGAAGTTGCCGGCACCTGGAATGAGAGAAAAGCCCGGCGACGGGATGGGATCTTCGGTAACCGCGATAGCGATCCAGCCGAGCAGCCCGATGGTTGTTGCATCGGCGTCGAACACGATGGTGCCGGTGCGGTCAGCGAAGTCGAACGGCTGGCGAATGCGATACGCATTCGACCCGTAGTTCTGCGCCGCGGTCACGGTGAGCAGATGATTGCTCTGAATGGCGCTGTTGCCGTCGCAGATCCGCGTGTCACCGGGAGGAGACACTTCCGCCGGCACGTCCGCTCGACACTGACTGACACTGCCGGGGCCGATCTCGTTCGGCTTACCCAAGGTGGGTTCGTTGCGAGCGAGGCTCCAGCGACGCGCGTCGAGCTCGAAGGAGCGCCCAGAGGTCGAAACCGCCGGCGCATCGAAGGTGTCGCAGAACGCCGCCGCCGAAAGACCACAACCGGGGTTACCGTCCGGCCAGTCCACGGTTTCTTCGTCGCCATCGCCGCTCGTGGCGTCCCCGCCGGCTGCATCACCCGCGCCATCACCGTCGTCAGCGCCGCCCGTGCCACCACTCGAGTCACCACCGTCGACGACACTGTCCTCGTCGGTGGCGCCGGCGGGGCCCAAGCCGTCGATCCCGCGCACTTGTCCCATGCAGCCCACCACAGAGAGCCACACGAGAGGGACGAGCTTTAGGTGACGCCTTCGGTTCATCACGTCACCTATTCGAGCTGCGAAAGGCGCGAGCGCAGACCCGCGGCGTGAATGCTCTTGGGGAACTTATCCAGGAACGTTGCGATGGCGCGTCGCTCTTCTGGCTCCTTGCTCGATTGGCGCAGCGCGCGGATGAGGCCGTAGCGCGCCGATTCCTCGAGCGTGCCCGATGGGCCGCTGAGATAGATCTCGAAAGCGCGTCGGGCTCCGCTGGGATCACGCAGCGGTCCAAGCCGCAGCTCGCCGAGCGACACCAGCGCCGCTTGCGCTTCGGCGGTACCAGGATGCGCGGCGATGAGCTCTTCGTACCCTGTCGCGGCTTCGGTGTAGTGTCCGCTCGCGCGGAGCTCGCGGATGCGGCGCAAGCGCTCGGTGACGTCCGGCCCAACCGGCGCAGCGGGTTCGGGCTCCTGCTCGACCGAGCGCGCTGCCGGGTCGATCGCTGGAGTATGCTTGCGCGGAAACTTATGTCGCCGCGACTTCGGCGCGACCGAGGGCGACCCGGAATCGCCGTCGGTGTCGGGCTCGGCTGGCGGCGCGGGCTGCATGCGTGCGAGCTCGGCCGGGTGCTCGGTCACCGCGCCGACGAGGCCCTCGACCACCTCGCGGTCACCGGCGATCAACGGCTTGACGGACCCGTCGAAGCGATGCGCCGGGGGTAACAGCCATTGCTCACCGCTGCGTCGATCGGTCACCGCGACCTTGCCGCTGAGCAAACGCACCGTGCTGATTGCGCCGACGTCCACCGAGAAGACCGTGCCCAACGCCGTGACGTCGTAGCCGGCGCCGCGGATGACGAACAGCTCCCCAGGGGGCTGCGGCTCGAGCGCCACCGCGACGCGGCCCGCCAAGAGCTCGAAGCCGTTGCCGTCGGCGAGCGGCCGCAAACGGCTGCCGGGCGCGAGACAGACCCGGCTTGCGTCTTCGAGCTCGAGGCAGCTGCCGCGTTCGTCGGCGACGATGGTGGGCGTCACTTCGACGGGACGGCGCATGACGATCAGCACGGCGGCTGCAGCGGCAAAGCCGGCGGCGGCGGCGTAGAGCGGCGCGAAACGTCGGCGTTTGGGGCGCGGCCGCTCCACCGGCACGAGCTCGCTGTCGATGATGCGCCGGATGGCCAGGAATCCTTCGGCTTCGTCGCGGCAGGCGTCGCATGTCGCGAGGTGCCGCTCGTAGAAGGCGACGTCGCTGGCCGACGGCGTCTCTTCCAGAGCATGCTGGTCTGCTATGGCGATCCAGCGCACGCAGTCCTTGGACGGCTTCATGGTTCATCTCCGGGCTCTGGTGCGCCGAGATCACGCCGCAGATAGCGGCGTAAAGCGGCACGGCCGCGCACCAGGCGATCCTTTACGGTGTTTCGCGAAACGTCGAGCGCCTCTGCGCACTCGTCGATGGACAGCTCGAGCATGTGGCGCATCACGAGGGTGGTGCGGAGGTCCTCGGGGATGCGGCGCAAGTACTCCTCGATGGGCCGCGGAGTCTCCTCGCGCACCGACGGCTCGTTCGACTCGAAAATGGAGTCGAGATCGAGGTCGGTGATGCGCCGTCGCGCCTTGACGCGCGCGCGAATGGCCTTGGCGATGACCCGCGACGTGATGGTGTGCGCCCAGGTGTCGAGGGTGCTCTGACCCTTGTACGAGGGCGCCGAGCGCAGCACTTCGATGCAGGCGTTCTGGACGGTCTCGTCGACCTCGCTGCGATCGAGCAACGACACCCGGCACAACGCGCGGATCGCCGGCACCAGCCGCGACAAGAGACGCGCCGCCGCCTCGCGATTCTGGGCAGCGACTTGGCTCATGAGCTGGAGATCGTCGGCGTATTTCATCGCGGCTGCGCTAGACCCCTCTTTCCAGCTTAGTGGAGCCAGAGGCGTTTAGCGGGCGGATCTAATTGCTATCGAAAGCGCCAGGCGACACTTAGGCCCGCATAGGGCCGCAACAGCCAAGGGACGATGTCCGCCGGTGTGGCGCCATGTACTTCGAAGTGGGTGCGACGCAGCTGCGCTTCGACGCCGAGGGTGGCGACGAGACTGAGCTCCGAGACCAGCCTGACCTCGCCCTCGAGCATGGGCCCGACGCCGAGCTCGACGTTGGTGGTGGCCGGGGAGGTCTCGGCCGAAGAAGGCAAGGCCTCGGTCACGCGCCGCGTCCACTGCAGCGTACCGGTTAGGCCGACGCCGCCCTGCACGCGGTCGCCGCCGAAGCGGAAGGCGGCGTGCGCGCGGAGTGACTGTGCCTGCAAACGCAACCGCGTCGCCGACTCCGAGAGGTGCAGCGGCGCGGCGTAGCCGTACGCGAGGCCCATGGCGAGCCATTGCACCGGCTCGACGGTCACGCCCGCGATCGCGGAATGAAGGACGCTCGAGGTCGCGAGAGCTGAAGCGCGGTAGCCGAGGGCGACCCGCAGGTTGGGCGAGAACGTCCGCGGTAGCCGCTCCAGCGGTACCGGGCGGCCTTCGAGCACGGCGAGGGTGATCTCCCGCGCCATGGCGCTGAGCTCCTCGATGCGGGCCGCCATGGGGTAGTCCGCTGGCGACGGGACGCGGCGGACGTACGTCTCGTCGTGCTCGCGCAAGTAGACGATGAGCTCCGAGCGCGTGGCGCTGATGTCGAGCCACATGACGGCGGCGACATCGTTCTCTTCCGCCAGGGTCTCGGCGTGTCGGGCCCAAGCCTGGGGCTGCTGCGCCGGCTCGACGTGCCACAGCGGCGTCGCCGGCAGGTCGGCTACTTGCGCCTGGACGGCGGCGGACAGCTCCTCCGGTGCGAGGCTTCCGAGCACATAGAGAATGCGACGCGGCTCTTCGGCGTGCCCGGTCTTGGCAACGCTAAAGTGGACGAAGCAAACCACCGAGAGGATGAACCGCGCTGACATGAGACGAAGAGACCCTACAACACATCCGTGCATGGACGCTGCATGCTTCTCACGCTACCGTCTCTCCGGCGATGTCGTTTCTCCTCCGAACTGGGTTCGTGCTCTGCCTCGGCCTCGCCGCGTGCAAAGCGGTGGACGTCGTCGGTGATACCCCGATTGTCTGCGATCAAGACGACTGGGCGCTCTGCGAAGGCTTCGACGGCTCGGGGCGCGCTCCTTTCGAGCCCGCGCTCTACGGCATCGACTTTCACGTCCACAGCGCCGCGACCCTCACGGGAATCAGCTGTGAGACCTCGGGGGACTGCACGCCCTACGTCGAAGACGGCGCTTTGTTTCTGAACTCCGAGGATAGTGGCTACGGCATGGCCGTGATGCGCATGGAGCGGCCCTTCGACTTCTCCGGTCGCGAGGGACGCATCCACTATCGCAGCGACCTCAAGGGGCAGCCTCGCATGCTCCAGGTGATGTACTTGAGCCCGACGCTCTCGAACACGTTGCCTGATCTGCGCATCAGCGAGGCGATCGACGCCGGCCCGGCGCTCAGCGTCACTTACTACGGCGGCAACGGACAGCCGTTCGCGGTGATCAGATGGCAAGATGGCGCGCCCGCGCAAACACTGCTCGTTCAGGGCGACCTCGGGATCACGCGGGGCAATCTTTACGACGTCGACATCTTCGTCACGCGCACGAGCGCCCGCGTGCTCATCGACGGCGAAAGCGTCTTCGACGCGGCGCTCGATGATCTCGGCTTCGACCGGGGCTACGTGTATTTCGCGCAGGTCGCGAACGATCCCGCCAAGGACGGGTTCGTCGGTGACGAGGTCAACCGCATCATCTGGGACGAGCTCGCCTTCGACGGACCATTGCTGCCGAGAAATTCGCTGACGCCCGCCGACAAACAAGACGTGTTGTTCCGCGCTTGGGATGCCGCGGCCTGCACCGTGCGCGGCGTTTCGGCGCAGGGCCCGTTCACGCCGCCGGTCCTGCTGTTCGACACCTGGCGCGTGCGACTCGATCGAGAAGCCCCAGAGGTTCTGGTGAGCGACATCAGTTGCACGCGGTACGAGATGGTGACTCCGCACTCAGGCGACGCGCTCATCGGCGACATCCACGTCGTCACGCAATAGCGCTCGAAAAAAGATCCGCCCGGTCCGCCCCCCGGCGCCCACTAACCGGGAGAAGCGCACACCCCTGTCGCGCTGGGAGCGGATCATGAAGGTCTTCGTCGTTCTCCTCGGATTGGTGATGGTCGCTGGTTGTGGACGGACCGGCAACGGTGATCCTGGGGATCTGCCGCCGGCCGGGGGGAGCAACACCGGCGCCAACGACGAAGGCAGCAACGACGCCGCCGACGACGAGGTTGATACGTCGAACGACGACAGTGCGAACGACGACGGTGCGAACACCGAAGAGCCGGACGACACTCCAGTGCTCGAGCCGATCGAGCCGATCTATCCCAAAGACGGCTTCTGCAACACGGGCGGGATGAGCTGGGGCTGGTGCGAAGACTTCGATGGTCAGGGCACGAGCGGCCCGGTTGCTTTCGACGCGGCCGCCTCGGCCATCGCCCTGCACAGCCACAGTCACGGGACGATGACCGGCACGCTCTGCGAGACGTCAGGTGATTGCTCGCCTTACGTGCAGGGTGGCTCGCTCTTTCTCAACGCCGAAGACGGCGGCTTTGCCATGAACGTGTTGCGCGTCGAGCAACCCTTCGACTTCGAGAACCGCGAAGGGCGCGTCCACTATCGCAGCAGCATGCAAGGGCATGGGCGCATGCATCAGGACATCCACATCACGCCGACGATCTCGAACACGCTTCCGGACCTGCGCTTCGTCGATAAGCCGCGCGACGGTGATGCGATCGACATCGACTTCGTCGGCGACGGCGGCTGGCCGTTCACCATCGTGGTTTGGCGAGACGGCGCGAAAGCCTATCTCGCTCACGCCAACGGGCCGATCGGCGTCACGTCGGGCGTGCAGCAGGATATCGACGTCTATGTCTCGCGCTCACACCTGAGTGTCCGCGTCGACGGTGTGGAGGTCTTCGACTCCGACGAGCATCCCGGCGAGGACGGTGCGCCGTTTCCCGACCTCGGCTTCACGCGCGGCTACGTGCACTTCGCGCAGCTCGCCTACAATCCCGTCAAAGACGGCTACTACGGCGATGCTCCCAACACCTTCCTCTGGGACGACCTCGCCTTCGACGGACCGTCGCTCCCGCGAAACGGCCTCACGCCGGTCGGCAAGAAGGAAGTGCTCTTTCGCGCCTGGAACAAGGCCTCGTGCACGGTGCGCGGCCTCGCGGCGGACGGCCCAGTCGCCGGCGGTTGGTACATCGACACGTGGCATGTCCAGGTCGACGCCGGCCAGGCGATTGCCATGGATGACATCACTTGCATCGCGAACCCGGATGGCTCGGGCCAGCCGGATCCGTTCCCGACGCCGTACGGGCAGCCGTTCATCGACGACCTCCTCTTCGTCGTGCGCTGAGAAAAAAGATCCGCCCGGCGGGCCTCGCTCCGCCCACTAACCAGGAGAAGCGCACACCTCCGTCGCGCTGGGAGAGAATCATGAAGCTTTTCGTTGCTCTGCTCGGGGTGGTGATGGTGGCGGGTTGCGTTGGGAGCGTCGACGGCGGCGACCCTCGGGATCTCTCGCGTGGTGGTGGCAGCAACACGGATACGAACACCGACACCACCGACACCACCAACAACAACAACGACGACGCCGTTGACGACGCCGCCAATGACGACGCGTCGAGCGACGACGATGCGGACACCGACGAGCCCGACGCTCCCCCAGAGCTCGAGCCGATCGAACCGATCTATCCCAAAGACGGCTTTTGCAACCAAGGCGGCGTGAGCTGGGGCTGGTGCGAAGACTTCGATGGTCAGGGCATGAGCGGCCCGGCCGTCTTCAACGCCGCGGCCTCGGGGATCGATCTGCACATTCACAGTCACATGACCATGACCGGTACTCTCTGCGAGACCTCTGGGGACTGCTCCCCGTACGTTCAGGGCGGCTCGCTCTTCCTCAACGCCGAAGACGGCGGCTTCGCCATGAACGTCGCGCGCGTCGAGCAGCCTTTCGACTTCGAGGGCCGCGAAGGTCGCGTCCACTTTCGCAGCAGCATGCAAGGCCACGGGCGCATGCATCAGGACTTGCACATCACCCCCACGATCACGAACACGCTCCCTGATTTGCGCACCATGGAAAAGCCGCGCAAAGGTGACGCAATCGATGTCGACTTCGTCGGCGAGGGCGGCTGGCCATTCACCATCGTGGTCTGGCGCAACGGCGCGAGGGCATACGTCTCTCACGCCAACGGCCCCATCGGCGTCGTGTCGGGAGTGCAGCAGGACATCGACGTCTACCTCACGCGCAACCACTTGAGCGTGCGCGTGGACGGTGTCGAGGTCTTCGACTCCGACGATCACCCTGGTGAAGACGGCGCACCGTTCCCCGACGTCGGCTTCACGCGTGGCTACGTGTCTTTCGCGCAGGTCTCTTACAACCCAGCGAAGGACGGTTTCTCCGGTGACGCCGCCAACACCTTCCTCTGGGACAACCTGGCCTTCGACGGACCGTCGCTCGCCAAGAACTCGCTGACCGCTACCGGCAAGAAAGAAGTCCTGTTCCGCGCCTGGAATAAAGCCACGTGCTCGGTGCACGGCATCACCGCGGATGGCCCGATGACAGTGGGGTGGTGGATCGACACCTGGCATGTCCAAGTCGACGCGGGTCAGTCCGTTACCATGGACGACATCACCTGCGTGGCGAATCCCGACGAGTCGGGGCAGCCGAGTCAGTTCCCGACCCCGTACAACCAGCCGTTCATCGACGACCTCCAATTCGTCGTGCGGTGAACCCATGCGTAGCACGAACAAGGCCTGGTGTGTCCTCGCTGCACTGATTGGTGTTGCGTGCGATAGCGGAGTGTTCGCGCCCGATGGTGGCGGCGGCAACGACGAGACGAGAGCCAGCCTCTTGAGCCTTTCGCCAGCGTCGACGTTACCGGCACCACCGGCTGACCCCAGCAACGAGGTCGCCGACGACCCGGCGGCGGCGGCGCTCGGCCAGGCCTTGTTCTTCGACCCCGGCTTCTCCGGCGTCCTGCTCGAGAGCGACAACGACGGTCAACATGATGGCGTCGGGCTCCAGGGCGAGACCGGCAAGGTGTCCTGCGCGAGCTGCCATGTGCCAGAGTCCGCTTTTACGGATACGCGCACCATTCACGAACAGCTGTCGCTGGCGGCAGGCTGGACCAACCGGCGCACACCGACGATACTCGATGTCGCTCAGGCGAAGCTCTTGATGTGGGACGGGCGCTTCGAGACGTTGCAGCGCCAGGTACTCGCCGTGTTCGAGTCGCCGCTCGAGGGCAATAGCTCGCGGTTGTTCTTCGCTCAAGAGGTCGCCCGTCGCTATGGCGGACAGTATCGAGAGATCTTCGGGGTCGACCCGGCTGTCGTGCTCGGACCCGGCTATCCGCAAATCACCGCGGCGCAGACCGGTTGCCAGCTCACCCTCACCAGCTCGACGACGCCCGATGACGCTTGCAGCAACGGCACGCTCCATGGAGTGCCCGGCGCCGCGGACTACGAGGCGCTAAGCGACGAACAGCAGGATGTCGTCACCACGATAGCTCTCAACGCGGGCAAGGCTGTCGCCGCCTACGAGCGCCTGCTGTCGTGCGGCCCGAGCCGCTTCGATGCCTTCATGCATGGCGACACCACCGCGCTCACCGAGTCCGAGCAACGCGGCGCCGCCTTGTTCGTCGGCAAGGGGCAATGCGCGAGCTGCCATAGCGGACCATTTTTTTCGGATCAGAGCTTTCACAACGTCGGCCTCTTCCCGGCCATGGTCTCGGGTGCCTTCATCCGGAAGGACGATCGTGGCGCCGAGAAGGTTGGGCCGAACATGCTCGGCGCGTTCCGCACGCCGACGTTGCGCTGCGTTTCGCAACGCCCGTCCTTCATGCACACCGGGCAGCTGCGCACGCTCGCGCAGGTGGTGGAGTACTTCGACAAGGGCGGCCACAAGCAACCCGGCGTCACGCCGGCAGCCATCGTCGGTTACCTCGGCGAGACCGAGATCGCGCCGCTCGGACTCGATGTGCAAGAGAAGGCCGACCTTGTTGCCTTCCTCGAAGCGCTCGACGGGGATGGACCACCGGCGGAGCTGCTCGAGGCGCCGCCGCCCGCGGGCACACAACCCGATCCGGATCCGGACCCGACCACGGGTGGTCCGCCTCATGCCGACCCCGTCGGACCGGTGCCTCCGGCTGACTGGGTGAACGTCACGAGTAACCTCGCCGGCATGGCCTCCGAGTGCGGAAACGCCGCCAACATCTTCTCGAGTCCCTGGCGCGACATGCTGATCACCGGTGTCGCTCGACACGGTCTTTATGCGAGCAGCAACGGCGGAGCGACCTGGGTGTCACTCGGCAGCGCCGGCGGCGACACCGTCCTTCATCGCATGAGCCACATCGTCTTCGACCCGACGAACGCCAACAGGTGGTGGGAGTCGGGCATCTATGGTTGGGAGTCACCCTGGTCGGAAGGTGTGTTCATCACCAACGACAACGGCAACACCTTCGAAGGGTTCGCCAACATGGGCGCACAGGGGCAGTCGCACAACGACTCGGTGAGCGTCGACTTCACCGACCCCGATCGTCAGACCATCTTGTCGGGCGGCCACGAGCAAGGTGTGTCCGATGGCCAAGGCTTGTTCCTCTCGACCAACGGTGGAGGCACCTTCGTCGACATCATGAACAGACTGCCCGCAGGCCTCGGCTTCTGCGTGTCGACGCTCGTGCTCGACGATGACGAGCTCTTGGTAGGCTGCGGCGGATCGTGGAAGGGCCAGACCCAAGCCATCGTTCGCTCGGATGACGGCGGCGCGAGCTGGGAGACGGTCAGCAACATCGGCGGTGTCGGCCAGCCGCTCCTTGCCTCGGACGGAAGAATCTATTGGTCGTCGGCCAGCGGCGGCATGTTGCGGAGCGACGACCGTGGCTTGACGTTCGACTTGGTCGCCAACGGCAGCAAGACCGGCGCCGTTCCACCGTTCGAGTTGCCTGACGGACGTGTCGCGTCAGTGTCCGCTAACGCGGTCGTTATCTCGTCCGACAGGGGCGTGACGTGGACGACCGTAACCGAAGCGATCCCGTTCACGCCGATCGGCGTGACATACTCACCGTTTCGTCGTGCCTTCTACGCATCGCACTTCGATTGCAGCAACAACGTGCCGGCGGACGCGCACGCTCGCTTCGGTTGGGACTACGAGGCCCACTAGGTCCCGCGAAGGGTAGCGCGGTTTGCGTTAGCTCTATTTCATACGCTATTTCGCAGCTCGCCCGATGAAACTCCCCCCCTGGGCAGAGTGCTGTCTCTTCATCCTCATCGCGGCGATCATCCGCGTGCCGCACTTCTTCGAGGCGGTCATCGAATGGGATGAAAGCACCTTCATCCTCATGGGCCAGAGCCTCGTCGACGGGCATCTGCCGTACGTCGAGCTCTGGGACAACAAGCCGCCGCTTTGCTTCGTGCCTTTTGCTCTCGTCATCGCTCTGTTCGGGAAGAGCATCGTCGCGGTTCGCGCTCTGGGGCTTACCTGCGTCGTGGCCTGCGCCTGGCTGGTTCGCTGCATCGCGCTGCGCCTTGGAGGCCGCTCGCTCGGCTTCACGAGTGGAGTCGCCTGCATCGTCCTCGTTAGCTACTCTCCTAGCGGCATGGCGACGATGAGCGAGGTGCTAGCGATCGTGCCGCTGGCGGGCGCGCTCGCGTTGGCATTGCGCCCCAGGCTTCATGGCGCGGGCTCTTTCGCCGCCGGCGCATGTCTATCAATTGCCTTCTTGATTCGCACGAACCTCGGTATCACCGCTATAGCGGCAGTCGTTTTTCTGCTGCTGGAATGGTCGCGCACTCGCCAGCGTCGGCTCACGCCAAGCGCACTGCTCGTGGGCTTGCTCGCGCCGGGGATTTTTTGCGCCGCGCCGTACGCCGCGCTCGGGCTGCTGCCGCTGTTCGTTGCCTCGGTGTTCGCCGCGCCATTCAGTTACGCCGCGAGCGCGGTGATGCGGCGTCTGGTCTGGCACGCGGCGCCCGTTGTCTTCGCCAGGGTGCCGTCATGGTGGAATGGCCTTGCGAAGGAGCAGCAAAGGAACCTCGCTTGCACCGCCACGTTCGCTACCTCGACGCTCGTCTCGATTCTGGTGACCGGCACAGGCACGTTGCACTACGGCGTCCAGTTCATGCCGTTCGCCGCGCTCATGGTCGCGTTCTTGGTGGCGGTCGCCTTGCGTCGCGCGACGCGGCGTCTCCACTACGGCATTGCCGTGTCGACCGTGGTGACGGTGCTCGTCGTCGCCGGTCACGATGCCGCGCAAGCCGCGGCACGGATGCGCTCGTCCGACCACGGACTCCATGTCTATGGCCCGTCGGTGCAGATTGCCGCGCATATCAGTGAGCGCAATCCAGACAAGCGACCGGTGCTGATGTTCAGCGACCATCTCGCGTACTGGTTCATGGCAGCGCGGCCGATGTCGAAGATCATGACCCATCCCACGAACGTGCTTCGCGAAGGTGTGCTGCGGATCGTCAATGGGCCGGAGGCGACGACGGTCGGCGAGCTCGAGCGAGTCTTCGCGCTCGAGCCGCTGTACGTCGTGCGTCACCGGGGCGGCAAGTTCGCGACGCGCCCCGAAGTCGCCGCGGTCATCGAGGCCGCTGTCGCCGCGAGCTACGCCGTGGAAGCACGGTTCGGCGAGAGCTGGGTGTATCGGCGCATCGGTCAGTGAAATGTGATCAATACGTCGTGCCGTCGACGCGATTCCACAGCCACGCCAGCGCGCCGCTGCGCGCCCCAGCCCGGAGCTCGGTGAAGGACACGCCCGTGAGAGTGCTGGGCAGCGCGACCGGCGCGCGCGCGAGGAGCACTGCGTAGGCGACGCCCGCGACTTGCCGGGTTTCGGAGAGATAGTCGCCCGCGGAGACGCGGCCGCTCGTCCACGATTGCACATCGATGGGCGCGCCTTTGACGACGTACTCGAAGCGCTGCTGGAAGCCGCCGCCGGTCGGAGCCGCGCGCACGTGGATGCGATAGAGGCCGGGTCGGAAGCCGGCGCCGACGAAGGAGTTGTCGCGGGTGCGCATGACCGACGTGTCCTTCACCTTGACGTTGGCGAGCGTCGGGATGGGGCCCGGCAAGTCACTTGCGAGCGTCGACATCGCCGTGTTGACGGTGCCGGTCACCGCGCCTTCGCTGCGGAACGCCTGGCCGGTCATGGTTTCGACCACGATGTTACTGTCCAGCGTGACGCGCGCGATCGGCGGCGCGTCGCTGTTGTTACCGCTGAGCAGGATCCCGGCGTGGCCGACCGACGTGCGCTGCACCGTCCGGTAGAGCCAGTTGTCGCGGATGTCGATGTCGTTGCTGCTCGCCGACGAGTACGACGGCTCGGACGCGACGATGATGCCCGCGGCCGAGGTCATGATGGCCCAGTTGTCGTGGATGCGAATGTTGTCGCCGCCGATGACCGCGTAACCGCGCCCGTGGCTTGCGCCCAGGTGAATGTTGTCGAACCACTCCATGTCACCGCACTTCGCGCACGTGGGGCAATACGTGACGCACGCGATGCCGTCGTCACCGTTGCTCGGCGCGTTGTTCTTGATGAAGTTCGACCAGACCCATGACTGGCGCGCGCCGCTCGTGTGGTGGATGTGGTCGGCGTACGTGTGATGCACGTAGTTGCCTTCGATGTACGAGCGTTGTGAGCCGTACATGAACATGCCGGTCGCGGCTGAGTTGTCGATCTCATTGCCGACGATCTCGGCGTCGGTCGCGTGATCGATGGAGATCTGGTTGTCCTCCAGAGCGTCGAAGCGCGCCGCCGCATCCGAGGTCAGCTTGAGCCCGAAGAACCCGCAGCCGGTCGCGCGGCAGAGCGTGCTTTGACGCCGTCGCACGCCCTGCACGGCGCCGAAGATGGTGGCTTGGCGGTTCGGCGCCCAGAGCTTCACGTGCGGCTTGGTGATGATGAAGAGGTTGTTCTTGCGGAAGGTCTTCGCCGGCGGCAGGTAGACGACGCCGCCGGTGGCGGGGAGCGCGTTCACCGCGGCTTGCAGGGCACCAAGATCGTCGGCGGTTCCGTTACCCGCGGCGCCGTAGCTCATCGGGTTGACGACCGTCATCGCGGTCAGCGGCGACCAGATCGCTTCAGCGGAGCTAGTCGGCGCGGGCGGCGCGCCGACGCCCGCGATAGTGAGCTTGGCGACGGCCCCACCCCTGGCTTCGTAGTACAAGACCTGGACGAGGTGATCTCCCGCCGGCACATCGACATCGGCGGTGTAGGTCACGGGGGACTGATCCCTGTAGGCGTCGATGACCGGCAAGCCGTCGACATAGACACGCATGCCGTCGTCGACGGTCGCGGTGAAACGATACTTGCCGGCGGCAAAGTTCTGGCGGCCGATCCAATAGACCGAGAAGTTGTCGGCGGGGACCCCGGCGAGTGGCGCGCTCGCTCGCCAATCGAAGTCGATCTTCGCGTCGCTGCGCTCGGCGGCACGACGGCTCACGCCCGCGACGCTGTCGTCGTAGTAGAAGCCACGATACGAACCGAGCGGCACGTCCGCGACGCTCAAGTTGCTAGCTTCGATCTCCAGGGGGCCGAAGCGACGCTCGGCCTCTGCCGCGACCGCGTCTTCGACTTCTTCGCTACCACTGACGCTGCCACCACAGCCGGCAACGAGCAGGAGAGTGGCCACGAGACGAAGTTGGGTTTCGAAATTGCGCATGGACGGGGAGGTTTGCAACACGCATGCCGCGACGAAGTGTCGGTAGCACCGTCGCTTTTCGGCAGCGCGGACCGCTCTCGGCGCGAGCACGCACCGCGAGCGAGGGTGCCTGACCGCACATTCAGGACGAATCGTCCTGAGCTTCAGGGTGAGAGGCGGATGCCCGAGAACACGGGGCGAGGGGTTACGCCGTCCGAGATGATGCTGGTGCCCACGGCGACGATGCGACCCCGCGGGTCGATCTCGATGCTGTTGGCGATGTCGCTGCGCGCCTGCTGGCCGACATCGACCGTGACGATGCCGCCGTTGCCGAACGTCGGGTCCAGCGCGCCGTCGTCGAGCAAGCGCACCACGGCCATGTCGGCTTGACCCGCAATGCTCGCTTGGCCGGCGACGACGATGCGGCCACGCGCGTCGATCGCGAGGTCATTGGCGGCATCGCTGCCACCAGCGACATCGATGAGCAGCAGCCCGTTGTCTCCGAAGGCAGTGTCGAGGACGCCATCGTCGGAGAAGCGGCGCAAGAACATGTCGCCGCTGCCGCCGGGCTCGAAGCCCGCGACCAGCACGCGACCCGCATCATCGACGACGATGCCGTGACATTCGTAGTTGGGCTTGGCGTCCGGGAAGGTGACGCTGCCCGTGCCGGCGAAGCTCGTATCGAGAGTGCCGTCGGCGCTGACCCTCGCGACGACGATGCGCCGCGGTCCGTCCGGGTCGCCCTGCACGACGCACATGGGAATGCGCCCGCTCGTGTCCTGGTAGGAACCGCGCCAGAGTCGGTCATCGCCGCCGAGGTCTACGCGTGCCACGCCTTGATCGCCGTAGGTCGTGTCGAGGAAGCCATCGACGAGACGCATGGTGATGACGTCGCGACCGCCGGCGTCGTCGAAGCGCGCGTGGCCAGCCACCTTGAGGCCGTTGCCGTCCGCGAAGGTTTGGCAAACGAACTCCTGGCCGATCGCGTGCGCGCCGGTCGTGACGATGTCCGCTGAAACGTTCCCCAGGAACACGCCACCGCCGCCGAAGCCGGCATCGAGGGCGCCGTTGAAGTGGAAACGCGCGACGTAGACGCTCGAGAAATAGGGGAACGTGCCGCGGGAGCCCGCGGTGATGATCTTGTCGCCAATCACGGACACGCCGCAGGTGTTCTCGTCACCGGCGGAGGGCACGGTGACGGTGCCGGTGAGTGAGGTGCCGAAGCCCGGGTCGTCGCCGCCGTTGGGCGTGAGCTTCATGATGCCGACGTCGATCGAGCTGGACGCGAACGAGTTGCCGGCAAGCACGACGCCACCGTCAGGCAGGAGCGCGGTGTCCCAGGCGTCGTCGCGCGTGGTGCCGAGGGCTTCGAGAATGCGCCCCTCCGAGCCGAAGCCGGTGTCGAGCTGACCACCCACGCGGGTGTCGACGAGCGCCGTCGCTTCCGGGCTCACGCGCTCGAGGCCGCACGCGCACAGCAGCGCGACGGTGACGAGAGAGCTACTCGAGCGCAACGCTGACATCGTTGATCGCATCCTCGCGCCAGGTCGTGCGGACACCGGCTCGTGCAACCTCGGTCTCGCCGAGAAACCCGGTGACCCAGATCTCGAGTGTAGCGTCGGTGGTGCTCGAGGGCTCGAGGATCACGTGTTGCGGAAACCCGCTCTCGAGACGATAGGCGCCGCGACCAACCTCGGCGCCGGTCTCATCGGTCGCGGCTACCGTCAGGTTGTCGACCTCGTCCGGGACGACGCGCGACGAAACGATCTCGAGGTCGATGTAGGCCCGTGGCCCGCAGGCAAGACAAGCAAGCACCAGGAGAGGCAGCGTCAGTCTGATCATCGCAGCTCGATGGGGCCGAAGTCACCGTCGGGTGCGCTCGGGTTGGCATAGCGGACCACTATGAACGTCGTCGCCGCCGCGACCACGACCCCAACGCCGACCCAGACCCAAGGGCTTGCGTACCAATGCGTCGGCGGCGGTGGCGCCGGGGCAACGAGAGCCGCCTGGGCCGCGGCGCGCTCCTGTTCGAGCTGGCGGGCCTGCGCGGCGGCGAGCTGGGCGTTGCGAGCGCGTCGATACGCTTCCCAGATCTTGGGCGAGTTGTCGGCGCTGGGCACGTAGGTGGGCACGCGCGTCAGCAGCTCGGTCATGGCATCGACGGCGCGCGTGTCGCGATTGCGGACGAGGTGAATCGTCGCCAAGAGCTCGTAGATCGCCGTGAGCTCTTTCGCGTCGTTGGTCTCGTTTGCCGCGCGGTACAGCAAGGCTTCCGCGTCGTCATAGCGGACGGCGTCGTAGGCGCGTTGTGCCGCGATGAAGCTCGGCGACGCGGCGCCGAGACAAAGAATCAACATGAGCGCGATGAGCTCACGCATCGTCGTCATCCAAGCGGTGCTTGGTGAGCAGACGCTTGAAATAGCTGCGGTCCATGCTGGAGAGCCTCGCCGCTTCCGTGACGTTGCCTTGGGCTCGCTGCATTTGATGGACGAGGTAGTCGTGCTCGAAGGCCTCGAGGACGCGCTTGCGAGCCTTGAGCAATGGCTCGGAGAGATTGGTGATCGACTCGCGCTGTGATGGACCGGAGAGGTTGCTCGGTAGGGTCCCAACGATGAGCACGCTCGCGAGCGCGTTGCGCAGCTCACGCACGTTGCCCGGCCAGGAGTAGCCGCTAATCAAGAGCTCGAGGGTGTCTGGCGACAGGGGTGAGCTTTCGTGCGCGATGGAGCGCGTGAAGTGCTCGACGAGGAGCGGTATGTCCGAGATGCGCTCGCGCAGCGGCGGCACGTCGATGGTCACGACGTTGAGGCGGAAGTAGAGGTCGCGACGAAAGCCACCTCGTTCGACTTCTTCTTCGAGGTTGCGATTGGTGGCGGCTACGATGCGAACATCGACCGGCGAGGTGACGTTGCTACCGACCGGGCGGGCTTCACGATTCTCGAGGACGCGCAGGAGCTTCGGCTGTAAGTCGAGTGGTAGCTCGCCCACCTCGTCGATGAAGACGGTGCCGCCTCGGGCGCGCGCGAACACCCCGACGCGGTCGCGATCGGCGCCGGTGAAGGCCCCGCGCACGTGGCCGAAGAGCTCACTTTCGATGAGATTGGCGGCGACAGCGGACGCGTCGAATACCTCGAACGGCCCCGCGCGCCGCGCCGAGCTCGCGTGAATCTCGCGCGCCACGAGCTCCTTGCCGACGCCCGTCTCTCCGGTGATCAACACCGTGGGCTCCGCTTGTCCGGCTGTACGTGTGAGGCGGTCGAGCATCGCGTACATGCGCTGCATGCTCGGTGCGCTGCCGATGATCGCACCGTAGCCGTCGCGATGGTCAGGCGCCGCCAGCGGCTCGGGAAGGACGAGCGCGATGCGGCAGGTGCCGAGAGCGAGCACCGCGCCGGGTTGCACGGTGACCTCGCGGATGCGGGTGTCGAGGTAGAAAGTGCCGTTCGTGCTCGAAAGATCGGTGACGTGCAGTCCGTCATCACGGACATCGATGCGCGCATGCTTCGCCGACACGGTGCGGTCGTTCAACATGAAGTCGGCGTCGCTTCCGGAGCCGACCACGCCACCGTCGCCCAGGGCCATCTCGGTGCCGCGCTCGGGCCCGCTCATGACGCGCAAGAGGCAGCCGGCTCCGCTGGCGCTCCGCCGCTCCACGCGGTTCGTGGGGATGTGCCGCGTGGGTTTGTCAGCCACCATGGTGCGCCTGCGAGCGTACGTGAATGCTTCGCGAAATCGCAAGTCTGCGGATACCCTCGACCTAAGTGCCCACCGGAATCAGCTTTGGTCGATACAGGCTACTGCAGCGACTCGCTGTCGGCGGCATGGCCGAGGTGTTTCTCGCGGCCATCGACGGCCCGGAGGGCTTCAGCAAGCGCGTCGTCATCAAGCGCTTGCTGCCGCACCTGGCGACCGACTCGGCGTACATCGACATGTTCGTGGACGAGGCGCGGCTCGCCAGTCGCTTCAATCACGCCAATCTCGTCCAGGTGCACGAGCTGTCGAACACCGCCAACCAGTATTTCATCGTCATGGAGTACCTGCGGGGCTTGGACCTCGCGCACGTCATCGACCACTGCGAGGTAGCGCGGAAACCGGTGCCCGAAGACGTCGCCCTGCATCTCATCGCGCGCGCTTGCGAGGGGTTGCACTATGCGCATCAGCTTCGTAACGACGCGCACGAGCCGCTCGCCATCGTGCATCGCGATGTGTCGCCGACGAATCTCTTCGTGACCTGGACGGGCGAGCTCAAGGTCGTCGACTTCGGCGTCGCCAAGTACAGCGGCGCGATCGGCGAGGAAGAGGGCGTCCTAAAAGGCAAGCCGGGCTACATGTCACCCGAGCAAGCGCGTCTCGAGCCCATCGACGGGCGCAGCGACCTATTCTCGGCGGGCGCGGTGCTCTACGAGCTGCTGACGCTGGAGCCATTCCTGGCCGCCGGCCCGCATCACGTCATGCTCGCGGCGGCGGGTGGCTTGCGCGACACGCGACAGAGACTCTCACACCCGCGCATCTCCGACGAGGTACGAGCGGTGCTCGGCCGCATGCTCGAGCCGCGAATCGACAAGCGCTATGCGACAGCACTCGACGCGGCACGTGATCTCGATCGCCTGTCGTCGCGGCGCGAGCGTCTGATGTCGAGTGACATCGCTCGCTTCGTCGGCGGCTTGGGTGCGAAGAAAGAAGGCCAACGCGTTCCCACCGCCATCGTGCAGCCGGGCCAGCACCTGGTGCGGGGAGCGTTGACCGACCCGCGCGTCGATCCGCGCGCACGCCAGCGGCCGCGCCGGGTTTTCTTCACCGTGGCGACTGTATTGCTCGTGGCCGCTATAGCGGCTGGCCTGTTGCTGCGGCGCGAGGTCACGCTCAGGGAGGTCGTTCCCGTGCGGCAGTCGGCGCACCAGCCCGAGGCGCCACGGGCACCGGCGCCGATTCCCGAGACCGTGGAGGTAGCAAGAGACCCGCCCCCGGTCCCGCCGCGCCCAGCAGCGCGACCGTCACCGAGAAAGTCGTCGCGTCCCGAGCGGCGCCGCGCCGAGAGCACACCGACGACTACCCGTCCGCTCGAGAAGGGCCACGTCGCCTTCGACGTCCGCCCCTGGGCCGACGTTTATCTCGGTGGCCAACAGCTCGGTACGACGCCCATGGCGCCGATTGAGCTCGCCGAAGGCTCCTACACCTTCACGCTCGTGAATCCGAAAAGCTCGACCTCGAAGAAAGTCACGGTGCGAGTGCCCGCGGGTGGCACGGTGAAGCTCGAAGCGCGACTCGAGTAGGCGCACCGGGAATAAAAAACCTTCGAGCACTATCGTCAGCAATAACAGCACTGACGCCGACAGCAGCACGCCACCAGAGAACTATTGCTCGCTATCGCGGTGAGCGAGGTCCATGGTGCGCGCTCACAATAAAGAATGACGAGACGCTGCACGGAGCAGCTCGCAAGGACATGTCCATGAATCAAACATCGAATAACGACACCGCAAAGAAGGACATCATCGAGACGGCGGCGACAGCTGGCAACTTCAACACGCTGGCAAAAGCCCTCGGCAACGCCGACCTCGTGGCAACGCTGAAAGGCGCTGGCCCGTTCACCGTGTTCGCGCCCACGGATCAAGCGTTCGAGAAGATTCCGAAGGCTGATCTCGAAGCGCTCATGCAGGACAAGAACAAGCTGAAAGACGTGCTTCTGCATCACGTCATCACCGGTAAGGTGATGGCCGCCGATGTTGGCAAGATGCAGGACGGCGCGAAGGTGGCGACCGTGGGCGGGCGCGATTTCGTGCTCGGCCGCAATAACGGAAACATCACCGTCGACAAGGCGCTGCTGACGAAATTCGACATTTCCGCGTCGAATGGCGTCATCCATGTGCTCGACACCGTGATTCTACCGAGCTAGCGCCGTCGCACTAGCGTCTGAACGGACTGTCGGTCACGGAGGGCAACCTCGTGACCGGCAGCCCAACGGCGCCACCGACCTATTCGGCACCCTTACCGCGTTGCGCTTCGTAAGCCGGCGCGTAAGCGGCGATCACCACCTCGAAGGTCTTGAACGAGTAGCTCTTACCGAGGGAGCCGCTGCTCTCTCTGACACCAGAGGTCTTGAGGCGCACGATTGCCTCGGCCTCGAGACGCGCGGGCATACGGACGACGATGCGTCGCTGCTGGTCGAAGGAAAGCTCGAGCTTGCGCGCGAATTCGCCGAGCTTGGTTTCCAGCGTGCTCATGGCCAGACCGGCCTCCTCCGGCAAGTAGTCCCAACGCGGAAGGACAGCACCGACACCGCTCACACTCTTCATGGATCTCTCCCAGTATTCAGTTGACGGGGAGATAGATCGGCAGAAGGTCCGCTCGGTTGCGGTCGCGCGTGGTGAAGGAACCTGCTCGGGCGTGTGCGGCGACGCACACCGGAAAAATGGGCACTCGTAACGCGGCAACTTCTTGGATGAGCGACCGATATTGCGCTCCCACCTCCAGGAGTCACCACCATGACGCCGCCCCAAGTAAGCGCCGGAGCCCCCGGACGTACCGCAGCCCCACAACTTTCCGGCCCCCCGGCCCTCCAATTCACCGCCGGTGAGCACGACGTCAGCGTCTGGAAGGACGCGAGCGGCGATTCCGTCTACGCGGTGCGTGGGCGCGGTGGTGTCGACCTCGGTCAGGGACGTGCCTCAGGCCAGATTCACCTCGATGGCGGCACCGTTTACACGCCCTTCAAGGCCGAGAGCCGTTCCGGTTTCGCGCCACGCGAGGTTCGCTCGGGCCAGCACATCGTCCAGCTCCACACCCAGGCCTTGCCTGCCTACAAGGAAGAGATCGAGAGGCGCGGCGGTCGCGTCGTTGGCTACCTGCCCGACAACGCCTACCTGGTGCTCGCCAAGGGCCCGGCGCTCGAAGCAGTGCAGAGCTTGCCGTTCGTGCGCGCCACGATGCCGATGCCCTCGCGGTTCAAGATGGACGCGACCTTCCGCGATGCTGGCACCGACCGGTCTTTCTTGGACAAGAGCACCGGCGTCGTCGTGTCGGTCGCCGGCAACCAAGCCGTAGCCTCGGTAGAGCGTCAGCTCACGGCGCTCGGCTTCACCGACATCGAGCGCGGCCATGACACCTTGGTCGCCAAGGGCACCGGGCAGCAGATCCGCCAGGCAGCGGCGCTCGACGACGTCATTTGGGTGGGCCCCGATTCGGTGCCCAGCAACGATCTCGACAACGCCCGCGTGGTAGGCGGCGTCGATTTCCTCGCTAGAAACACGACGAGCTTCCAAGGCCAAGGTCAGCGCGCCCACGTCCTCGAGGGCATCGAAGCCGGCCATCCGGGTTTTGCCGCCAACGCGTTTCGCCAGGCGCCCATCGCCGTACTTGACGGCGCCTCCGATAGCCACGGCCAGGCGACCGCCGGCATCGTGTTCGGCAACAACCCGGCGTCGAGTCACCCCGGCGCGGTCGGCATCGCTCCGTTCGCGCAGCCTTACTACACCAACCGCAACGCGATCTTCCGCGCCGCTCCGGGCAGTCGCGAGCCCGGCAGTCGTTACGCTCTCACCAAGGAGCTCGTCGAGCAGCACAACATCGACGCGCAGACGGCATCTTGGGGACATGCGCTCACGACGAAGTACGACGAGCGCTCGCGCGAGCTCGACACCATCCTCGAGGAATTCGACCTCCTCGTTACCCAGAGCCAGAGCAACAACGGCAATCCGCAATCGCGTCCGCAGGCGTGGTCGAAGAACGTCATTCCGGTGACGGCGCTCTACCACTTCGACAACGCGATCTTCGATGACGACAAGTGGAACCGCGGCTCGAGCACGCGCGACGGTGGCGACAAGCGCATTGGTCGCACGCTGAGCTCGTTCTACGACAAGATCGCAACGACGGCGGTCAATGGCGGCTACCGC
>JBGGMJ010000196.1:0-45950 GCA_041288095.1 Myxococcota bacterium
AACCGCAACTGGTTCGGTCTGTCGCGTGTTCGCCATGACCAGCTGAAGAACGATGGTCACCACGAGCTCTTGCAGGCCATTCAGGAATATCAGTCGAAGACGCAGGCCATGCACATCACGAGTGCGACCCGCCTCAACTCGATGATGTCGATCCTGAACTCGGGCCTGCCCATCGAGTCCATCTTGCTCATGTTCATGGGCATGATGACCGAAAACGAGGAGGACAAGCTCCGCCTCAAGATGGCCGAAATCGTCGTCGCCGAGCAGTTCGAGCGCACGAACCGCAAGCTGCAAGCAGACCAGAACTTCGCCCGTGACTTGGTCAAGAAGTACGACATGGGCGTCGAGCTGCCCGAGCATCGCGAGAACATCAACCGCGAGCAGCTCGAGAAGATGGCAGGCTTGACCTGGACGCCTCAGGTCACGCCCGAAGACGCGGCCCGCAGCAACGCTCGCGGCAACGCCTTCAAGAAGCTGCGCTCCGACGGCATGGGCGAGCTCCCCGAGAAGCTGGAGAAGATCCAGTTCAAGGACGGCGCGCTCGACGCCGAGGGTCTCAAAGCGGTCGGCCTCTCAGCAGAGAACCTCAAGACGGCCGGCATCCAAAACGAGAACGATCTCCTCGAGTTCAAGGCGCAGGCGGAAGCGCACAGCGCCAAGTACATCGAAGACCTCATCGGCGAGCAGCCGGTCGCACGCGAGGCCCGCTTCGTCGACGTCACGCTGAATCCGATGGACTTCGGCTTCACCACCAAGCCGTCACAAGCCTTGGTGCAAGAGCTCCAAGTTCAGATGCAGAACTACAAGCAGATCATGGAGACCTTCACTTCGGTCATCCGCATGCTGCAAGACATCGTGGCGCGCATCGTTCAGAACATTCGCTAGAGTCGCTTCAAGGGCTGTCGTCGCCGCCGACCTCGCGCGGCGCGACGTCCTCGATGGCGATGCCGGCGAGAGGCGGAAGATTCGGCTGTGCGCCGTCGCGGAATGGTGCGTGTGTCGCCCATTCAGGGAGCAGCGCACGCAGCTGCCGCGCCTCGTCGTCGCAGGCCCGAGCCACGGCTGTCCGCAACTGCGGATGGTCGATGTGGTGGGCGCTGTGCACGACCACCGGCACGAAACCGCGCTTGAGCTTGTGGTCGCCCTGGGCACCGGCCTCGACGAGCGTCTGCTTGGTGAGAATGGCGTGCTCGATGAGCTGGTAGTAGCAGAGCTCGAAGTGCAGGTTGTCGACGTGCTCGAGCGCGCCCCAGTAGCGGCCGAAGAGGTGCCTGCCCGCTTCGAAGCTCAGGGTGCCGGCGATGACCTTGCCGCCGCGCTTGGCGAACGTGAGGAGCGCCTGTTTGCCGACCGTTTCGCCTGCCTGTGCGAAGAAATCCCTGGTGAGGTACGGGCTGCCCCATTTGCGGTCGGTGGTGCTGCGGTAGAGCTTGAACATCAGGGCCCAGTCGCGCTCGCTCGCGTCGTCGCCCCGCAAACGCTCGATGGTGACGCCCTGCTCCGCGACTTTGCGGCGCTCTCTTTTGATTTGCTTGCGATTCTCGTGTCGCAGCGTCGAGAGGAAGTCGTCGAAGGTCGCGTAGCCGCCGTTGCGCCAGTGATATTGATGCGTCGCGCGTCGCGTGAAGCCGGCGTCGGCGAGGATCTCGGCTTCGTCATCCAGGCAGAAGAGCACGTGGGCCGACGAGCTGTCCGTTTTAGCGGCCAGCCCAAGCAGGCCGCCGACGAGGACCCGCGCGACCTCGGCGCGATTCGCGTCCGGGTGCGTGAGGATGCGCCCCCCGGTTGCCGGCGTGAACGGCACGGCGACGGTGACCTTGGGGTAATACGCGATGCCCGCCCTTTGCGACGCTTGGGCCCAGGACCAGTCGAAGATGTACTCACCATAGCTGTCGCCGCGTAGATACGCGGGCATGGCGCCCACGAGCCGCGGACCCTCACGGGCCACGATGTATTGCGGCACCCAGCCCGTGGCCTCGCTGCCGACGCAGCCACTGGTTTCGAGCAGACGCAGGAAGGCGTGGGTTACGAACGGCGAGTCGTAACCGAGGAGCGAGTCCCACTCCGAAGCGGGAATGTCGGCGAGGCTCTCGTGCACCGTGACGGTGAGGCCTGCCGCGCGGGGGGTCGGCATGGCGGCAGTGTAATCACGAATGGCGGCGGGCGCATGGACAAGCTAGTGCGAGAAGCGCTCCGAGCCTTGTTCCCACTCGCTGACGCGGTTTTTCACGTCGAAGGTGCAAGGGAGGGGCGGCGTTTCCTTGAGGCGGTAGGTGCCGTCCATGTGGACGCTATAACGACTGGCGATGCGGTCGGCGTCCTTCTTGAACGTATCCAAGGCCTCGCCGAGGACCGCGACGTCGTCCGCTGTCGAGTACACACCGAGCGAGGCGCGCACCATGCCGGGGATGTTGCGGCGGTCGCCTTGCACCATCTGCGCGCGGAAGCACTTTTCCTCCTCGCAGCCGAAGCGCATGAGCTGCTTGACGTACGGGTGGGCGCAGAAACAGCCGTCACGAACCGCGATATTGTGGACGTCGTTCAGGTAGGCCGCGACGAGCCCGTGCTCGTAGCCCAGGACGTTGAACGAGACGACGCCAGCGCGATGGACGCGAGCGATGTCGGTGGCGCCGTAGACCTTCACGCCATCGATGCGCAACAGCCGCTCCATGAGCTTGCCGGTAAGCTCCTCTTCGGCTTCGGCGACCACGTCCATCCCGACGCGGTCGAGCATCTCGGCGATGAGGCCCATGGCGATGGTGCCGGGGATGTTCGGAGTCCCCGCCTCTTCGCGCGCCGTGACCTGCTTCTTCACGTCGTAGTCGTCGATGGCCACGTATTCGACCATGCCGCCGCCGACATCGCTGATACAGCGGTTGCATTCGAAGGTCGCCATGTTGCCGATGAGGGCGCCGCGGCTGCCGGGGGCGTAGAGCTTGTGGCCCGAGAGGGTGACGAAGTCGATGTCCGAGCTCGCGTCCGCCTGGTGCAATTCCACTTTGGCGTGCGGGATCCACTGCGCGGCGTCGACGAGGATTTGCGCGCCGCACTGGTGCGCGACCTTCGCCATGCGGCGGACGGGATTGACGATGCCGGTGACATTCGAGACGCCGGTGACCGCGACCAAGCGCACGCGGTTGCCTTCACTGGCCATGATGCGCTCGAACTCGTCCATGTCGAGCGTCCCGTCGGCGCCGTTCACACCGACGACGCGGACGTTGTGCTTACCGACCGCTTCGAGCCACGGGAGCAGATTGCTGTGGTGCTCCATGATGGTCGTGACGATGAGCGGACGCGCCTCGAGCGCGTCGAGGGCCGTTTGCATGGCGGTGCCGAGTGAGTCGCGCAACATGCGGCGGAACTCGGGCGGCACCCCCTTGGGAAAGCGCTTGACGATGGCGCGGAGCTCCGGCGGGAACAAGGCGCGCGAGAGGAAGTTGCTGGCGCCGGTGGCGCCGTTGGCGGTGAAGAGGACGACGTCGCGCTGCGGATCGTAACCCAAGAGTCGGCCAATGGCGTCGCGGCTGTACTCGATAGCGGCCGTGGTATCGCGGCCGGCGCGGTGCGCTTCGGTGTGACTGTTGGCGCAGGCGTGCGCGTAGTACTCGTTCAAGCTATCGGCGATGAGGCGCGGCATGAGCGCGGTCGCCGTGGTGTCGAGATAGACGCGGCGCTTGGTCGCGAGCGAGCCGTCCAAGGTGACGACCGGGTCGTGGCGGTCGAGGCCCATGAAGTCCTTGGCGAGCCGCGAAAACAGAGCGCTGCGCTTGGCGCGCGATGGAGCATTGACGGGGGCGTGGGTCTGTAAGGTGCTCATGCCGATCGCTCCGGCGGAGGCAGCGATTGCCCCCGCCCGTGAAACATTAGCGTTGCCGCTACTTGAGGCGGCCTATGGATAGCGCGAAGCTGGCGCGCATACATCACGCACAGCGTCGAAGGGGGCGAATCATGGCAAGCGAGCTGGTTTCTCGGCGTGCAATTTACAAGGGTCGCACCATCAAGGTGAGCGTGGACACTGTCCGCTTGCCCAACGGAAAGGTCCTCGACCTCGACTACGTGGAGCATCCCGGCGCCGCGGCCATCGTGCCGATGCACGAGGACCAGACCGTGACGTTGATCCGGCAATACCGCTACTCGGCGGGTGGCGAATGGATCATCGAGATTCCGGCAGGCAAGCTCGACCACGGCGAGGCTCCCGAGATTTGCGCCAGCCGCGAGCTCGTCGAGGAGGTCGGGCTGCGGGCTGGGACGCTCCAACCGCTCGGTTTCATCTATGCAACGCCCGGGTTTTGTAACGAGAGAATCTACCTGTTCCTCGCCACCAACCTCGTCGACGTCGGCCAGCAGCTCGAGGAAGACGAGCTCCTCGAGGTGAAGCGCGTGCCCTTCCGTGAGGCCGTGCGCATGGCCGTCAATGGCGAAATCAGTGACGCGAAATCGGCGACGGCGCTGCTGCGGGCAGCGGCCATGCTGGGGATTTCGGTCGTTTGAGTCAGGCGCGCAGACGTCCTGCATTGTCGCGGCTCCGATTGCTTTATCGGCAGCCGCGGCCCGCTGGTTCGGCCTTTTTCGTTTGCGCGTCGCAATTTGCGACGTTTGCCGGCGCCTGACCCTCGGAACGGCGTTCTTTGAGCCTTCTGAGCGCGGTCCGACGCTTGCATTGGGGCCCTTGGGCGCCGCCTGACGCGGTGCCGGAGGCCATTCCCCATGCAGGTTTACAAAGCTTGGTCCGTAGCGTTCGCGAGGGCGTGCCAGGGCGAGGCGCCAAACCCGGCGGCGCCGACCGTCGTCGTCCCGCCAATCACCGTGGTGGTGCGCCGGCGCAAACGCCGGAGCGCCAGGGCAGCGCAGCCCTGCCCTCTTCGGCCGCGGCCCGAAGCTCCCCGCGCCGCATCGACTCGGCCCAAACCGCCGCCGTTGACCCCGGCGAGTCCCGAAGTAACCGCGGCTTGGCTACGCCGAGCGGTCGAGCTGTGCCACGCGGCGCGAGAAGCCGGCAGCGAAGGTCTGGCCACCGTGCTCGCGGGGCGCCTCGATGACGAGCTGGCGGCGAGCCTACGCGGCGTACGCGCTAGCGGACAACTGCGCGCCGCCATCGATGCGGCGTTGACGGCCAAGGGCATCGAGCCGCGCCCCGATGTTCCACTCGAGCGGATCATCCAGTCGGCTCTGCGCCGGCACGCCCTACGACCATGGCTCGAGGCTCTGCAGCGCCGATGACGACGCTCAGCGACGGCGGCGGGGCCCCAGTGCTTCTTCGATCGATTCGACCTGTTCCTCGGGTCCGCTGCTCGGCGCGTCCGGCCAACCGGCGCGGCGGAGGCGCGCGAGGTCCGCCATCAAGGCACCCACCGCCCAGGTGAGCAGGCGCGGAATCGCGAGGTCGACCTCGATGATCGTGCGGATCTTGCCGCCCGACATCTTGTCCTCGATGCGACCAACCTTGTCGTCGGTGTCGGGTGCGAGCAGATTCGCGAGGAACGACTTGGGCCCGCTGCGCTCCTCGACCAAACGGAAGGCGACGCGTTCCTGCGAGTCGCGCAGCGTGCCCTTGAGCTGCACGCGCTTGCCGGTCGCCGACTCGGCGACGGCGGGCGTCGTGAGCTCGAAGGTTCCAACCGCGGAGCCATCGGCGTTGCGCACCCGCGCGGTCTGGGCGTTCTGGCGGGGCACGACCATGTCGACGTAGGCGAAGATGAGCTTCTCGGGGGTGCGAAACACCAGGAACTCGTGCTCCTTGTGGATGGTCCCGTCAGCGTAGGCGACGGCCTCACCGCCGGGGTCGAGTACGCTCAAGCGGACGGGGCGGGCGTCCCATTCGCAGCGCAGCTCGAAGGTGTGCATGCGCTCCATGTTCTCGAGAATGTCGCGGGCGTGGCCGATGCCGAGGACGTGACCCGGCGCCACTTTCCACCAGGCACGCAGCTGTTCGACCAGCTGCTTGTCCATGGCGTCGTCGCGCTTCATGCGGCCCCAGGGCACCGAGTCCTCGGTGAGACCGTGGCGCAGGCGCTGCGGATCGATGTGCAGGCGGCGTTGGAGCACGGAGAGCACGCGCTCGCGCAGTCGGTCGCGTGGATCCTTGCGGATGCCGGCGAGGCCTTCGGTGTCGACGGCGAGGAGCACGCCGCCGAAGTCGTACGAGATTTGGTCCTTGAACAGGCGGTCGGGCACGAGTTGCGATGCGCCGAATGCGGCTGAGCCGGTGGCGAGCTGGGTGTCGTTGCCGAAGGCGTCGCTGCCGCGCGGACTGCCTTGCGGATCGTTGCCGAACAACAACGCGCCGCGAAGAGGCATCTCGCTGTCGGAGCCGCCAAACGCTTCGCTCCCGCGTGGCTTGCCTTTCGGGTCGTTGCCGAAGAGCAAAGCGCCTCGAAGAGGAATCTTGGCGTCCGGGCCACCGAAGGATTCACTGCCGCGAGGCGCGCCCTTGGGATCATTGCCGAACAACAAGGCGCCGCGAAGCGGATGACTCGTGTCGCCCTCGCCGAACGCCATCGAACCGGTGTGTGCGCCCTTGGGGTCCTTACCAAAGGCGTCCGCGCCGACCGGCTGGTTGCCCGTGCCGGGCTGCTTACCCGGATTCAACCCTTGTTTTGGCGGTCGTTTGCTCAAGGGCGCCTCGGTAGGAGCAGCTCCATGACGATCGCATCTTCGCCGTCGCCTTGATAGTAGCCGGCGCGCACGCCGATCTCGCCAAAACCGCAGGCCCGGTAGAGGCCGCGGGCGGTGGCGTTGCTCCGACGGACCTCGAGCAGCACGCGGCGGGCACTCCGCGCCTGTGCATCGTCGCGCATGGCATCGATGAGCTTCCTCGCGAGCCCAAGGCGGCGATGCTCGGGATGGACGGTGATCCAGTGCAGCTCGACCTCGTCCTCTATCACCCAGTAGATCGCGCAGGCGACCACACCGACGTCGGGGACCTCGAGGACCAGCACCCGCGACCACGTGAGCGAGAGCTCGTGCTTGTACGCTTCAGCGGTGCGCTCGGCGATGCCCGACACGCTCTCGAGCGCCACCAAGCGGTCAACGTCACCGTCGGTCGCGTTGCGGATCGCGGCGTGCATCCTGCACCTCGAGCTCGCCGTGCTTACCCGGCAGTCGAATTTCGGCGGTGTCGCGTAGCTCGGCGAGCCAACGCTCGAGCGCCTTGACGTATTGGGCGTCGCGATCGGGATCGTCCTCGGAGGCAAGCAACCGCGCCCGCATGCGCTGATCGATGAATCGCGCGTTGCGGAGGTCGCGCCGCAAGACGCCGCGCAAGCTCTCGAGGGCGATGTCGTAACGGCGCAGGAAGGCCTCGTACGCCGCCACGGAACGAAAGCCGGTCGCGAAGCGCTCGAGCTCGGCGCCGACCTCTTCTTCCGAGATCTCAGCGGCCCCCAGGCGGCGGGCCTGGTCGGCAATGAGGATTTGATTGATGAGGTAGTCGCGGAAATCGCGCAGGAACTCTTCGTCGAGCGCCGCTTCTTCCGAGGTCTCGCCACCGCGGTAGGCGAGCGCGATGCGCGCCTCGGAGACCAGCTCGCTGCGAGTCACGACCTCTTTGTCGACGACCGCGACGATCCAATCGACGAGGTGAGCATCGGCCGGCGCGCCCGGCTTGCCGGCGGCGGGCGGGGCGGTCTTGGCGGGCCCGCGGGTGCGCCCGTCTTCTTTAGCGGACGGAGGCGCGAGCCACATGGCCGCGACCAGCAGCACCGGCCACATCAAATGAGCTCACGCAGCGTGGCCAGGAGCTCGCCCCGCCCTGCTCCGGTCTTCGACGAGAATGCGACCGATGCGTCCTGGCGCACACCGAGGGCCTTCTCGAAGGCGCGGGTCCGCGACTTGAGCTCATTCTTGGGGATGAGGTCGATCTTGGTGAGGACCACGAGGAGCTGCCGATTGTGGCCCATGATGTGCTCGGCGACACGCAGGTCATCGTCGGTGGGTCCGTCGCGGCGGGCGTCGAAGAGCTGTAGGACCCCGTGCAGACCGCGCCGCTCGGCGAAGTAGTCGGCAATCATCCGTTGCATGGCTGAGGCCTGCGCTTTCGACATCTGCGCGAAACCGTAGCCGGGCAAATCGACGAGCGCGATGGCGTTCTCGAACAAGAACAGGTTCAGGAGCTGTGTCCGCCCCGGCGTACGCGACGTGCGCACGAGCTGCGGCTTCTTGAGCAGCGAGCCCAGAAGCGAGCTCTTGCCGACGTTCGAGCGGCCGATGATCGCGAACTCGGGAAACTCGTGCTCGGGAAGCTGCGTAACCTTCGAGGCCGAGATGATGAAACGCGTCGGCGGCAAATCGGCGACGCGCTCGCCCTGGGGGGCCAGGCGCGGATCGAGCTTCGGGCCGAAGCTCTTATCGGCCAGCGGTCGCTTGGCCATCACCCTGCTGCTCGTGCGCGGCCTGCTTCGCGGCGGCTTCGCGGGCCGCCCGGCCATGATCGATCTTTGCCCACATGCTCGCGAAGTCGAACGGCTTGATCGAGGGGGCGCTCTCGTTGTGGCAACGCTGACATTGCTCGGCGGTGGGGTCGACGAGGCCGACGGCGCGCGCGAGCTCGCGATCTTTCATGACGAAGGACGGAGAGTAATAACGCCCACCGCCATGGCAGCTCTCGCACTGCACGCCGGCGAACTTCTGCTCTTCGAGCTCCGCCGGCACCATGGTGTGGCAGCTGTTGCACTTGCCGTCTTTGAGCTGCTCGGGAGTCAGCGACTGACGCGCCGTGGCGTGCGGGCCCTTGGCCCAGACCTGGTACTCCCAGGTGTGGCAGGTCTGGCAGCGCTTCGCGCCGACGAAAGTCGTCTGGGCGTAAGCAACCGACGCCGCGAAGAGGACGAAAACGCAAAGGCAGCCCAACCGCATCGGCCACGGCTTGTAGCCCAAATGCCCGTCGGGGCGAAAGGTTCGCGGCGACATCCGGTCATGGCCCGGGACGCAACTTGGGCCCACCTCTGCCGATACTGGCGATAAGGCCCCCAATCCGTCTTTCCGGGGGGTCTACGACGAGAGGGTGCGTGGATGGCCAGCCGAGTTGAACGAACCGATGCTGTTGGCGGGAACCTGATCGTCGAGCAGCGGGATGAGCGCCCCGCGGGCGCGCCGGCAACCGGCAGTGGAGCCGTTGTCTTGCCGCCGGCCCAGCTCATCACCCAGGCGGACCCTAACCTCGGCCTGATCCTCCTACCGTCCTCCGGCGGACGCCGCATCAATCCGACGGTCGCCGAACGCGCCCGTGATCAACGCATCTACGGCGTGCTCAATGGTCTAGTCGCCGAGCCGTTGAACGGCATTCGCAGCGCCGGCGGCACCGGCCCGACCGCCGACACCGTCCGTCGCTATTTCTTCGAGCGGCGCGACGCGGTCGCCAACGGTTTCATGCGCGACCACAAGTTCACCCGCGAACAAGCCGAAGCAGCCGCCGACCAGTGGGTGGCGCGCAACGTCGCGCGCTGGCAGTACCAGCGCCGCGAGCATCGCGGTGACGGCCTGCGCGCTCTGACCGCAGCCGGCATGTTGATCGCGATCGCGAACGCTGGCGGGGAGGTTCCTCCTCATCTCTTGGAAGCCGCGCGCGCGACCCAGGCGCGAGTCCGCCAGAGCCTGATCGAGGCGAGCATGACCCCCGATGCCGACCCGGATGAGGTCGCCGCGCAGGTCGACGCCTATCTGCGAAACATGGGCAGTCGCGTGAACACGACCACCTTCGGCTGGAGCGAAGGGGTCCGAACGCTCCGCGAGGCTGACTACTACCGTTCGTACAACCCGCCGGCGCAGACCCAGCAAGGCGAGGTGGCTCCGTTCAATCCGCCGCATTACACGCGAACGCAGCGCGCCGAGGCTTCACCGCTCAGCGAGCACGCGCACTCCGAAGCGATGCGTCGCGCGGACCGGGTGGCGAGCGCGGAGCACGCGGTGCGCGTCGGGCAGCGCAAGCAAGACGACATGCGGGCGCACTTGGCGAATCTCGAGGCCGCGGGACGGCCGGTGGGTGGGCCCACGTTTGGGTGAGCGGCGATAGCCGACAGCCGATGACCGATGGCCCGCGTCTCCGCTAAAGCGGAAGCGACTCGACGATAACTCATCCCACCGCGACGACTGGTGGTGGCTCAGGCGTCGCGGCGGGATGAAGCTTTGGACTACTGAAACGCTCGCGGGCCAACTGGCATTGGCCGCGTGAGCTGCACACCAGGCGGGACGCCGGCGCCCGGCACCATCGGGGGCGCGGTCACCTGCGGCATTGGACGCATTCCGCCGGGCGGAATGCCCGTACCTTGCGGTACGGTATAGCGGCCAGGTGCTACCTGACCAGGCGGCACCATGGTTTGACCGGACGGTCCCCAGCAGGTGTCGCGGATGCCCATCACACGCTTCACGACAGCACCGACGGTGTTGTCGAAGAAGCCGATGAGACCGTTGTTGTACGGACGGCAGGAGCCATTGGGGCCCATCATTCCGGGGGGGACGCCACCAGGACCCGGCGGCAAGCCGCGCGGCGGAATCACGCCCTGCTGGTACGGATACGCACCAGGCGCCTGCGGGCCCATCGGCATTTGCGGACCCATCTGCGGACCTTGCGGACCGCCAACCTGGAGCTGCTGCCCCTGACCCAAGATGCGGTCGAGGAAGCTGCCCTGATCTTGCGGCACGCCAGGCGCCATCACACCGGGTGCGACAACGCCGGGAGCAACGACGCCCGGAGCGATCACGCCGGGCGAGACGCCACCGGGACGCACGGGCATCCCGGGCACGACTGGGCTGGTGGGAACACCAGGCACGGCTGGAGTGCCCCCGGGCAGGAGAACGCCGGGACGGGTAACACCAAGACCGTTACTCACGCCCAGGTTGGTGCCGGCGCCAACCGGAGGCATCGTCGGCCCTGCTAGAGCCGGCACGCCGCCGGGACGGATGGGCGTGAGGCCACCGGGAGAGATCATCCCGGGAGACGGCACGCCTCGAACCGGCACACCCCCGATACCTGGCACAGCGCCGATACCGGGCCGCGGCACGGTTGGCACCATGCGGCCGGGCGCAGGGAGGCCAGGCAGCGCGGGCGGAAGCCGCGGCGCCATGACTGGAGGAAGCCTTGGAGCTAACGGAATACTCGGCGCAATCGGCAACCTTGCGCCGCCAAGCGGAACCGGGATCGGGCGAGCTAGCTGCCCCGGGCCTGCCCTCAAAAAAGGCACAGCACCAGGGCCGAAGAACCCAGACATCGTTCGGTCTCCTCGGCGAGACCGTATCTGGTGGTGCCCCATGCACCGCGCGAGTCCGGCCCCGCTATGTACTCGGGATCGGTATCGGCGGCCCCCAGGCCGAAGTGCGTACTTTTGCTGCTAGAGGATGGAGTAACGCACTTTTTTACGCAGCTAATACAGGCGGATGGCGGGCGACGCGATCACTCACGCCGCCCTGCCAACATCCGTTACGACTTCAACCCACGCGCCACATGATCGACACGACAACCATCCAAACGCCCACGCCAATGGCGGCGAGGCCGAACTTGGTCTGGTACGGCGCAAGCTTCGCGACCGTCTGATCCATGCGCTTGTTGGCTTCGGGATTCTTCACGAACGTCTTGAAGATACCAACGCCGAGCAAGATGCCGAGGGCCAGCTGCAACACGGCGCTGACGGTGAAGGTGATCCAGAAGATCGGCACGATGGTGAGCCAGTTCATGTTCAGGACCGCGCTGATCACGCCCCACAAACCCCAGATCGCCGAGACCGCCCCGATCCAACCCTGGTATGGCACCAGCTTGTCGATGGCTTCCTTCGCGTCCGGGCGCTTCGAGACGATGAGCGTCGCCGCGCCGAGAATCCCCAAGACAGCAAGCCAAATGCCCGAGACTAGACCCACGTTCTCTCCTGTTAACGATGAAAACTGCTATCGGGCGACAGCGTAGCACCAAAACGCAGGGTCGTTGGAAGACCTAACTTTGCGTGGTCGCTGCCAGGTCGTCGAAGCGCTTCCAACGATAGATCGCGACGGAGACGAGCCAGCTGCCCATGAACAGGGCCACGACGACGGCGCCCAGGCTCGCGAGGCTCTGGTTGACTCCCTGGACCGTCCGCCAAAACGGTCCATCGAGCTCGAGCTTCTCGGCGACCAGATGCAACGCCTCGACGCCGCCAAGGCCCAAGGCAACGGCGACCGAAGCACCGGTCATGGTGAGGTTGTACCAAAGCTTACGCGCCGGCCGGACGAACGCCCAGCGGTAGGCGCGAACCATCAAGATGCTGTCGGTGGTGTCGACCAACGCCATCCCCGCGGTGAACAGGGCCGGGAAGATCATCACCTCGTGCACCCTCAAGCCGCCGGCGGCGCTGCTCGCCGACATGCCGAGCAGGCCGACCTCGGTCGCGGTGTCGAAGCCAAGCCCGAAGAGAAACCCCAAGGGGTACATGTGCGCGGCGCGGCCGATGGCTCCGAAGGTGCCACCGAAGATCCGGGACAACAGGCCACCGGGAGCAAACCCGGGCTCGAGCGGCTCGCCGCGCTGCGCTCGCACGAAGGCGCGCCAGATTCCCCGGAGCACCACGAGATTGAGCACACCGACCAGCAGCAGGAAGGTGGCCGAGGTCGCCGCCCCGACGAACGCCCCGATGCGCGCGACCTCCGCGAGGAGCTCTTGGAAGTGCGTAGCGGCGCTCGCCACGACCGCCGTCGCCAGCACCACCACCGTGGCGTGGCCGAGCGAGAAGTACAGGCCGACGTGCTCGGCTCGCTTGTTCTCCTGCACCAGCTTGCGCACCACGTTGTCGATTGCCGCGATGTGGTCGGCGTCGACGGCGTGACGGAGGCCGAAAACGTACGCGAGCAGCGCCATCGCGAGGAGCGCAGGCCGGTCCGCGAACGCGGCATATGCCCACAACCAAGCCGCGAGGTTTGCCGCTGCTAGGCCCACGTAGGTCGGCGTGAGGCTCATGCGACCGTCCGCAAAAACGCACTGCCGTTCGCGTACGGCGCGAAGGCGACATCGGGCGGCGCGACACCATGTGTCCGGGCGAGCATGGAGATCGTCTCCGCGAGATCAGCCGACCCTTCGAGCCCGTGCCCGAGCTCGATGACGACACCGCTCGAGCGGACCCGGCACCGCACCACCGCGCCGGCACCGAAACGCGAGCGCAGCAACGTCTCCGCTGCCTCGACGAAGCGCAGCCTCGTCGTCGAGATGGGGATCCCGGTCTCGATGCGGCTCGACAGACAGGGCGAGGCGGGCAACTCGGCGACCTCGGCGAGCCCCAGAGCCCGGGCGAGCTCCCGCACCGCGGCCTTCGTCATCCCGGCCTCGACGAACGGATGCACCACGCCGGCGTCACGCGCGGCGGCGAGGCCCGGTCGGTATTCGCCGAGGTCATCGCGGTTGGTTCCCGAGAGCAGCTGCCGATCCGTCGCCCGGCGCATGGCGGCGTAGAGGTCGGTCTTGCAGAAGAAACAACGATTCACGGGGTTCGCTAGGTAAAGGGGATCTTCGAGCTCGCGCGCGTCGATGCAACGCAGGTCCCAGTCGCGCGCCGCCGCCAAGTGCTCGAGTCGTTGGCGCGCATCACCGGGGACCGCCGGCGATACCGCGTGCAACAGGGCGACCCGCTCGCGGCCGAGTTGCTCATGAGCGAATGCCGCCAAGGTCACGCTATCGACGCCGCCACTCACCGCGACCGCGACGGGCCCCAAACGGCGCAGGGTCTCGGCGAGCGCTGACCTCTCGGAGGACGACATCGGCCGTCGTCGTATCTCCGCGCGCTCAACCTTGCAACGAGCTTTCGGCGCGGGGCTGGCTTTCGATCCACGTGAGCACGAAGCGGTTGTAGTTGGCGCCGCCGATGATGAGCGGCTTCACCTCGCAGCTCGTCACGGTAGCCGCACCGTAAACCTCGATGACGCCGCGCAAGTAGCCCTCGATGAGGGCCGCCGGCTGCGCGATGCCGGCGACGATGGCGACCCTGCCCGGCTGGAACGACTCGGTACGGACGAGGTCACGCGCCGGCGCCCCATGAATGAACGAATTGAAGAGCGCGCCCCAATCGCTCAAGATCTGCTCGAGGTTCATGAAGCCGAGCTTGGCGTAGCTCTCGCGCGCCTCGGAGACGAGACGCTTGCCGATGGAAACCAAGGTTTCCCGTGGAAGCCGGGCTGCAACGGTTTGCATCATATCCGTGAAGTCGTCCCACGGATAAAGTGCCTCCGGCTCCATTTCGGCAATGCGACGCCGAACCTGCGGGAACAGGACCGAGCTCGTATTCTCGAGCATGTTGCTCACCACGAGCTTGAAGAACAACCCGGGTAGTCGGCCCGGCATCGTCGTCCCCTTTGGAGCTTGCTGCCGCGCACCCTAGGCCGAGCGCGCGCTTCATCATCAAAGAATACGGGCGGCGCAAATCGATGGATCGTCGAGGCGTCCGAAAGCCAAAGCCTCCTGTCAGTGTTTTACCAGCTGATGACCACGCGTCTGCTCCATGCCGTGGGCCATGGTGAAGCTGCAAAACGTATAGGCGTCGTCTTCGGGGCCGGTGAGACAATCGTAGACCCAGCGAGCTGCCTCTGGGTCGTCGGGGTCGGGCGACGCGTGCACCAGCAACACTTGCTTCGGATCGATCTGAATCTGCGCGATGAGCGCCTTACCGATGAGCACGTGGCAGATGCAGTCACCCTCGCGCGTTTGAAAAACATCCCAATGCGCGAGGTCGTGATCCTTGATGAGAGCGTCGCCCACCGAGGCTTCGAGGATGCAGGTGGTGTGGCCCGTGAGCCAGCTCCAGAACGTCTCGAACGCGAGGGGACTTGCAGCAGCGGTACCGGCCATTCCCTCCTGCATAGCGTCGCGCCGTCATTGCGACAAGGGTGTGATCGGCGCTGCAACCGGCTATTGAGCCGCTCCATGAAAAACTTCGCGATCGCGGCGTTGCTTCTCGCCGCAACCCCCGCCTCCGCCAAAGACGTCGTCATTCACGCCGGCAAGCTCATCGACGGCACGAGCAAGAGCGTACGCACCAAGGTGTCGGTCGTCATCAAGGACGACCGCATCACCAAGGTCGAGAACGGCTTCGTCGACGCCGGCAAGGCCGAGCTCATCGATCTGTCGAACGCCACCGTGCTGCCTGGGCTCATCGACGCGCATGTTCACATCACCGCCGAGTTCGACGGCGGTAATCCGATCGCCCAGCACGTGACGCGCACGCGCTTGTACGACGCCTTTGCTTCGGTGGCCTTCGCTCGGCGCACGCTCGAAGCCGGCTTCACGACGGTGCGAGACGCTGGAGCGGACACCGACCTCGTGGTGGCGATGAAGCGAGCCATCGAGCAGGGACACATCGCCGGACCGCGCTTGTTCGTCGCCGGTGCGCCGCTCGGACCGACCGGTGGCCACGGCGATTCGGCCAACGGGCTCGACCCGGAGCTCACGCATCCGCGTTGGCCGGAGAACATCGTCGATAGTCCCGAGGCCGCGCGCCGCCTCGTGCGCGACTTTCATCGTCGCGGCGTCGACCAGATCAAGATCATGCCGTCCGGTGGTGTGCTCTCGATCGGCGACGACCCGACCATGCAGCTGATGGCCGATGACGAGATCAAAGCGGTCATCGACACGGCGCACAACCTGGGGATGAAGGTCATGGCGCACGCGCACGGAAAACGGGCCATCGACCGATCCATCGAGCTCGGCGTCGACTCGATCGAGCACGGCACGTACGCTGACGCGGACTCCTACAAGCTCTTCAAGAAGCACGGGGTCTACCTGGTGCCGACCATGTTGATCGCGCAGGCGGTCTACGAGGTGGCGCAGAAACACCCCGAGCAGCTCCCGCCCTCCTCCGCCGAGAAAGCGCTCGCGACTGTACCGCGCATGCACAAGAACGTGACCGATGCGTACAAGGCGGGCGTGAAGTTCGCCTACGGCACCGACCAGGCCTTGGTGCCGCACGGCCGCAACGCCGAAGAGTTCGCGCTGCTCGTCAAAGCGGGCTTCACGCCCATCGACGCCATCCTGGCCGCGACCCAGAACGGCGCGGCGCTCCTCGGGCAGAGTCAGAATCTCGGCTCGGTGCAAGCGGGACGGTTCGCCGACATCATCGCCGTGAGCGGTGACCCGCTCGCCGACGTCACCGAGCTGCAGCGGGTGAAGTTCGTGATGAAGGGTGGCCAGGTCGTGCGGCGCTGAGACAACTCTCGCGCAAGACACTTTCGGCGAAGCGGCCGCGCGGAGAGAAACCGAGCCGCCCTTCGTTCAGCGTCGTGTCGTCGGTGAACCACTTCCACCAGTAGATACGGCGCACGCGCGGCGAGCGACCGAAGGTATCGATGATGGCGCGATAGCCGTCGGCCTGCTCCTTGTCGCCAGCGTACGACGGGTCCTCGCCGGTCACCCATTCCGGCCACACATAGGGAATGTCGCGTGCGCCGACGCGGTTCATCAAGCCGGTTTCCGTGATGATGATCGGCTTGTCCGCTTTGGCGGCAACCGTCTCGTAACGCAACAACCAGTTGCTCGTTTCGAGCGCCGCGTAGAGCGAGATGCCGATGGCGTCGACCAGCGGCCAAAAGCTCACCTGCTCGACCTCGTCCCAATTGGCCGCATAGACGACGGTGCCGCCGTAGATCTTGCGGACCTCGGCGATTGTCGCGCGCCATTCTTCCGGAGCCTGTTTCGTCGAGGTCTTGAGCTCGACACCGACGATGAGGACCTCGATGTCCGCTTCAGCGGCCATGCGCGCGTTGGCGAGGATGAACTCGCGATACGAGGCGAACCAAGTCGGCCAGCCGCTCGCCGGAGCGATGTCGCCGCACCATTCGCCATTCAAGAGATAGATCTGCGGCTTGAGCATCACCGTGAGGCCGCGCTCGTGAGCTTGTCGCGCCACGGCGCGTGCGGACTCCAGCGTCTCGGTGCCGGGCAGATCCTGCGGCCGCACTCCTCGGTCATGGAAACCGTCCATGAACGCGAAGGTGCCGATGGTGACACCGCGCATGCCCATGGCCGCGAGCTCGTCGAGAGCGCGGCCCGAAGCGTGCGTGCCGTAACCGCTCGAGCCGCCGGCGAACCAGCTATGCGCGAGGCTCATGCCGCAGGCGCGGTCATCGGTTTTGGGCTTGTTGCACGCGAGCAGAGCCAATAAAGACGCGACCACCATGCGCGCGGCGCTCCTCACGGCTCTCGTCTTCTTGTGCGCTTGTCGCATCGAGCGCGTTGCTCCCAATGGCGGCGGACCGGCCCCGACGTGCGAGACCACACCACGCGGCGACGTATGGGTCTACACCTCCGTTTACAAGACCGTCCTCGATCGCCTCGAGCCATTGCTGCGCGAGCGCATGCCCGAGGTGAAGGTGCAATGGTTCCAGGCGGGTGGCGAGAAGCTGCAAGCGCGCATCGAGGCGGAGATCGCGGCCGGCGGCGTGCAAGCCGACGTCATCATGGCGAGCGACCCGTTCCTCTACGAGCGCTTCAAGGAAGAGGGCCTGCTCGCACCGTATGCCTCGGTACACGCGCTGAAGATGCCGCGCACCATGGTCGACCCCGACGCGACGTACACCGCGGCGCGCGTGGGCACGATGATCATCGTCGCGAAGAGCGACATGAAGGACCCGCCAAAGTCATTCCGCGATCTCTCCTCCGAACGCTATCGCGGACGCATCGCGATTGGCGACCCGCTCTCGTCCGGCACCGCCACGAGCTGGGCGTACTTCATGAACCGCGCCTATGGCGTGCAGTATTTCCGCGACCTGCGGGCGAACCGCGCCGTAGTCGCGGGCGGCAACGCGGCGGTGTTGCAGAAGGTGGAGAGCGGCGAGGCCGACGCGGGCGTGCTCCTCATGGAGAACGCGCTGGTCGCGCGCGGCAATGGCTCGCGCATCGTCATCATCTATCCCGAGGACGGGCCGGTCGTGATCCCCGGACACGTCGCCACCTTCAAGTCAGCGCGCAACCCGGTCGCGGCGCGTGCCTTTATCGACGTCATGCTGTCGCCCGAAGGCCAGAAGGCCATCGTCGAGATTGGCGATATGCACGCCGCCGATCCGCGCCTGCCGGGGCCGCGTGGTGAGCCGCCGCTCGAAGAGCTCTTGAAGCGCGGCATGCCGTGGAACGACGCGGTGCTCCCGGAAGGCGTCGCGCGGATCCCGGCCATGAAGCAGGCCTTCAGCGAGATCTTCGGGCGATGAGGCGCCCCGATGCGACGACGTGGACCGCCTGGGCCTTGGCGGCATTGCTCGTCGCTTTCGCGGTCGGACCGATCGTCGGACTGGTCTCGCGCGGCGTGCTCGATCCGGAGATCCTGCGACGCGAGCTGCAAAGCGCCGGAGCCATGGCGGCGGTGTGGGCGACGCTCCGAACCTCGCTCGGCGCGACTTTGGTCGCCGTCGTGCTCGGCGTGCCACTGGCGTTCCTACTCGAGCGGACGAACCTTGCGGGACGTCGCCTGTTTGCTTTGGCGTTCACGAGCCTCATCGCCCTGCCTCCCTTCATCCTCGGCATGGGCTGGATTCAGCTCGCGAGCCCGACCGCCGGATACCTGAACCGCGCGGGGAGCTGGGTCGACATCTACGGCGCGCCGGGGATCGCCTTCGTTACCGGGACCAGCGGCTTGCCCCTGGTAATCCTGGCGACGCAAGCGGCTCTGGCGCGCGTCGACAGCTCGCTAGAGGAGGCCGCGCGCATGAGCGGGGCTTCGCCGCTGCGCGCGATTCGCGACGCCACCCTACCCCTCGTGCTGCCGGCCATCGTCTCCGGTGCCCTACTCGTTTTCTTGTCCGCTTCAGCGGCGTTCGGGGTGCCGTACATGTTGGGCGTCGCCACCGCCACGCCGATGCACGTCCTCACGACGCGCATCTACACGCATCTGCTCAAGGGCGGCGCCTCGGGTCTCGCGGAAGCATCCGCGGCATCCGCGATCTTACTCGTCATCGCGATGGTCGCGCTCGCCGGCAGCGCCGTCGCCGGCCGCCGCGGTCGCGTGCGTCTCTCCGCCGGCAAAGGCGTGGTGGTGCAACGACTCGACCTCGGCCGCTATCGCTGGCCGTTGAGCGTAGCGGTGGCGCTCGTCGCTTTCGTGATCGTCGTTCTGCCACTCGCGGCCGTCGTCGTCACCTCGCTCCTCGCGAACGCCTCGCTGCCAATCGCCGTCGAGAGCTTCACCACGGCTCACTGGCACGAGGTGCTCCTCAACCATCGCACCGTGAGCGCGGCGCTACGCAGCTTCGCCTTGGCCGGCGTCACCGGGCTCGTCGTCTGTGTGCTCGGCCTCGTCATTGGCGTTACCCGCAGCCGCTTTAGCGGACGTGCCGCGGAACAACTCGCGCTCTGGCCCTATGCGGTCCCCGGGACGGTCGTCGCCATGGCCTTGCTCACCGTCTACAGCATGGACATCCGCTTCATCGCCGTCGATCGCGTCGCCGTCGTGTTGTCGCTCGCCAACACCCTCACCATGGTGCTGCTTGCCTACGTCGCGAAGTATCTCGCCATCGGCTCGCGCAACGTCGTCGACGGCATGAACCAGCTCGATCCGACGCTCGCCGAAGCAGCGCGCTTGTGCGGTGCGTCGCCACGACGTGCCTTCGTCGACGTCGTCCTGCCGCGTCTGCGCGGTCCCCTCACCGCGACCTTCGTGCTCACGTTCCTGCTCTGCGTCACCGAGCTCACCATGTCGGTGCTCATCGCGCCGCCCGGCCGTGACCTACTCGGCACCCTGCTCTTCGATTTGCAGAGCTACGCGGATCCGGCGTCGGCCTCGGTGCTCGCCTGCGCGGTGGTGCTCGTCGTCGTCCTCGGCCTCGCGTTCACCTCCCTAGCCCCACGGAGTCGCGCCTGAGCGTTCGTGCCAAAAACCTCCGGAAGTCCTACGGCAAGACCCACGTCGTCCGCGATTTGTCCCTCGACATCGCGCCGGGCGAGATGGTGGCCCTGCTCGGACCGTCGGGCTGCGGCAAGACCACGACCCTGCGCATGATCGCCGGTTTGAACCGCGTCGACGCCGGCACCCTGCACATCGGCGACCGCCTTGTGGACGACGGCCGCACCTTCGTCGCGCCGGAGAAGCGCGCGCTCGGCATGGTCTTCCAGAGCTACGCCATCTGGCCACACATGTCGGTCGCCGAGAACGTCGCCTATCCGCTGCAGCGGAAGGGCCTGGCGAAAGGCGCCATCGAAACCTCGGTGCTGCATGCTCTCGATCTCGTGCGCCTCACCACGATGCGCGACCGCATGCCGCATCAGCTCTCGGGCGGACAGCTACAGCGTGTTGCCTTGGCCCGCGCCTTGGTGCGCGAGCCGGAGGTGCTACTGCTCGACGAGCCGCTCTCGAACCTCGACGCCGCGTTGCGCGAAGAGCTGCGCGCCGAGATCGCGGCGCTCCGCTCCCGCGTACGCACGACCATGGTCTACGTCACTCACGACCAAGGCGAAGCGCTGGCTCTCGCCAACCGCATCGCGGTGATGAACCACGGTGTCATCGAGCAGCTGGCCGCGCCGCAGACGGTCTACGACGACCCGGCCACACCCTTCGTCGCGAGCTTCGTGGGTGGCGCCAATATCCTGCGCGGCTTCGTCGACAGTGGGCACTTCGTGAGCCACGAGACGCGCTTCGCCCTGCCGACCGACATGACCTTCGAAACCGGCCCCGGTACCCTCGTCGTGCGCGCCGAGGACCTCGAGGTCGGCATGTTCGGAACGGCGTTGCCCATGTCCGCCCGCCTCTTCCTGGGACACGCGACCGAATATCGCTTCGCCCTGGGGAGCACGTCGCTGCGTGCCACGGGACCGCACCTGACCCTCGACGAGCCGCGCCTCACCATCAAGCGGGCGAAGCTCTTCGCGCCCACATTGTAGGACGATATCTCCGTAAAAATGTTGGAATAACCCTGTGCGCTCTTGCGGCTCGTGACGCTGGCGTCGGATATGCTCTTCATCGTGAAAGTTTCGTTTCTCCCCCTCCTCGCCCTGCTCTCTTTCCCCTTTTCATCGCGTGCGGCCGACGTGCCGGCGACGGTGCCCGCGACGACCCTGGTGCCGCCGACCATCGAAGCGGACGACAGCGACGAGGCGGACGATGACGACGACGAAACCGTCGACAGCGGCGAAGGTGAGTCACGCGAAGCAACGCCCGGCATCGACCCGGGCGTCGTCTACTCGAGCGACCTGAGCGACACGGACCTCGCGAAGCGCTTCGTCTCCGACCTCGGGTCGCTGGGCTCGATGTCGCTCGGCTTCGCCGACGAGGGCCGCCTGATCAACGCCATGCAGATGCCCGCTGGGCCGGGCTGGACCGTGGTGATGCCGTCGCACGCATGGGGAACCCGCGAGACCATCGAGGCATTGATGACGTCCGCCAAAGCGGTCCAGGCCCGCTTCCCCGGAAGCTCCCCGCTACGCATCAATCACATCAGCCAGAAGGACGGGGGCTACGTCCGCCCGCACAAGAGCCACCAGTCCGGCCGCGACGTCGACCTCGGTTTCTTCTACGACGCCGACGCCGGCCCGACGAACATCCGCGATCGCAGGCCGGTGATGGACGCCGCCCTCAACTGGGCGCTGCTGCGCGAGCTGGTCACCCGCGCCGACGTCCAGGTCGTCCTCGTCGACCGCCGCATCGGCACCTTCCTCCACGATTACGCGCTGAGCATCGGCGAGGACCCGGCTTGGCTACGCTCGCTGTTCGTCGGCCCGCAGCCGCTCATCCAGCATGCACGCCGGCACCGTGATCACTTCCACGTGCGTTTCTTCTCGCCGCGCTCGCAGGAGCTCGGCCGCCGCATCCAGCCGCTGCTCGCCAAGCGTCCCGACACCAACATGATGATCTACCGTGTCCGCTCCGGCGACACGCTCGGCCACATTGCTTCGCGCTACAACAGCAGCATCGAAGCCATCAAGCGCGCGAATCACATGAAGACGAGCTTCCTATCGATCGCCCGCAGCTTGGTCGTGCCGCTCCGTGGTCCATGCACCCGCTGCCCGTTGCCGCCGCCGGTCGTCATCCCGGCCAAGCGCCTGCCGCCCGAGCAGAGCGCGGAAATTACAGCCGCGCAGCCAGCACGGTCGTGAAAAATGGGGACAGCTACCATTTTCCAAGCAGCGCAACCGAGTCATCGAAGGGAAAATGGTAGCTGTCCCCATTTTTCACTGACGGTCGCCGCGTGCGCACCGTCTTCAAAATGAGCGGAATCGACACGTAGCCCGCCTCGGTCGACGGGGGAAAACGCCAGCGCGAGAGCTGCTGCAACATGCAGGTCGCCACCGGCACGAGTTGGGCATCGCTTACGCGCGCCGCGGGAACATGGGGTCGCCCGTCCTGCATGATTAGCGCGCGCAGCACGATGCGGCCGTTCACGCCGTCGTTCATCGCGAGAGCCCGCGCATAACAAGCCTCGAGCGCGGCGGAGTGCACATCGAGCACCTCGCCTATGGCGGCGCTGCGCTCACCGTCGACGGCCACCTCGACACGCATGCTCGCGCAACCGCAGAAGGCCGCGGACGTCATGAAGGCGATGACGCGAAGCGTTGGGCACATGCGATCAATATAGCGCCAGTGTTTCGCAGTTGACACCCGCGGTGCGCGGGGCCCAATACGCCCGCAATGCCACGCGAGTCATTCCAGCACATCATTCAGGGTGTTCGTCGGTTCCAGCGCGAGGTCTTCCCTTCGATGGCGGACAGCTTCCGAAAGCTCGAGCAAGGGCAGACACCATCGACTCTTTTCGTGACCTGCGCCGATTCACGCGTCAATCCGCAGCTCCTGACGAGCACGGATCCTGGTGAGATCTTCGTCGCTCGCTCCATCGGCAACCTGATTCCGCCGCACGGCAGTGGCGACCGTGGGACCGCCGCGCTCATCGAATACGCCGTGCAGGTCCTGCAGGTGGAGCACGTCGTCGTTTGCGGCCATTCGCAGTGCGGCGCTGTCAAAAGCCTGCTCGACCCTGATGACGACGCGACAGTCCCCCGGGTCACCGAATGGCTCCATTACGCCGAAACGGCCCGTGCCACGACCCAGGCCTTGGCCGAAAAAGCCCCTGCAAACGAGAAGTTGAAGGTTGCGACCCAGCACAACGTGGCCGCCCAGCTGGCCAACGCCCGCACCTACCCCGCTATCGCGGCATCGGTCGCTTTAGGCAAACTTCAGCTGCACGGGTGGTATTATGACATCGGTAGCGGCGGCGTCGATTCCCTGGATCCGGTGCGAAACACCTTCCATCCGCTCTCAGCGGACGCTTGAGAAACTCTCTAGGAGTCACCCAATGAAAGCATCCCTTGGGTTCATGGTTCTGTCCCTGCTCGTCGTAGGCTGCGCGACTACCAAGTCGCCCGTGCGGGCAGGCCCGCCTTCACCGTGCGCCAAGGAGCTGATGGACCAAGGCTACGTCAGTGGGCGCGCCTCGAAGGACTCCGCTGAAGCGTACTGCACGCAATACAGTCCGGGCGAGATTGCCATCGCCAAGGACCTCCACGACAGGAAGTACGAGCCGCGCTTCGCCGAAGGCCTATCCACCGCGCACCAGTATACCCCCGCGCAGATCGCCTGCGCCAAGAAGGAGCGAGATAGCGGTGGCAGCGGCAGCCGCTTCCAGGTGCCGGAGACGTGCGTCGACGCGACATTTCATGACTCGACCACGACAATCAGCGCCACGCGCGGCATGTCGACGGCGCCAGCGGCGGCCACGGCGCCCGCCGAATCCGCTCCCGCTCCGTCCGCGAAAGCGGCTCCGGCATCGAGCCCTGCCCCAAGCTCTGGCTCGCTAGCGGCGACCGCCGCAACGGACGCCAAGACCAACTCGCTCTACGACGTGCTCTCGGCCGACAAGCGCTTCAGCAAGTTCTTGTCGCTCGTCGAATACGTCGGTCTCACCAAGAACCTGAAGAGCGGTGGCCCATGGACGGTGATGGCGCCGACCAATGCCGCCATCGGCCGCTATCCCGGCGGCTATGACGCGCTCAAAGCGAAGCCCGACAAGCTCAAGGTCATCATGACGCTGCACCTCGTGGATGCGGCGCGGCCGAGCTCGGACCTCAGGCTCCCCGACAAGAAAGGCGTCACCGGGAAGCGCTGGCCGACGGCCCAAGGTCGACACCTGACGCTCACCGAAAAAGGTGGGCGCATCTTCATCAACGACGACATCAAGGTGACCAAGGCGGACGTCCCAGCGGACAACGGCCTGATCTACATCATCGACACGGTGATCACGCCCTAGGGCACTGCCAGCGCGTAGTCAGCGGCCGCGGAGACCTGCTCCGCGGTCGGCCGGATGCCGGTGTAGAGCGCGAACTGCTCGACCGCTTGCAAGACGATGACCTCACCGCCGGTGATCACGGTCTTTCCGGCCGCTCGACCGGCGCGCACCAGCGGTGTCTCGACCGGCACGGCGACGACATCGAAGACGACGTCCGCTTTGGCGATGACCTCCTCCGGAAACGCCAGCGCACGGGCTTCCGGCCCCCCCTGCATGCCGATGGGCGTGACGTTCACCAGCATCCGTGGGCGCGACGCACCGAGCGTCTCTTGCCAGCCGTAACCGTAGCGCGCGGCCAGCGCGCCGCCGGTCTCGCGGTTGCGCGCCACCACCGTGCCGCGTGTGAAGCCGGCATCGCGTAGCGCCGCGGTCACCGCCTTGGCCATGCCGCCACTGCCGTGCAGCGCGAAGTCCGCCCCGGGAGCGACGCCGTGCTTGGCGAGAAGCGGCGCGATGGCGCCATAGTCGGTATTGTGTCCGGTGAGCTTGCCACCGTCGTTGACGATGGTGTTGACCGAGTCGATCGCTTTAGCGGACGCGTCCAAGGCATCCAGCATCGGAATGCATGCCTCCTTGAAGGGCATGGACACGGCGCAACCGCGGATACCGAGCGCCCGGATCCCCGCGACCACGCTGGCGAGATCGATGGTGGTGAAGGCCTTGTAGATCCAGTCGAGACCGAGCGCTTCGTAGAGATGGTTGTGGAAACGCGAGCCGAAGGTTCCGGGACGCGCCGAGAGCGACATGCAGAGAACGGTGTCGCGGCCGATGGTGCGGCGGTCAGTCATGATGCTGCGCGGTCATGCCCCGCAGGAGCAGTCGAAGCAACCATGCTCGGCACAGGCGCCACAGGCTTGCAGGACGTGCTTGCGCAGCGCTTCCCGCGCCCGATGCACGCGCACCGCGGCGGCGTTGGGCGTGATGCCGCTCTCGGCGGCGTAGTCCTTCACCGGCAGCTCGTCGACCTCGACGCGCGCGATGGCTTCGGCGTATTCGGGCTTGAGCGAATCCTTCAACGCGGCGACGCATTTGCACACGCGCCCCTCGAGCTCGGTGTCGTCGTACGCGGGCTCGGCGTTCGCCAGGCGGTCGGTGGCACGGCCCGCCCTGCTCCGCCGGCGGTGCTCGTCCGTGATGGCGTTGCGGAGGATCTGATAGAACCAGGCGCGCACCGAGGTGTCGTCGCGCACCGAGCCTTCCCGCTCGAGGCCGCGCTTGGCTGCGTCCTGCAAGATGTCCTCGGCGATTGCGCGGTCGCCGATGCGTTTCTCGACGAAGCCGAGGAGCTCGGCGCGGTTCTTCGCTAGCAGTGTCGCGAGACGGTCACTCATGGCTTCACCACGAGACTCCCTTTCACCATGTTCATACCGCAGCGAAACGCCACCTCACCGCTGGCCTGCGCCGGTACTTCGACGACGACCTCTTTGCCCACCGGCAGCTCCCGCGTGATGCCGAGCGAGGGAAACACGATGTCCTTGGTGCAAGGCGTGTACTCCTTGCGCAGCACCTTGAGACGCACCGCTTCACCGGGTGCGATCTCGATGCGGCTGGGGGCGTAGGCGCCTTTGTCGACGACGATCTGGATCTCACGAATCGGAGGAGCTTCCGCCCGCGCGACGAGCCCGGTCAGCACAAGCAGCGACAAGGCGAGAACGAGAGCTTTCATGAGACACCATCCTTTCGACCAAAGCGGCGCAGCCGCAGCGAATTGAGAATGACCGAAATGCTCGACAGGGACATGGCCATGCTCGCGAGCACCGGCGAGAGCAGCCAGCCGGTCCAGGCATACAACGCTCCGGCCGCGATGGGGATGCCCACGACGTTGTACACGAACGCCCAAAACAAGTTCTGGCGGATGACGGCCATGGTGGCCCGCGCCAGCGCCAGCGCCGTCGGCAAGCCGGCGATGCCTTCGCGGGTCAGGTTCACGTCCGCCGCAGCGACGGCGATATCCGTACCCGTGGAGACTGCGACACCCACGTCCGCGGCGGCGAGCGCCGGCGCGTCGTTGATACCGTCACCCACCATGGCGACGCTCTTGCCGCTCGCCCGCTCCTGGCCGACGACGCGCGCCTTGTCCTCGGGCAGGACGCCGGCGATGACGCGCTCGATCCCCAGCTCCTTGGCGATGGCGCGTGCCGTGGCCTCGCGGTCGCCGCTCACCATGACGAGCTCGACTCCTTGCCTCGCCAAAGCTCGCAGAGCTTTCACGCTCGAGGCGCGTGGCCGATCCGCGACCGCGAGCACGCCGGCGGCTCGACCGTCGACCGACACGAAGGTGACCGTACGTCCGAGCGCGGCAAGACGCTCCGCTGGAGCGGTCAGAGGCGACGGGTCGATGCCGGCCATGGCCAACCAGGCCGCGGTGCCGACCCGCACGTCGTGTCCACCGACGCGGGCAGCGACACCGGCGCCGGCCTCGACGACGACGTCCGACGGCGCCTCGAGGGGCAGCGCGAGCTCGGAGGCCGCGCCGACGATGGCGGACGCGATGGGGTGCTCGCTGTCGCGCTCGACAGCCGCGGCCAGGCGCAGGAGCTCGTGGTCGGTGAGGCCGTCAGCGACCACGTCCGTGAGCAAGGGCTTCCCAGTGGTGAGGGTGCCGGTCTTGTCGAGCAGCACGGTGTCCACACGGCTCAGGAGCTCGAGAGGCGCCCCGCCCTTGATGAGCACGCCAAGCTCGGCGCCCCGACCGGTGGCGGCGGCAACGGCGGCGGGCGTCGCGAGCCCGAGCGCGCACGGACAAGCGATGATCAGCACGGCCACGAAGCGTTCGAGCGCGACGGCGGGCTCGACGAACAGCCAGATCACGAGCGTCAGCAGCGCGATGCCGATGACGATGGGCACGAAGTAACCGGCGACGACGTCGGCGAGACGGGCGATGGGCGCGCGTGAGCTTTGCGCGTCCGCCACCGCCCTGGCGATGCGGGCCAACGTGGAGCCGCTGGGAGCGTGGGTGACCCGCACGGTGAAAGGAGCGCCGCGATTCACGGTGCCCGCGAAAACCGACGCGCCGGCCTGCTTCGCGACCGGCATGCTCTCGCCGGTCAACATCGCTTCGTCGACGACCCCGTGACCTTCGACCACTTCACCGTCAGCAGCGACGCTCTCGCCGGGGCGCACGCGGATGAGGGCCCCCGGAACGAGGGACTCGGCGGCAACCTCTGAGTCTCCTGCCGCCCCCACCAGGCGCGCGGTCTTGGGCTGCAGGGCGACCAGGCTGCTCACGGCGTCCTGCAAGCGGCGCAAAGAGCGCGCTTCGAGGTAGCGGCCCAAGAGCACGAAGCCGACGATGGCCACCGCCGCCTCGAAGTACACGTGCGGCACCACGCCGTGCTCGGCGTGGGGAAACAAGCCGGGAGCGATGACCGCGACAGCGGAGTATCCCCAGGCCGCCGCGCTGCCCAAGGCAACGAGCGTGTTCATGTCGGAGGCGCGGTGGCGCAGCGCCGCGAACGCGGCGACGAAGAAACGCGAGCCGGCGCCGAAGACGACGACGGTCGCGATGACCAGCTGCAGCCAGCGCCCTGCCTGCGTCTCCATCCAAGGCACGGCACCGTGAGCCATGCCCGCCACGAGCAACGGCAGGCCCAGCACCGCCGCCACCAGGAAGGCTCGGCCGGCGTCCTCACTATCGTGATGCGCGTGATGCGCGTGATGCTCACTCGATGCGAGACGGGCGCCGTAGCCGGCCTTGGTCACCGCGTCGATGAGACTGCGCGGCGGAATGCGGTCGCCGAAGGCACGCGCTTGCTTGGTGACGAGGTTCACCGACGCCGCTTTGACTCCCGCGACGCTCGTGAGTGCCTTCTCGACACGGCCGACGCACGAGGCGCAGCTCATGCCGCTGATCTCCAGGTCGTGGTGGTGTGCTGTCGTCGTGCTCATGGTGCTTGTCTCCACCTTGGAGACGTCCTGGACCAGGGGCTATTACCGGGACCTCTCGGGTGTAATACAGGCGGTGCTCGCGCGTCTCCCTCCCCGAGGTCGGCGCTCGCCGAGAGGCTCGAACATGCAAGGAAAGCTCTGGAAGCTCGCTGCTCTGTCACTCTTGGCGAGCTGCGCCACCCGTCAGGTACCGGCGCGGTTCCCGAGCACCGCGCCCGCGTCCCACGATGCCCAAGCCGCCCCGCTCCCCGTGGTCGGTAGGCTGACGCGAGAACACCCGCCGCTGCCCGGCGACGCCACCGAAGGCTGGTCAGGGCTCGAGGAGCCGGCGCAGGAGAATCATCATGCGCACTAGTCTCTTGAGCTTTGCGTTGCTCGCGAGCTGCGCCTCGACCTCGATCCGCGACGACGTCGATCGCGTCGAAGCGCTCACGAAGGTCGAGCTGCCCGACGCCGTGACCGCCTCCGACGTCGAGCTCGCCACCTCCCAAGACGTCGCCGACCTCCTCAAGCAGCCCATGACCGCCGACACCGCGGTGCGCATCGCCCTGCTCAACAACCGCGAGCTGCGCGGGACGCTGCGCGACTTGGGCGTCGAGCGCGGCGAGCTCGTGCAAGCCGGTCTCCTTCCCAACCCGACCGTCGCCTTCGACATCCGCGACCCGGGCGCTCCTGGGCTGCCGCTGCAACAGGACTACTACGTCGAATACGAGTTGACCCGCGCCCTGCTGACGCCGTTACGGACGGCTGTCGCCAAAGCGGACCTCGAAGCGGCCCGCTATCACGTCGCCGGTAGCGTCGTCGCGGTGAGCTACCGTGCGCGTATTGCATTCTTCGCGCTGCTTGCCGCCGAGCAGAGGTTGCGCATCGTGCAACGCGGGCTCGAGGCGCTGGCCGCGGCTCGCGACGCGGCGCAGGCCCTGCACGACGCCGGCAACATCCCGTTGGTCGATCTCGCGAGTGAGATCGCAACCTACGAAGACGCGCGTGCTCGCGCCGCCGAGCTCGAGCTCGAGGCGCTCGAGCGACGCGAAGAGCTGCAGGCGCTCTTGGGAGTGCATGGCGCGGAGACGCAGTGGACGCTGGGTGACGGGTTTCCCGCGCTTCCCGAGGGGGCCGGCGCCGATGATGACGTCGAGCGCCGTGCCGTGACCGCGAGCTTTCAGCTCGCCGAGGTCCGCAGCCGTCTCGAGGCCATCGCCAAGCGGACGGGTCTAGCGCGCGCCGAAGGTTGGTGGCCGGACATCACCGTCGACGGCCACATCGAGCAAGATCAGACCTTGTGGGAGAAAGGCGCCGGCGCCAGCATTCGCGTGCCGCTCTTCGACCGCAACCAGGGTACGGTCGCGCGCCACGAGGCCGAGTTCGACGGGCTGATGGAGCGCTATCAAGGACTCGCCATCGGCGTTCGCTCGGCGGCCCGGCGCTCGCGCAACCGCTTGCTGTCGGCCTTCACGCGGGCCAAACAATACGCGCAGACCATCGTGCCGGCCCGCGCCGAGGTGATGCGCCAGACGATGCTCCAATACAACGCCATGCAGGTCGGCGTCTTCGCGGTCCTACAAGCGCGCGGCCAGGAGCTCGACAGTCAGCTCGCTTACGTCGAGACGCTGCGCGATTACTGGTCCGCCAAAGCGGGCTTCGACGCCCTGCTCGCGGGGCACGTGCCGGGAGAGAACTGACATGGATCGTCGCTCGTTCATCGCCATGGGGGGCGCGGTCGCCGCCATGTTGCGCACTCCGGTGGTTCACGCCCAGCACGCGCCGTCGCACGCGAGCGATCCCCCCGCACCCCTCCGTTTCGAGAAGCGCCCTCCGCCAAAGCGGACGTTTCCCGTCGGCCAGATCCCGGTCGTGACACCAAACGGCTCGACCCTGCCGTGGAAGGTGGTCGACGGCGTCAAGGTCGGGCACTTGATCGCGGCGCCTTTCATCAACGAGTTCGCACCGGGGTTGCGAGCCGAGGTGTGGGGTTACAACGGCGGCACACCCGGGCCCACCATCGAGGCGGTCGAGGGTGACCGACTGCGCATCTACGTGACCAATCGCCTACCGGAGCCGACGACGGTGCACTGGCATGGCATCCTCGTGCCTTCGGGCATGGATGGAGTGTCAGGCTTGAACCAAGCGCCGATCCCGCGCGGCGAAACGTTCATGTACGAATTCACGGTCCGCGAGCCGGGCACGTACATGTATCACTCGCACTACGACGAGATGACGCAGGTGGGCCTGGGGCTCATCGGCATGTTCATCGTGCATCCTCGCGCGGCGCGGGGGCAGCGGATCGATCGTGACTTCGTGATGATGACCCACGAGTGGCGCATCGATGCGGGGGCGCGGCGGCCGAATCCCCTGGAGATGACCGAGTTCAACGTGCTCACCTTCAACGGCAAGGCGTTCCCGGCGACTGAGCCGTTGGTCGTGGGCTTGGGCGAGCGCGTTCGCATCCGTTTGGGGAACCTATCGCCGATGGATCATCACCCCATTCACATCCATGGCGTGCACTTCAACGTGACGGCGACGGATGGTGGGTATATCCGCGAAAGCGCACAGTGGCCGGAGAACACGGTAATCGTGCCGGTGGGAGCGACGCGGGTGATCGAGTTTACTCCGACGGTCGCGGGCGATTGGGCGATGCACTGTCATATGACCCATCACGTGATGATGCAGATGGGGCATGGGTTTCCGAACATGGTTGGCGCCGACACCAGCACGTTGGATCGGCGGATGAGTCGGGTGCTCCCCGAGTATATGACGATGGGCGCTTCGGGCATGGGCGGCATGGGCGAGATGACGATGGCGATGCCGGCCAATTCGTTGCCGATGCGCGGGGGGCCGGGGCCGTTCAGCTATATCGACATGGGGGGGATGTTTACGGTGCTCAAGGTGCGGGAACGCGCTGACGATGCTGATCCGAACGGGTGGTATGCGAATCCGGCGGGCAGCGTGGCTGTGCGGGCGGAAGCCTCGTCCTTGGCGCGCGATGGGATTGTTGGCACCGAGGGGGGTTGAGGAAAGCCCCTTAGTTCCGCTTCCCGCGAATCAAATGCCGCGCCTTCGCCGCCGTGGCCCACAGCTGCGCCTTCGTCATATCCCGCCAATCCGCGCTGCCCACCGCGCGCGGCGCGATACCGACCGGCTTCAACGCCCGGCGCAGCTTGTGGTTGAACAGCATCGCCCTGCTCAACGCCATGGTCTGCGGCGTGTTGAAGATGATCGACATCGAGATCGAAACGTCTGACGCGCCGTTCTTCACGTGGTGCCCCGAAATGAACGGGATGTGAATGGCTTCGCCCGGCTTGAACTTGAAACATTCGCCGAGCGACTCGAGCTCGGGCTTCCACACTGGCCGGGCGCCGCTCTGCGCCATGAAACCCTCCGCTGTAGCGGCCGGGACGACACGGTCGTCGCACGGTGGGAACACCGTCACCTCTTTGGCGCCAGCGAACTGGAAGAGGAACGTCGAGTAGCGGTCGATGTGGAACGGCGTGACGCTGTTGGGCGACGCGATGAACAAATAGAGCATCGAGCCCTCGATCTCGCCCTTGATGCCGCGGCCGTGCATCAGCTCCTCGACATCGGCCTTGAGCTCGCGGTGCAAGTCTTGGAAGCTTTTGTGCGCCTCGGGCGACCGCACCATGATGTACGAGTCGGACGTGCGAATGGTCTCGATTGTCTTCTCGAGCGACAGACCGTTTTTCTTGTCGAGGTGCGCCCGATCGAAGTCATCGTCCTTCGCCAGCACGCCGCTCGAGTAGAACACCTGGTCCTTGGGCAACGCCGGCAACGCCTCACCGAGGTTGGCCAGCGACAGCGCGGGATGACCCATCAGCTTGTGGCTGAACTTGAACGGCCGAACGTCGAGGTCTTCCGCGTGAACGCCTTCGAAACACTTCATCAGGGGCACCTCAATAGGTTGCCCCCCAATGTTGCTCTTAAGCGATTTCGCGTCCAGCCTTCTGACTGATTTGCAGATCCAGGGCGCGGACCGCCTTGGCTTTGCTGCCCTTAACCGAAGCCGGCGTCGAGGTTTTCGGCTCGACCTTGGCGAGCTTGAAGCTGAAGCGCGCATCGAGCAGCGCCGGGCTCAAGTCATCGTGCAGGATGAAGACGCGACGGTACGGCGGCACCATGTCGATGTGCGTGCTCGGGTAGACCAGCTTGGTCTCCCAGTCAGCCACGTAGTCGCGGCTCGGCGGACGGTCGGCCATGCGGCGGCGGAAGTCAGCGGGGCGCTCGAGCATCTTCTCGTCGCCGTCGCCGTAGATTCCGCGCTTCGCCTCGAAGGCTTCCTTCGACGCTTTAGCGTACGCCTCGTGCCGCGCCGGGTCGAAGTCCTTGCCGTAGTACGACACCAGCTCGCCGTGGCCCTGCTCGACCAGCCACTTGTTGACCTCGACGACCTGCTTCTTGGCGCCGGTGCCGATCTCGGCGAACACGGTGCCGAGCAAGCGGTCGTAAACGTCGAAGGGACGGTGCTGATCCGGCACGACGTAGATCTTGTCCGCTTTGGCGAGCAGCTTGAGCATTGCTTTCTTGGCAATCTCACCCGGCATGCCTTGGCTCGCGAAGACCTTCTCGCCGTCAGGCATGATCTTGACGACGCGCGTCTCGAGCGTGTCGACGCCCTGGAAGCGAACGCCCATGGTGCCGTCCTTCGGCGCCTGATCACCATCGTTCATCGCCAGGTCCCACTTGAACTTGCCGATGCTGGCCTTGAAGGTGCCAGTCTTCAGCTGCGGGATGTAGATGGTGTCGCCGTCGTCGGGGACGAAGTCCTTCACGACGAGCTTCGCCGGTCCTTCGTAGACGACGTCGACATCGGAGCCCAAGCGGCCAATCTGCTTCTGCGTAATCGTCAGCTCGGAGGCCAGCTTCTCGAGGTTCGGCGGATCCTGGTTCTGAGCGCGATCGAGGATCACGGAACCCTTCGCGTCGCGAAAGGTCATCTTGTCGAGGTAGTTGTCCCAGACCGGCTTCTGCTCGCCGAGGAAGATCTTGATCGCCTTCGGCGGCGTCAGTTGGCTTTCGCCGCGCCCGGAGAAGATCTGCACTGTGTGGCCGACCGGCACGCTGACGTCGGGCAGCGTCCACTTTTGACCCGAGGCGTTGGTGATCGAGTAGCCCTTCAGATTGATCGCGTCGGACGCGACGTTGCAAAGGCGCATGTACTCGACGTTGGGATTCCAATTGTCGTCGCCACGGCCGTTGGGGTGGAACGACGTGAGCACGAACGGCTTCTGAAAACGCTCCTGCGCCCAGATGCCCTTCTTCGCGGCCTTCGCCTTCTCTTGCGCGGCGATGAGGTTCGAGCGGTCGATACCGTCGTCCCCATTGAGGATGAAGTAGGCGTGCGCCACGCCCTGCTCGAGCAGCACCTCCGGCACGAGCTTGTTGCCGACGGAGACGCGCGCCACGAGACGGCCGTAGTCGTCTCGCGGGTCGGTCTTCTTACCGTAGTCGAGGGTGACTTCCTTGCCCTTCACGAGCTTCTCGAGGGCCTTCTGTGCTTCTTCCCAGCCGGCCTCGGCGGGCTTGCGCTCCGGCGCGTTGACTTCGCCGACGCGCACACTGAAGCCGTCGATCTTGAAGGTGTCGCCGTCGTAGACCGCCTTCTCGTCGCTGAGCACGGTCGCCTTGGTCGGCGCCTTCCAATCGCCCGGGAGCGGCGGGAAGATCACGGTGCGGAGCTCACCCTTGGGCTTTGCCTTCTTGGTCTCGACCTTATCGACACTCTCGGCCGCGGTGGCCTTGGCCGCCTTGCTGGCTTTCACCGGCGCGTCTGCTTTAGCGGCTAACCGAACGCGAATCGAACCAACGCCATCGCTCTTCATGGTCATTACCCTCGGTGTGCAGACGGCCAACCAGCGAGATCGTTCTCGCCGTCGCCAATTGTGTAGACGCCCTTCACTGGATGCGTCGCGCGACCGGAGTCGATCGTGCGCACCCAAACGTTCACGGCATCGGGGAACTCTGAGACGAACACAGCTACGTTGGCGGGCTCATTGTCGAATGCAGCGACGACGCGCCCCATCGCGCGAATGGTCATGGCCGCGCGACGTTTGAAATCTTCGTCGCGCTCCGCGAAAGCGTGCTTGAGAATCAGCGCCGTGCGATCGCCCGTGGGGATGCCGTCGCGCACAAGCGCGGCGCGAGTGCCGTCTTCCATCTCGCGATGACGGCCCGAGAGGTAGATGACCTTGACGCGGCGGGCCGCCGGGAACGAATCGGTCGCGTGATAGACGCGGTTAACGACGGCGGCGGCGTTGCTGTACGCTTTGTCGGACACCGCGTACTCGCCCGTGAAGAAACGCTCGCGCCAGTAGGGCTTGTAGGCTTCGAGCAAGGCCTTGCCGCTGTCGCTTGCGACATCGACGCCGCATGAAGCGAGCATGTCGGTCATGGAGAACGAGGTGTTCTTCGAAACGAAGGTCGCGAGCTTCGCGGCTTCGGCGCCGAGCTCCGGGTGACTAGCCATGTCGCGCGCGAACTCGTGCGCGATGCGCTCCTGGCGCGGACCATTGTCGAAGAGCGTCGAGTCGAGGTCGAAGATGACGACCGGGCGCGCGCCGGCGGCCGCCTGCGCCTTCACCCTTGCGAGCACGTCATCGATGATCGAGGTCGGCGTCGCCTGAACGAAAGTCGAGGCGGTGCTCCAGGCCTTCCCGCCCAGCATGATGCTGCCGTCGGTCTCGGCGGCGCGCGCGGGCGCACCCGTGGCCAAGACCGCCATTGCGGCGGCGAGACACACGTATGCATCCGTGGCGTGGAAGCGCCTCGTCATTCGCATGAGAAACCTCGGGAGTTTCCGAGGTATCGTCAATTCGGGGATTTGGTTGCCACCCGGGGCCCGCGACCCGGGCTAGTCTTCCAAGACGCAGCCGAACCCTTCGTCGTAGCGCGCCGTCGCGTGCGCGAGGCCCAGTGTGCTGGCGCGGACGCGGCCTTCGCCGGCGGTCCATTTCACCAATGTATCCGCGGGACTCTCGGGCTCGCGCGCACAGCTCTCGAGACTGCGCCCCGAAACGTAGAGGCACGAGCAAACCTGCTTTGCTGTATAACCCGCGCCCACCGTAACCAGGGTTACGAGGCGCGGGCCGACGACCACTCCGGCGCCCGCCAAGAGAATGACGACGGCTGAAATGATCAGTGATTTCTTCATCGGTCCGCCCCTTCTAACGCTCGCTGCAGTCCGAGGCCAACCGTGAGCCCGCTCGCCCCGGTCGCCGCGATCATTCTCAGTGCCACGCTGACACCCCTGCCCCCGCAGGACCTCGCCATCCCCCTTCCGACCCGCGAATGGCCGACAGGCAAGCCGCGCGGCGCCGACGAAGCGACCCTGGCCCGCCTCGTCGCCTTGACCGATGTTCATGACCCGGCCCTCGGAGAGACGCGCGCCATCGTCGTGGTGCAGCACGGCATCATCGTGGCCGAGCGTTACGCGCCCGACATCACCGCCGACACGCGCCTGGTGTCGTGGTCGATGGCAAAATCGATCACCCAGGCTCTCGTCGGCGTCGCGGTAGGCGACGGCTCGGTCGATATCGACGAGCCGATGGGCAATCCGCTATGGCCGACGAGCGATCCGCGCGCCGCAATCACCTGGCGGCAGTGGCTCAACATGACCGACGGCCTCGACTACCGTGAGATGCGCACCGGGCCGACGACCAACGACGCGGCGAAGATGACCTTCGGCAAGGGCCGTCACGACATCATCGCCTACGCGGCTTCGCTGCCGCTCGTACACCCGCCGGGTGAGGTGTGGAACTACAACTCGGCGGGGACGAACCTGGTGGCGAACGCCTTGGGCCGGGTCATCGCGCCGAGCGCGCGGACCCCGAACGAGCGGCGTGCGTCGATGCTCGCCTTCATGAAGACCCGCCTCTTCGACGTCATCGGCATGACCTCGGCGCAGCCCGAGTTCGATCCCCAAGGCTCCTTCATCGGCGGATCGCTCGTGTACGCGACAGCACGCGACTTCGCGAAGTTCGGGCTCTTGTACCTGCGTGACGGGGTCTGGGACGGCAAGCGCGTGTTGCCCCAGGGCTGGGTGGACTTCGCGCGCACCAAATCACCCGCCGCCAACGTCGATACCTATGGCGCCGGCTGGTGGATCGCCGCCGCCGAGGGGCACGGCAGACCCTACGACGCGCTCACGATGGGGCCCTGGCGCGACGTCTTTTCGGCCGAGGGGCACCGAGGCCAGCTCATCGTCGTCGTGCCTTCGAAGGACTTGGTCATCGTGCGCCTCGGCAAGCTCGCGGGCGAAGGCATGTGGGGCGCCCTCGGCCGCTTCACCGACGAGCTGATCGGGACCTTTCCCAATGCCACAGTGCCATGATTTTGCTCATGAATTGAAAGGCACCAGGGAGAGGCAAGCGGCGATAACCGAGGAACATGCTGACCGCCGCCAAACGCCCCGAGCACATCATCGCCGCAGCGTGGGCGTCGCAGTATCTGCGGGAGCGCGGCGTCGCGGTCGTGCATGTCCAAGCGGCGGGCGTGCGTTTCGAACAGCCCGAGCTGGCGGCGGCGGAGCTTTGCCGGACGTGGCTCGCGGAGCCACGCAAGGAGCACCTGCTCACCAAGCTCTACAAACCGCTCAGTCGATTGCATGACTGGGTGGTCAAATGGTGGAAGGGTGACCGCCCGGAAACCCTCGCGCTTCCGCCCCCGCGAACGACCTGGCTGCCGGAGAATATCCGCGATAGCGTAAAGCTCGAGGTCGCGATAGCTGACGGCCGTCGGACCGTCGTCAACGTCCCGTTCATCCGCCGCGCCGAGACCATGTCGCTCATCGGCATGTCGTCGGCGTTTACGGTCGGCGCCGCGGTCATCCCAATCCCCGCCGTAGGCAATCTCTTTCTCATCCCCGGTGTCATCACCGCCGCGCTGCGAGCGGCCTTCGGCTACGGCAAGGGTGATGTCGCGGCGGGCAACGCCGCACTCCTGACGGGAGTGAAGCTCGCGCTCTTTTGCGCGGCTGATTGTGTTCCCGTCGTTGCCAACGCCACTTTCACGGCTACCTTGGCAAGGACACGCTCCGCGTTCGAGCACTACCGCGCGGGCGAGGACTTGATTGACACCGAGAAGGCCGAAAAGGAGCTCGAGGCTCTGACCGGATCGCGGCAGCCTCTACTTACCCATGCGGTGGAAACGCCCGTTGATCATCGCTTGCGCGACCCTGACGGGCATCTATCTCCTGTGGTTGCTGATCGCGACGTGGTTCGTCCGTGACGGGCTGAAGCGCATCAACAGCGCTCAGCCCTACGTTACCTTCACCATGGGCGCCGCTGTGTCGTGGTGGCCGGGACGGCTCTCGGGCACCGATCTGCACGTCGTCATCCACGACACCGACGTCGAGCTCGACATGCACTTCGACCGGTTCGCGCTGGACGTCGAGCTACGCCCCCTCGCGAACCTCCGCTTCGTCACCCACGCGACGCGCCTCGATGGCGTAAGCTTTTACTTCCGCCAGACGCGCAAGGTGCCGGAGCTCTGCAAGCACCCGAGCTTACCGCCCATCACCGGGCAGGCGTCGGCGAACGCTCCCGACTGCTTGGCGCAGAAAGAGACCGCGCTGCCGCCGCAGGGTGGAGGCCCGGAGGGAATTTGGCGCCTGCATCTCGGCGGTATCGAGCTGACCGACGTGCGCGACGTGTGGGTCGAATATGTCCGCTTTCGCGGCAAGGGCGGGGTCAGCGGTCGCATGTACTTGTGGCCGACGCAGGAGCTGGATCTCGCGAGCGAGTCGGCGCACTGGGACGACATGACGGTGACGCTCGGGGCGGAGCAGCCGCTCGCGCTGGTGAAGAGCGTCGACGTCGCGACGGTGATGCGCGACATGGAGGTCCCCAAGCACCGCATCTGGGAAGAAATCGTGAGCGCCGACATCGTCGCCAGCGGCGCGATGCTGCAGCTCGCGCGACTCGGTGCCGGCGGTGTCGCCAAAACGGACCTCGAAGCGCACATGCGCGATGGGCTCGTGAGCGGCGTCACCGCGCGCGCGCACAGCAACGATTTCTTCCTGCCGCTCGCCGGCAAGAAGCTGGCAGGTGTGCTCGATACGCACGTTCGCATCGACGGCGAGCAGCGCTCCCTGCGCATTCACGAGGCCCGCGCGACACTCAAGCACGTCAAGGTCGATGACGAGCGCTTCGCGGACGCCGAGCTCGCGCTCTCGGCGCTGCCGGGCGGGCGCATCGATCCCAAGAACGGCCGAGGCAGGTTCGAGCTGGTGGCCAGCGGCAAGAGCGCAAAGCCGGTGCTCGCATTGATGCCGCCCACGTTCGGCGCCGCCATCGCGAAGCTCGCGGTCGGTCCCGACGCGGAGATTCATGGCGCGGCGAAGGTCGAAGCCACCCTGCCCAAGCTGGTCGCCGAGCCCTTCACCGTCCAAGGCGGGTCTCTCGATATCGCGGGGCGCATGGTGCTCACGCCGACGATGAGCGGCACCATGGTCGCCCGCGTCGGACCGATCGCGAAAAACATCGAGGTCAAGTAGCCGTCGTCACTCACGTTTTAACAAAACAGTGATCCGGTTATTGATTAAATCAAACGTTTGTTTTAAATAACTGTTCATGGCAGCCCGACGCGCAAGCTCCGAGTCACCCGATGCCCGAGGCGAAGCCGCCCGTCAGGCGCTCATCATCGCCGCCCTCGAGAGCTTCGGCCGCTATGGCTTCGACGCGGCAAGCGTCCGTGACATCTGCGACCGCGCCGGCGCCAACGTCGCGGCGGTCAACTACCACTTCGGCAGCAAGGAAGGTCTCTACCTCGCCGTCGCCGAATTTCTGGCCAACGGCATGGCGATGGGCACCGCGCACGTCCTCGAGCCCTCGCGCGTCTATCTCGCGACCGGCAAGCGCACCGCGGAGGCGACGGAGCAGCACCTCGGGGGCCTCTTGCGCGCGCTCGTCCTCTCGATGTTCGCCAACGTCCGCGACTCCTCCCCTGCCCTGTTCGTGTTGCGCGAGCAGTCCGAGCCGACGTCCGCTTTCGCGTTGATCTTCGAGAGGCTGCTCAAGCCCATGCACGAGACCATCACCGCGCTGGTCGCCGATCGGATCGGTATCGCCGCGACGGACCTCGAAGCCGTCATCCGCGCGCACGCGCTCATCAGCCAGTGCGTCGGCTTCAAGGCGGCCAAAGCAGCTCTGCAGAAACGGACCGGTTGGAGCTCCGCGGATGATCCGGGCCAAGACAACGTCGAGCTCATCGCCGATGTCGTGGTCGAGCACTCGATTGGAGCGTTGCGCGCCGTCGCCGCCGGCAAACGACGTGGAGGAAAATAGGATGAGTCCCCCCAGCAAAGTGAAGCGTGTCGTCCCCCTGGTCGTGCTCGCATCGCTCATCGGCGGCGCGTTCTGGTGGTGGCAAGGGCACCACGAGCAGCACCCCGAGAACATTTTCTACGGCAACGTGGACATCCGAGACGTTTCGCTGGCGTTCCGCGTTGGCGGACGGGTCGCGGCGGTGCTCAAGCGCGAAGGCGAGCAGGTCACGGCCGGCGAGGTCATCGCACGGCTCGACCCCGCGCCCTACCGCATCGCCCTCGATCAGGCGCTCGCCGGAGTCGACGCCGCGAAAGCGGCCGTGGCTCGGGCCGAAGCCGGATTCCGCCGCGAGGATATCGCCGAGGCGCGCGCCGTCCTCGAGCAACGACGCGCGACGAAGACACGCACCGAGGACGTGTTCACCCGCACTGAGCGGCTCTACGCCAGCTCCGCGGTGCCACAGCAAGAGCTCGACACCGCCAAGACGCGTCTCGACGAGTCACAAGCGGGCGTGAAGGCGGCCGAAGCTACTCTCGACCGCTTGGTCCGAGGCAACCGTATCGAAGACATCGCCGCGGTGCGCGCCGACCTGGCGCGCGCGGAAGCGGCTGCCGCCGCGGCGAGGCTCTCGCTCGAGGACGCCGAGCTCACGGCGCCGAGCGGCGGCACGGTGCTCACCCGCGTCATCGAGCCGGGCACCATGCTCGCGGCGGGTAACACCGTGCTCGTGGTCTCGCTCGACGCGCCGGTCTGGGTACGTGCGTTCGCGCCCGAGCCCGCTCTCGGTAAGCTCGTGCCGGGCACGCCCGTCCAGGTCACGACCGACAGTCAGCCGGACCACCCCTACCCCGGCCACGTCGGCTATGTCGCGGCTCAAGCGGAGTTCACACCCAAGAACGTCGAGACCACCGAGCTGCGAACCTCGCTGGTCTATCGCTTCCGCGTCGTCGTCGACGCTCCAGATAGCGCCCTGCGCCAGGGCATGCCGGTCACCATTCGTCTCGAGGAGAAATCGCCCACGCCGGTGGCGGCTGGGTCCGCGCCGTGAGCGCCGCGCCCGCGCTTACCGGTGACACGTCCGTCATCGCGTACGCCCGTGGTCTGGAAAAACACTTCCCCAAGGCAGCGAAGCCCGCGCTTACGAACCTCGACATGGAGGCGCGCAGCGGCGCGGTGACCGGTCTCGTCGGACCCGACGGCGCCGGCAAGACGACGCTCATGCGACTCTTCGCGGGTCTCCTGGTGCCGACGAGCGGTGAGCTCCGTGTCCTAGGCAAGGATCCCGCGCACCAAGCTGACGCTCTGCGCGACAGCATCGGCTACATGCCCCAGAAGTTCGGCCTCTACGAAGACCTCACGGTGCACGAGAACCTCGATCTCTACGCCGACCTCAAGAACATCGCCGGTAAGGAGCGTGACGAGACCTTCGAGCGCCTGCTCGCGTTCACCGATCTCCAGCGCTTCACGGACCGCCAGGCCGGCAAGCTGTCGGGCGGCATGAAGCAGAAGCTCGGCCTCGCTTGTACGCTATTGGGGACACCGCGCCTCCTGTTGCTCGACGAGCCGGGGGTCGGCGTCGATCCGATCTCCCGCCGCGAGCTCTGGCGGATGGTGCGCGAGCTCTTGCGCGAAGGCATGGCGGTGGTCTGGAGCACCGCTTATCTCGACGAAGCCGAGGCGTGTGACGGGGTGGTGCTGCTCAACGAGGGCGAGGCTCTGTTCGCTGGAGCGCCCGCCGAGCTCAACGCGCGAACCCACGGCCGCGTCTTTGCGCTCAGCGGCTTCACTGGGTCGGCGCGCGGCGCGCTACGCAGCGCCCGTCACGATCCGGCGAGCATGGACGGCGTCGTTCAGGGTCATGCTGTTCGCTTGCTCGCAAAGCCCGGCGCGACGCTGCATCCCGAAAGCTACGGCGTCGCAGGGGGGCGGCTCGCGAAAATCGCATCGCGCTTCGAGGACGGCTTCATCGACCTCTTGGGCGGCGTGCCCGTCGTCGACTCTCCACTTGCCAAGCTCATCCCCGAGCGGCCGCGCGACGGCGCGGTGGTCATCGCCACCAAGAGCCTCACCAAACAGTTCGGCGAGTTCCGCGCCGCCGACGACATCACGCTCGAGGTGCGTCGGGGCGAGATCTTCGGCCTGCTCGGTCCGAACGGCGCCGGCAAGTCCACGACCTTCAAGATGCTCTGCGGCCTCTTGGCACCGACCTCCGGCGAAGCCAAGGTCGCGGGTGTCGACCTCCGCCATAGCCGCAGCACCGCCCGCCAGCGCCTCGGCTACATGGCCCAGAAGTTTTCCCTCTACGGAAATCTCTCGGTCCACAACAACCTCGAGTTCTTCGCAGGCGCCTACGGCCTCGCCGGACGCGCGGCGAGCAATGCCATCGACCGCATGATCGACACGTTCGAGCTCGGTGACATTCGCGACACCGCTACTCAGGACTTGCCGCTGGGCTTCAAGCAGCGCTTGTCGCTCGCCGCGGCGCTACTGCACGGCCCCGAGATCTTGTTCCTCGACGAGCCGACCTCGGGCGTCGACCCGGTCACGCGGCGTGAGTTCTGGACACACATCAACGGCGTCGTCGAGCGCGGCGTCACCGTGCTGGTCACGACCCATTTCATGGACGAGGCGGAGTTCTGCGACCGCCTCACGCTGATCTCGCGCGGCCGGCAGATCGCGAGCGGCACCCCCGACGAGGTGAAGGCGCGCGCCGCTACAGCGGACACGCCGGACCCGACCATGGAAGACGCCTTCATCGCGTTGATCAAAGGAGATCAGTGATGCGGTACCGCCTGCGCCGCATCGTCACGCTCTGCAAGAAAGAGAGCGTGCAGATCGTCCGTGACCCGAGCGCCCTGCTCATCGCGGTCGTCTTCCCCGTCGTCCTTCTCTTTCTCTTCGCCTACGGCATCAACTTCGACGCCGGCGCCGTGCGGCTCGGCATCGTGCTCGAGGACGACAGCCCCGCGGCGCGACGCTTCTCCGAGACTTTTTCGTCGAGCCCTTATTTCGACGTCACGCTCGGCTACGACGTGGACTCCATGGCGGACCTGCTACGGTCCGAGCGCGTTCGTGGCTTTCTCGTCGTGCGCGGCGACTTCGGGCGGCGGCTCGAGGCCCCGGGCGAATCGCCGTCGGTGCAGCTCATCACCGATGGCTCCGAGCCAAACACCGCGAGCTTCGTCGCCGGCTACGTGCGCGGTGCTTACGCCATCTGGCGTCGCGAGCACGCCCTCGAGAGCGGCCGGCCCCTGATTGCCGGGCTCACCATCGAGGAGCGCTACTGGTTCAACCCATCCACGGTGAGCCGCAACTTTCTCCTGCCGGGGTCCATCACCATCATCATGACGGTCATCGGCGCCCTGCTCACCTCGATGGTGGTGGCACGCGAATGGGAGCGCGGCACCATGGAGGCTCTGCTCGCCGCGGGCGTCACGCGCCTCGAGCTCATCACCTTCAAGCTCGTGCCGTACTTCGTGCTCGGCATGCTCTCGTTCACTTTGTGCATGGTGCTCACCATCAACGTGTTCGAGGTGCCGTTCCGCGGCTCGCTACTGCTCCTCTACTTCGTGGCCTCGACCTTCCTGCTCTCGGCGCTCGGCCTGGGCTTGCTCATCTCGACCGCCACCAAAAATCAGTTCAACGCCGCCCAGGCCGCGCTCAACGCCGCGTTCCTGCCGGCCATGATGCTCTCGGGCTTCGTGTTCGAGATCGCCTCGATGCCCGCGCCGGTGCGCTTGTTCACGCGCATCATCCCCGCGCGTTACTTCGTGACCGCGATGCAGACGCTCTTTCAGGCGGGCGACGTCTGGAGCGTCATCGGCCCGGCGCTGTGGGGGCTCACCGGCGCCGCGGTCTTCTTTCTCGGTTTCACCTTCCTGATCACCCGCAGGAGGCTCGAGTGAGTCCCGGATTCATCCGCGCCAAGGCGCTCATCAAGAAAGAGCTGCGGGCGGTGCTGCGTGATCCGCAAAGCCGGCGCATGCTCATCGGTCCGGTCATCCTGCAGCTCGTGCTCTTTCCCGCCGCCGCGACGCGCGAGGTAAAGAACAACGTCGTCGCCATCTACGACGAGGACGGCGGCGCCGTCACAGCCGAGATCACGCAGCGCCTCACCCAAACGCCCGCTTTCAGCAAGGTCGTGCGCGTCGGTAGCGACCAGGAGGCTCGGGCCATCATCGAACGGCAAGACGCCATCGCGGTGCTGCGCTTCGGCCCGCGGTTCTCGGCCGCGGTCGCTGAAGGACGGCCCGAGCCGGTGCAAGCCGTGCTCGATGGACGCCGCTCGAGCGCGGCGCAGATCGCCGTCGGCTATGTCGGCGAAGTCCTCGCGGGCATTCCGCTAAAGCAGACCCAAGCTTCCGCGTCGGGCGGCGGGCTTTTCGTCCGCCACTGGTTCAACCCCAACCTCGAATACTTTCGCTTCATCGTGCCGTCGCTGGTGGCCATCATCACGACCCTGAGCGCCCTCATCGTCACCGCCATGTCCGTATCGCGCGAGCGTGAGCAGGGCACCCTCGAGCAGCTGCTGGTCTCGCCGCTCACGCCGTCGCTCATTTTCTTCGGCAAGGCAGTGCCGGCGCTGTTCATCGCGGCCGCGCAAGCGACCATCATCCTCTCCGGCGGCGTGTTCATTTACGGCATCCCCTTCCAGGGGGCGCTCGGTCTGCTCTACCTGTGCATGGTCGCCTACGTCGCGGCGCTGGCGGGTATCGGCCTGCTCATCTCGAGCTTCGCGTCGACGCAGCAGCAAGCGTTCCTGGGAACCTTCTGCTTCGTCATGCCGGCGATCTTGATCTCGGGCTACATCTCGCCGGTCGACAACATGCCCTCTTGGCTGCGGACAGTCGCGCAGGGAAACCCGCTCCTGCACTTCATCGTCATCGTCAAAGGCCTCTACTTGAAAGCCGCGCCGTTCAGCGACCTCGTGGGGCATGTGGGCGCCTTGATGCTCATCGCCTGCGTGACGACCGCGGCCGCGCTGTTGGTGTTTCGTCGTCGCCTCGCTTAAATGCCCCACAATGAAAGTGATGATCTTCGGCTCGACCGGAATGGTCGGCCAGGCGGCGCTGCTCGAATGCATCCGCTCCGACGACGTCAGCGAGGTGCTCGTCGTGGTGCGGCGAGGGGGCGACGAGCCGCACAAGAAGGTCCGCGAGCTGGTGGTGCCGGACCTCGCGAGCTTCCCGAACGTCGCGGGAGCGCTCGGCCGTTACGATGCCTGTCTGTTCTGCGCGGGCGTGAGCTCGGTCGGCATGTCCGAAGAAGCGTACACGAAGGTCACGTTCGAGCTCACCATGACGGTGGCGAACCTCTTGGCGCGGCAGAATCCCCCGATGGTCTTCGTCTACGTCACCGGCAAGGGCACCGACGGCAGCGAGCAAGGCGACACGATGTGGGCGCGCATCAAGGGCAAGACGGAGAACGCGCTCATGGCGCTGCCGTTTCGCGGCGCCTACATGTTCCGGCCCGGCTACATTCACCCCATGGACGGCATCAAGTCGCGCACCCTCGCCTACCGACTGGGCATCATCATCGCCCGGCCGTTCTACCCGGTGTTGCGCCGCCTCTGGCCGGACAGCGTCACCACCACGCGAAACATCGGTCGCGCCATGCTCGCGGCGGTACGTGAGGGCTCGGGGAAGCGCGTCGTCGAGACCCCGGAGATCAACGTGCTGGGAGCACAGGCGTGAGTCGCGCGCCGGAGCTGCCGCCCCTCGAGCCGACGGCACCCGAAATAGGTGAGCCCGCACGTGTCGCGGGCGGCATTCCGGCAATCAAGCAAAGCCTCGCGCACGTCGTCCGCGAAAGCGGCCTTATTCGCGGCAGCGCCCAGCTGCTCGCCGTGAATCAGAAGAGCGGCTTCGACTGCCCCGGCTGCGCCTGGCCGGACCCCGACGACCGCCGCGAGATCACCGAGTTCTGCGAGAACGGCGCCAAGGCGGTCGCGGAAGAGACGACCACCAAGCGCGTGACGCCCGAGACGTTCGCGCGGCACAGCGTCGCCGAGCTCGCGGCCATGAGCGATCACGAGATAGGCAAGCTCGGCCGCATCACCCATCCCGTGGTGCTGCGTGAAGGCGCGACGCACTACGCGCCCATCGCCTGGGCCGAAGCGTTCGCGCTAATCGCGCGCGAGCTGAACGCCTTGACGTCACCCAACGAGGCCGTCTTCTACACCTCTGGCCGCACCAGCAACGAGGCCGCTTTCGCGTACCAGACGTTCGTGCGCCTCTACGGCACCAACAACCTGCCCGACTGCTCGAACATGTGCCACGAGTCGAGCGGCGTCGCCCTCACCGAGACGATCGGCGTGGGCAAGGGGAGCGTCACCCTGGCCGACGTGGAGGCCGCCGACCTGGTGATCGTGATGGGCCAGAACCCGGGCACGAACCACCCGCGGATGCTCACGTCCCTCGAGCGGGTGAAGCGCAGGGGCGGGCGCATCCTGGCGATCAACCCGCTGCCGGAGGCAGGCCTGCGCCGCTTCAAGAACCCCCAGCGGCCCCGTGGCGTGCTCGGCGGGGGCACCGCCCTGGCCGATGTGTTCCTCCAGGTCCGGGTGAACGGCGACCTCGGCCTGTT